>NZ_SIZZ01000002.1:0-600000 GCF_004322705.1 Dyella terrae | reverse complement strand
GGACCCGGGGTTGACCGGCATTTGCACACTGTCCATGCGATCGACTTCCGCCGATACGTGACGGAAAGCATCCATGACGGTCATGGAGGGCCTCGTTTCACCCGCCGGCGCGGGATCGCGCCATCCCAGGGACGCCATCGCCGAGTGGCCTGCCGACACCATGGCACCCGACGCCATGGCGGCCGTGCCGTTGACCCAGCCGAGCTGCGACCCGGTGATAACCGCATAGAGCAGCTTGGGCACCTTCCACGCGACGACCGCCATGATCAGGGACGCCACCAGCATGATGGCCATGCCGTCGTAGCGCATGTTGCCGCCTTCGTAGACCTATGGCTCCAGGGCGGCAAGGAAGCGATAGCCGATCGACATCAGCACGATCAGGACCAGGATCGCGGCACCTACCGCGATGACATGTTTGTAATAGTTGACGGCTATCTGCGACGTCCAGCGCGAGGCCCCGAAACCCAGCAGGAATATCCCCACATAACCCAGTGCCCAGGCCATCAGCATCAGAAGCGCGGCTTGTGCGGCGACGAGAGTGATGCACAACAGCACGCCCAGGGCCATGCCCCAGGTCGCGATCGCGTCGCCTGTACGCATCGACTCCGTATGAGACATGACGTTGGCGAAAAAATGGATACCGAGATTGCCGAAATGGTCCGCAGGCTCACGCAACACGGGATCGGCGCTGGCGATCTTGCCGCCGATGATGCCCAACGACTCCAGAATGCGCTGGATAAGCCCCTGCCCCGTGGGGTCGCTGGCCGAGGCCAGTAGCCAATAAAAGAAGCCGGTAGCTATCACGAACCGAATCAACTCGAAAAAGAGATCCGAGAAATCGCCGCGACCCATCAACACATGCGCCATTGACCATACGAGGCTCATGACCGCCAAGGACCAAAACAGGGTTTTGGCCGCTTGCATGACGGCAGCAGGCAACGGAAACGGTGAAAAAGAATCGACGAATGACCTGACGATGAAGTTCTTGTCCGGGGCTGCCATGGCATCAAGCGAAACAGCACATAGCAGGCACAGCAATGCGAACGGAAGCCAACGGGATGAACGAATCGACATGGGATCAGGACCAGCATTCCGCCGCATGAACGGCCGATGGAATCAAAGAGGATGGTTCAAGCCTGCCCGTGCAGTGGCAGGCTCGATGCATCACGGGTCGAACGCGAAAAATCAATCCGCGCCAGCGGCACCCGAACGCGTAATGCTGGTACGACGCAGACTCTGCCCCACCGCGATCTCGCGCGCCTCACGGTCCGCCTGAGCCTGTGCCGCGGCATTCTGCGCATTGGCCTGCGCCAACATGAGCGAACGCATCTGGATCAACTGATGCGCCTGCTCACCCGCAATGGCGTTGGCGTACTGCAGCTGGTGGCCCTGGCCCTGGGCGATGGTGGAGTTGTCGACCAACTGGGTCACCAGGTCAGCATCGTGCGACAACTGGCCCTGCTGCGACTTCATCGCATCGACCAGCAGGTCATTGGCGCTCTTGCGCGCCTGTGACCCTTCCAGGTCAGCCGCCGACATCAGCTCACGATCGGAAATCTTGCCGTTGTAATAACCCGAGTCGTAGTTGTTGCCCTTGCTATCGGGAATGGGCGTTACGCCACCACCACCTCCGCCTATGATGATCTTCCAGTCGTAGTTCTTGGTGATCTCATAGTTCCTGATGTCGTACTGCATGCTGACGTCGGTCGAGCGGTCGATATGGGTGGTCGAATTGTCGATGTGTTGCGTCATGTGGTTCATATCGCCTTCCGCCAGCTGCCAGCTGATCACCGCCAGCTCGACCGACTGGATCGTGTTGACGGCGAGGTTAGCCGCGTCCACCACAGGGATACCGGCAACGGCGCCCGTGGACATCGCCATCGCACCACTGGCGACGATGCCCAGCACGCGCCTTTTCGAAACATGTGTCTTCATCTGATCTCTCTTCGTTGCTTTCACTGATAGCGCCCCTGAGGGCGGTCGCTTGCGGCCGGCAGACCGGGAGCAAGCCATGACCGAAGTCAATTACCGTGACACTCGTGCAGGAGATAGTTAGTAATCGAATGGCCGATAGGGCTTCTGGAAGGTGAGGTCCTTCACCACCATGACGTTGAATCGATAGCCCGGGCGAATTTCCAGCGTCGGAGCCATATTCATGTTCTTCCGAAGCATCTCCGTCGCCACGTTGCCGAGCTCGCGGGACAACGACTGGCGCATTTGCGCATCCATCGATACGCCAAATCGATCATCCTCGCTCGTCTGGTTCGCCTTGCTGATGCCTGCAATGACGCCTGACAGCATCACTGCCGAACCGAAGATGCGCAGATAGTGGTTGTTGACCTTGTCCTTGAAACCCGAATAGCCATCGCTGCTTGCTCCAGGCATGGCACCGATGTCGAGCGCCCGGCCATCGGGAAACACGAGCCGTTGCCACGCAACGAGAACGCGTGACTGCCCGTATGCCACGCTGGCATTGTAGGTACCCACCAGCCGCGTACCTTGTGGAATGAGCTTGTGATTGCCGGTCGGCGTGTCGTACACGTCTTCGCTGACCTGGCCGATGATCTGTCCAGGCAGCTCGGAGTTGACACCCGACATCAGAATCGCGGGAATGACGAAGCCCGCGCGCAGTTCAAAAGCAGTGCGTGGTGCTTCGCTTTTCTGTCCTAGCAGCCAGCGATCTCCGCCGGGCTTCAGATCGTAGTTGCCGTAGCTGTTGTCGATCGCCGGCGACTCCCCGCCCGGAGCCATGGGATAGCCCGGGGGTCGTGACGGAGCTCGGGACGATGGTTCCCGCCGGTCGGTGATGCCCACGTCCGGATGCTGGGGCGGCAGCGGCAACGAAGTTGATGACGCCGACTGAGACGAACCGGCGCGTGGCGACGAAGCGCCCGACCCCAGTGAGCTCTTCGCCTCAATGGCGCGCTTGAGCATCGCCATTCGCGCATCGCGCAACTTGTCTGTCTCCACCGGCCCGTCGCCCGGCGGCACCGGAGGTGCATCCGGATCGTGCACGACCGCGAGCGACATAGCCGTGGCTTCCGATTCGGGAACAATGCCATTCATGCTGTCGCCCATCATTTCCATCGCCGAGGCGCTCGCATCCGTGCCGGCCTCCAGCGTGCCCGGCTCCGATGCGCGGTTCATGCGATCGAGGCCAACCATGATGATCAAGCCGACAAAGACCAGCAGCACGCCACCGACGAGGAGCAAAGGCATGTTGTTCACCCGGCGCACACCACCGGACTTGCCGTCGACACCCGCATTGCTCTTGCTTTTCTCGTTCATTTGCCCCGCTCCCGGATGGCCCACACACCTGCTCCATAGATCTGGTCGCCGGCGCGAATGAAGAGCCGCGACAATCGCGTTCCCGCCACGTCCATCTCGACCAGGGTCATGGACGTACCGACGAGCTCCTCCATGCGAAAGCTCAAAGGCAGCCCGCCCACTGGCGCCGACGCGCGCCGCCGGGTCCGATCGCGCATGGGTTCCAGGACGCCATAGCCTTCCGCACGTAGTGCCGAAACGAAGGCCTGGGAGACCGATGCGCCGGCGAGCGACTGGATCGCCAGTTCCGTGTGCGCGGGAGGCACCAGCGCCACCAGCTGTTCGACGGCGTCCTCGACGATTAATGTCTCGAACGCTGTCATCGCGGGCGCGATTGCCCTTGCGGGCGGATGCGCGGCATCCCCGGCATCCGCACCGAAGAAGGACGCGGCTGGCCTCGCAGCAGGGAGAGGCGTGCAACCGGCCGACGCGACGCATGCCAGTACCGCCGACAACGGCATGACGTTGCGCACCACAGTCATTGCGTCCTCTCGATCGTGATCTTCATCTGCCCGCGACCGGTACCGGCGACCAGCATCGCTTTGTCGATGATCGAATCGACGATGTACCGATTTCCCTGCAGGCGATAGTTCAGCAGAACCTGCTCATCCTTCTTGAGCACCGACTGACTGTCGCGAATGGCCATCAACGTCGGAGCCTCGCCCTGCGACAGGGTCTTTGGCATTTCGATGATGGTCTTCCTGCCATCGTGGTAAACGCGCACGGGCTTCCAGGGTGCCCGTCCGGACACCTTGTAGTTGAAGTTCAGGTCGCCGAGATACTCCCTGGTTGCGGGTATCGTCTGGCGCTGGCGTTCCACCTGCTGCGCCCGCTGCAGGGCCGCCCATTTGGCCGCAGCCACTTCCGGATAGATGAACGCGACGCGCGGCATGTACTGCGAACGATGCGAACGCAATCGAATGTGATAGATCCGGATATTGGTTGCCACCACCAGCGACGAGTCGAGTCCAACATCCAGTGGCTTGATGATCAGGTGCTGCACGGCCGCCGGACCGGCTCCACTGATGGCAGGCTCGACCAACCAGCGCACCGCATCGCCGACATTCACTGAGTTGACCACTTCGCCCGGCTGCAACTCCACGTCGCACACCTGCATCACTGCGCAGACGATGCTTGGCTGGCTCGCGCCATAGACAAAGCGAACGGTGCCATCCTCGCCCGGCACAGGCTTGTTCGCTTCACCCGAACGGGACATCCATTTCTCGGAAATGTTGAGGCCAGCCTTTTCCTGGTTCGTCAGGGACGGGTTGGTCTGGCTGAAGTATTGCTCGGCCATCGCCGATTCGCTCGTCTGGGCGCAGAGGGCCAGCGGCGCCGCGGCCATGGCCGCGCCAATAAGAAACTTTTTCATGCGGGATGCTCGTTAGATCTGCTTTGACCAGGAATAGTCGACGACGTAGATGCCCAGCGGGTTGGCCCGCAACTGCTCTTCGTTGCGACTGCCTTCGGTGCTTCGCTGGGTGACCGTCAGCAGCGCGCGCATGCGGAATGGTTTCACGACCAGCTGCCCCGTCTTGCGCGAACGCACTGATTCAATCCACTCGATTTGCCAGGTCTTGTTGGTCTGCGGAATCATCGAGGCAATCTCAATCGAAACGACCTCCTTGGCCGCTCGCTTGAACGGACTGAGATTCGGGTCGCCGTTGTAGAACGTGTTCATCTTTCCCTGCGCAGCGCTTCCGGAAGGAATCATCGAGTAGGCCCTGAAGATCGCCTTGCGCTGCAGCGCCACGTCCGGGGTAACGAGGCGCGCGCTGTTGATGAACTCGGCCAGTTGCGCTCGCACTACACGAGGATCCGCCACCGTTGACAGCGACGCAGGCCGCGCCGCCACCGTGTTCCCCAGCTTGTCCACCTCGACCACATAGGGGACAAACTTGGACTGGCTTCCGATATGAATGATGCCGCCAACGGCGACGAGCACGGCGAGCAACGCCGCGATGGCCGTAAATTGCCACAGCGCGCGGGATGCCGCGAGACTCCCTACGTGGGCGTTCCACGTTCGGCGGGCGTCGAGGTAAGGATTGACCGCTTCACCCGCTTTGCCCTCTTGGACGGCGCGCCGTGCGACCTTGTTTCGCTTTGATAGGATCATGCTGTCACTCCGTAGTCCGCCAGGCGCAGACCCTTGCTTTCAAGCCAGGCGTGCACCCAACCGTCGCCGTAGCGGGCTTCGAGATTCTTGATGGCGGCGATGGACTCCTTGTCCGAAGACCCGACAAACGCAAGCGCGAGCGGCCCCAGGGCCAGGTCGTACAGGCGGCGTCCCTTGTCGGAGGTGTAGTAGTAGTGGCGCTTCTGAACAGCCGTCGCGAGGATCTCGATCTGCCGGGCGTTGAGTCCCATGCGTCGATAAAGCGCCGAAGCATCCTCTTCCCGTGCGAAGGAGTTCGGAAGGAAGATCTTGGTAGCCGTCGATTCGACGATCACATCGAGGATGCCCGAATTGGCTGCATCCGACAGGCTTTGCGTGGCCATCAGCACCAGGCAATTTGCCTTTCGCAACACCTTGAGCCATTCGCGGATCTTCTGTCGGAACACGGGATGACCGAGCATCAGCCATGCCTCGTCGAGGATGATGGCGGCAGGCTGGCCCTTCAACGAAAGTTCGATGCGGCGAAACAGGTAAAGAAGCACCGGCAACACGTATTTGTCACCGAGATTGAGCAGATCCTCGATCTCGAAGACCGTGAAATTGGTCATCTTCAGGCCGTCGCGATGCGCATCAAGCAAATGACCCATGGCGCCATCGGCGGTGTAAGGCTTCAGTGCTTCGCGGATAGCTTCGTCCTGAATCGTCAACACGAATTCCGACAACGTCGTCGCGCCACTCTGGTGCATGCTGACGATGGCCAGCGCGATTTCATTGCGCTGCGCCGGGGTCGTTTCCACGCCATTGAGTGCGAGGATGGTGTCAATCCAGTCCATGGCCCAGCCGCGGTCGGCCTTGGAGTCCAGGAATTGCAGCGGACAGAACGCCAGGTCGTCATCATCACCGGCAACTTCGAAATGCAGGCCGCCGCAGGCCCTCACCAGTGGATACATCGACATGCCCTTGTCGAAGCAGAACAGCGTCATCCCGTGGTAGCGGCGCATTTGGGCGGCGAGCAAGGCCAGATGCGTCGACTTGCCGGCGCCGGTCGGTCCAAAGATGAATGTGTGGCCGAGGTCATTGACATGGAGGTTCAGGCGGAACGGTGTAGCGCCCTGGGTCACGCATTGCATCAGCGCCGGCGACCGCGGCGGGTACATGGGGCACGGCGCCTCCACGCTGCCGGTCCAGATGGTGCTGCTCGGGATGATGTCCGCCAGGTTCAGCGTATTGAGCATCGGACGGCGAACATTCTCGACACCATGGCCCGGCAGCGAACCCAGGAAGGCATCCATGGTGTTGATCGTCTCGATACGCGCCACGAATCCGCGCGCATTGATGGCCTTCTCCACTGTCCGCACGGTCTTCTCCAACGTGTCACGATCCTCGTGCATGAGAATGACGTTGCTGGTGAAGTAACCCTGCGCAACCAGGCCGCTATTGACCTCCGTGATGGCCGCGTCGGCATCGTGCACCATCTGCAGTGCGTCGTAGTTCAGCGACCCGTTGTTGGTATTGAAGAACTGATCGAAGAAGCCGCGCACTTTCTGGCGCCACTTCTTGCGGTACTTTTCCAGGTGGGAAACCGCCTCGTGGGCATCCATGAAGATGTACCGGTTCGACCACCGATACTCGCAGGACAGCTCACCAAGCGAACTGAGGATGCCCGGGTAGGACTCCAGCGGGAAACCCTCGATGGCCACTACCTGGATGTAGTGCTTTCCAATCCTTGGTACAACGCCCGACCAAAGTTCCTGCCCGCCGACAAGGGCGTCAAGATAGGTTGGATGCGAAGGAAGCTGCACCGGATGGTCGATGCCGGACACGCAGTAGTTCAGCCAACGCAGGAAGTCATCGTGCGTGACCTGGCCGCCGTCCTCCGTCACCGAAGCATGACCATGCAGGCGATTGAGCTTGAGGACACTGGTCAGCCGAGATTCGAAACTGACGCATTCACGCTTGAACTGATCCATCAGACCCCGTGTCCGTTCCTCGGAGTTCGCGATGCGCGCATCGTCGTCGAACATCATCTCGACAAATTTCCGCTGCGCGATCATGGGTGGAAACCACGTAAGCGTCAGGACGAAATGCCCTTCGTACGTTGCGCCAAGGCTCTGGAACAGGCGCCTTCGCTCCTCATCCATGGCGCGTGATACCGGATCGGGGAAATGCGAGTCCGCCGAATCCGAATAGTTGGTCGCGTGACGACGGATGGCGTCCACATGGACCATCCAGCCACTGCCCAGGCGGGCAAGCCCCTGATTGATGCGCATCGACACCAGCTCGCGCTGCTCGTCGGTGCTGCTGGCTGCATCGTCACCCTGGTACATCCAGGCCGCCATGAACGCGCCGTTTTTGCAGACGATCACGCCGTCATCGACGACCGCGGCATAGTTGAGCAGGTCCGATACCCCTTGCGCCCCGGAGCGATGAAGCTTCAGCTTGCGTTCGTCGTCGACCTTGCGAATGGCCACGAACAGCAAGCCAAGCATGATCACTCCAAGCAGCGCCACGACCGCTGCAATGGCGATGATGATCATCGGAACTGCACCTCTTCGGCTCGTCCATTCACCCGAAAGGGCGTGCTGCGGGGTGCGTAGTATTCACGGTAGCGGCGCTGGCGCAGGTATACATGGCGCATTTTGGGATCCGATTTAGCCATCAGACGAAACACATAGAGCGCGGCAATCCACAGACCTACGCCGAAGACAAAGGCCTTGAAATCCTGGGCCGAGAAGATCATGGCCGCGGCCATCAGCCCGCACAGCAGCACGAGCTCCCTATCACCGCCCATGAAGAGATTCTCGCGATTGCCGGCCCGGCGTATGGGAATCGTTCGGATGGCCATGACGTCAGCTCAGGTGACGCGTCTCGAGTACCTGGCCGGTCTGCGACAAGCCGGGATCAGCGGCCTGCACCCGGAACACGCGAACGATAGTGGCCGAATTCACGATGAGCGAGATCACCAGCACGAGGAAGACCAGGGTGCGCAGGAAGCCGCTGAGCTCGCCGCCGAAGATCAGGATGGCCCCTGCCGCAACGATGCCGACAATGGAGATGCCGAACGCAATCGGCCCCGTCAGGGCGTTGGTGATCATTGTCAGATTGCTCTCGAACGGAAGCTGGTCCTCCGCCATCACGAGGCCCGGCAGGATCATCAGGAGCAGCAGTGCCGCCATGCGTGCCCAGCGATGGAGGGCCGGCTTGGCCTTGGAGGCCGTGGTATTGCGATTTGACATCGACATTCTCTCTTGGTTGTTCACAACAGACTTCACATGGGACGAAGCAGGTAGCGGCCGTTCTCGTAGCCGTCCACTTCGACGATTTCCTGAACCCGACGGCCGGTGGGCGTCCTGCCGATGTGCACAAGCACGTGCACCGCCTCACCGATAAGCGGCTCAATCGGCGTGGGTGCGTCCGGGTGCATGCTGATGAGCATGGCCAGCCTGCTGAGGCCGGCACGTGCGTCGTTGGCGTGCAAGGTAGCGGCGCCACCTTCGTGGCCGGTGTTCCATGCCATCAGCAGATCGAGTGCCTCGGGGCCACGCACTTCACCCACCAGAATTCGGTCCGGCCGCATGCGCAACGACGTGCGCAGCAGGGTCGTCATGCTGATGTCTGGTGACGTGCGGTATTGCACGAAGTTTTCGGCGGAACACTGGATCTCGCCGGTATCTTCGATGATGAAGACGCGCTCCTGCGGATTGCTCACGACCATCTCTCGGATGATGGCGTTGACCAGGGTGGTTTTTCCCGACCCGGTGCCACCGATCACAAGGATGTTTCGATGCGCGCCAATCGCCCTCACCAGAACGTCGCGTTGCGCGCCCGACATGACACCCGTCGCCACGTACTGATCCAGCGTAAAAATGGCGACTGCCCTTTTCCGCAGCGCAAAGGTTGGCGCAAGGACGACAGGTGGAATCTGTGCCGCGAAGCGCGAACCATCAAGCGGAAATTCTGATTCGAGCACCGGTTGTGAGCGCGTCACTTCCTTGCCATAGAACCCCGCGACGGTCTTGATCGCTGCTTCGGACTGGCTTGCGCGGAGCGAGCCGATGCAGGCCATGCCCTTGCCGAGACGCTCCTGCCAAAGACGTCCATCGGCATTGAGCATGATCTCGACGGTTGAGACGTCATCGAATGCCGCCATGAAGACCGGACCGAGGTCACGCGCCAGCTTGTCGCGCGCACGATCCTTGACGATATGCGAGGCATCTTGGTTGCTATCGTGTTGATTCGTGACGTGCATGAAAGGGCTCTGCGGATGACGGTATCGAATGGCCCCGTCTTCGCGGAATCATTCGTTGGACGGGACATGGTCGAAAGATGAAAGTCACGCCAGTCGTGCTGTTCTATGCTTCATCGCAAGGAAAACGGCGGCGGATCGGGCTGACTGAATGGGGCGGATTCCGAAAGTTCGCAGCGCGCTTCCCAGCTTCGGTACGCGCCATCCGCAGGCAGCGATGACACCGATGGCGGCAGGCGGATCCTGCAACTCTCGCCCGCTTGCTGGCCCCATGACACCTTGAGGACTGCGCCCTCCGGAGCTCCGCGGATGAATGCGCGACTGCCTTGCCCCACGACGCCCACTTCATTGCCTTCGGCATCGAACACGAGCGCACCAAACGGCAGCGGGCTCCCATCCGCATGCAGCGCGTGCACCATCACGGCCTTTCCCTGCACTGTCGTGTAGTTCAGCTGGACCACGGCACCCGCGCGCGGAACGACCAGGGCGTTGGTCGACTGCATCTCAACGTCCGCGTCCGTGCCAATGGGATCGATATCGATGGAGTTGACCTGGTACGGGTTGAGGTGCGGCACGATGGCGTTGCCCCACCGGTCGATGCGCACGCCACTGCGGCTGTCGACGCGCGCACCCCTTGCACCCGGTGCGTGGACGATGGCATTGGTCTCGCCCAGCTCCTGCCCCAGGGTTACGCCGTGGCGGTGGGCGACCACGGCCCCCGAAGCGCTCAATGAGTACTGTGAAGGCGAGCGCGAACTTTTCCCGACGCTTGCCGCGAGCACCGCAAGCGGCGAACGATAGGTAGCGTTGGCGCTCCCCCCGGTCACCGGTTGTGCGCCACCGGAGCGATGGCCCTGAACGCCGTAGCTGAAAGCATTGTCGGCACCCAGCGTCCCGTTGATGCCGGCCTGGTAGGTGTCCGACGACCTCGATCGGCGGCTGACGGAGCTATGGAAGCGCGGGCTGTTCGCCGCATGCCCCAGTGGCACGTTGATGCTGACGAAGACCGAGTTATCCGGCTTGCGCTCCTGGCGCGCACCCGCCGACGAGGCGTTTCCATACTGCGATCGCTGCGCCTGCACGTTCAGCCCGATGTGTCGCCAGGTGTGGGAATAGCCCACGGAGTAGTCAAGCCGCGCGGCTCGCCCGTTCCAGTACCTGATCTGGGATGCCCCAAGCGACAACTGGCCGGACATGGAACCCAGCGATTGCTGCAGGCTTACGTCAAAGCGGCTTCGCTCCCTGTCGCCCCAAGGAACACTGCCGCGCTGATTGAGGCGCGCCGCATCCGCGATGCCAAGGTAACCACGGGTATTGCAGCGATAGGCCGCAAGACCGAAGGTCGTATCCGTGCTCGCCACTCGCTTGGCATATGCAAGGCGCGCACTGATGCCATGCTCACGCTTGCCCTGCCGCGGCAGGCGGGCGTGCGCGTCGGTGACATCCATCGACAGCGCGCCCAGGCGCGTGTTGATGGCTGCGCCTGTCATCACCGAGCGATAGTCCTTCGAGCCGGTGATGCCGCCGTACAAGGTCAAGGCATTGGATACGCCATACTGGAGCGTGCCCTGCACCACCATGGGCGACGTGCTTTGCGACAGTTCGCGAAGCTCGCCGACCGCGATGTTGAATCGGTACTGACCTTCGCGCAGCAGGCGGGGCTGTGCGCTGAAGGGAATGCGAATGTACTTCTCGCGCCCGTCCGCTTCCGTAATGGTGACCTCCAGGTCGCCATTGAAACCCGACGGGTACAGGTCATCGATCTGGAACCCGCCGGCGGCCACGGTGGTTTCGTAGATCACATAACCACGTTGCTTGACCGTCACCCGCGCGTTGGTTTCGGCTACGCCACGGATGACCGGGGCAAAGCCTCGCTGTGACGGTGCAAGCATGCGGGTGTCACTGCCAAGCGTGACGCCACGAATGCGCAGGCTGTCGACCAGTTCGCCATTCGTGTACGTATCGCCAAGGGTCAGCTGTGCCTTGGCCGCAGTGACATCGCGCTGCACATAGGTCTGGTTGCCCCGGTACTGATGCGAACCGGATTGATGATTGAACGCGCCGTCATGCCTGAATCGCCAGCGACCCGCGTTCACGCCCGCCTGGACGCCGACATAGGTACTCGTCGATGTCTGCCCATGGCCGCGCAGGTGATAGGTGTTGGCGTTGTAGGCCAGGGTCGCTACCGGCACGCCGTGGTCCCACTGGTCCGGATTGACGTACCCCCGGGCCGAGGTTCTCAGAAAAACCTGTGGAATCGAGACGCGAAGTACCAGCTCATAGCTGTCGAACTCAACGCGTGCATCGGGAAGGTATCGATGAAGATCGCCGCATGCTTCGAAGTTACCCGACGGCATGGGCACCGTATCCGGATGGTCTTTCGTGTGCAGGGCCACCTTGACCGGATCAAGTCCCATCTGGCTCAACAGGCCCGGCGTAATGCACGCCTGCGCTCCGGCCTGGCCCGGCACGGTGCGGAACGTGACATCCTGCGTGAGAAGCGGATCGCCATTGACAAGGATGCGCGTCCGGTAGGTACCGGGCAGCGTCGACTGGCCCTTTTCAAAGCGCGACAGATCCACCTCGTTGATGCGACCGTGCAGCAAACCCGGATTGAAGTACACGTCGGCTGCCGCTCCCGATGCCGCCCCCACACCAGGCTCGGGGCCCGAAGCGACCGCCGGCTCAAGCGCGGCGCCCCAGGAGGTGGCCGGCAGCAAGGTCGCCAGGGCTGCGTAGAGACGCCGGCGAGGCATGACATCGACGGCAAGCGGCGAAACACGCGCAGGATGGGTGGCCATCGGGTTCATGGTTTCAGCTCTCGGTTCGGGTGATCAGCCGATTTGCGCGGGCGCAGCCGTCCTTGCTGCCTTCGTGGGCAGCGCGAAATCGATTCGAAGGTGTCCAGGTTGTCCCTATGGGGCGAAGCGCGCCGCGGCTCAGCGTTCCAGTGGCTTGCTATGCGGGATGAAGGCACCCCAGTCGTCGATGGAGTGGTAGTCCACCTTCACAGCGCCCGTACCATGGGCGGGCATGGCACCTTTGACGGGCACGCCCCTGGAGGAGAACGGGGCGATGGCCATCGTGTCCAACGCCATCGACGCCTGACCACTGGCCAGGGCCAGGCTGTTGAGCGTCACGTGATAAGGCGTGTCGTTGCGCGCTGTCAGCTGGCCATCCGCCAGCTTCCACACCAGCTTCGACGGCGCCTCCCCTGCACTCCCTGGCAAGCCGGACGGACGGTAAAGCAGCTTGAGTCGATACCGAAACGAAAACTCAAGCCGGCTCTGCTCCTCGCCCGGCAAGTCCTTTTGGCGCGAGCTCACTTCAAGGACGTTCAACCAGTACTGCGTTTCCCGGTCGCGGGCAAACTCATGCTTGAGTGCACTGATGCGCAGTGTTTGCGCACGCCCCACGTCCAGTCGCGCGATGGGTGGCGTAAGACCAAAGGGTGCCGCTGAGGATTCGGGTGTCGACTTGTAGTCGCCTTCGTCGATCCACGACTGGACCAGGACGGGCACCTTGCCCTCGTTGGTCACCTTGACCGTGATTTCCTTATCCGTACTGGCGTAAATGAACCGCGTGCCATTCATGACGACGCCCGCGCGCGCAGGTGTCACGGCAACAAGGCTGGCAAGCATCGACAAGGCGATGCCCGCAAGGAAATTCAAACGTTTCGACATGACTCTTGCCTCGAACTTTGCACATGCCCCACCGACCAGGCCAAGCCTTCCGGCTCAATGACGGCGCAGTCATTGACCGCGCCGCCCTCCACGGCCGGGGAGTCGATCAGGGCTCGAAGCTGATCACGTAGGGCGTCTGCGACTGCAGCGCGCCGTTAGAGATCGAAGCAACCCTGTAGTAGGCAACGCTGTAGAACAACGTAGCCGTGTTATTGACGATCGTTTCCTTTACGTCACCCTGCGAACCATCGCCCACGATGATGGCCTTGTTGTTCTTGTCGTAAAGCTGGAATTCCACGCCGGCATTGTCGCGATTGCTGGCGCGCAGGCGGCCAGTCTCGACGGAGCCGTACGAGCCGGCTTCGAAAAAGGCGTAGACCTTGGTGCCATTGGGGCACGATGCATCACCCGGGCCGCCGATGACGAAGCGAAAGGTGGTCTTGGCAGCCGTATCACCGACGCTGGCCATATCGCTGGCGCGCACCCACGGCATGGTGACGTTCTTGTTGATCGGACCGGCACCCGGGTCTTGTCCGTCCACTTTGCAGGTCGAACTGGTGATGCCGCCATTGAAGTTGACGACACCCGTCGATGCAAACGCCGACGGTGCGGCGATGGCGGCGGAGATAAGTCCTGCGGCAATGATTTTCAAATTCATGCGGATGACCCTAAGAGAAGATTGCAGAAAGACGGCCGGTCTGCACACCCGCCGCCACAGTCGTCACGTGGTGCACATCGCTGTGCCACACGCGGTCGTTCTGTGTAAGCGATTGTTCGCGCCTTGCGCGACTCAAACCATTGGATGGTTCTGATCCGTCGGTCTGCTGCGCGCCTTTCCGATTGCTCTTAGATTTCATGCACGGTCGATGAAACCATGATGGTTGTTCACCGGCGTCACGGTCAGAAATTGACGCGTACACCGGCGCTTGCCGACCAACCCTTGAAGCCCGCCTTGTCGGCGCGGCCTTGGAAACTGGTCTCGCCGAAGGCGCTCACGTGTCGCGTGACCTGGGCCGTCACGCCTGCCCCAACGCGGTAACCCAGACCTTGCCGTCCACTGGCAAATGTCTCTGCCACTTGCCAATCCGGATGGCTTGCCTTCAGCGTGGCCCGCCCCCCTGTCGTATGGACGAGGTCGACCCGCCCGTACGGCGTGTAGCGGTCGTCATTCTCCAGGGCGATCCTTGCACCGATGCGCGCCTGTACCTGCGTGGCGCCCTTGAAGGCAACATCGATGCCATCAGCGTCGCGGAACTTCTTGAAGGAGAGCGACTGATACGCCACCTGTGCCTGCGGTTCAATCAGCCAGCCTCCCTGCAGTTGAACGGGATAGCCCGACTCCAGTGAGGCCGTCCAGCCGTTCGCATGCAGTCGTCCCGTATCCTCACCGTGGCGGCTGGTACCGACGCGACCTGCGTAGCGCCGATGGCCCACCACGCCGTCAAGATAGAAGCCGTTGACCTGATACCAGGACAACCACGCGGACACACCGTGCGCGTCGTAGCGCGTGCGACTGTGACCATCGATCGCCTTGGGCGAGAACGTGGTGCGGCCTTTGTCCGCGGACCAACCCGCACGCACGGCGGTGTCGTCGGGAAGCCACGTCACGATGCTCCCGCCCAGCTGAAGCGCCTGGATGTTCTGGTCGAAGGCGTAGCCAAACCGCTTGAATCCAAGATCAGAGCGATAGCTCGATCCGCTCGCCACTGTTCGCACGAAGAGCTCGCCGTTGTGCGGTGAGTAGTGGGGCAAAGCGCGGCGTAGCTCGCCCTGGCGGCGATGAAGCGTGCTGTTCATCTCGTCGCCGTAAGCAAGCAGGGCCGTAGGCGACGAAAGGTAAGCCGGCAGCTGTGGCACGACGGAGCGCCGCGTTTCTTCTTCGCCGACAAACCGGCTGCCCAGGCGATAGTCCCACGTCGCCGGCTCTCCCCCGGCGCCACTTTGCGGATCGGCGACGTCGCCCGGACCAAAGGCCTTGAGCGTGTATTGCCACGGCCCCGCGGCAACGTAGCCACCGGCAAGCGCGAAGGCATCCGCGCGCGAATCGCCCCTGACCTGGACCAGCGAATGACCTTCGTCGGCATTGATGATGCCGTCACCGTTGATGTCGGTGTTTCCGCCGTTGCCACGGGCGCTCACCGCCAGATACGTCGTCCCGGTCGTCGCAACCTTGCCGCCAATCCAAAGGCGATCCGTGGATGCGTCCGGCGTGGCATCGAGCAAGGCGTGCATGCGCACCACGCCCCCGCGACCGCTGTAGTCACCCATCACCTGCAAAGTCTTGAACGAGCCCGCCGGCGATTCATCGAAGGCGATCACGCCGTCGTCGACATGCAAGCGGCCCAGCTTCGCATCGGCGGACATCTGCCACTGGGACTGACCCTCGATGGCCAGTGTTCCGAGTACGGTCGTTGATCCGAGCCAGGCCGAGCGATTTCGCAGCGACATCGTCAGGCCCGCATGGTTGTCCGAGCGACCGCCCGCGTCGATGACACCCTCGGAAAGCACAATATCGCCCTGAGCCACTGCACCTTCCCGCAGTTCCAGCGACTGGATGCCGGCAGCGTCATCCACGCTCATCAGCACGCCGTTGCCGCCGATGGCATGGGTGCCGCCATGCAGCTCAATGCTTGCGTCACCCTTTACCGCGAAAGCGCCATGCGTCTTGCTGCGCACCTGCCCGCCCGTGACTTGCAGTCGTCCACCGTCCTCAACGCGCGCGGCCCATGCGCTTGGGCCCTCGGCCGAGATGGACGTATGGCGGGCCTGGACCGAGGCACCGGAGGTCACGTGCAGGGCGTCCGCCGAGTCGCCTTGTGCGGTCACCCGGCTGTTATGCATGGCCAGGTTCGCGCCACCGCCCGCACGGACGGCCGTACTTTCCATGCCCGTCGCTTCGACAATGGTCTCGGACAGCGCGACCCGGCTTGCGTGGGTCCATAGCCCGGTGGAGGCGTCGCCCGTGGCCCGGATCAGTCCAAGCCGGGCATCAAGATCGGCCTGGCCACTGACCGCCACGGCCGTACTCTTCGCTCCCTCCGACAGGATCTGCGTACCTTCCATGCGCGTGTTCGACGCATCACCTGCAACGCCCTCTCCGATCATGACACCCGTGGCCCGCTCGCCCCGTGTTCGGATAAGGCCATGATCGAAGCTCAGTTCACTGCCTCGCGAATAGATACCCGTGGCGCCGGTGCCATCCGCATCGATATGGACCTGCGAGGCGCGCGCTGAAACACGCACCGGAAGGAACAGGCCATAAGCAGCTTCGCCCGAGGCGCGGATCGCGACGCGCTCCAGATCGGCCGATGCGCCGGATGCGCCCAGTTGGATGCCCGCTGACGCCTTGCCGTGAACATCGATGTCGACATCGCGAAGCGTGGCCTGGCCGCTCCCCAGTAACCGCAGGCCGTCGGCGCTGGGTCCGCTGGCTGTCAGGCGACTGGACTGCAGCAGCAGGGAGCCCTCGCCCAGCCGTATCGCCGAGGCGTCGCTGCCGGAAGTCGTGATGTCGCTGTGGGCGATGCTCGCCTCGGCACCCTCTCCCACGGCGACACCCTCCGCCAACTTGCCTTGCGTGTCGATGGACAGATATTCGAGCGAGACCCGGGTGCCTTCGCCTTCCGCGACGATGCCCGTGGCGAAGTCCCCCTGAGTGCGAAGTGTCGCCATGTTGGTCGGCGAACCCAGGACGTTCAGCGATGCGCCGGCCAAGGCATACAGCCCGATGCTTCCGGTGCCTTCGGTCACGACTTGCGTTCCGACCAGTCTCATGGTCGAACCTTCGCCACGCACCAGGCCGCCAAAGGCGTTCTCACCGCTCGAATGGATCAGCGTGTCGTTGACAGTGAAGATGCTTCCGCCGTTGTACGCGTGCAGAACGGTGCCGCCGTAGTTCGTCGTCCGGTAATCGCCACCGGCCAGCTCGAGCCGGGTGCCGTCGGCAACCTGTGCACCTCGTTCGGCCGACGCCAGGCTGGGCGCCATCAGTCCACTGACCACGGCCAGTGACAACGCCTTCCACGGATGACCCTGGTCCGCGCTGGACTTCTCGACGACCACCATGCTTTCACTCCTCGCGACCCTGGGTGCGCGCAACAAAAAAAGACCCGCCCTGACAACGAGGGCGGGGCGGAACCGTCGATCCGGGCCCGGAACGGCCCACCATGAAGGCCTTGGTGCACGGATCCACGCCGATCCAAACAATCGGGCTCAGAACGCCCCGGCGCGGACTCTCGACGAACGGCCGGCCTGAAAACATGAGAAGAGTCCGAAAGACCATTCACCTGATGCAGAATCAGACGGTGCCCCCGGGGGCCGACCAAGATCTAATGGATGCGGCTTAACTCCCGCCGCGAAGATGTCGTCTTTTGAGGAGGTTCTCGCCGTGCAGCCATCGAAAGAGGGGTTCCTCGCGCGCGCCGCCTTGCGCAGTTCAGCCTGGGCCGAACGCTGGTTTCCGGACGCCTGGGTCTTCGCGGCATTGGGCGTCATCCTGGTCGCGGCCGCCGCGCTCGCCTTCGGGGCAACGCCTACGGTCACGGTCAACGCCTTCGGGGACGGCTTCTGGAGCCTGATTCCCTTCACGATGCAGATGGCTTTCGTCGTGATCGGTGGCTATGTCGTCGCCACGGCGCCCATCGTGGCGCGTTTCATCGATACCCTGGCGCGCGTTCCAAAGACCGGTCGCGGCGCGATCTGCTACGTCGGCCTGGTCAGCATGCTGGCGTCGCTGCTCTCCTGGGGTTTTTCGCTGGTCTTTGGCGGCTTGCTCGTGCGTGCACTGGCCCGACGCGAGGAGCTGCGCATGGACTATCGCGCGGCCGGCGCAGCGGCCTATCTGGGACTGGGTGCCGTGTGGGCGATGGGGCTCTCCTCGTCCGCGGCACAGCTGCAGGCCAACCCCAAGAGCATGCCGCCCGGGCTGTTGCAGATCACCGGCGTCCTGCCTTTCAGCCAGACGATCCTGCTGTGGCAGTCAGTGGCACTGACCGCCTGCCTGATTGCCGTGTCGCTGGTGGTCTGCTGGCTCACCGCGCCCTCGCGCGACAACGCCCGTACGGCTGCCGATTTTGGCGTCACCGAATCCGCCACGCCGCCGCTTCCCGCGCGCAGCCGCCCCGGCGAGTGGCTGGAATACAGTCCGGTGCTGTCGGTCCTGATCGGCATGCTCGGGCTTGGCTGGCTCATCCATGAGTTCGCGACGAAACCGGCCGTCACCGCCATCGCCAACCTCAACACCTACAACTTCCTGTTTCTCACCCTGGGATTGCTGCTGCACTGGCGCCCGCGCAGTTTTCTCAATGCCGTGGCACGCGCCGTGCCGAGCACGGCGGGCGTACTGATCCAGTTCCCGCTCTACGGTGGCATCGCCGCCTTGCTGACGCAGGCACCGGGCACGGGCGGCGATACGCTGGCCCATCATCTTTCGGGCTTGTTCGTCAGCATCGCTTCGACCGACACGTTCTCCCTGGTCATGGGCGTGTATTCGGCGGTGCTCGGATTCTTCGTTCCGTCGGGTGGCGGCAAGTGGCTCGTCGAAGCACCTTACGTGATGCAGGCGGCCAACGATCTGCACGTCCATCTGGGCTGGGCTGTCCAGGTCTACAACGCCGCCGAAGCCCTGCCCAACCTGATCAATCCGTTCTGGATGCTGCCGCTGCTGGGCGTGCTGGGGCTCAAGGCGCGCGACGTGGTCGGTTTCACCTTCATGCAGCTGATCGTGCATGTGCCTCTCGTACTTGGGCTGCTTTGGGCGCTTGGGTTGACGTTGACGTATGTGCCACCGGTGATGCCGTGAAGAGAGGGGCGCGCCGTTGGCGCTGTAAAGGGTGAACGGTGAACAGGAAGAGCAAGGCGACGCCCGCTCTTCCCGTTTACTGTTCACCGTTTACAGGCAGCGAAGCTGCCTACCCACCCTCACAGCTCGCGCAACGCCGTCGTCACCGGCAACCGCGCTGCGCGCACCGCCGGGAACAGGCCGCCCACGAAACCAATCGCCAGTGCCCACTTCACGCCGGTCCACAGCACTTCAGGTGAAACGCGGAAAGCAAAGGTGAGCTGGCCAACCGAGCCTTGCGCCAGCGTCGAGGCGGTGAAGTTGTTGAAGATGGCCCAGGCGATGACGCCGCCAAGCAAGCCGCCGATCAGGGCGAGCAGCATGGTCTCCAGCATGATGGCCACCACGACAGGCAAACCCCGGAAGCCGATGGCGCGAAGCGTGGCGATTTCACGCGCACGGCTGGCCACCGCGGCGAACATCGTGTTCAGGGCGCCGAAGAGCGCACCGATCGCCATGATCAAACCGACGGCAATGCCAATGCCCTTGATCATCTTGGTCGTGCCTTCGGACTGCTTGCTGAAGTACTCGATGGTCGATTCGGCATCGACTTTCAGGCGCGGATCGGCGGCAAGCGCGGACTTGAAGGCGTCGAAGCCCTTGGGATCGGCAAGTTTGACCGTGACCGAGGCCCGGCTGCTGCCGCGACGGTAGGTATCGGCCACGACGGCGGCGTCACCCCACACCTCCGAGTCCAGCGCGTCGCCACTGGAGAAAACGCCAACGACGGTCCACTCCTGATTGCCCAGCCTGATCTTGTGCCCCGGCTCGAGGCCAACGAACTGCCGTTGGGCGCCCTTGCCGACAATCAGCTCACGCATGCCCGGGTTGAAGTTGCGTCCCTCGATGATCCTGAAGTTCGGCCGGATCAGCGTCGCCTTGTCACCCACGCCTCGCAGCTGCACGCTGCCCTCATCGTCGGGACCACCGCCCTTCACCGGCAGGTTGGCCGCCACCACCAGTTCCGGCGATGCAATCGGGTCGCCTTTCGCGTCGCGCGCAATGCCCGCTGTCTGCGGAATCACGACCAGGCTGTCGCGATCGAGCACGGACATCACTTCACTGGCGGAGCCACCGCGCATCACGATGACGGTATCCGGGCTGCCCGTCTTGCGCAGGGTCTCGGCATAGCCTTCGCCCATCGCCAGCATGGCAACCAGCACGCCGACGACGCCGGCGATGCCGACGACGACGACAGCTGACGAGCCCAGACGCGCACGCAAGGTGCTGAGGCCTACCGACGCCACGGAGGCAGCCTGCCGTCCGCGTCGGGTCAGCGCCATCCATAGTGCCAGCAGTACGACCAGCACCAGCACGGCGATCGGCGGCATCATCGTCCAGGCCGTCAGGCATACGCCAACGGTGACGCAAAGCGCCATGCCGACGCCAAATTCTTTCATCTTGGCCATGTCGTCGCTCCTCAGCGTCCTGCCAGTGCATCAACAATGTTCAGGCGCATGGCGCGGATCGCCGGCAACGCACCCACCAACAAACCGATCAACACCATGAAGCCGATGCCGAGCGTCCAGCTGCCCTTGCCGACGCTGGGCAGGTTGAACATGCCACCGTTGCCAAGGGCCGGAATCAACAGCGACGCCAGGCCGAGGCCGATGACGCCACCGAGCAAGAGCAACAACACCGACTCGGCCAGCACCATCGCCAGCACGCCACGACTGCTGAAGCCGATGGTCTTGAGCACGGCCAGTTCGGACGTACGCTCGCGCACCGCTTGCATCATCGTGTTGCCGGAGAGCAGCACCAGGGTGAAGAACACGGCGCCCATGATCGAACCGACGATCAGGCCGATGTCCGCCATCTGCTTGACCCACGACGCGGTTGCGGCTTGCTCGGTCTGCGTACGCGTTTCGTGGTCCGAGTTGGCCGAGAGTGCATCGATGGCCTTCGCCACGCGATCGGCCTGGTTCACGTCACTCACGCGACTGACGTACCAACCCACCTGGCCACGGTTGTAGGGCGTGCCCTCGTCGAAGTACTTCCAGTGCATCAGCACCATCTGCTCGTACCACGCGGCGCTCTTTTCCTTGGCGTGCATGACACCGACGATGTCGAACGTCCAGTTCTTGCTGCCATCATGCTGCGGGAAGATCGTGGACTGCAGCGGGATTTTGTCACCCACCTTCCAGCCGAACTTCTTCACCAGCCCTTCGCCCACGATGATGCCGGTGCGTGAGTTCTCGAACGCCTTGCGCACATCCGGGCTGACTTCCACTTCGGGATACTGATCGAGGTAGTTGTCGCTCACCGCGAAGCTGAAGACCTGGTTGTGCGGATCCTGGTAGGCGCCACCGAACCAGTTGGCATAAGCCACCGATTTCACGCCCGGCACGTTCTGGATCTGCGTGGTCAGACCCTGCGGCAGGGTCTGAATGAACGAAAGGCGCGAACCGGTCTGCAGGCGTTGCGCGCCGTTGGCACTTTGCCCGGCCTGGTCGAACGAAGCACGCACGGCATCGAGCATGCCGAACAGCAGGAACGCCGTGACGATCGACAGCAAGGTCAGGATGGTGCGCGTCTTGCTGCGAAAGAGCGCGGCCCAGATCAAGGGGAAATATTTCATGGCCGCGTCCTCACGCCATGGCCTGTTCGACCAGCGTGCCCTTGTCCAGATGCAGCGTGTGGTTCGCGTACTCCGCTGCCTTCGGATCGTGGGTCACCATGACGATGGTCTTGCCGTGCTCGCGATTGAGCGTGCGCAGCAAGCCCAGCACGTCTTCGGCCGACTGGCGATCAAGATCGCCGGTCGGTTCGTCGCAAACCAGCAGCGTCGGATCGGACACGATCGCACGCGCAATGGCCACGCGTTGCTGCTGACCGCCGGACAGTTCGCTGGGCTTGTGCGTGCCACGCTCTTCCAGGCCCACCAGCTGCAACGCGATGGCTGCGTTCTTGCGACGCTGTGCCGCTGAAAGCTTGGTCAGCAACAAGGGCAATTCGACATTGCGCTGCGCGGTCAGCATCGGCATGAGATTGTAGAACTGGAATACGAAGCCCACGTTGGTGGCGCGCCAGCGGGCCAGTTCGCCCGAGCTCATCTGATCGATGCGCTGGCCGCCGACGCTGATGCTGCCGCCCGAGGGCGAATCGAGCCCGCCCATCAGGTTGAGCAAAGTCGTTTTGCCCGAGCCAGAGGGCCCCATCAGGGCGAGGAAATCACCTTCCTCGATATTGAGGTTGATGTGATGCAGGACTTCCACTTTCTGCTTGCCGCGCTCGTACACCTTGGAGAGGTCGCGGACTTCAATCAACGTACCCATGCTCATGCCTGTTCTCCGATTCCTTGTCGATGTGGTCGCTTGCTTGCCGTCGCGCGCGGCGACGTTTCCGATCTGTTTCGATGTGCTATTTCGATGCGCTGGCGATGCGACTGCCGTCCTTCAGATCGTCCGGCGGGGTCACCACCACGGTGTCGCCTGCATTGACGGCGTCCGGTACGAGGCGCATCTCGCCAAAGGTCTCCGGCGCGGGATGGACGGCACGCTGATGCGCGACGGCGTCGGCAACGACGAACACGATGTCCTTGCCCTCGCGCTGGACGATGGAAGCCCCGGGCACGAGCACGCCTTTGGGTGCCTGGGCCGCCTGCTTGTTGTCGGTGGGTTCGAGGAAGGACACGCGCACGCCCATGTCCGGCACGATGCGCGTGTCTTTCTGGTCGAGCGCCACACGCACTTTGACCGTGGCCTTGCCGCGATCGGCAGCAGGCACGATGGCGATCACGTGGGCGGGAATTTTCCAGTCCGGATAGGCATCGAGCACGGCTTCGGCTGGCATCTTCGATTTCACGCGACCGATATAGGCCTCGTTGACGTCGACGTCGATCTCCAGTGAATCCATATCAACGATGGTGCCGACGCCCGTGCGAGTGAAGCCGCCACCCGCCGACAGGGGCGAGATGATTTCACCCACCTGTGCCGCCTTCTGCGTGATGACGCCGGTGAACGGCGCGCGCACCACGCAGTAATCAAAGTTGACCTGCGCCTGGGTCACCTGCGCGTGCGCGGCGGCAGCCATCTTGCGTTGTGCCGACAGCTGCGCCTCGGTGGTGGCAACCAGCGTGCGTGCCTGTTCGTCCTGCTGCTTCGACACCAGCCCAGTGGCCGCCAGCGTCTTGAAGCGGGCGCTGTCAGCGCGCACCTGCGTCACCTGTGCCTGTAATTGAAGCACCTGGGCGTCGGCGGCGAGCGCGCTTGCCTTGGCCGTATCCAGTGCCGCGCGATAGGCGTTGTCGTCCAGGCGCGCCAGCACCTGATCCTTCTCGACGCGATCACCTTCTTCGATCAGGACGTCGGTCAGCGTGCCGGTGATCTGCGCGGACACGGTGGCCTGGCGACGCGCCGTGACATAGCCGGTGGCCTGCAACACGGCGCCCGCCTGCGTGTTGGCAGTCGGCGCGATGGCGACCGCCGTCTTTACCTCGACCGCCTGCGTGCGCTGGAAAAACCACCAGCCGCCCGCACCCAGCGCGCACAAGACGATCACCGTGCCGCCGACGATCCAGGGCCAGCGTCCCATGCCCTGCGCGTGTTCCTCGCGCTGGTGACGCTCGATACGAAGTTCCTTCAGTAGATCCGTGTTCTTCACACTCGCTCCCCGCGTGGATCTGTCCAGTGTTGTGGTTGACGCATACGATGCGACACCGCCTCGCACGGCCATAGGGCGCGCCATCAGTCATCGACGGTGACAGCTGTCATCCGGGGGAATCGAGGGCGGCCCGACGAGGAAATAGCGCGTCCCAGTGTCACCCGGTGAGAGACCCGCTAATGGCCATGACATGGATTGGTAAGCGAAACGACAGCAAATGCCCCGCACATGGCTTGCACGCTGAATCACGCCGCACCTGCTAACCTCTCCGGCCATGACCTACGCCATCACGCCCCCTGCTGTAACGAGCCTGCCGATTGCTGGCAGCGAGCAACGCTTTCCGGTGCGCCGGATCTTCTGCATCGGCCGCAACTACGCCGACCACGCGCGCGAAATGGGCGCGACGGTGGATAAGGAAACGCCGCTGTTTTTCTGCAAGCCGGCCGACGCGGTGGTGACCGACGGCGCGGACGTGCGTTATCCGCAGGCCACGCACGACCTGCACCACGAAGTGGAGATGGTCGTGGCCCTGGCCGCGGGCGGAACTGACATCAGCGTTGAGCAGGCGGCATCGCTGATCTTCGGCTACGGCGTCGGACTGGATCTGACGCGTCGCGACCTGCAAGCCATCGCCAAGGCCAAGAGCCACCCCTGGGATGTGGCCAAGGGCTTCGATGACTCGGCGCCGGTGTCGGCCCTGGTTCCCGCCGCCCAGGCCCGCGTCGGCGACGACACGTTGCTGAGCCTCAGCATCAACGGCCAGGCGCGCCAGCAGGCGCATCTTGGCGACATGGTCCACAGCGTCCCGGAGATCATCGCCACGCTATCGAAGCTGTTCGAGCTGAAAGCAGGCGACCTGATTTTCACGGGGACGCCGGCAGGCGTTTCCGCCCTGCAGCGGGGCGATCGCTTCGTGGCCGAACTGCATGGCGTGGCAACGCTGGAAGGGCGCGTGGTGTAAGCGGACGCACGCATTCACTCCGGGCATCACCGAAACCCGCTAAATTCACCGCGCATCAATCAACAAGAGAGGGAGAGAGCCCCATGAGCATGTTCAAGGAGTTCAAAGAATTCGCCATGCGCGGCAACGTCATCGACCTGGCCGTGGGCGTGGTCATCGGTGGCGCGTTCGGCAAGATCGTCACCTCGCTGGTCGACCAGATCATCATGCCGCCGATCGGCTACCTCACGGGTGGCATCGATTTCTCGGCGATGAAGTGGGTGCTCAAGCCGGCCGACAACAGCGACCCCGCGCACAAGGTGGCCGAGGTGGCGATCCAGTACGGTGCTTTCATCAACGTGCTGATCCAGTTCGTCATCATCGCCTTCGCGATCTTCCTGGTGGTCAAGGGCATCAACAAGCTCACGCGACGCCAGGAAGCTGCGCCCGCGGGCCCGACGCCCAGCGAAGCGCTGCTGACCGAAATCCGCGACCTGTTGAAACAGAAGTAATACCCGGATGCGGGCGTGCTTCGGCGCGCCCGCTTTCCGCGCATTCCGTGACTTCTGGCCTAAGCGGCCGGTCACGCCAGCGCCATAATCGGGGTTTGCCCATGGGAGTCCCCGATGCGCCGCCCGACCCTTACCCTGCTTGCCGCCAGCCTGGCACTCGCCACCGGCCTGGCCTCCGCGACCGATACCGCCACCACCATTCCGCAGGCTGCCGTAAAGACGGCCGAACAGTTGCGCGACAAGGCGATGAAGGACAACACGGCCTATGCCGTGGTCGAATCGCTGACGACCGAAGTGGGTCCGCGCATGGCCGGCAGCCCGGCTGACCTTCGCGCCCGCGAGTGGGCCGTCGCCAAGTTCAAGGAACTGGGTTACGACAAGGTCTACACCGAAACCGTGACCTATCCGCTGTGGGAGCGCCGCAGCGAACACGCCGAAATCGTCGGCCCGTTCGCGCAGCCGCTGACCCTGCTCGCGCTGGGCTATTCGGCCGCCACGCCCAAGGGCGGACTCACCGCCGAGGTGGTGAAGTTCGACAGCCTGGATGCGCTCCAGAAAGCCGATCCGGCCAAGGTGAAGGGCAAGATCGTCTACGTGCCCACGCACATGAAGCCCCACAAGGACGGCAGCGATTACGGCATGGGTTCCGCCGTGCGCGTAGGCGGCCCGGTGATCGCCTCCAAGATGGGTGCTGCCGCTTTCCTGCTGCGTTCGGCCGGCACGGATGAACATAGCCGCACCCCGCACACCGGTGTCACCGGTTTCCGCGATCCCAAGGATGCCATCCCAGCCGCAGCCCTCTCGCTGCCCGATGCCGACCAGCTCGAGCGCGTGCTGGCCCGTGGCAAGCCGGTCAAGCTCAAGCTCGACATCGACTGCGGCATCACCGGCATGTACACCGGCGCCAACGTCATTGGCGAGATCACCGGCAAGACGCACCCGGAACAGGTCGTCGCCATCGGCGGTCACCTGGATTCCTGGGACCCGGGCACCGGCGCCATCGATGACGGCGCAGGCGTCGCCATCGCCATGGCCGCCGGCAAGCTGATCAAGGACCTGCCGCAGCGTCCGGACCGCACCATCCGCGTCATCGCCTTCGCCAACGAAGAGATGGGCCTGTGGGGCGGCCGCGCCTACGCCGACCAGCACGCCGGTGATGTTGCCAAGCATGTGCTCGGCACCGAGTCTGACTTCGGCGCGGGCAAGATCTGGCGTATGACGGCCAGCGTAAAGCCCGAGGCACGCGGCGCCATTGAACAGATCGCCAAGGTCATCCAGCCGATCGGCGTGGAATACGTGGCCGACAAGCCCGGCGGCGGCGGTTCGGACCTGTCGCAGATGCACCTCAAGGGCATGGCCGCGCTGACGCTGACGCAGGACGGTACCGATTACTTCGACTACCACCACACCGCCAACGACACGCTCGACAAGATTAAGCCGGCGGACCTGGCCCAGAACGTCGCTGTCTATGCCGCTTTCTCGTACATGGCCGCGCAGGCCAATGGCGATTTCGGCTCGGCGCCGGATGCGTTCAAGAACGACGGTGCCAGCGACTGAGTGTTGCAATCGCAAGGAAACAAAAAGGGCGCCCATCGGGCGCCCTTTTTTTGACCTTGCGAGTGACTTCATCCGGCCTGATGCGAACTTGCATCCAGCGCCTTATCCTTCTTCGCGAAACGCTGCTGCACGCGATCAAGGTAGAGGTAGATCACCGGCGTCAGGTAAAGCGTCAGCACCTGCGATACCGCCAGGCCACCGACCACCGCAAGGCCCAGCGGACGACGCGTTTCGGCACCGGCGCCAATCCCAAGCGCAATCGGCAAGGTACCGGCGAATGCGGCCATCGTCGTCATCATGATCGGACGGAATCGCACCTTGCACGCTTCGTAAATCGCGACGGCCGGCGTCATGCCCTCGTCGCGCTGACGCTCGAGGGCAAAGTCGATCATCATGATCGCGTTCTTCTTCACGATGCCGATCAGCATCACGATGCCGACGAAGGCGAACAGATCGAGCGACGCGTTGAACACGACGAGCGTCAGCAAGGCGCCAACCGCCGCCGCGGGAAGTCCCGAAAGAATCGTCAGCGGGTGGATGAAGCTTTCGTAGAGGATGCCGAGCACGAGATAGATCACGAACACCGCGAGCAGCAGCAGCAGGCCCATGCCCTGCATGGAATCCTGGAACGCCTGCGCCGTGCCCTGCACACTGCCGGAGATCGTCGCCGGCAAGCCCATGCGCGTCATCGCCGCATCGATCTCGCCCACCGCCTGGCTCAGGCTGACGCCCGGCGCGAGGTTGAACGACACCGTGACGGCAGGCAGCTGGCCCTGGTGATTCACCGTCAGCACCTGCGGCTTGCGCTTGAATGTCGCCACGGTACTCAACGGCACCAGCGTGCCGCTGTTGGACTTGACGTACAGCTGCGAGAGCACGCCCGGATCGTCCTGCAGGGTTCGCGCGACTTGCAGGATCACCCAGTACTGCGTCGCCGAACCGTAGATCGTCGACACCTGGTTCTGGCCAAAGGCCGAGCCCAGCGCCGACTGCACCTGCGCCATGGTCAGCCCCAGCGGCGCCAGCTTCTCGCGGTTAACGTCGACCATGATCGAAGGGCTGTTGAGATCCAGGTCGTTGGTGACGTCCTGGAAACCCGGCAGCTGCGCAAACGCGGAGGTGACCTTGCCGCTCCAGTCGTATAGCTCCTGCAGGTCGATCGACTGCAAGGTGTACTGGTACTGCGCCTTCGACTGGCGGCCGCCCACCTGGATCGCTGGCGGATTCTGGATGTAGGTGCGGATGCCGGTAACCTGCGCGAACTTCTTGCGCAGCTCCTGGATGATGCCATCCGGATTGAGGTCGCGCTCATGCCGCGGCTTCAAAAGCAAAAGTAGCGAGCCGTTATTGACCGTGCTGCGCGGACCACCGGCGCCGACGCTCGACATGTAGCCGGCGATGTTCGGATCGTTCGCAACGATCTCGGCCAACTGCTGCTGGCGCGCCACCATGCTGTCGAACGATACGTCCTGGGGACCTTCGGTCGTGACGCGCAGTTGGCCCGTGTCGCCTGCGGGAATGAAGTCCTTGGGCGTGATGTAGAACAGCAGGCCCGTTGCAACAAGACTCAGGGCGAAACCCACGAGCACAACGCGCGGACGATCCATGCACCAGCGCAGGCTCGACGCGTAACCGCGCTGCACCGCTCCGAAGCCCCGATCGAACTGCGCCACGACCCAGTTTTTCTTCTCATGATCATGCGCGTGGATGAAACGGCTGCACAACATGGGTGTCAGCGTGATGGCGACCACGCCGGAGATCAGGATCGCCACGCTGATGGTGACGGCGAATTCGTGGAAGAGGCGACCGACGATGCCACCCATGAACATCACGGGGATGAACACGGCGATCAGCGACAGGGTCATCGAGAAAATGGTGAAACCGATCTCGCCCGCGCCCTTCAGTGCCGCCTCGTACGGCGGCATCCCGGCTTCCATGTGGCGCACGATGTTCTCGAGCATCACGATGGCGTCGTCGACCACGAAACCCACCGCCAGCGTCAGCGCCAGCAAGGACAGATTGTCGAGGCTGTACCCCAGCGCGTACATGGCGCCAAACGTGCCAATCACCGAAATGGGCAAAGCCACGGCGGGAATCAGCGTCGCCGACAGATTGCCAAGGAACAGATAGATCACCAGCACCACCAGGACACCGGCGAGCACCAGGGTGAACTGGACATCGTCCACCGAATCCTGGATCGAGATCGAGCGGTCGTACAGTGTGTTGAGCTTCACCGACGGCGGCAGGCCAGCGGTAAAGCCCGGTAGCAGCGCCTTGATGCGCTTGACCGTTTCCACCGTGTTCGCGCCCGGCTGGCGCTGGATGGCCAGCACGATCGCGCGCTCGCCGTTGTACCAGCTGGCAGAAAGGTCGTTCTGCACGCTGTCGAATGCGCGACCAACGTCGCGAATGCGCACGGGCGCACCGTTGCGATAGGCGACGACGACATCGTTGTACGCCTCGGCCCGCATCAGCTGTCCGTCGCTGCGGATCGGCAGCTGCTGGCGCTTGCCGTAGAGCGAGCCGGTCGCGTGGTTGACGTTGGCGTCAGCGATGGCGCTCTGCACTTCGTCGATGCCCACGCCGGTGCCGACCAGGCGATCGGGATCCACGCTCACGCGCACCGCGTACTTCTGCGAGCCGTAGACGTTCACCTGTGCCACGCCATCGACCATCGACAGACGCTGCGCCAGCTCGGTTTCGGCGTACTCGTCCACCTGCGACAGCGGCAGCGTCGAGGACGTCATGGTAAGGAACAGGATGGGTGCGTCGGCCGGGTTCACCTTGCGGAAGGTGGGCGGCGTGGGCATGTCGTTGGGCAACTGGCGCTGCGCGGCGGAAATCGCCGACTGCACGTCCTGCGCGGCGCCGTCGATATTGCGGTCCAGCTCGAAGGTCAGCGTGATGTTGGTCGAGCCCAGCGCGCTGGTCGAGCTCATGGAGCTGATCCCGGCGATCGTCGACAGCTGCGCTTCCAGCGGCGTGGCCACGGCCGACGCCATGGTTTCCGGTGAGGCGCCAGGCAGGCTGGCGCTGATGTTGATCGTGGGGAAGTCGACGTTGGGCAGTTCGTTGACCGGCAGGCGCGGATACGCGGCGATGCCGAACACCAGCAGCGCTGCCATCAGCAGCGTGGTCATGACGGGCCGTCGGATACACAGTTCGGGCAGATTCATGGCATCAACCGCCGGACTTCACGCGCGCACGGCTACCGTCCACCAGCAGCATCTGCCCTTCGGTCACCACCTGCTCGCCCGCCTTCAGGCCCTTTTCCACGACCAGGCGCTTGCCTGCCGTCGGACCTGGCGTGATGAAGCGCTGCTCCACCTTGCCGTCCTTGCCGTACACGAACACGAAGCTGCCCTTGGCCGAACTCTGCAACGCCTCAACCGGAATCGATACCGCGTTGGAAATGCGCGTGGTCGGCAGGCTCAGCTGCACGAACTGGCCGGGCGTGAGGCGATCGTCGTCATTGGCGAAACGCCCCTTGAGCACGATGGTGCCCGTGGTTGAATCCACTGCGTTGTCGATGAACTCCAGCACGCCTTCGAGCGGCTTGCCCAGGTCACCGGGAATCGTCGCCGTCACCAGCACGTCGCCGCGGGACTGGGCCGCGCGAATGGCGGCGAGGCTCTCCTCGGGAATATTGAAGGCGACTCGGATCGGCTGGATCTGGTTGATCACCACGATATCGGTGGTGTCGGCCGTGACCTGCGCACCGGGCCACACCAGCGGCGCACCCATCACGCCGTCGAAGGGCGCGACGATGCGGGCGTAGTCGAGCTGGGTCTGCGCCAGTTCCTGCGCGGCCTGGTCCGTCTTCAGCGTGGCGCGGGCGATGCCCAGGTTGGCCTGGTAAGTGTCGTAGTCCGCGCGCGAGACATAGCCCTTGGCGAGCAGGTCGGTATAGCGCTGCTGGTCCGCCTCGGCCTTCACCAACTGGGCCTGGTCCTTCGCCACCGTGCCGCGGGCCTGGTCGAGCTGGGCCTTGAGCAGGCTGGGGTCGATCTGGATCAGCAGGTCGCCCTGCTTCACGTGGCCACCAGGGATGAAGGCCAGCTTTTGCAACTGACCGGACACGCGGGCGCGGATCGACACCGTCGACCAGGCTTCGGCGCGCGCCACCAGCTTCAGGCTGAGATCGATCTCGCCGCGCGTGGCGGCGGCGATCTGCACGGGCACGTCCTGCCCGCCCCCGACGGACTTGGCCTGGGGTGCGGCGGAGTCCTTGCCGCCACGGAATACGAGCATGGCGGCGCCGAGGATCGCCAGGATCAGGATGATGAAGACCGATTTCTTCCAGGGCATGGCAACTCACATTGGTCGGCAGTCGATCCACGGGCCGCCCATGGCCCATGCACACGAAAAAAGGCGAAGGATGCCGTCCGGTTGTAACCGGTTCATGGCATTCCGCTGCCAGCCCCTTCCATGGCAGCTAAGCAAAAGACCTTACTATGACGAGGAAATTCAGCTTGGCGACAGGGACTGATGGCACTGGTGCAGGGGGCGGGCGCTTCGCGCCCGGTGGGTGCGCCCGCTGCGCGGGCTGTGAACGGTGAACAGGTAAGAGCGAGGCTCCGCTCTGGCTTTTGCCGTTTACCGTATACAGGCGGCAACGCCGCCGACTCCCCGGCCCGCAAAGCGGGCCACCCACCTCAACCGCCCGACTCAGTCTCCTCAGCGGACTGGTCGAGCGCCTGCAGGTTGTCCTTGATGCGGTTGAGCACGTCCATGGCCTGCTGCATCTCGGCGATATCGATGCCGACCGTGGCGTCCTTGCGCAGGCCGCGACCGATCAGCTCCATGTCCGCGATCACGCCCTTGGCCTGTTCGGTCACATAGAGACGCCAGGCGCGACGATCGCGTGGGTCCGGGCGACGCTCGACGAAGCCGGCCGACTGCAGGCGGTCGATGACGCGGCCCACGGCGATGGGCTCCATCTCCAGAAAATCGGCCAGCTCGGTCTGGCGCAGCCCCTCGCGGTGGTACAGCACCTTGGTGGCGCGCCATTGCGCGCGCGTCAGCCCGAATTTCACGGCCCGGCGGTCAAAGTGCTTGCGGAACAGCAAGGTCACGTCATTGAGCAGATAGCCGAACGAGATGTCTTCCGTTTTCATCATGATCTACTGAAACCTCCAACGCCCGATGGGCGCCCCGCGACCAAGCATACGGCCAAAACCCGGGAGTCTCGACCCGCCATGTCCATCGACGTGCAGATTGCCGATCTGACCACCCTGGCCGTCGACGCCATCGTCAACGCCGCCAACGTCACCCTGCTGGGCGGGGGCGGCGTGGACGGCGCTATCCACCGGGCGGCCGGTCCGGATCTGCTTGCGGCCTGCCGCGCACTCCCGGAGGTCGCCCCGCGCGTGCGCTGCCCCACGGGAGAGGCTCGCATAACGCCCGGTTTTCGCCTGCCGGCCCGCTTCGTCATCCACACGGTTGGGCCCGTCTGGAACGGAGGATCGCAGGACGAGCCCGCCTTGCTGGCGAGCTGCTATCGCCGCAGCGTGGAGGTTGCCGCACGCCATGACCTGCACACCCTGGCCTTCCCGGCCATCAGCTGCGGCATCTACGGCTACCCGCTGGAGGATGCGGCGCAGGTGTCGGTGATCGCACTGCGCGAAGCGCTCCGGCTCCACCCCGCCACCTCCATCACGCTCTGTGCATTCAACCCTGGCATGGCCAGTCTCTGGCGCGCCGCGCTGGCGTGAAGATCGTCAGTCGGTCTTGAACGGATAGAGAGGCGCCAGGGCACCTCCCGTTTCACGCGGCCCTGAATCCTTCCACTGGAATCCATCGCGGAACGCGGCCGCAAGCCGGTCGCCCGCGATGCGTTCCGCCATGGGCGCGTAGCGCGAGCGCTGCAGCAACCCGATGCAGGCGCCCTGCTCGGCCGAGGCCAGCTGCGCCTCCACATCGCCCAGGGTTTGGATCCCTGGGCGCTCATGGCGTGCCCAGGCCAGCAGGCTTTCGTACTGGGCCTTGGGGTCACTGCCCCGCGCGGCCGCGATGAAGCTCGCTCGCAAGCCGCGCGAGCCACTGGGGATGGACGGAGCCCTGGGTGTCGGCGCAGGCGCCGCGACGACCTGCGACCGGCGCCGGCTGAGTGCGAAGCCGACGGCTCCGCCCACGAGCAACAGCACGATGCCGCCAGCCACGAGTGCCTGGCGCGATGGCGACGAGGTCGTCGCAGCCGGCGCCGTCACGTTGGGAGCGGGCAGATCCTGCGGTGCGGCCGGGGCCGGTGTCCCCGTGGCGGGGAGCACGTCCAGCGTCACGGGAGCGATCCGCGCCACTTCCGATTGTCCGGTGCGCACGTTGAACCAGGTCAACGTGGTCGCCGGAATGTCCAGCTTCCCGGCACGGGAAGGCACCACGGCAAAGCCCTGCTGCCTGCGCCCCTGCAGCCAGGAGTCAATCACGCGCGTGCCGTTCACCGGTTTGTCCGGATAGACCGTGGCGCCGTCGATGGACGGAAGGCTCAGGGACGGCAGCGCCTCGTACGGCAAGCCGGTGGCCTGAACGGTCATGGTCAGGTTGAGCGTCTGGCCGACGTGCAACGCGCCGCGTGCGTCGGCCCCGTCCAGCGAGAGCGTCAGCTCGCGCGCGGGCAGCCAGGCCGTCTTGCCGGCTTCGGCCGGCACCGCCTTCACATCGAGCGTGACGGGCTGCGAGATCGCCGACGCGGCGCGGGTACTGCCAAAGAAACTGTCCGGATCGGCCATTTCCACCAGCTCGCCACTGAAGGCGATCGGCGGGATCTCCAGTTTTCCGGCCTTCTGGGGAATCAAGGCGTAACGGCGCTCGATCACGTTGTAACGCCGGCCGCCCTTCTCCTGCTGGTAATTCAGGTCGTCGCTGATCTTGGACAGCTCCACGCCCTGTACACGCGGCTCGTCCAGCGAGCCATTGGCCAGCGGGGAGGCAAGATAGAGCCGGACGGTGTAGACGACCTGCTCGCCGACCCACGCCTCGCGGGGATCAAGGCTCGCCTCCAGATAGACGTCTTTACGGCCATTGGCCACGGCACGGTCATCCGCCGGCGTGACTTCCAGCGTCAACGCCTGCGTCGAACCATTGGCAAAGGTGAGCGATGGGATGGTCAGCGTGCCTACCCGGTTGGGTCGCAGTGCGACACCGTAGACCAGCTGCGCGCTGCGCTTGCCATTGATGATGCTGATGCTGGTGTTGTTCGAAGTACCCAGCACGGTGAAATCTTTGTTCAGCGCAGAAAGATCGGGCGCGTCGAACATACCGCCGCCTTCGACGCGCAGGTTCAGCGTCACGGTTTCGCCCAGCGCCACCTTGTCCCGATCGAGGCTCGCGCGCACTTCCGTGGCCGCCACCCAAACGGGCAACAGGCTCAGCATCACCAGCAACAACACGCGTCGAAACGTCACTCGCCTTCCTCCCCGCTCGCGCCGTGGCGTTGACGGTACTCCAGTTCGAATTTGCGGCGCAGCAGCGCGCCCGGATCGTCGGGCACGCGCTGCAAGGCGCGGCGCACGTCGTCTGGCAATTTCGATTGCGGATCGTCGGCTGACAACTGGCCCAGTTCGTGGGCGTCGTCCTTGCCTTGTTTCGCCGGTGCATCTTTCTGCTGCATGGCGGCGTCCATCTGCTTTTGCAGCGCCTGGCGTGCCTTCTCGGCCTGGGCTTTCTGCTCGGCTTGCTCTTTCGCCGACTGCGGCTTGGCAGGCGACGAATCGGACGAGCCCTGCTGCTGCGGCTGATCCTTGCCCTTGCCGTTGGGATCCTGCGACTGATTGGACGCGCTGTTCTGCTGATCTTTCGTATCGTCCTTGTCGTCGCTCTTGCCGCTTTTCTGGTCCTTATCGTCCTTGGGTGTGCCAGCCGACTGGCCGTCCTTGCCCTGGCCCTTCTTGTCGTTGTCGTCCTTCTGCTTGTCCTGCGGCTGATCGGGATGCTCGCGCATCCAGTCCTCAACGGCCTTGCGATTGGCCAGGGCATCCTGGTGGCGCGGATCAAGCTTCAGCGCGCGATCGTAGGCAACGATCGCTTCCTTGTACTTTTGCTGTTGCGCAAGCGTGTTGCCGAGGTTGTAGGCCGCGTCGGCGCCTTTGGCTTGCTGCAGCGCCTCGGCTGCCTCGTCGTACTTCGCGGCGCGATAGGCGGCGACGCCGCGCCACGCCGGATCGCGGGCAAGCTGCTGCGCCTGTTCGGCGTGGCCGTCCTTGAGCGCTTGCGCGGCCTGCTGGTCCGGACGCTTCCAGAGGTCGGTCCATCCACTGGCCTGCGCCGGCGATGATGCCAACGGCAGGAACATCAGTGCGGCGACCAGGACCCAGCCTCGTCGAAACGCGAGCGCGGCGATCGGCAACAAGGGCAACAGGAACCATGCGCCGCGATCCTGCCATTCGTCGCCGCGCGCGTCGGTGACCGTGGCGCCCATGCCACTGCTGCGCATGGCATCGTGGATCGCCTTCACATCCGTCGCGTCGTCGCTCAACAGCACGAAGCGTCCGTCGCCAGCATCGGCCAGGGCCTCCAGGGAGGCATCGTCACGTCGCGCCATGCGCACGTCGCCGTGCTCCCCGCGCACCAGGCTGCCATCGCTGAGCGGAATGGGCGCACCTTGCGGCGTGCCGATGCCGAGGACCGAGACGGTCACCCCGGCCTGGGCCACCCTGGCCGCCGCGTCGATGGCGGCCTTGTCGACGGCATCGGTGATCAGCACAACGTCGCCATGCCCGGCCTTGGCGTCATGGATCATCTGCGCGCCGCGCTCGATGGCCTGCGCGGCATCGTCGCCTTCGATGGGCATCGTATCCGGCGACAGTGCGTCCAGCAGGTCATGCAGGCTGGCGGCATCGTTGGTGAGCGGTGCCACGGCAAACGCCTCGCCGGCGTACGCAATCAAGCCGTTGAGTCCATCGCGATTCACATCAAGCAGATCGCGCGCCTTGAGTTTGGCGCGATCGAGGCGCGTCGGCGCCACGTCGCGCGCAAGCATGCGTTGCGACAGCGAGATGGCCACGACCTGTGCGGACTGATTGGCGTAAAGCGGCGAGTCAACGCGACTCCAGGTCGGGCCGGCCAAGGCCAGCGCGCACAGCGCCGCCGCCGATGCCATCAACATGGCCGGTGAACGCTGCGTGCTTGCCTTGCCGTAAAGCACGTGCGGGAGCAGTTCGGGATCGACCAGGCGCGCCAGTTCGCGCTGCGCCGCCGAACGACGCGAGCCCATCCACCACAGCACCGGAACGGCCAACAGGCCGAGCAACCAGAGGGGTCGCAGAAAATGAAAGTCCTGAAGCATGCCAATCATGTGGTCACCGCCAGGCGGCGCCGCGGCGCGAGCATCAACCCGGACAACAAGGTTAGTGCGATACCCGCCAGCAAGGGCCATCGAAACAACTCACGGCGGGGACGCAGCGGCGGGCCTTGCTGTGGCATGGGCTCGAGTGCGTCAATCGTGCGGTAGGCCGTCGCCAGCTCCGACGTATCGGTAGCGCGGAAGTAGCGACCGCCGGTTTCGCTGGCGATCTGCCTGAGCATCCCCTCATCCAGATCCGCCGAGGGATTGACGGTGCGCGTACCGAAGAAATCCGGCACCTGCATTTCCGTCGCTCCGATGCCGATCGTGTAGACGCGGACACCAGCCGACTGCGCGGCATGGGCGGCGTCCAGTGGCGTGATATTTCCGGCGTTGTTGACGCCGTCGGTGAGCAGCACGAGCACGCGCGCCTGCTCGGGCATGGCGGCGAGTCGCTTGACGGCAACACCAAGCGCATCGCCGATGGCTGTTTCGGTGCCGGCGAGGCCGACCGTTGCACCGGCCAGCTGCGCCTTGACCGCAGCAAGGTCATACGTGAGCGGCGTCACCAGAAAAGCGCGACTGCCGAAAAGGATCAAACCCAGTTCGTCGCCGCTGCGCCGACTGATGAAATCACCGGCAATGGCTTCGACCGCGCCAAAGCGCGTGACGGGCTGGCCGGCAAGGTGCATGTCGGACGTGCGCATGCTGCCGGAAAGATCGACTGCCAGCATCATCGCTCGCCCGCTGCGCTCCTGCGATTGCGGAGGTCCGATCCACTGCGGCCGCGCCGCGGCGCCGACCAGGCAACACCATGCCAGCACGAGCACGACCGAACGCATCCGGCTGGGCGCTGCCTCGGCCACGGCCGCCAGTTGCAGGCCCGGATGGGGTAGGTGCAACGCCTGCCCAGGCGCCGCCGGGCTGACGAAGCGCCGCACAATCCAGGGCAGCGGTAGCAGGAGGAACATCCATGGCCAGGCGAACTCAGGCACGACTCGACTCCGCTTGTGGCTTGCGCGACACCGGCCGGGTCCGCACGTGGCCACGCTCAAGCGCCGTCAGCAGCCATTGGCGGGTTGCCGCTGCCGCGAGCCTGGCATCGAAGGCGGCCGCGGGTCGGTACATCGCGTCATCGAGCGAATGCAATTGATGCAACACGTCGGCCGGGACCGGCACCGTGGCAAGACACGCCTGCCAGGCGTCGCCACGAAGATGGGTGGCGCGTGGATCGATGTGTCGCGCCGCGCGTCGCAGCAACTGATGCAGCTGGCCAGCCAGCTGGACCGCGTGGTTGCCATGCATCGCCACGAAGGTATCCACCTCGGCGACGATGGCGGCGATACGCATCCGGCGACGCCGGCGCATCACCGACGCGATGACGACACCCAGCAGGGTCATCAGAACCAGCGCCGCCAGCATCCACCAGCCGGGCGCGGGCGGCCACCATGAGGGCTCGGGCGGCAGATGGATGTCCCGCAGGACGGGGCCGCTCGCCTTCCCGGGCGCAGGCGCTGACGGGAACATCATGTGACGCCCCCGCCCTGCCCCATCAGCGCGGTGACGGCATCCATCGGATCGGCTGTCGTGTCGATCGTGCGGCGGCGCAGGCCGAGCGCGCGTGCGAGATCACCGAGACGTTGCTGGCCGGCACCGAGCGCGCGTTGAAACGTCTCGCGCTGGCGATCGGCTTCCAGGGCCACTTCGCGGCGCACGCCATCATGCTCCAGCGGATAACGCCCGGCGGGCGCACTGGCGAGTTCCAGCGGATCGCCCACCATGAGGACTCCGACACTGGCGTGGTGCCGCAGATCCAGCAATCGTTTGCGCGCGGCTTCATCGCAGCTGAAACCATCGCTGATCAGGATGACGCGACTGGCGCCGTGCAGCAGTCGACCCGCACGGGCAAGGGCGTCGGAAAGTGGCTCGAACTGCGCAGGATTTTCCAGGGCATCCCACTCGCCCAGCGCGCCGCAGAACGCCAGGGCCCCGCGCACGCCGCCTCGCGGTTTGAGCACGCGATCGCAGGCACCGAAAGCCATCGCACCAATGCGCTCGCCTGCACGCACGGCAAACCAAGCGACCAGCGCCGCCGCGCGCGCCGCCTGTACGGACTTGAAGCGCGCACGCGTTCCGAAGCGCATGCTGGCGTGGGTATCCAGCAGCACCAGGACGCGGCCCTCGCGCTCCTCCTGAAACAGCTTGGTGTGCAACTTGCCGCTGCGCGCCGTCAGTCGCCAGTCCAGGCGACGGACGTCATCGCCGGGCTGGTAGGCGCGCGACTCGGCGTAGTCCATGCCTCGCCCGTAGAGGCGACTGTGCTGCTGCCCCGCCGAACTTGCGCGACTTTGCACGGGCGGCCACGACACGCGCGCCACGCGTGCACGCAGCGCGATCAGCTCGGTGACGGCGACCCGGGTGCGGCCGTCGCCGTCAGTGGGCGTAGCGAGAACGGCGCTCACGGCAGTGGCACGAGGTCCAGCAGGCGCGTGATGACCTGATCGCTGCGGACGCCTTCGGCCTCGGCCTCGTAGCTGAGGAGGATGCGATGCCGGAGGACATCGTGCGCGATGGCATGGACGTCTTCGGGCAGGACGTAGTCACGGCCGGCGAGCCAGGCGTGGGCGCGCGCGCATCGATCGAGCGCGATGGTGCCGCGCGGACTGGCACCCCAGGCGATCCACCGCTTCAGCTCAGGGCCGTAGGCGCCGGCGTCGCGGCTCGCCAGCACCAGTTGGGCGAGATAGGTTTCGAGCGCCGGCGCGACATGCACCGCAAGCACGGCATCGCGCGCGGCGAAGACGTCGGCCTGGGTAAGGACCGCACGCGCCTCGGGTTGCGGATGGAGACTGCGACGCGCCTGTTCGCGCGCCAGCTTGAGGATGGCCAGCTCGGACGATGCATCGGGATAGCCAATGGTCACATGCATGACGAAGCGGTCGAGTTGCGCTTCGGGCAACGCGAACGTGCCTTCCTGTTCGATCGGATTCTGCGTGGCCATCACCATGAACAGTTCCGGCAGCGCCCAGGTGCTGCGCCCAATGGTGATCTGGCGTTCGGCCATGGCTTCGAGCAACGCCGATTGCACCTTGGCCGGCGCGCGGTTGATTTCATCGGCCAGCACGATGTTGTGGAACAGCGGGCCGCGTTCGAATTCGAAGCTCCCCGACTGCGGCCGGAAGATATCGGTGCCGGTGAGATCCGCGGGCAACAGATCGGGCGTGAACTGCACGCGGTGGAAGTCGGCCTCGACACAGGCGGCCAGGGCCTTTACCGCCGTCGTCTTGGCCAGGCCGGGGGCACCTTCGACCAGCAGGTGGCCATCGGCCAGCAAGGCGATCAGGAGGCAGTCGATCAGGTGAGGTTGGCCAATGATGCCTTCCTGCAGGTGTTCACGCAGTCGCACGAACGCCTCTTGCAGGCGGCTGGCAGGTTGGGCCTGGGGCATGTCCATCAAGGAATTCCGTCGCACATCGTGCGGTAACAGACCGCAGCTTCGTCCGGAAGTTTAGCCCGGGGGCGCTCAGGGAACGGTGGGACTGATGGCAGGGGTGGGGGCGCCACATTGCGCGAGGCTGTTAAGTCGCCCTGCTGCGCAGGGCTGTAAACGGGGAACGGTGAACAGTAAGAGCGGACAAGCACCTGCTCTTCTGCTTTTACCGTTTACCGTTCACAGGCGGCGCAGCCGCCGACTTCCCCCCTCCCAAAAAGAAAGGGCGCCCATCGGGCGCCCCTCCCCATTCCATCAACTGCTCAAGATCACTTCAGACTTTCACTCAGGATGCGCGGCGTCACGAAGATCAGCAGCTCAGCCTTGTCGTTCTGGCGGGTCGTCTTGCGGAACAGGATGCCCACGCCCGGGATATCGCCCAGACCCGGCACCTTGGTGATCGAGTTCGCCTTGGTGATTTCGTAGATACCGCCCAGCACCACCGTCTGGCCGTTATCGACGAGCACCGAGGTGTTGATCTCGCGGGTATCAATCTGCGGCACCTTGCCGTTCGGCGTGTCGACGAAGGCGGCGAGCGCATCCTTCTTCACGTTGATGGCCAGGTAGATGCGGTTGTCGGCGGTGATGGTCGGGGTGACCTTCAGCTCGAGCACGGCGTCCTTGAACTGCACGGATGCCGTCGGCGCCGAACCACCGGTGGTGCCGCCGTTCTGATACGTCACGTAGCCGATCTGCTGGCCCTGGCGGATGACCGCTTCCTGCTGATTGGCCGTGATGACACGCGGGCTGGAGACCACTTCGCCACGGCCTTCGGTCTGCGCCGCCGACAGTTCCAGGTCGATCGCGTAGTTCGCACCGAGGATGGCCAGGCCGAAATTGCCGCCCTGGGTCGCCGTCGGCAGGTTCACGTTCAGGCCGCCACCGGAACCGAGGTTGCCCTGATTGGTGGTGTTGTTGCCCAGCGGATCACCCAGCTTGCCGCCGGTCTGGATGACCTGGCCGCTCGGGTTGGTGCGCTGGCCGCTGATGCCGAACTTGGCACCGAGCTCGCGGGAGAACTGGTCGCTGGCCACCACGATGCGCGATTCGATCAGCACCTGCTGCACCGGCTTGTCGAGCACGGCGATGAGGTCACGGATTTCGCGGATCTTCTGCGGGTTGTCGTTGATCAGCAGGGTATTGGTGCGCTCGTCGAAGGAGACGCTGCCACGCGGCGACAGGAAGCCACGCTGGCCACCGCCGCCACCACCGCCCGCGCCACCACCACCGGCCATGCTGCCGGAGGTAAGCAACTTGGCGATATCCGCCGCCTTGCCGTAGCTGATCGGCACGTAGTCGGTGACGAGCTCAGCATTGTCTTCGGCCTTGATGCGGGCGTCGGCGACGCTCTGCTCGTAGCGGGCGAGTTCTTCCTGCGGCGCGATCCAGACGACGTTGCCGTTGCGACGCTTGTCGAGGTTCTTTGCACGGAGCACGACATCAAGGGCCTGATCCCACGGCACGTTGACCAGTCGCAGCGTGACGCTGCCGCCCACGGTATCGGACGCCACGAGGTTCAGGTTCGACACGTCAGCCAGCACCTGCAGGGCCGAGCGCACCGGGATGTCCTGGAAGTTCAGGGTAACGCGGTTGCCGTTGTAGACCGGATCCTGGCCACGCAGCGGCTTGCCGTTCGGACCAACGTTCGGATCGGCCTTCTTCTTCGGCGCCACTTCGACGACATACTGGTCGGCCGTCTGATAGGCGGACGTTTCCACACTGCCCTTGACCGCAATTTCCATGCGGGCGCCGCCACGCGGGCCATTGGCCTTGGTGGTGATGTACTGGACCGGCGTGGCGAAATCGAGCACGTCCAGGCGCTTGGCCTGGTCAGCCGGCAAGTTGACGTTCGACAGGTTGACGATGAGCTTGTCGCCCTCGCGCTTCATGTCGGCGCCAGCACCGTTGGCGCTGAAGTTGATCAGCACGCGGCCTTCGCCGTTGGGACCGCGACGGAAGTCGATGTTCGACACGGACGGGCCCATGGCGGCCGACGGCAACGCCTTGGACGGGTCGATGTTCGATGCCGTGGTGGTCGTGGTGGCGTCGGTGCCGTTGGCGACCGTAAACACCAGGCTGTTGCCCTCGACGCGCGAGCGGTAGGCCGAATCGCGCATCAGCTCCACGATCACCCGGGTGCGCCCGCCGGCCGAAACGGCCGACACGCCCGAGGTGGACCCCTGGTTGATGGCCAGATGGCGCGCGGCGGCATTGTCGGTATCGGCAAAGTCGATCGCGATGCGCGGCGGGTTGCCCGTAGTGAAGATCTTCGGCTCCGGCACGGGGCCTTGCGCGAAGTTCAGGTGCAACTCGATGCGACCGCCCGGCAGGGTGTCGTAAGTGATCTCTTTCAAGGTGCTGGTCGCCGCAGCAACCAGGCCCGACCAGGCGGTGCTGGCGATCAGCAGTCCGGCGATCAGGCGACGACTCGCTTGGCGCATGACACGGCCCCGAACAGGTTTGATTAGGTTCGTCATTGCATCAGCCCCTGTGATTCTTATTTCTCGCCAAGCGCGATGCTGGCTGAGCGTTCCATCCACCCGCCGTTCCCGTTGGGAACCAGCTCGACCAACTCGATGTGGTCTTCGCTGATGGCGGTGACGTGACCGTAGTTCTGACCCATGTAGTCGCCGCGGTGCACGCGATGAATCACATTGGCAGGATCCTTGATGAGCACCTCGATGCCATTGCCCAGGCCCAGGGTGCCGACCATCTTCAGGCTATCCAGCGCAAACGCTTCCAGCGGCTGCTTGACGCGATCTTCGTCCGGGCGCGGGCCGGCGTTGTTGCCGGTCTGCAGTTCGGCCGTGCTCGGGCTGAAGGGGTCGCGACGATCCTGGTCGGTGTAGAGGAACGTTTCGAATGTCTTGATGACCGGAAGCGGCGGGATCGGCGCGCCCTTCTTGGCTTTCTCCGCGGCGACCCACTGGCGCAGGTCGTCATCCTTGGAGCAGCCGGCGAGCGCCATCAGGGCGCCCGCGACGAGGGCTACGCGTGCCAGGCGCATGGGTTTGACGGTTTCCCGCAGGCTCATTTCCGTCCCCCGTTCTTGGCCTTCTTCGAACCCGACACCGCGTTGGCGGCCTTGGCTTCGGCGCTCTCTTCGTCTTCCAGGTAGCGATAGGTCTTGACCGTGCCCTGCAGCACCAGTTGCCCGGTGTTGCCCTTGGGCGTCAGCGAGACGTCATGCATGGTGAGGATCACCACGCGCGGGAGCGAGGCCACGCCGCTGATGAAGGTACCGAACTGGTGGTACGTACCGGTCATGCGCAGCTGGATCGGCTTCTCGGCGTAGAAGTCCTTCGGACGCTCGGCACCGGGCTGGAACAGGTCGGTCTCGAGGCCCGCGGAAAGGGCTGTCTGCGACACGTCAACCAGCAGCTCCGGCATTTCGGTACGGCTGGGCAGCTGACGCAGCAACTGGCGCAGCATGTCCTGCATCTCGTCGAGCTGTTGCTGCAGCGCTTCGAGGTTCACGGCCTTGGCCTGCTTGGTCGAGAACTCCTGCTTGAGCTGCTGCTCCTTGCCCTGCAGCGTCGCGAGTTCGTCCTGCTGGTCGTTGATGTAGAGATACCAACCGAGCAGCACGATCAGGCCGAAAAGGAGAACCGTGAAGAAGATCTTGATGGATTGCGGCCAGCCACCGATGTTGTTGCGGTCAAGGCTGCGCAGGTCATTGAGGAACTTCATGGCTTGGCTCCTCCGTTGGCTGCTGCACTGCCCGGCGCGGTGGCCTGCGGCTGGGCCGGCGCCTTGGCGGCCGGTGCGGGTTCCGTTTTGGCGGGAGCGGCCTTCGGCGGGGTTGCGGTCACCGTCGGCGACGTCGTGGCAGCGGGCGGCGTACTGGCCGGGGGTGCTGCCGCAGGCGTCGCTGCGGATGCCGCGGCTGGCATCGCTGCCACCGGGGCCGGAGCTGCCGCGCTGGCATCAGCCGGGGCATTGGCCGGGATCACCGGTTCCTTGCCGTCGCTGCCGTCATCGGCCTTGGGCTTGGCCAGTGCCACATCCAGGCCGAAGGAGTACGGCATGCGCTGGTCGCCACGGGTGTTTTCGGTCTTGCGAAGGTCCGCATGACCCATCCACGGGGACGACTCGATATTGCGCATGTACTCGGCGACGCTGGCGTTGGACTGGGCCACGCCGTCGAGCGACATGGCTTCGCCGGTCTGCTTGAGGCCCGACAGCCGCGCGCTGGACGGAATGGTCTTCACCAGCTCATCGAACAGGTGAACCATCTGCGAGCGATTGGCCTGCAGCTCTTCGATGATCTTTTTGCGCGCCAGCAGTCGCTCACGAACCTTTTCCAGGTCCTTGATCTTGGCGATGCGCTCATCGAGTTGCTTGATCTCACCCTGCATGTAGGTGTTGCGGTCGTTCTGGCTGTCGATGCGCTGGCCCATCCAGCCCACCCACAACAGGACGAAAAGCACGCCGGCCACGAAGGCCGCGCCGAGCTGCATGAAGAACTCGCGCTCGCGCTGTTTGCGGCGTTCATTGCGCCACGGAAGTAGGTTGATGTGTGCCATCAGTCGAAGCTCCTCATCGCGAGCCCGACCGCGATCATCAACGCGGGCGCATCCTGTGCCAGCTGCTGCGCCTGCACGCGCGGCGACAGCGACATGCGGGCCAGCGGGTTCGCCACCACGCACGGCACGCCGAGCTGCTCTTCCAGCATGGGACCGATGCCTTCGATCGAGGCACAGCCGCCAGCCAGCACGACCTGATCGACCTTGCTGTACTCGCTACCGGCAAAGAAGAACTGCAGGAGGCGGCTGATCTGCTGGATCAGCGATTCCTTGAACGGTTCCAGCGCTTCGCTCTCGTACGATTCCGGCAGGCCGCCCTTGCGCTTGGCGCGACCGGCTTCCTCATAGGAAAGGCCGTAGCGACGCATGATTTCGTCGGTGAGCTGCTTGCCGCCGAAGACCTGTTCACGCGAGTAGATGGTGCGCTGGTTGCGCAGCACCGACAGCGTGGTCATGGTCGCGCCGATATCGACGACGGCGACCAGGGCGTCACGACCGACGTTGAGCTGGTCGGCCACCATGCCGAAGGCGTTCTCCATGGCGAAGGCTTCGACGTCGACCACCTTGGCGGCGAGGCCGCCGAGGTCGAGTGCAGCCACGCGCATGTCCACGTTCTCCGTGCGGGAAGCCGCAAGGAGGACGTTGTTCATCTCGGGGTTGTCGCGGACCGGACCGAGGACTTCGAAGTCGAGACTGACTTCCTCGATCGGGTACGGGATGTACTGGTTGGCTTCGACCTGGATCTGACCTTCGAGGTCATCATCGGACAGGTCGGCCGACATCGGGATCACGCGAGTGATCACGGCCGAACCGGCCACCGCCGCCGAGGCATGCTTGAGCTTTGAGCCCGAGCGCGCCAGGGCGCGTCGAATGGCTTCGCCCACCGCCTCGACTTCGACGATGTTCTTTTCGACCACCGCATTGGGGGGCAGCGGCTCGACCGCGTAGTGTTCTACGCGATAGCGTCCGCCGGACTGGCTGAGCTGCAGCAGCTTGACGGCCGTCGAACTGATATCGACGCCCACCAGCGGCGGCTTCTTGGGTGTAAAAAGCCCCACGATTTTCCCCCTTGCCCCTATACACCGACGCCTCTAGCGGGCTGGTGTGCGTCGGCATTAAATCCAAAAATTAACGTATTGGCAACGGCCTACGACAACTTTCTCGACTCTTTGGCGTGACGGCATGCACACTTGCAGCCATCGCCCCATGGCCTGTTTTTTGCTCGATCCGTTCAGAAAGCGTCGGCCCCGGCCCGTTCTGCAGATACTGCTACATCTATACTCTGCAGTGTTTTGACTCAGGTCTCGCAATATCCACACCATGCAAATTCTTAAGCGTTTGCTGCGCTGGGTGCTGATCCTTGCTTTCACCGGATTACTGCTGGCGATAGCCGCGGTCGGTGTGGCGTACTGGCTCGTCTCCCCCCGGATGCCTTCAGTTGCCGCCCTGAAGGATTACCACATGCAGGTGCCGCTCAGGGTACTTAGCGCCGATGGCAAGCTCATTGCGAGCTTCGGTGAGACCCGGCGCATCCCCGTCACCATAAGCCAGGTACCCGAGCGACTGAAGCACGCGGTGCTGTCGGCCGAGGACTCGGACTTCTACAACCACCCCGGCGTGGACTGGCACGGCATCGCCCGTGCCGGCTGGCACGTGGTGGTTTCCGGAGGTGACAAGGGTCCCGGTGGGTCGACCATTACCCAACAGGTTGCGCGTAACTTCTTCCTCAGCCCCGAGAAGTTGTATTCGCGCAAGCTGACCGAGATCTTCATCGCCCTGCGCATGGAGAACGAGCTGACCAAGGACCAGATCCTGGAGCTCTATCTCAACAAGATGTTCCTGGGCCACCGTTCGTACGGCGTGGCCGCTGCCGCCTCCTACTACTACGGCAAGAACCTGGACCAGCTGAGCCTGGCCGAGTGCGCCCTGATCGCCTCGACCTTCCAGCTGCCGTCGGTGGTCAACCCGCTCAACAACCCCAAGCGCGCCATCGCCCGCCGCAACTGGGTGCTGGGCCAGATGCTCAACAACCGCTATATCACCCAGGCGGAATACGAGCAGGCTATCAACGAGCCGAACAACGCCTACCCGCATGAGCCACCCATCGAGGTGGACGCCCCTTACCTGGCCGAAATGGTTCGCCTGCAGGCCCTGGATCGCCTGGGCAACGACGCCCTGACCGAAGGCTACGTCATCAAGACGACGGTCCAGAGCACCCGCCAGCAGGCTGCCGTCGATGCCCTGCGCGCCGGCCTGATCGACTATGACCGCCGCCATGGCTGGCGCGGCCCGGAAGGCCACCAGGAGCTGGAGGCCGATGCCGGCAACGAGGAACTGGACCGAATCCTGTCCAGCTACACCGATATCTCCGGCATGACCCCGGGCATCGTCACCCAGGTGGCTGCCAACGAGGCCACCGTCTATCTGCCCAGCCGCCAGGAGATCAAGCTCGATCAGGCCGCCGTGGCCTGGGCCCGCCCCTATATCAGCGAAACCCGCGTGGGGGCCGCGCCCAAGAACGTGGCGGCGGTCCTCAAGCGGGGCGACATCGTGCGCCTGTCGCGCAATGCCGAGGGCGAGTGGCAGCTGACCCAGATCCCGGACGTCCAGGGCGCCGTTGCCTCGATCAACCCCGAGGACGGATCCGTCCAGGCCCTGGTCGGCGGCTTCAACTTCCTGCGCAGCAAGTTCAACCGCGCCGTGATGGCTGCGCGCCAGCCGGGCTCCAGTTTCAAGCCGTACATCTATTCGGCGGCGTTCGAGCGCGGCTTCACCCCGGCCTCCATCGTCAACGATGCCCCGCTGGCCCTGCCCGACCCGTCGCGACCGGACGGCTTGTGGACCCCGTCCAACGACGACGACAAGTTCGACGGCCCGATCCGTCTGCGCGAAGCCCTGGTGAAGTCGAAGAACCTGGTCTCCGTGCGCCTCCTGGACGCCATTGGCGTGCGCTACGCACGTGACTACATCACCCGCTTCGGCTTCCCGCTCGATTCGCTGCCGCAGAACCTGTCGATGGCCCTGGGCACCGCTTCGGTCTCGCCCATGAGCATGGCGCGGGGTTACTCGGTGTTCGCCAATGGCGGTTATCTGGTCACCCCGTACTTCATCAGCGAGATTGATGATCGCGATGGCAAGCCGGTCTACGTCGCCAACCCGGCCCGCGCCTGCCGCACCTGCCAGGAACGCCTGCTCGACACCCGCCCGCCCGGCCCGCCGCCGGCGGCGAGCATTGCCCCGATCAATGCCGTGGCCGCCAGCAGCACGCCGACCGCACCCTCGGGCAGCGTAGCCGCCGTGGGTGAGGCGCCCCTGCCCGCCGACCAGCATGGTGAGGGCGCGCATGCCCCGGTGCTGGCACCCCAGGTAATCGAGGTGCGCAATGACTTCCTTGTCACATCGCTGATGCAGGATGTCGTCAAGCGCGGCACGGGTGCCGCCGCGATGGCCCTGGGACGCGATGACCTTGCCGGCAAGACGGGCTCGACCAACGACCACCGTGACGCCTGGTTTGTCGGCTTCGATGGCGAACTGGCTACTGCGGTCTGGGTCGGCTTCGACGACTTCCGGTCGCTCGGTCGCGGTGAGTTCGGCGCCAAGGCCGCGCTGCCGATCTGGATGCAGTACATGGGAAGCGCCTTGAAGGACGTGCCTTCCTCGACCCTGCCGATGCCCCCGGGCATCACCACGCTGCAGATCAACCGTTCCAGCGGCCTGCCTTCGTCCGAAGGTGATGGCAACAGCATGCCGGAGATGTTCAAGGTGGAGGACGTCGATCGCCTGCGCCAGCAGGCCGCGCAACAGCAGGAGGATTCCGACCAGCAGCAGCCGTACGACATCTTCTGATCGTCGCTTTGCATGCCCGGCGCATGAGTTCTTCGCAACTCATGCGCCGGACGGGTTCAACCCGATTCAGCTGCTCCCGACGATCTTGTCCGCATTCGACCGAGGAGGCCTGACAACCATGGCACGAGGCGAACACCACCGCATCCACGCGCAGGACCGCTTGCAGCGCAACCGGCTCCGCGTCGCCCAGGAAGCCGCACGTCTGATGACGGAGCACGGCATCCGCGATTTTCACCACGCCAAACTCAAGGCCGCCGAACGGCTCGGCGTGCACGATGCGCAGGCGCTGCCGCGCAACAACGAAATCGAAGACGCCTTGCGGGAACACCAGCGCATCTTCCATGCCGACAGCCAACCCCAGCTTTTGCTGGAGCGGCGCGAAGCGGCAATCGAAGCCATGCGCTTTCTCGGAAAGTTCGAGCCTCGCCTTGTCGGCGCCGTCCTGGAAGGCACGGCCGATCGCCACTCGGCGGTTTGCCTGCACGTATTCGCCGACAATCCCGACGACGTGATCCTGTTCCTGCGCGAACAGGGCGTACCGGTCGAAACCCAGACACGCACCCTGCGCCTCACCCGTGATGAGCAGGCGGAATTCCCCGTGTTGCTCTTTGCCGCGGACGGGCTGCCGTTCGACCTGACGGTGATGCCGCGCGATGACCTGCGACAAGCACCCCTGGATCGCGTTGACGAGCGACCGATGCGACGCGCATCACTGACCCAGGTCGAGACGCTGGTCGCCGAGGCAGGTGAAGACGACGAGTTCGAGAAGAAGCTGGCAGGGGCTCTTGGCCGAAAATAGTTGCGAGGGATGCGGGCCACGGACACTTTGCGTTCCCGCAAAAGAAAACGCCCGGCATGTGCCGGGCGTTTTCATTCATGACATGACGTCGATCGAAGCGATCAACGCTTGTCGACGGCCACGTAATCGCGCACGTCGGCGCCGGTGTAGATCTGGCGCGGACGACCAATGCGCGATCCCGGCGTTTCGTGTTGCTCGATCCAGTGGGCGATCCAGCCGGCGGTACGCGCGATGGCGAACATCACGGTGAACATTTCGGTCGGGATACCCAGGGCCTTGTAGATGATGCCCGAGTAGAAGTCGACGTTCGGGTACAGCTTGCGCTCGACGAAGTAGTCGTCCTTCAGCGCCGCCTCTTCCAGCTTCATCGCCACGTCGAGCAGCGGATCGTTGACGCCCAGCTCGTTAAGCACCTTGTGGCACATCTCACGGATGATCTTCGCGCGCGGGTCGAAGTTCTTGTACACACGATGGCCGAAACCCATCAGGCGGAAGTTGTCGTTCTTGTCCTTCGCGCGCTTGACGGCGGTGTCGACCTTGTCGGCCGTGCCGATTTCCTCAAGCATCTTGAGCACGGCTTCGTTCGCGCCACCATGGGCCGGACCCCACAGTGCCGTGATGCCGGCGGCGATCGAGGCGTACGGGTTGGCACCGGTCGAACCGACCAGGCGGACGGTCGAGGTGGAGGCGTTCTGCTCGTGGTCGGCGTGCAGGATGAACAGCAGGTCGAGCGCCTTGGCGGCGACCGGGTTCATCTCGAGCGGCTCGCTCGGCACTTCGAACATCATGTGCAGGAAGCGATCGACGTACTCGAGGTTGTTGCGCGGATAACGGAAGGGCCAGCCGATCGAGTAGCGATAGCAGGCAGCCGCGATGGTCGGCATCTTGGCAATCAGGCGGATGGCAGCCAGCTTGCGGTCTTCGGCGTTATCGACGTTGATGTCGTCGTGATAGAAGGCCGACAGCGAAGCCACCGAAGCGGCCAGCATGGCCATCGGGTGCGCGTCGTGGTGGAAGCCCTTGAAGAAGTCCTTCAGGGACTCGTGCATCATCGTGTGATGCGTGATCTGGTGTTCGAACGCGTTGAACTCGCTCTTGCTCGGCAGTTCGCCATTGAGCAACAGGTACGAGGTTTCAAGGAAGCTCGACTTTTCAGCCAGCTGCTCAATCGGGTAGCCGCGATAGAGCAGGACGCCCTTGTCGCCGTCGATGTAGGTGATGGCGCTCTTGGTGCTGGCGGTGCTGCCGTAGCCCGGGTCGTAGGTGAAGTGACCCGTGTCCTTGTACAGGGTGGCGATGTCGATGCAAGCCGGGCCGAGCGTGCCGCTCAGCAGGGGCAGTTCGCTGCTGCGATTGCTCGATTCATCCACCAGCTTGACGATTTTGGTATCGGACACGGAGACCTCCTTCACTAATGTCGCTACCGACCCGGCTCCGAAAGACGGCCGGGTCGGCAAGGGAATGTAGAAGCACGCGGCCATGGGGGATGGCCAGCGTTGCAACGCCGGCCATTATCGCACATTGGCCCGCCGAACATGCCTTAGCGAATGGTCTGATAGCGGACACGCAAAAACGTGGGGCGAGCTCGCGCTCGCCCCACGATCATGCTGTCTGGCACCCAGGCGTACGCCCGGTTTCCAGCTCCGTCAGCGCGAATTACTTCTGCGCGTAGCGACGGCGGAACTTGTCCACGCGGCCGCCGACGTCGAGGGACTTCTGCTTGCCGGTGTAGAACGGGTGCGAATGGCTCGAGATATCCACCTTGATCAGCGGGTACTCATTGCCATCTTCCCACTTGATGGTTTCCTTGGCGGTAATCGTGGAGCGCGTCAGGAACGCGAACTCGGACGACAGGTCCTGGAACACCACCTGGCGATAATTCGGATGGGTATCGGGCTTCATAACTGAACCAAAGCGGTGGGTGAAAAGAGCGGCATTATAGCGACCAATCGAATTCAATGGCAAGTCCGACAGGGACTTGCCCCGCCATGGCCGCCCCGGGAAGGCTCAGCCTTCAGCACCCAGGGCCCGGCGAACCATGGCTTTGAAGCGATCCTGATCCACGTCCAGCACGATGCGGGCGTTGGCCGGCTGCTTCAGGCGTCGCGCCCAGTCGACGACGGTGGCGCCGCGGGTCAGGCGGCCGTCCAGCTCGATGGCCACGTGGCGGTCTTCGCTACGCGTGATGACGGTCGGATCGATGGCCACGGCCATCGCCAGGGCGTCGGCGGCAATGATGCCGCGACGCTCGTTCGCGGTATTGAATGCGCGCGCCGTGCGGAAAACCTGGCCGAAGAACGTCGCACGCTTGTCACCTGCGGCAAGCCAGCCGTCGAATTCATCCTCATCGAAGGCATGACGCAGCGTGGCTTCCCAGTCGACCAGATCGAAATGCGGGAATGATTCGAAAACCACGTGTGCGGCTTCCGGATCGAAACCGATATTGAATTCGGCCGGGATATTGCCGGTATTGCCATGACCGGTCACTGCGCCGCCCATCACCACCAGGCGCTTCACACGCTGCGGCAGCGTCGGATCCAGGCGCAGCGCCAGGGCCAGATTGGTCAGCGGCGCGAGCGCGACCAGGGTGAGTTCACCCGGACGTTCACGGGTGAGGCGCAGCAGCGCGAGCGCGGCCTGCTCCTGTTCCGCCGGCGTGCGCGGCTCGGGGAAGCCGATGTCGCCAAAACCATCCGTACCATGCACGAACGCGGCATCTTCATCGGGCGCGCGCACCAGCGGCGACGGGCAGCCGGCGAACACCGGCACCTTTGCGTCGACCAGGTCCATCAAGGTCCGCCCGTTGCGGACGGTGTGACCCAGGCCGACGTTTCCCGCGGCAATGCTCAAGGCAACGATATCGGCATGGGCGTGCGCCATCAGGATGGCAAGCGCGTCGTCGACGCCCGGGTCGGTATCGATGAGCAGCTGGGGCTTGGTCATAGCTGGATAAGAACCGTCTTGTTCACATAGGAACGGTCAAGTATGCAGCGACGCGAACGCTTTCTCCATGCCCTCAGGCGTGGGCAAAGCGGGCCGCGCCGCCGATCCAGCGCTCGATCAGGGCCTCGGCCTGACGCGGATGCTCGCTCAGCATGACCTCACCCACGTGTTGCACGGCGGGCAGCAGATGGGCGTCGCGCGACAGGTCGGCGATGCGGAAGGCGAGCTGGCCCGTCTGCCGCGTACCCAGGACTTCGCCCGGACCGCGCAGCTCAAGGTCCTTCTCGGCAATGCGGAAGCCGTCATTGGTATCGCGCATCACCTGAAGGCGCTCCCGCGCCAGCTGCCCCAACGGCGGCTGATAGAGCAGCACGCAACTGGATGCCACCGAACCGCGACCGACCCGCCCGCGCAACTGGTGGAGCTGAGCCAGCCCCAGCCGCTCGCAGTTTTCGATCACCATCAAGCTCGCATTGGGCACGTCGACACCGACTTCGATCACCGTCGTCGCCACCAGCACCGACAATTCGCCAGCTTTAAAGGCATCCATGACCTGCTGCTTTTCCTTCGGCTTCATGCGCCCGTGCACCAGGCCGACGGCGCAATCGGAAAGCGCCGCGGAAAGCTCGGCATGCGCCACTTCCGCCGCCTGCGCACGAAGTTGCTCGGACTCCTCGATCAACGTGCAAACCCAGTAGACCTGGCGCCCCTCGAGACACGCGGCATGAATCCGCTCGATGACCTCACCGCGACGTGCATTGGAAATGGCGATCGTCTGCACGGGCGTGCGACCCGGCGGGAGCTCATCGATGGAAGAGACATCGAGATCGGCGTAGGCACTCATCGCCAGCGTGCGCGGAATGGGCGTGGCGGTGAGGACCAGCTGATGGGGCACGCGATCGCCCTCCTTGCCCTTGTCGCGTAGCTCGAGTCGCTGCTGGACGCCGAAGCGGTGCTGTTCGTCGACGATGACGAGGCCAAGCTTGTTGAAAGCCACACCCTCCTGCATCAACGCATGCGTGCCCACCACGACGGGCGCCCCCGCGGCCACACGGTTTAGCGCCTGCTGACGTGCTTTGCCTGTCACCTTGCCGGCCAGCCACTCCACCTCGATGCCCAAAGGCGCCAGCCAGTGGCGGAAATTGCGCAGATGCTGCTCGGCCAGCAATTCCGTCGGCGCCATCAAGGCCACCTGATAACCCGCCTCCACCGCGGCGAGCGCCGCCAGGGCGGCCACCGCGGTCTTGCCACTGCCCACGTCACCCTGCACGAGACGCAACATCGGATGCGCGCGCCCGATGTCGGCCGCCACGTCGCCGGAAACGCGCCGCTGGGCACCCGTCAACGCGAAAGGAAGCTGGTCAAGGAAGCGCTGGCGAAGCTGGCCATCGCCACCCAGGGGCGGCGAATGCCGACGCTTCACTGCCGCACGCAGGCGTTTCAGGCTCAGGTGCTGCGTCAGCAGCTCTTCGAAAGCGAGGCGTTGCTGCGAGGCATGACGTCCCAGCGTAAGTTCACCCAGATGAGCATCGGCGGGCGGGCGATGCACGTAAAGCAGCGCCTCGCGCAAGGACGAAAGCCCGTGCCTGGCAGCCAGGCTCGCAGGAATCAGCTCAAGCACATCATCGCCCGGCAGCAGAGCCAGCGCCTTGCCGACCACACCGGCGATGCGTTTCTGGCCCAGGCCTTCCGTGGTCGGATACACCGGGGTGAGGCGATCCTCAAGCGCCGGCTCGTCGTCATCGGCGATGCGCGTGTACTGCGGATGGATCATTTCCAGCCCATTGCTGGCGTAACGCGCCTCGCCATAGACCAGCAGCGACACACCGGGCTTGAGTTGGTCGGCCTGCGCCCGATGAAAGTGGAAAAAGCGCAGCGTCAGTGTTTGGTGCGACTCATCGCTGATCGCCACCTTCAGCTGCGGGCGATAGCGAAACCCCCGCTCGACGGCCTCGACCACTCCGCGCACCTGCGCACGATCGCCAGGACGCAGCACATCGATCGGCGTGATCTGCGTGCGATCTTCATAGCGCAACGGAAGATGAAACCAGAGGTCCTGCACACGCTCCAGCCCGATGCGCGCCAGCGATTCCGCCAGTGCAGGCCCGACGCCAGGCAATGCCGAGACGGGCGTCAGCCCGACAGGCACACCTTCGAGGGAAACGGGACGAGAACGAACGGCCATGCATGCAAGCGTAGCCGACCGGCCCGCTGCACACGAGAGCGCCGACACCTGACTCAGGCGTCGGCGCCGAATCGATCAGCCCAGCACCATCACCGCGTCGACTTCCACCTGCGCAGCCTTGGGCAGGCCCGACACTTCGATGGTGGAGCGCGCCGGGTACGGCGCCTGGAAGTATTCGGCCATGACGGCATTCACCGCGGCGAAATTCCCCAGATCGGTGACATAAATGCCCACGCGAACAATGTCCGACAGCTTGCCACCCGCCGCTTCGGCCACCGCGACCAGATTGTCGAACACGCGGCGCGTCTGCGCGGTGATGTCACCCTCAACCAACGCACCCGTCGCCGGATCCAGCGGAATCTGACCCGAGAAGAACACGGTGTTGCCGGCACGCACGGCCTGCGAGTAGGGGCCGATGGCCGAAGGGGCGTTCGGGGTGGCGATGATCTGGCGGGTCATGGACGTATCCGTGGATGGAGTGCAGGGGATAGTAGAGCCGCTCGCGGTGCGATCTGTAAACAGTGAACGGTAAACAGTAAGCGCCAAAGACATGGCTCCTCCTTGTTCACTGCTCACCGTTCACAGGCGGCGCAGCCGCCGACCTCACAACGGGTAACGATACGCTCCGCTGACCACACCCGTCCGACGAACGCGACGAATCACATCAGCCAGATGCTTGCGGTTCTTCACCTCGATGGCGAACAGCAGCGTTGCTGCAGCGGCATCACGCTCGACGTATTCAACATTCTCGATGTTCGAGTTCGCCGCTGCGATGGCCGCTGCCACTGTGGCGAGAACGCCGGGTCGGTTGATGACTTCGATGCGCAGCTCGGCGCGGTAGTCACCTTGCACATCGCGGTCCCATTCGATGGCGACGCAACGCTCCGGCGACTTGCGCAGCTCGACGACGTTCGGGCATTCGACGCGATGCACGACGATGCCCTTGCCCGACGACAGGTAACCGATAATCTCGTCGCCCGGCAGCGGATGGCAGCAATTGCCGAAGCTGAGTACACCGCGTTCCGCACCCGTGATGCGAATCTTTTCGGCCACGTGCGGCGAAGGCGCAGCTTCACCCTTTTGCTTGCCGCGCGCGGCCAGAAGCTGGGTAGCGACAACGTCGGGCATGCGGTTGCCCAGCGCGATGTCGGCAAGCAGCTCTTCGAGTCGCTTGAGTTTGGATGCCTCGAGGAACCGATCAAGCACGGCCGGCGGGATCGCATCGAGGCTGCTGCCTTGTGCGTCGAGCGCGCGATCGAGCATGCGATGGCCGAAGTCAACGGCGTCCTCGTGCTGCAGATGCTTGAGGTACTGGCGAATGGCTGTGCGGGCCTTGCCGGTAACCACCGATTCCAGCCACGCGGGATTCGGCACCGCCGACGGCGCCGTGATGATCTCCACGAGCTGGCCGGATTCGAGTCGGGTACGCAGAGGCAGCAGCTTCTTGTCCACACGCGCGGCCACGGCGTGATCACCCACGTCGGTATGCACGGCGTAAGCGAAGTCCAGCGCCGTCGCGTTGCGCGGCAACGAAAGAATGTCGCCGCGCGGCGTGAACAGATACACCTCGTCCGGGAACAGGTCGATCTTGACGTTCTCGATGAACTCGGAGGAAGACGCCGTATTCGCCTGACTGTCGGCCAACGAGGAAAGCCATTCGCGGGCACGTGCCTGCGCACTGTTGGCCGGACCGCTGTCGGTCTTGTAGGCCCAGTGTGCGGCGACGCCGCGCTCGGCCACCGAATCCATTTCCGCCGTGCGGATCTGCACTTCGATCGGCGCACCGAAGGGCCCCAGCAGCACGGTATGCAGCGACTGGTAGCCGTTCGCCTTCGGGATGGCGATGAAATCCTTGAAGCGACGATCCACCGGCTTATACAGCGAATGCACCGCGCCCAGCGCCATGTAGCAATTCATGGCGTTCTCGACCACGACGCGGAAGCCATAGACGTCCATGAGCTGGGCGAAGCTTTTGTGCTCACTGCGCATCTTCGAATAGATGCTCCACGGCGACTTGATACGCCCGACCACCCTGGCCGTGAGATGCTCGGCCGTCAGGCGCGCGGAAAGCGCGGCTTCGATCTTGCCCATCGCTTCGCGACGATTGCCCAGCGCCGCGCGGATGCGCTCGCTGATCACGCGATAGCGATCGGGATACAGTGCGCGGAAGCCCAGGTCCTGCAGCTCCGCCTTGAACTTGTTCATGCCCAGGCGCTGCGCGATGGGCGCGTAGATCTCCAGCGTTTCGCGCGCGATGCGGCGGCGCGAGGACGAATCCTTGGCGCCCAGCGTACGCATGTTGTGCAGACGATCGGCCAGCTTGATCAGGATAACGCGCAGGTCGCGCGCCATCGCAAGCAGCATCTTGCGGAAGCTCTCGGCGTCCGCTTCCTGGCGGCTGCTGAAACGCATCTTGTCCAGCTTGGTGACACCATCGACCAGCTCGGCCACGGTTTCACCGAACTCACCCGAAAGCTGGGTACGACTGAGCTCGGTATCTTCGAGCGTGTCGTGCAGGATCGCCGCGATGATGGTCTCGGCGTCCAGGCCCAGTTCGGCCAGGATGCCCGCGACCGCCACCGGGTGCGTGATGTACGGCTCACCGCTCTTGCGCGACTGGCCCTCATGGGCCTGCGCACCGACTTCATAAGCACGGATGACGCGTGCTACCTGCGCTTCCGGCAGATAGGCGACACGTTCCTTGAGCGCCTGCACATAGACCGGCAGTGGGGACGTATCCGCAGAGTCGGGATGCGTGGCCGCCGGCATGGAGGGTCGGCCGCCGCTCAGGCTGCCGCCTCACAGGCTGGATGGAAAAAGGTGCCGGCCGAAAGCGCGCGCACGACGACAGCACTGATCGCGTCAGTGCCTTCGCGGCGTCGTTTACAGCCAGCGCCGTCCATCAGTCGTCACCGCCCTTCGAGAGGTCGTCGTCCACTTCGGCGGCAGCCCACTCGAGGGCTTCGCGTTCGGCGCGCTCACGTTCGGCGCGGTCGATCTCGTCGATCGTGGCCTGGTCGATGCGGCGGTCGGCGATCTCGCGCAGGGCCAGCACGGTGGGCTTGTCATGGTCAGGGTTGACGGCCGGTTCCGCGCCCTTGGCCAGCTGGCGGGCGCGCTTGGTCGCCATCAGCACCAGCTCGAATCGGTTATCAACTACCTCGAGGCAGTCTTCGACGGTAATGCGTGCCATTGGGAAATCCTTAGGGAATAAAGCGACTTATAGGTCGCCAGTGTAGCCATGGGGCGCTTTGCTGGCAATGCAGCATGGCCGTATGATGCGCGGTTCAGCCCTGCTGCAGCGCCTCGCGCCCACACTAGGGTTCGCTACACAATATAAGAACCAGGCAGTACACTTATACAATTGCCCCGACGATCCACCTTGCAGCGGACCCCCTGACGCCGATGCCGTCCCTCTTACGAAACCACCTGCTGCGCCTGCTGCCCCTGGTCGCGCTCGCTTTGCTGACGGGCTGCACCATCGCCAAGCCGCGCACCGACGATCCGCTTGAGAAGTTCAACCGGGGTGTCTACAGCTTCAATGACTCCGTCGACAAGGCGGTGATCCGCCCCGTCGCCGTCGGCTATCGCAAGGTGACCAACCCGCCGGTTCGCCGGGCGATGAGCGACTTCTTCACCAATATCCGCATGCCGATCACGGTCGCCAACGACCTGCTGCAGGCGCGCCCGCTCCAGGCGGCGCGTAGCACGGGCCGCTTCCTGGTGAACCTGACACTGGGCATCGGCGGCTTCTTCGACCCGGCCAGCAGCCTGGGGCTGCCCCTGGAAGACAACGACTTTGGCGTCACCCTGGCCCGCTGGGGCGTGCCCGAGGGCGACTTCCTGATGCTGCCCCTGATCGGCCCCACCACCGTCCGCGACGTCTGGCGCCTGCCGGTGGACAGCTACTTCTTCGACCCGCTGAGCTACTACGCGCGCAACAACCACTACGACTACGGCCAGCAGTACCTGCCGCAGCTGATGTATCTGGTGACCCTGCGCTCCCGCGGCATCGATGCAGAGAGCTTCCTGGAGTCGGCCTACGACCCGTACGTGTTCCTGCGCGATGCTTATCGCCAGCAGCGCCTGTACCAGATCTACGACGGCAACCCGCCGGCCGAGGTGATCGAACAGATGCAGGGCCTGAAAGAGCAGGATTTCGATCCGGAAGAACTGCTCGACGAGCAGCACAAGTGGGAGCGCAACCAGCAGCAACAGCCGCCGGCCCAGCAGCAACCCGCACCCCAGGGGCAGGCCGGTCACGGCTGATCCGGGTTTGACGCATCGCAGAAAAAAGGGCCCCAAGGGGCCCTTTTTCGTACCGGCATGTCACCGCGCGTGGACTCAGGCCAGCAACGCGTCCACTTCGCATACCTGGGCAAGGATCCGCATATTTGCCGGCACGTTGGCGACGCTCAGTCGGCGTCCACGCGAGCTGGCTTCGGAAAGCACAGCCAGCACGCAGGCCAACCCGGCGCTGTCGCTGCGCTGCACACCGGCCAGATCCAGCCGCGCCGGGGCGCCAGCTCCATCGACGGCGCCCATGATCGCCTTGAGCGCATCCGCCGCCGTCGCGAACGTCAGCGAACCCGACACGCCAAGCGTGCCGGGTTCGATCTGCGCAAGCGCAAACTGCTGGGCCGGAGCACTCATCAGGAAGAGGCCTTGCCGTCCTTTTCCAGCGTCTCCAGTGCCTTGGAGCCCTGGGTTTCCAGGTTGCTGATCAACTTGTCGACGCCGACCTTGCGGATTTCCGCATCCACCTGGTTGCGGTAGTTGGTAACGTAGGAAATGCCTTCGATGATCACGTCGTACGCCTTCCAGTCGCCCGTGCGGCTCTTGCGAAACGCATAGTCGACCTGGACCGTCTTGCCGTCATCGAGCACCACCTGCGTACGCACCACGGTGCGCTTGTCGTCCAGGCTGCCGTTGAACGGCAGCACCTTCACGCGACCACGCGTGTAGTTCAGCAGGCCCTCGGCATAGCGATGGGTGATCGAGTTGTAGAACGCCTTGGCGAAGCGCTCGCGCTGTGCCGGCGTCGCTTCGCGGGCGTGCTGGCCGAGCACCAGAATCGACGCGTAATCGATGTCGAAATGCGGCAGGAAAATGTCATCGATGACGGTGATGAGCTTTTCCTGGTCTTTCTTCAGCTCGGACTGGTGGCCGTCGATGGCCTTGCCCAACTGGTCAGCAATGCTCTGTACCACTTCGACGGGCGACTGGCCGGCAGGCGCCTGCTGGGCGGCGTCCTGTGCAAAGACCGGAGCGGCCATCACGCCGCTAAAAGCGATGGCGGTGGCAAGAGCCAGACTACGCAACATGGAAAACTCCTGGGATAAAGGGATGGGGGCGGCGATCAATGCTTGTCGCTATCGGCCGGCTTCTTGTCGCTGGGCGAACCGTTGACCAGGAACTTTCCGATCAGGTCTTCCAGCTGAAGGGCCGACTGCGTAAGCACCATCTGATCGCCGTCCTTGAGATTGTCCGGCGAGCCGCCGGGCTGGATCGCAACATACTGGGTGCCGATCAAACCACTGGTGAACACTGCCGCGGCCGAATCATCGGGGATCTGGCTGTACTTCTTGTCGATGGCGAGGGTCACCTCGGCGTCCAGCTTGACCGGGTCGGCCTTCACCGACGCCACGCTGCCGATCGCCACGCCGGCCATCTTCACCGGCGCACCCACGGAGAGCGCACCGACGTTGGTGAAACGGGCGCGGATCCGGTAGCTGCCGGACAGGTTGTCTGCCGCGCCACCCGCACCGAAGAACTTGCCGAGCATTTCTTCCAGCTGCTGCGCCGGGCGCGTCAGCGCCAGCGTGCCACCGTCCGCGACCGGCTTGGTCGAGCTGCCGTACTGGATGCCCACGTACTGGTCGCCCAACAGGCCGCTGGTGAAGATCGTAGCAACCGAATCATCCGGAATCTGGCTGTACCTGGTGTCGATGGCGAGCTTGACGTCCGCCGTCTCCTTGCCCGGATCCAGCACGATCGACTGCACCTGACCAATGCGCACGCCCGCCACCTTCACCGGCGCCCGCTCCTTGAGCTGGCCGATGTTGGCGAAATGCGCTTCGACGACATAGCTCGGGCCGCGACTGCGGTTGGCAACCGACGTCGTCTGCGTGGCGAGATAGCCCAGCGTGGCGAATCCAAGCACGATGAACAGGCCGGTGCCGACGGCATACGATGGTCTCTGGCTCACGGCACGATCCTCATCAGAAAGTTGCGAAAAATGGTCATGGCGATGGTCACATCAGGAACGCGGTGAGCACGAAATCGAGGGCGAGAATGGCGATGGACGAAGCCACCACCGTGCGCGTCGTGGCATAGGCCACGCCTTCGCTGGTCGGCGGCGTCGTATAGCCCTGGAACACGGCAATCAGCGAGACCACCGCACCGAACGCGGCGCTCTTCCAGATCACGCCGTTGAGCACGTCCTTGCCCACCTCGACCGTGGCGGTCATGTTCGACCAGAAGGTGCCGTTGTCGATGCCCAGCCAGCTCACACCCACCAGATGGCCGCCAAGAATGCCCATGGCGCAGAACACGCAGCACAGGAGCGGCATCGCGACGAGGCCAGCCAGGAAGCGCGGCACCGCAACGTAGGCAATCGGATCGACGGCCATCATTTCCATCGCCGCGATCTGGTCGGTGGCGCGCATCAGGCCGATCTCCGCCGTCACCGACGTACCCGCACGACCGGCAAAAAGCAGCGCCGTCACCACCGGCCCAAGTTCGCGGTAGATCGCAATCGCCACCACCGTACCCGTCGCGGAGGTGCCGCCGAAGATCGACAGCACGTCATACAGCTGCAGGCCCAGCACCATGCCGACGAACAGGCCGCAGACCATGATGATGATCAGGCTCATCGCGCCGACGAACCAGATCTGGCGCAGCGTCTCGCGCCCGTGCCGCATGCTGCGCGGCACCGCTGCCAGAATCTGCAGCAGGAACAATCCACAGTTGCCGATTTGCGCCAGCGAACGGGTGACGATGTTTTCGCGTGCCTCGCTCATGCGCCTTCCTTCGTGAATCCAAGCGACGCACCGAGATCGCCCGCCGGATACTGGAACGGCACCGGGCCGTCCGCGTCGCCGCCGAAGAACTGGCGCGTCCACGGCGAACCATCGTTGGCGATGGTGCGCGGATCGCCCTGCGCCACCACCTTGCCGTTGGCAATCAGATAAACGTGGTCGGCCACCTGCTGCACCGCGGCCAGCTCGTGCGCCACCAGCACACTGGTGATGCCCAGCGTCTGGTTGAGGGTGCGTATAAGTTTGAGCACCTGGTTGAGCGCAATCGGATCGAGGCCAACGAAAGGCTCGTCGTACAGGATCAGCATGGGATCGAACACGATCGCACGCGCCAGCGCCACACGTCGCGCCATACCACCCGACAACTCGGTCGGCATCAGCTTCGCCGCGCCACGCAGACCCACGGCCTGCAACTTGGTCAGCACGATGTTGCGGATCAGCACTTCCGGCAGGCTGGTGTGCTGGCGCAGCGGAAACGCCACGTTTTCGAAGACATCGAAATCGGTCAGCAACGCGGAATTCTGGAACAGGTAACCGATGCGCTCACGCAGCTCGAACAGCTGCTCGCGGCCGAGCGTCGGCACGTTGTGACCATCCACCCACACCTCGCCCGCATCGCCGCGCATCTGCCCGGTGATGTGCTTGAGCAGCGTGGTTTTGCCGGTGCCGCTGGGACCCATGATGGCAGTGACCTTGCCGCGCGGGATATCGAGATCCATCGCGTCAAAAATGGTCTTGCCGTTGAGCACCGTGGTCAGGCCACGGACACGCACGATGGCGTCGTCTTCAGGCTTGGCGCGGGTGGGATCGGTCATGGGCAGCATGGCTTCGGGTAAAGGATGGAAGGTAGCCGATGGCGGGGGCGAAGGCTATGACAGGGGCATCGCGGGGTAAGCCGGCGGTTAAGCGCGTGCATTTCACCCGGACGACCTTTCGGTGGACTTGCCATGCCCTGCGAATCGCTCAGGCGAGCAGTTCCGCGATCAGGTTCTCGTGCCGCTTCCACTGCAAGCCGGCGCGCTGCCGCACGGCGTGCACGATGGATTGGAGGTCGGCCAGGGCATCATCGAACTGGTCGTTGACGATGATGTAGTCGAACTCGTGGGCGTGGGAAATTTCCTCGCGCGAGTTGTGCAGGCGCCGCTCGATTACCTCGGCGCTGTCCGAACCCCGTCCGCGCAGACGACGCTCCAGCTCCACACGCGACGGCGGCAGGATGAACACGCTGACGCAATCAGGCTTGCTTTTGCGAATCTGGCGCGCGCCCTGCCAGTCGATTTCCAGCAGCACGTCTTTGCCCTGGCACAGCAGGTCGGACACCGTCGTGCGCGAGGTGCCGTAAAGATTGCCATGCACTTCGGCGTGCTCGAGGAAGATGCCTTCACTGATCTCGCGCTCGAACGCGGCGCGCTCGACGAAGTAGTAATGGCGACCGTACATCTCGCCCGGTCGCGGCGGTCGCGTGGTGTGCGAGATCGACAGTGAAATATCCGGCTCGCGCTCGAGCAGCGCATTGACCAGCGTGGACTTACCGGCACCCGAAGGCGCGGCCACCACGAACAGGGTGCCTTCCAGCGCTCCGTTGGCGTCTGCGGTATTCATTCGATGTTCTGCACCTGCTCACGCATCTGCTCGATGAGCACTTTCAGCTCGACGGCCGCGTTGGTGGTGCGCGAATCGATGGACTTGGAGCCCAGCGTATTTGCCTCGCGGTTGAATTCCTGCATGAGGAAATCCAGGCGACGGCCGACCGGCTCCTTGAGGCCCAGCACGCGACGTGCCTCGCTGATATGCGTGGTGAGGCGATCGAGCTCTTCGTCGACATCGACGCGCGTGACCTGCAGCACCAGTTCCTGCTCCAGACGACTGGGTTCGACCGGCTGCTTCAGGTCAGCCAGGCGCGACTCCAGACGCGCACGCAGGCCTTCGCGAATCTGCGGCATCCACTCGCGCACGTCGGCAACGATGCGCTCGATGCCGTCCAGGCGCTCCTTCAGCAGTTCGGCCAGCTTGGCGCCTTCGCGCTCGCGGGTGGCGGTCAGCGCGGTCAGCGCATCGTCGAGTACGCCGAACAGCGCCGCCTGCAGGACGTCCGGATCGACGTCGGACTGCTGCATCACGCCCGGGAAGCGCAACAACTCGGTGAACTCGATGCGCAGGTTCGGAAAGCGCGACTCCATATCCATGGCCAGCTCCGACAAGCGGCCCAGCATGGCGTGGTTGAGCTGCAGGCTGTCGCTCTTGGTCTCGCTGCGCAGGCGAACCGTCAGGTCCACCTTGCCGCGCGACAGGCGGCTGGCGATGCGCTCGCGCAGGGCCGACTCGAAGCTGCGCAGGTCGTCCGGCAGGCGCGGGCTGAGCTCCAGGTACCGGTGATTGACCGTGCGCAGCTCGCAGCTGAGCGTGCCGACGGGGCCGGTCGTTTCGGCGAAAGCGTAGGCAGTCATGCTGCGGATCATGGGAAAACCTTGCTGTGGCGGGCGGCCGGAAAGGGCGCAATGGTAAACTCTAGCGCCCGCCTTGCCCAATCAGGCCATCCAAGACCCCATGAATCAGCCCATCCTTCCCAGTGGCCGCCCCAGCGGCCGCGCCAGCGACCAGCTGCGCCCGGTCACCATCGAGCGCCATTTCACCCGCCATGCCGAAGGTTCGGTCCTGGTGAGCTTCGGCGATACCCGTGTCCTGTGCACCGCCAGCATCGAAGACCGCGTGCCGCCGTGGCTTCGTGGCAAGGGTGAAGGCTGGGTCACGGCCGAGTACGGCATGCTCCCGCGCGCCACCTCCAGCCGCACCCAGCGCGAAGCCGCGCGTGGCGGCCAGGGCGGCCGCACCATGGAAATCCAGCGTCTCATCGGCCGCAGCCTGCGCGCCTGCGTGGATCGCCAGGCCCTGGGCGAACGCGTCATCACCCTCGACTGCGACGTCATCCAGGCCGACGGCGGCACCCGTACGGCGGCCATCACCGGTGCTTACGTGGCCCTCGTGGATGCCGTGAACCTGCTGATGAAGCGCGAGAACCTGCGACGCAACCCGATTCTCGGCGCCATCGCCGCGGTCTCGGTCGGCGTCTACCAGGGCGTGCCGGTACTGGACCTGGATTACCTCGAAGACTCCGCGTGCGACACCGACATGAACGTCGTGATGAACGACGGCGGCGGTTTCATCGAGGTCCAGGGCACGGCCGAAGGCCACGCCTTCCGCCGCGACGAAATGAACGACATGCTGGCGCTGGCCGAAAAGGGCATCGCTGAGCTTGTCGCCGCCCAGCGCGCCGCCCTGGCCCAGGGCTGAGCATGGACAAGCGCATCGTCCTGGCCAGCAGCAATCGCGGCAAGCTCGCCGAGTTCAGTGCGCTGTTCGCCGAAAGCGGCATCGAAGTGGTCACGCAGGTGAGCCTGGGCGTGGAAGACGCCGAGGAAACCGGCCTGACCTTCGTCGAAAATGCGCTGCTCAAGGCGCGCCACGCCGCGCAGGCCACGGGTCTGCCGGCGCTCGCCGACGATTCGGGCCTGTGCGTGGCGCATCTGCACGGCGCGCCGGGCCTGTACTCGGCGCGCTACAGCGGTGTGCATGGCGATTCCGCGGCCAACAATGCGAAGTTGCTGCAGGACATGCGTGACGTGCCGACGCCGGCACGAGGCGCGTTTTTCATCTGCGTACTCGCCCTGGTTCAGCATGCCGACGATCCCGCGCCGCTCATCGCCGAGGGTCGCTGGCACGGTTGCGTGCTCGACTCGCCGCGTGGCCCGGGCGGGTTCGGTTACGACCCGTTGTTCCTGCCGGAGGGTCAGGCCCTCAGCGCCGCCGAACTCGAACCGGCCGTGAAGAACCGGTTGAGCCATCGCGGCCAGGCCATGGCCCTGTTGCGTGAGCGCTTGCGCCACGACATCGGTTGATTCCATGAGCATGCTGGCCCCGCCCCTGTCGCTGTACGTGCACATGCCCTGGTGCGTGAAGAAGTGCCCGTACTGCGACTTCAATTCGCACGGCGTGCGCGGCGAAGCGCCGCCTTACGCGCAGTACGTCGACCTGCTGCTGGCCGACCTGGACGCCGATCGCGCCGATTTCGCGCAGGCGCTCGAGGGGCGCGTCGTGCAAAGCATCTTTTTCGGCGGTGGTACGCCGAGCCTGTTCGCACCCGATCTGATTGCCCGCTTCCTTGACGGCGTACGCGAACGCGTGCCGCTGGCCGACGACGCCGAAATCACCCTGGAGACCAACCCGGGCACGGTCGAGCACGGACGTTTCGACGGCTATCTCACCGCCGGGGTCAACCGCCTATCGTTCGGCATACAGAGTTTCGACGATGCCAAGCTCGCGCGGCTCGGTCGCATCCACTCGGCCAGCGAGGCCGAAGCGGCGGTGAAGTCCGCCCAGGACGCGGGCTACGACAACTTCAACCTCGACTTGATGTATGCCCTGCCGGAGCAAGACCTGGCCGGCGCCCTGCACGATGTCGAGCGCGCGATCGCCCTGCAGCCGTCGCATATCTCCCATTACCAGCTGACCCTCGAACCCAACACGGCCTTCGCCGCCAACCCACCACCCCTGCCTGATGACGATCATGCCTGGGCGATGCAGGAAGCCTGCGAGCAGCGACTGGCCGAGGCCGGTTACGGGCAGTACGAGATCTCGGCGTACGCGCGACCGGGGCGTCGCTGCACGCATAACCTCAACTACTGGCAATTCGGCGACTACCTGGGCATCGGCGCCGGCGCGCACGGCAAGCTCAGCAACGTTGCCACCGGCGACATCCACCGTCGCTGGAAAACCCGCCACCCCCGCGCCTACCTCGATGCCGCGGGCGGCACGGGACTGGTCGGCGGCGACCATGTCGTTCCGGGGGACGAGCTTGCCTTCGAGTACATGCTCAATGCCCTGCGCCTGATCGACGGCGTTCCCATGGCCGAGTTCGCCCAGCGCACGGGCCTGCCCGCCGAGGCGATCGCCACCGCGCTGGCCGATGCCCGCCAGCGTGGATGGCTCCTCGCCAACGAGGATCGCCTACAGACCACGGCCCTCGGCCAGCGCTTCCTCAACGACGTCATCGGCCTGTTCCTCTGACCGGCCACCTGGCCGGATGCCCCCCATGGCATCCGGCCGACCGCTTCGCAAAAACCTCCCCCGTTCAGCCGATGGCATCGGCCCCAACTCCCCTTTATGCTTTGTGCCAACAGGGGAAAATCGGCGGTGCCGCTATGGATGTCGAACAGCAAGGTCGACGCCAGCCGTTTGCGTGGGGACGCAACGATCGCTTTGACAGCGAGCGCTGGGGACCGCGTACGCGACGGTTGGTGGAAGAGACCTACGCGCTATGCATCAGTTGGCTCGAAGCACCGCTGCGCATCTGCATCGCGGATGCCGAGCAACGCCTGTTTGCCGCCGCCGAACGCGCCCACAATCACATGGACCAGCAGGTCCACTTGACCGTTCGCCAGCAACTGCAGGCAAATCGCAGCACCCTGGAACAACATTTCGCGGCCGCCCTGCGTCGCCGTTTCGGTCACCTGGGCGAGGAAGTCGATGCCATCACGACGTCGGCCCATCAACCCCTGAGCCTGGTCGAACAGAGTGACCACGAACAGACCGTCGCGCTGGGCAAGCTGGCCGCCCGCGGCGAGTCGCGCAACGCCACCCTGTTGTTCGAACTCGGTTATCGCTTCGCCGTCCTGGTGAGCATGCCGCCCCTGGAAGGACTGGCCCTGCCGCTTGGCCCGCACGCGATGGCACGCGCCTTCCACGATGCCGGCCAGTTCATCGACATGCCCGTGCAGCATCGCCTGATGCTGCTGGACAGTTTCGAGTCGGCCGTGTCCAGTCATCTGGCCACGCTGTATGAAACGGTCAACCAGCATCTGGTAGGCGACGGCATCTTGCCGCAGCTGCGCGCCTTCCCGGTGGTGCGGCAGCCGGAACGTCAGCGCACCGCCTCAGCGGCCGCGCCGCGCGAACGCGCCCCTGAACCCACGCCTGAGCCGGCGCCGGAAGCCGCCCCGGTTGCCGCGAGCCAGCATCCCGACCACATCGCCGTGCTCGACAGCCTGCGCGAAATGCTGGCCCGCCAGCGCAGCGGTTACGGCACCATGCCCGCCGGCGGCCGCCCCGCGACACCGGAAGAACTCGAACTCGCGCTCGGCGCCGTCCAGCATCACCTGGCCCATGTGACCGAACAGGCTACGCGCGAGCTGCAAAGCGCCCAGCGCTTGCGCGAAGAGCTGCTGATGCAGCTCAACGCCGGCAAGACGCCGGATGCGCAACGCACGCATCTTTCGGCAGAACAGAACGACACGGTTGAACTGGTCAGCCTGCTGTTCGACCAGCTCGGCAACCAGCTCAACAAGGGCAGCAACGCCCACTCCCTGCTCGGCGAGCTGCAGCTTCCCCTGCTACGCATGGCCGTCACGGATCGCGGTTTCTTCGATCAGCGCGAACATCCCGCGCGCAAATTGCTTGGCACCGTCGCCGAAGCCGCCAACGACTGGCTGGATGGCTCCGAAGGCGATCCGGATCGCGGTCTCTCCACCAAGCTTTCGCAACTGGTCGAACGCGCACGCCGCGAGCCGCCGAGCACCGGCCTCTACACCAGTTTGCTAGCCGACATCGAACATCACCTGGGCATGCTCAACCGCAAGGCGCAGATCGCCGAACGGCGGCAGATCGAGGCCATGCAGGGTCGCGAGCGCCTGGAACTGGCCCGTCGCCAGGCCGCGCGCCTGATGGCCGAACGTTTCGAACTCAATCCCCCGCGCGGACTGCTGCGCACCCTGCTCGAACGCGCCTGGTCCGATGTCCTCGCACTGACGCTCCTGCGCAACGGCGAAGAGAGTGACGTGTTCGCCGCGCGCCTGCGCATCACCGATCAGCTGCTCGGCCGATTGCCGGTCGATGATCGCGAACGCCTGCTGCAGGAAGTCGAAACCGGTCTGCAGCAGATCGGCATGCACGCTGACGAAGCCAATCAGGTGGCGCAGCGGCTCGCCGGCGTGCCGGACAGCGCGCCGGCAGGCACCAAAGACAAGGACGACGCGCCCACGGCCACCGGCCTGGCCATGAAGCTCAAGCAGCATCAGCGGCTGGGCGAACACCAGGTTTCCAGCGAGTCCGTGCAGGCACCCGCCGCCCCCCAGTCACCGCACGTGCCGACGCCATCCGAGCAGCGCATTCACGAACACTTGCGAAAATTGCCGTTCGGTAGCTGGTTCGAGTTTATCGACCCGGCCAGTGGGCGCATCACGCCACGCAAGCTTGCGTGGTATTCGCCCGTCTCGGGCAACAGCCTGTTCGTCACGCGCCGCGGCCTGCGCAGCGAAGAGATTTCGCTGGAGCGACTGGCGCATGAAATGGCCAGCGGCCGCGTCCGCGAAGCCGTGAAGTCGCGCGACAGCCTGCTCGATCGCGCCATGCACGCGCTCACGGGCAGCCTGCGCAGCGCGGCAAGCCCGGCCGACGAATCGAAGGACGCGCAGTCGTGACCCAGAACATCACCTCGATCGACCAGCGCCGCGCGCAGCGCAAACGCGCCAATTTCACCGTCGTGGTGTCTGACACCATCAACCAGCGCCCGCTCGGGCACTTGGGCAACATTTCCGCAAGCGGCCTGCTGATCATCAGCGTGTATCCGCCGCGCAATGAGGCCGTCTACCAGGTCAGCCTGACCCTGCCGGGGCTCACGCAGCACCCGCAGGCCATCGACCTGGGCATCCAGGAGCAATGGCACGAAGCGGCATCCAATCCGGGCCAGATCTGGTCGGGATACCGCATCATTGCCATCAGCCCCACGGACGCGGCGGTGCTGGATGCGTGGCTGGAATTGCCCGGGAGTCGCGGCTAGTCGTCCCGTCCATGGCTGGCACCGCCAGCCCAACCGCGCGATCATGACCTGTCCCCAACGCCTCGCGGCGCCACGCCAGGAATCCCCATGATCGACCTGCTTGCCCTGCACTATCCCGACCATATCGCCACGCTGCGCGACCGCGCGGACAAGGCTCTTGCCAAGGGTGGTTTCGATCATCTCGTGATCGCCGCCGGCGCACCGATCCGCAAATTCCTGGACGACCAGGATTACCCTTTCGTCGCCAGCCCGCATTTCAAGCAGTGGCTGCCGCTGACCGATGCACCCGGCAGCTGGATCGTGCACACGCCAGGCAAGAAGACCCGGCTGATTTTCCTGCAACCGCACGATTACTGGCACGTGGTGCCGGAAGCGCCCAGTGGCTACTGGGCCGGGCAGTTCGACATCACCATCGTGCGCACGCCGGAGGAAGGCATCGCGCAACTGCCGGGCGCCGAAACGCGTCGTGCCGTCATTGCCGCGGATTACCCGGTGATGAAGGGGATGGAGCCGAACAATCCGCCAAAGGTGCTCGACTATCTGCACTGGCATCGCTCGTACAAGACGCCGTACGAACTCGACCTGATGCGTGAAGCCAGCCGCGTGGGTGCGCGAGCGCATCACGCCGCCGAACAGGCGTTCCGCGCCGGCGAAAGCGAGCTGGGTATCCACCAGGCTTATCTGCAGGCTGCGCAGGCCATCGATGCCGAACTGCCCTACAGCAGCATCGTGGGCCTCAACGAACACGGCGCGGTGCTGCACTACACGCACTTCGACCGCGTCGCGCCCGAGCACAGTCGTTCGTTCCTGATCGATGCCGGCGCCAGCTGCGCGGGTTACGCCAGCGACATCACGCGCACGTACGCGGGTGTCGGACACATGGAGTTCCAGGCCCTGATCGACAGTGTCGAGAAGGCGCAGCTTGGATTCGTCGACAAGGTGCGCGCGGGCCAGAGTTATCCCGAGCTGCACATCCATGCGCACCACGTGCTTGCGGACGTGCTGCGCGAGCACGGCATCATCCGGATGAGCGCGGAAAGCGCCGTCGCGCAGGGCGTCAGCGCCGCATTTTTCCCGCATGGCCTTGGCCACCCCATTGGCTTGCAGGTGCACGACGTGGCCGGCTTCCAGCAAAGCGAAGACGGTGGCAGCATCCCGCGCCCGGAGGGCCACCCCTACCTGCGCATGACGCGTGTGCTCGAGCCGGGCATGGTGGTGACGATCGAGCCGGGCCTGTACTTCATCGACATGCTGCTGGACGAACTGCGCGGCAAGCCGTTCGCCGGCGACATCGACTGGGCCCGCATCGACGCTTTCCGTCCCTACGGCGGTATTCGCATCGAAGACGATGTCGTGTGCACCGATGGCGCACCGGAAAACCTCACCCGCAACGCCTTCGGCCTGATCTGACCCGTCCATGAGCACCCCCGAACCCCTGCAGGGACCTGCCCCGCTGCCGCCCACCACCGGCGGCAAGCGTCGCGGCGCAGGGTTCTGGATCGCCGTCGGAGCCGGCGTGGTGGCGCTCGTCGCCGCCTGCGCGGGCGCGGTCGCCTGGTGGGGCTGGGACGCCTTCACCGACCAGGCGCGCAGCGCGATGGCCGTGCACCCGACCGTGATCGAACACATTGGCACGATTCGCGAGATGGACGTCGACTGGACGGCTACGGGCGCAGAGCCCGACGACGACACCTTTGCGTTTCATCTCTATGGTGACCACGGCAGCGGCATGGTGATCGCACGTTTCGTGACCGTCGACAGCGATCACGAGCGCATCGACAGCGGCACCCTGACGATGGACAACGGGCCGCGTGTGTCGCTTGCGCCGCAAGACGATGGCGATGTGCTGGACATGGATGAGGATGGGCAGGAGGATGCGGAGTAGGTCTCTGCTCCTCACTACACTTCCGCGGCAAAGACATACATGCCAGTGGCGCCCCCACACTCACGCCGTCATTCCGGCGCAGGCCGGAATCCATTGGCGAACGCGTGCAGGAACGAGCTATCGCTGACGGCCTGTTGATCCGGCCAAGCTCACTCGGAAGCGCATTCGCACCATCATCGTGTCCGCCGATGGATTCCGGCTTTCGCCGGAATGACGGCAATGCGGGATAGCCTCGCACGGCGATGGTGCCTGGCCCCTGCGACATTCATTCGCAAGACTTGCACATCAAGCGAGCGTATTCTCGCCGAAGCTGAATCACGGGAACGTCACATGTCGAGCCCGCAAGTCCTGGAAGTCAGCGCACCGGATGACCGGACGCTTCGTCGTCTGGCGCGAAAACTGATCCTGCTGGTCATCGCCAAAATCGTGGTACTGACCGCGATCTGGTGGATCGCCATCGCGCCGCATCCGCGCCCCGACACCCGTCCGGCCGCCATTGAGCAACTGCTCGCACCAGCCCACTCATCCACCGCCACGAACACAGGCCATCCATGATCATCGATGCCGATGTCGTTGTCCTGTCGCGCCTGCAATTTGCGCTGACAGCGCTGTATCACTTCCTGTTCGTACCACTGACGCTCGGTTTGGTGTGGATGCTCGCCATCATGGAGAGCGTCTATGTGATGACCAGGCGAGAAGTGTGGCGGCGCATGACCCAGTTCTGGGGCGTGCTGTTCGGCATCAACTTCGCCATGGGCGTGGCGACGGGCATCACCATGGAATTCCAGTTCGGCATGAACTGGGCCTACTACGCGCACTACGTCGGCGACGTGTTCGGCACGCCGCTGGCGATCGAAGGCCTCATGGCGTTCTTCCTCGAAGGCACGCTGATCGGCGTGTTTTTCATGGGCTGGCAGCGCATTTCGCCCGTCAAGCATTTGCTGGTGACATGGTTCCTCGCGCTGGCCACGAGCTTGTCGGCTTTGTGGATTCTCGTTGCCAATGGCTGGATGCAGAACCCGGTGGGTTCGGCCTTCAATCCCGAAACCATGCGCATGGAAGTCACATCTTTCAGCGAGGTGTTCTTCAACCCGGTGGCGCAGGCCAAGTTCGTGCACACGGTGAGCGCGGGCTACGTGCTTGGTGCGATGTTCGTTCTGTCGATCAGCGCCTGGTACTTGCTGCGTGGTCGCAACGTGGACTTCGCCAAGCGGTCGATGACGGTCGCCGCGAGCTTCGGCCTGGCCGCCGCGCTTTCCGTCGTCGTCCTTGGCGATGAATCCGGTTACGCCGTTTCGGAAAACCAAAAGATGAAGATGGCCGCGATCGAGGCCATGTGGGAAACGGAACCCGCACCCGCTTCGTTCACCGTCTTCGGCATCCCGGACGTAGAAAACCGCACGACGCATTACGCGCTTCGCCTGCCCTGGGTCATGGGCCTGATCGGCACGCGCTCGATCGACAAGCCCATTCCCGGCATCGCCAATCTGGTTGAGGACACCAAAGGCAAGATCAGCAACGGCATCCTCGCGTACGACGCGATGCTCGTGCTGCGCGAAGACAAGAACAACGCGCAGGCCAAGGCCATCCTTGCCGCGCATGATCGCGACCTCGGCTACGCCTTGCTGCTCAAGCACTTCGTCGAAGATCCGCGCAAGGCGACACCGGAGGACATCCAGAAGGCAGCGAACAGCACCATCCCGAATGTGCCTGTGCTGTTCTGGGCGTTCCGCATCATGGTGGCCTGCGGGTTCTACTTCATTTTCCTGTTCGGCTATTCGTTCTGGCTGGCCAGCAAGCGCCGACTTGATGAAAACCGCTGGTATCTCAAGCTGGCCTTGTGGAGCCTGCCACTTCCCTGGGTAGCGGCCGAACTGGGCTGGATCGTGGCCGAGTACGGGCGCCAGCCATGGGCGATCGAGGGCATCCTGCCGACCTCCCTGGGCGTGTCGTCGGTGACGGCGGGACAGGTGTGGACGTCGCTCGCCGGCTTCGTACTGTTCTACAGCGCGCTGGCGATCATCGATGCGACGCTGATGGTGAAGTTCGTGCGCAAGGGGCCGGATGGCCTCGGCCTGTGGCCCATCGTGCGCCGCAACGCCTCCGAACAACCCAGCCTGCAGGATTGAGGAGAACACCATGTTCGAACTCGACACGTTGCGCGTCATCTGGTGGGCATTGCTTGGCGCGCTCCTCATTGGCTTCGCCGTCATGGACGGCTACGACTTCGGCCTTGCCGCCCTGCTGCGCATCCTCGGACGCGACTCCGACGAACGCCACGTTCTGCTCGAAACCGTCGAACCGACCTGGGAAGGCAACCAGGTGTGGTTCATCCTGGGCGGCGGTGCATCCTTCGCTGCCTGGCCGATGCTTTACGCCGTCTCCTTCTCCGGCATGTATCTCGCGATCGCGCTGGTGCTGCTGGCCTTCATCCTGCGACCTGTGGGCTTCAATTTTCGCGGCAAGGTCGAGCACACGCGCTGGCAGGATCTGTGGGACTGGGTGCTGGTCGCCTCGGGTGTCGTCGTGATGCTTGTTTCCGGCGTGGCGTTCGGCAACCTGTTCCTGGGGGTGCCGTTCAAGCTGGATGACGATCTGCGCATGACCTGGGAGGGCGGCTTCTTCAACCTTCTGCATCCCTTTGCGCTGGTGACCGGCCTGGTCTCGATCACCATGCTGCTGGCGCACGGCGCGGCCTGGGCGGCGCTCAAGGCGGACAACAGCATCGCCGTTCGAGCCGCGCGCATCGCCCGACTCGCTTGCGTCGCCTGGGCCGTGCTGTATGTAGCCGCCGGCGTCTGGCTCGCCTACGGGCTGCCGGGTTACGCCATCGCCAGCACGGTCGAACCGAATGGCGTGTCCAATCCGCTCTTCAAGCAAGTGGCCGTCGGCGGAAGCTGGTTCGCCAGCTACATGCAGTACCCGGCATTCTGGCTGGCACCGATCGCGGCATTTTTCGGCGCGCTCGTGCTGCAATGGCAGGTGGGCAAGCTGGGAGTCATGGGTTTCATCGGCAGCAGTCTGATGGTGATCGGCACGATCCTGTCGGCAGGTTTCGCGCTATTTCCCTTCCTGCTGCCGTCGAGCCTGGATCCGCGTTCGAGCCTCACGGTGTGGGACGCCTCGTCCAGCCGCAGCACGTTGCAACTGATGCTGTTCGCGACCGTGATTTTTCTGCCCCTGATTCTTCTTTACACCTCGTGGGTGTTTCGCGTGATGCGTGGACGCGTCACGCTCGAGCACGTACGCGAATCGCGCAGCGACTACTGACCTCCCGGAGAACGCGCATGTGGTATTTCAGCTGGATTCTTGGCCTGGGCCTGGCGTGTGCTTTCGGCATCCTCAACGCGATGTGGTACGAAGTGCACGCCACGGACGAGGCGCATCGCCGCATCGACGAGGATGCATCGGACGTCTGAAGGATGAGGCTGCCCGTCAGGCACGGGCAGCCCTTCAGCGTTGCGCCAGCAACGCCTCGACCGCCTCGGCTTCGCGCGGCACGGCATCGGTCAGCACTTCATGGCCGTCGCGAGTTACCGCCACATCGTCCTCGATGCGAATGCCGATGCCGCGCCATCGCTCGGGTACCGTGCGGTCCTGCGGTGGAATGTAGATACCCGGCTCAACTGTCACCACCATGCCGGGCTCCAGCACGCGCGGCTCGCCGTCGATGCGGTAATCGCCGACGTCATGCACGTCCAGGCCCAGCCAATGGCCCGTCTTGGCGGGATAGAAGCGCTTGTAGCTGCCATCGGCGATGGCCGTATCGGCATCGCCCTGCAGGACGCCCAGCGAGCACAATCCTTCGGCGATCATCCGCACCGCCACTTCATGCGCCGCACTGAACGCCTGACCGGGCCGAACCTCGTCGATAGCCGCCTGCTGCGCCGCCAGCACCACTTCGTACAGCGCGCGCTGCTCGCGGGAAAAGCGCCCATTGACGGGGAAGGTGCGGCTGATATCGGACGCATAGCAATCGAGCTCCGCGCCAGCATCGATCAGCAGCAGGTCGCCATCGCGCAGCGGGGCGCGGTTGGCCTGGTAGTGCATGACACAGGCATTGGCACCTGCGGCGACGATGGGCGTAAACGCCGGCACCGCACCCTTGCCACGCATGGTGCGCACCAGCTCGGCCTCGATCTCGTACTCAAAGCGGCCCGGCGTCGCCAGCTGCATGGCGGCCAGATGCGCGTCGGCAGCGATGGCAGCCGAACCACGCATCAGGCGTAGCTCGTTGCGCGATTTGTAAAGGCGCAGGTCGTGCAGCAAATGACCCAGCGCGACGAATTCCTTCGGCACGACACCGCCGCCACGCAACTGGCGCAGGCGGCGCATCCATCCGAGCAGGCGGGCGTCGAACTCGGGCTCGCGGCCAAAGTGGCAGTACACCCGTGCCCTGCCTTCGATCATGCCCGGCAGGATGTCGTCGATGTCATCGATCGGGAAGGCGTCGTCCATGCCATGGACGGATACGGAACGTTCGGTGCCGATGGATTCGCCGTGCCAGCGCTCGTGCTCGTCATCGCGCTCGCGGCAGAACAACACGACTTCGCCGTGTTGTCGGCCAGGCAGGAGCGCCAGTACGGCGTCGGGCTCGGGAAACCCCGAAAGGTAATGCAGGTCCGAATCCTGCCGGTACGGCCAGGCCGCATCGGCATTGCGCATGCGCTCCGGGGCGGCTGCCACCAGCAGGACCGCGTCCTCGCCAGCCATTTTCATGAGCTGGCGGCGGCGACGGGCGTATTCGTCGGGCAGGATGCTCAATGCAGGGTGTCACCGGTGGGCTTGTTGCGGCCGCCCACGCATTCGGCGTGCAGCAACATGGCGCCAATGCGCACGAATTCGTGCACTTCGATCAGCGAATCCTCGTCCTCGGATTCATCACCGAACTCGAAGCTGGACGCAGCGATCGCACCGAAGTCCTTGAGGATTTCCTGGGCTTCTTCCGACAGCTTGGCGTGTTTGTCCGCGCCAGCCAGACCAAACCCACCGAGAAAGCCGCGGCACCAATCGACCAGGGCCTCGGCGCGTTCTTCCAGCGAGCGGTCGTCCGGCGGCAGCAAGGGTTCGAAGCCCAGCTCCGGATCGGCCAGTTCTTCTTCGCTCTGCTTGACCACGCGGTCAAGCATGGCCTGGTCGGATGCGCCCGGCTGAACGATATCGTCGCCATCCAGATGCAGCACGGCCAGCAGCGATTGCCGCTCGATGCGACCGCCGCCCGCCAGGAAGCCACAAAGGGAGCCATGCAGTTCGCTGGCCTCGACGGCCAGCTTCAGGCGCAGGGCAACGCCGTCGAGGTCTTCGTAGGCGATGGGTTCGAGTGTGGTCATGGTGGGGCTCCTTCGGGTACGCAAGAGAGTTTAAGGGGTGTGACCGAAAAGGCGTGAGCCTCCTCCTTTCCCGGCTTCGCTCCCCTGCTATAGTCATTGCCATGACCGCTTCCGACACCGCCAGGCCTGATCCCATCAGGCAAGAGATCGCCGCCCTGGGCGAACAGGTTGATCGCCTGCTCGATACCGTGCGTCGGCTCAACGAGGAAAACCGCAGCCTGCGCCACAGCCAGGAACAGCTGGCCAACGAGCGGGCGGGCCTCATGGCGCGCAACGAGCAGGCGCGCAGCCGTGTCGAAGCGATGATCCAGCGCCTGAAGGCGCTCGAGAACAATAACTGAGCGTACCCATGAGCACCCCGAGCGAACCGGTAGCACTCCGGCTGATCGACCGTGAATTCCTGATCGCCTGCGCCCCGGAAGAGCGCGACGGGCTGCTGGAATCGGCGGCCTATCTGGACCGCAAGATGCGTGAACTGCGCGCCAACGCCAAAACGCCGGGTTTCGACCGCCTCGCGGTCCTGGCCGCCATCAGCATCACGCACGAGTTCCTGGCCCTGCGCAAGCAACACTCCGGCCAGGATGTCAATGTGGGCGATAGTCTTGCGGCGCTTCGTCGCAAGCTTGAAGCGGCTCTCGAGGGCCAAGTAAAATAGTCCTCGGCGTTATCTGCGGTGTGCGCCAGCACACTCTTACATTTGCCTTGTTCCTAAATACGGCCCCGGGTCGGCTTTTCATCGGCTGTTGTGCATGTCCGCTGCGTGCGGAAAGCCTTGAGGCCATGTAGCTCTCCCACCTGATCCATCGTGGATCAAGGTCGTTTGGTGGGCAGCGGCATCGCGGTTAACGCCACCTTTTTTACCGCTACGGCCGAGCTTGTTCCGACATCGGCCGGGCCCGCGGAACCGCCCGCAGCAGCCGCTGCGGGCGTTCTCTTGAGGAGATGCGTCACCGTGGACGCCACCGCCCAGCGACGCGAACTGCGCCAGCAGCTGGCTGAACGCCGCCGCGCCCTCACGCCCGCCCAGCGCATCGCCGCGGCCCAGGGCCTGCGCCGCAGCCTCGATCAGCTTCCTGAATACCTCACCGATCTGCGCGTGGCCGGCTATTGGGCCACCAATGGCGAGCTGCCCCTGAATCTGGTCATTCCGCCTCTGGCCGGGCGTGGCCAGCAGTTCCTGCTTCCGGTGATCGGCCCGGGAACACGCCTGCAGTTTGCCCCCTGGCAAAACGGCGAAGACGTCCAGCCCAACCGCTACGGCATCCCTGAACCGGTGGATCCGCGCGAGCTGCTGGAGCCGTTCCAGCTGGACCTGGTGCTGGTTCCCTTGATGGCCTTTGACCGCCGCGGCGGCCGCCTGGGCTACGGCGGCGGCTATTACGACCGCAGCTTCGCCTTCCTCAATGACCAGGTCCGCCCTACCGAACCCCTGCTGGTCGGCATCGGTTACGCCTTCCAGGAGCTCGACCATATCGAGCAGGCCGACTGGGACGTGCCGCTGGATTTCATCGCCACCGACCAGGAACTGATCGACTGCCACGCCGGCAGCGAAAATGGAGCTGCTGACGCATGAACTACTGGCTTATGAAGTCCGAGCCGGACGCTTTCTCCATCGACGACCTGAAGAAGAAGGGCCAGGAGCACTGGGACGGCGTCCGCAATTACCAGGCGCGCAACTACATGCGCGACGGCATGCGCGTGGGCGACAAGATTTTCTTCTATCACTCCAACTGCGCGGAACCCGGCATCGTCGGCATCGCCGAAGTGGCCACCGAGGCTTACCCGGATGCCAGCCAGTTCGACCCCAAGAGCAACTATTTCGATCCGGGCGCGTCGCACGACAAGCCGCGCTGGATGCTGGTGGACGTTAAGTTCGTGAAGAAGCTCAAGCGGACCATTTCGCTGAAGGAGCTCCAGGCCGAGCCGGCCCTGGCCGAGATGCCGCTGGTCAAAAAGGGCAACCGTCTCTCCGTCATGCCCGTGAGCGCCGCCGACTGGCGCCACATCGTCGGCATGGAATGAATTTTCCCTCCTTCCGGAACGCATCGTCATGAGCGCTAACGAGAAAAAACTGGCCGGCGAAGCCGCCATCCGCTTCGTCGAGGACAATGCCATCGTCGGTGTGGGCACGGGCTCGACCGTCGCCTTCTTCATCGACGCCCTGGCGGACCTCAAGGACCGCATTCAGGGTGCGGTATCTAGCTCCGAACAGTCCACCGCGCACCTCAAGCGCCTGGGCATCCCGGTGCTGGACCTGAATTCGACAGGCGCCCTGTCCCTCTACGTCGATGGCGCCGACGAATGCGATCCGCACAAGCGCCTGATCAAGGGCGGCGGCGCGGCACTGACGCGCGAAAAGATCATCGCCGCAGCCAGCGACAAGTTCGTCTGCATCATCGACTCGGGCAAGCGCGTGAACCTGCTGGGCAAGTTCCCGCTGCCGATCGAGGTCATTCCGATGGCCCGCAGCCTGGTCGGTCGCGAGATCGCCAAGCGCGGCGGCAGCCCGGTGTGGCGCGATGGCGTGGTCACCGACAACGGCAACTGGATCATCGACGTGCACGGCTGGCAGATCGCCGATCCGGTGGGCCTGGAGAAGGATCTCAACCAGATCCCGGGCATCGTCACGGTCGGTTTGTTTGCCCAGCGCGCCGCTGACGTGGTGCTGGTAGGCGACAAGCAGATCTGAGCGGATCATCCATGGCTCAAAAAAAAGGCGCCCTCAGGCGCCTTTTTTGCTGCTAGCCACCCCTGACGCAAGTCATGGCCACGTCCCCGGGAAATTCCGCTACCTTGTCTTTGCCAGGTTTGGCCGTCCAAACGAACACACCACAGGGGCCGCACGCATGACGCATCGACTCGCTCGCATGATGTTCGCCGCACTCGCATGCTGTGCCAGCCTCGGAGCTGCGGCGTCAGACGATGACACCGATCCGGAGCTGACCCGCACCATCGCGGGGCTCGACCAGAAGGTCTTCGACGCCTACAACCGCTGCGACCTGGACACGTTCACCACGTTCTTCGCTCCCGATGTCGAGTTCTATCACGACAAAGGCGGCGCCACTTTCGACCGCCAGTCCGTCGTCGACAACACGCGCAAGTACATTTGCCACAAGGTGAAGCGCGAGCTACTGACGGCCACGCTGAAGGTCTACCCCATCAAGGATTACGGCGCGATCGAGGAAGGAGAGCACCGCTTCTGCGAGCTGGCCACCGGCAAGTGCGAAGGCAGCGCGAAGTTCCTGATGATCTGGCGCCTCAAGGATGGGCAGTGGCAGATGACCCGGGTGGTGAGCTTTGGGCATCGAGCGCTGACACCGGCTGAGATTGCGGCGATGGATAAAGCCACGCACTGAGCGATTTCCAGCGCGGCGCATCCGTTATTCGGAACACGGCGCCAGCGCCTGACCTTCGACCACTTTGAACTCGACCGGCTCGTAATCGAACATACGGTAGCCTGTTTCATGCAGCAGGCTTCGGAAGTCGTAGGAAGGCGTGGCGCCTACGATGATGCCTACGATGCCGACCTTGTCCCGGTAGTGAAACAGGTAGTTGGGCGACTCATCGAAAACCATCCAGACGTGATCGTGAAGCGCCGAGATGACTTTCGAGTGAAAGCGGAGCCGGTTGCGCCAGCCCTCATCGCCTGCATCTGTACACTTGCGCACATACGCAAATGCAAATCCGTGACCGTCGGTAAGGCACCATTGATAGGCATCACTGCAATCGCGCAATACCGTTGAAGTCTTCCCGGGACCGCGACTGAATCTTGCGGCACCGTCAAAGACTAATGTCTGGCCCATCGAATTGCGGTAAGCGACCCTCTCTGCCACAGGGGCCTCTGTCGCCTTGAGCAAAGCCGGTGAACAAAGCGCGGCGGCAATAAACAGGCCGAAAGTTGCCCGCATCATTTGCATCCTCGCGAGATTCCGCAGTTGTACTGTGCCTTGACGGACTCGATAGACCGGCCACATGGCGCCTTACTTTTTCGGCACCAGCTCGCCCGTCACCTTGCCATGCTCATCCAGCATCTGAAGCGACGGCGAGCCATCCGGCGCGACCTTCATGACGATGCGCGGGTGTCCTGCCTCGTCGCTCATCGACAGGGCCACGCTATTGTCCGGGTCGCGCCCCAGCACCATGCGCGTGGCGGGCTTGCCGTGCTCCTGCTGGTACGCGGCCCACCTGGCCTTCTGTTGATCCTTCGACAGGTCCTTGATGGAGGCCATGAACTGGATGTCTTGCAGGATGGAGTAATCCGGGTAATCGGTGAACACCAGCGACGACGAGCGCTTGTTGCCGACCTGGTGCGAGGATAGCGCCATGGTCTGGTCCTGCTCGTATGCATCGAAGGACAGATGGCCATGCGACTCCTTGCTGCCGTCTGCATTCTTCTCGCCGCCAAAGATGAGGCCGCCGTTCTCCGTGCCTTCGTCGTTGAAGAAGATCATGCCCGCCGCCTTGCGATCCGGATGCGGGTATTCCTTGCCCTTGATGATGATGCCCGGGGCCTTGCCCGCGCTGTTGATGACCAGGCGCAAGGTGCCATCAGCTTCGCGCAGGTTGATGCGTTGAACGTCGATCTCTTCGAATGTCGCTTTCTGGGGCGACTTCACGAAGCCGGACAGCACGGTCACGGCAAACACGGCGGTAAGCACGCCCGAATACAGGACGAGAAAGCGCTGGCTGTTGAACTTCATCGATGAATCCTTGCTGGCGACCAAGCGCACAGACTAAACCTTGCGCACGCGCTCCGCTCAACTGGCCTCCGTGAAGACGTACTCATGCTGCGCATCGCGGATGGTCAGCGTGCGCTTGCCGTCCTTGTTGCCCATCACGAGCTCCGGCCACCAGCCCGGCGAGGTGACGACGAGCAGCGAACCACCGTCCGGTGTCGAACGCGATGCGATCGGCGCCTGCCAAGCGCCGAAATTGAACCGGGTATTTCCACCGCTCCTCTCGACGCGAATGTCGCCGAGCAGATCGTTGTGATAGTGGCTCGCGAGTTTCGAAACCACGGCCGGATCGGCCGGAAGCGTGATCGAGCGGCGCGCGCTTGCGACGCGCGTCTCAATGGATTTGGCCGCAAAGGTCACCATGCCCTGCGCCTCTGGCTTGCCATCGAACAGCAGCTCCAGGAGGCGGCGCGGCACGGCGTCCATCAGGATGTCGCCCGAATCGGCATTGGTGAGAATCACCGCGCCGACGTTGTATTCCGGCAACCACATGATGTTGCTGCGGTAGCCGCGCATGCGCCCGCCATGGAACACCATGCGCACGCCCGTGCGCGCATCGGTTTCCAGCCCCATGCCGTACCAGGAGTCGCGTCGGGTTTTTACCTGGGGCGCCGTACGCGCTTCGAGCACCGACTTCTGAATGTAGCGGGAGCCGTCCGGCAGGACACCACCTGCCGCTTCCATGCCGACGTACTTCAGCAGATCGTTGACGTTGCTCCAGGCGCCTCCAGCGGGACGGATCGCATGGATGACTTCGTTCTGCGCCATATTCACCGGCACCTGCTGCGCTTCCTGATTGAGGGCGTAGGGGTGCGCATAGTTGCCACGCGTCGCGCGTGCGAAGTCGAAGGTGGTACGCGTCATGCCGAGCGGTTTGAACACGCGCGTCGCCATGGCCTGGTCGTAGCCTGCGCCGATTTCCAGATCGGGATACGCCGCATGACCTCCCACGAGGCCGGCTGCTGCGGCAATGGGGTTGGAATACTGGTAGGTCTCGCCGAATTTGCTGGTCGGCTGCATGCGACTGAGGATCGACAGCGCGAGCGTCGCAGGGGCACCCGGCGGGCTGAGCAGCCATTCGAGGTCGTGGCGTGGCAGGCCGGTGCAGGCGCAAAGCAGATGCTTGATCTGCACCTTCTTCGTCGTATCCGCGTCACCCAGACGAAAATCCGGCAAGACCTGGGTGACCGGTTCATCCCAACGAATCACCTTCTCATCGACGAGCTTGCCCAGCATCAGCGTCGTGAGCGACTTGGTGTTGGAGGCAATCAGATAGAGCGAGTCGGCGTCGACCTTTTCAGGCTTACCCAGTTCGCGAACGCCGAAGCCTTCGGCCATGAGCACCTTGCCGTTCTGCACCACACCGATCGAAACACCGGGGATGTTCAGTGTCTTTTGCGAGTCGCGGATGAAAGCGCGTAACGCATCGAGCCGGGCCGCGTCGAGCGGGTGGGCGGTGCGTCCGGCGAAACTTTCGCGAACGAAATTTGGCGGAAGGGCTTCTTCGCGAAGCAAGGCCAGATCGGCTTCCCGCTTGCCCGCCACGTCGTTGGATACATCGATCAACCGGACAACCCACAGATCACCACGATGCATGGCCTGGGCGGTCACGCTGCGCTTTTCGTCGGGCGAGGTTTCGTACACGTAATTCTGCTGGTTGTCCCAACCGTCAGCGTCCTGAAGTGGCGTCGTGCTCCTGAGCTTGCGATCGGCCTGCGGCAAAAAATGTTGCCAGGTCGCCGCGACAGCGGTATCCGCCGACGTTTGCTTCGTCTCGTAGACGTAAACGCGGGATCCACCTTCCGGCGACTCAAGCGTGACCGCCGAAGCTTCTTCCGAGGCAATCGACCAGCCGGCCGGCACGATGAGCTGGGTTCCGGCCCCCAGCTTGTAGGGCGAATCGGCAGCTACGCGTTTCGCGGCTGATGCATTGACGCGATCTTCCGGCGCCTGGACAGAAGCCAGCACGGGTGCAGATGCCACAAGCGCGAACAGGAACGCGGGCAGGGAAAGACGAAAGGCTCGGCGATGCACGGACTTCTCCTCAGACACGGGGGCGGGGAGCGTGACAACGACAGCAAAGGTGACGGGCCGGCGCTGGCCAAGTTGGGGAATGCTGGAGCCGGCGGCGTGCCGCATGTTTTTGCGACACTCGCGGATTTGAGGGGAGCCCGGCGACGGCGGACAGTGCCGAAAGTGGGGGGATCGAGGTAACCCTGTTTCCACCCGGGCGCTTCCGCAGCCAAGTCACTTTTCGGACAAACCGAGGTGCCGGCATAAGGCGCGCAAAACAAAAAGCCCGCCATAAAGGCGGGCTTTCTGTTTTGGCTGGGAGACTAGGATTCGAACCTAGATAAACGGAGTCAGAGTCCGTTGTCCTACCGTTAGACGATCTCCCATTAGCCGGGACAATCCGGAGCGCTCTGACCTCTTGGCCCTGGATTGGTGAAGCGCGATTAGCGCTTCGAGAACTGCGTAGCGCGACGGGCCTTGTGGAGACCGACCTTCTTACGCTCGACTTCGCGAGCGTCGCGGGTCACGAAGCCAGCCTTGCGGAGCTGGGTCTTCAGGCTTTCGTCGTACTCGACCAGCGCGCGGGCGATGCCCAGGCGGATCGCGCCGGCCTGGCCGGTGATGCCACCGCCAGCGACCGTGACCATGATGTCGAACTTGTCGGTCGCTTCGATCAACTCAAGCGGCTGACGCACGATCATGCGCGAGGTCTCACGACCGAAGAACTGGTCGAGGGTCTTGCCGTTGACGGTGATGTCGCCCTTGCCCTTGCGCAGGAACACGCGAGCGGCGGAGGTCTTGCGGCGGCCGGTGCCGTAATTCTGCTGGATCGCCATGATGATTCCTTAGATTTCCAGCGCCTGCGGCTGCTGTGCGGTATGCGGATGCTCGGAGCCACCGTACACCTTAAGCTTGCGGTACATGGCGCGACCCAGCGGGTTCTTCGGCAGCATGCCCTTCACGGCGATTTCAATCACGCGCTCGGGATGCGAAGCCAGCATGTCCTTCAGACTCGTGGTCTTCAGGTTGCCGACGTAGCCGGTAAAACGGTGGTACATCTTGTCGTCCAGCTTGGCACCGGTGACAGCCACCTTCTCCGCATTGACCACGACGATGTAATCGCCGGTATCAACGTGCGGGGTGAATTCCGGCTTGTGCTTGCCGCGCAGACGGCGGGCGATCTCGGTCGACAGACGACCGAGCGTCTTGTCGGTGGCGTCGATCACGAACCAGTCGCGCTTGACGCTTTCAGGCTTGGCGCTGAACGTTTTCATTTCGGAATACCTAGTCTGCCGCCACAAGGACGGTAAGCATAATCGGTGATGCAAAGGCGCGAGATGATAGCGGAGCTTTCATCTATCGCGCAAGCCCTACCGACCGGTGGGCTGCGAGCTGGCGATGATAGCATGAAGTCCATGTCAGATGAAAAGCCCCCCATGCGCATCGCCGAGCTGGCCGATCAATGCGTGCAGTGCGGATTATGCCTGCCGGTGTGCCCCACCTACGCGCTGGACGCCAATGAAGTGGAGTCGCCCCGGGGCCGCATCGCGCTCGCCGCGGCCCTCGCGCGGGGCCAGGTGGAGGCCAGCGCGGATCTTCGAATCCATCTGGATCACTGCCTGGGCTGCCTCAACTGTCAGAAGGTCTGCCCCGCGCACGTGAAATATGACGATCTGCTGGTGCAGACCCGGGCCCTTCTGGGAGCGGCCCCGGAGCGCCCGACGCAGCTGCTCGAGATCATCAAGCGCCCGGCTCAATGGACGCGCTGGCGACGGATCGGCCAGTGGACAGCATTTGACGCATGGAAAGGGGCAGTCGCGCCGATACTGGCCAGGCCGAGTCTGCGCAACGCCCTCGCGGTTTGGCCGAAGTGGCCCCTGCCCGCACGGCACCAAGGCGTCGCAGGCACTGTGAGCGCAGACGACGATGTCGTCGCCCTCTTTCCCGGCTGTATCGCCAGTGTGGAAGACCGTGATGCGCAGGCCGCCGCCACAACACTATTGAGTGCAGCCGGCTACCGGGTCGTCGAACTTCCGGCATTCTGCTGTGGCGCCATGGATCTCCATGACGGCGCCACGAGCGAGGCCGACCGGGCCGCAGCGCAGGTTCGCGCCGCCTGGCAGCAGGCAAACGCCCGGTACCTTGTGTCCGTGACACCCGGCTGCATCGGCACGCTGCGCCACGCGCTTCCCGAAGCCCAGGTGGTCGACCCACTCACGCTTCTCGCCGATCGCATCGACCGGCTGGACTTCCGGCCGCTGGAAGAACGCGTGGCGCTCCATATCCCCTGCACCCAATACAACGTGACCCGCAGCGACGGCGCCTTGCTTGCACTCCTGCGCAAGATTCCCGGCCTCGACGTACAGGCCCTGCCCCGCCCGCCCCACTGCTGCGGTGCCGCCGGCAGCCACATGCTGACCTTCCCCGAACGCGCCGCCACCTTGCGTGACCAGACGCTGCGTCAGGTCGCCGCGTTGGCAGCGGATCGTGTCTTGTCGTCCAATATCGGTTGCCGCATGCATCTGGCCTCCGGCATGGATGCGGACGCCGCGCGGAAGACGCAACACCCGCTGGTTATGCTCGCCCAACAATTGATCGCACCGAGGTCGCCATGAACGTTCGCTCGCTTTCTCCCCTGGACCGCCTGCTGGCCGGTGTCGAGCGCGCCCTGGAAACCGTGGCCGGCGCACCGGAAGCGGCACGCCCCTCGCCCGCGCTCGCTGTCGAAGAAGCCGAGCTGGATGATGCCGAGCGTCGCCACGCCGCCGGCCTGATGCGCATCAACCACACCGGCGAAGTCTGCGCCCAGGCGCTTTATGACGGCCAGGCCGCCCTCGCCCGCAGCGAGGAGAATCGCCAGCACCTCCAGCACGCCGCCGCCGAGGAAACCGATCACCTTGCGTGGTGCGCCGATCGCCTGAAGGAACTGGATAGCCGACCCAGCCTGCTCAATCCGCTGTGGTATGCCGGCAGCTATGCCATCGGTGCGCTGGCCGCCCTCGCTGGCGACCCGGTCAGCCTTGGCTTCGTAGTGGAAACCGAAAACCAGGTGGAAGCGCATCTTGCCGAGCACATGGACACATTGCCGCCGCAGGACGACCGCTCCCGCGCCGTGCTTCAACAGATGCAGGACGATGAGATTCGCCACGCGCACAACGCCCGCGAACGCGGCGGCATCGACCTGCCCTTCCCGATTCCCTCGGTGATGCACCTCACCTCGAAGCTGATGAAGACGGTCGCCTACCGGATTTGATCAGGTCGTCCCGATCAGCGCGCCAGCAGCGGCGCGCATTTCTTCTCAAGCAGCGACACCAGCTCCGGCTGCATGTAGTCGTAGCGATCGGGAATATCGAGACAGACGATGCGCTTGCCCTGAATGGCGCCGGCAAATCGCTGCGTGAGCTTGTTCCGGTGTTGCCGCTCCATCACGACGATCAGGTTGGCCCACGCGAGCATGTCTGCATCCAGCGGGGTCTCGGCATCCGGCGCCAGGCCGGCGGAAGCCGTTTCCACGCCCGGCCTGCCTGCGAAGATCGCCTCGGCAGTGGGACTACGCAGGCGATTACGACTGCAGAGGAAAAGAATGTGCTGCATGGCCCAAAGAAAAACCCGCCTTTCGGCGGGTTTTTCAGTTACATCAGGTTGCGACCGTGGAAGAGCTCTTCGATCTCGCGGCGCAGCAGCGACTCGATGCGCTGGCGCTCCTTGAACGAGAGGTCGTCCGCGTGGGCTTCGAACAGGTACGTATCCAGGTCGAAGTCCTTGATGTGCATCTTCGTGTGGAACATGTTTTCCTGGTACACGTTGACGTCGAACATCTCGTACTTCTGACGGATGTGCTTGGCCAGGTAGTCCTGCACGGAGTTGATCTTGTGATCGATGAAGTGCTTCTTGCCCTTCACATCGCGGGTGAAACCACGCACGCGGTAGTCGGCGATGACGATGTCCGACTCAAAGCTGTCGATCAGGTAGTTCAGGGCCTTCAGCGGCGAAATGACGCCGCAGGTAGCGACATCGATGTCCGCGCGGAAGGTCGCAATGCCGTTGTGCGGATGCGTTTCCGGGTAGGTGTGGACGGTGATGTGGCTCTTGTCCATGTGCGCGACCACGGCACCGGAAATGGTGTCGCGACCAAGCTTTTCGACCACCGGCTCCTCGGAAATGAGGATGGTGACCGACGCGCCCTGCGGATCGTAATCCTGGCGGGCGATGTTCAGGATGTTGGCGCCGATGATCTCCGCCACATCCGTGAGGATCTGGGTCAGGCGATCGGCGTCGTATTGCTCATCGATGTACTCGATGTAGCGCTGGCGCTGCTCTTCGGACACCGCATAGCAGATGTCGTAGATATTAAAGCTCAGAGCTTTGGTAAGGTTGTTGAAGCCCTGCAGGCGCAGGCGCGGGAGTGGTTTCACCACAGCGACTCTCCAGGCCGTTGTTCGGCCAAAAGCAGAGGCGGGTTAGCGACAAGGGTCCCCGCTGGCATAGTACGACGCGAAATAGGAAGCTTCCGCGACCCTTGTTACCGGCTCGCGACAGGCTGTCGCGACCGAAAGATCGTGAAGTATGCGGCAAAAAAAGGAAAAACTGAACCTTGGCAGGGCCAGTTCCTTTGCCATAATGCCGTGGGGACTGAATGAGACCTGCCGCCCGTCGCCCTGGGCGACGGCGAGACACCATTTTGCTGGGACTGACCGTGGCGCAACTCAAATACCAACTCCAACAAGCTTTTGAACGCTCCCAGGCTCCGGCGAACTTCGCGCCAGACCCGGCTTCCATGGAGCGATTCCTGGCCCTGTGCCACCGTCGGCGCTACCCGGGTAAAACTGCCATCATCCGCCCGGGCGACCCGGCGAACACGCTTTACTACATCGTGGATGGCTCCCTGGCGGTCTGCACGGAAGACGAACAGGGTCGCGAACTGATCCTCGCCTACCTCAGCCGCGGCCAGTTCATCGGCGAAATGGGGCTGTTCGTGGAGCAGGCCCAGCGCGAATCCATGGTGCGCACCCGCACGCCGTGCGAAATGGCCGAGATCAGCTACGAGCGCCTCTTCCACCTGATGGAAGGCCCGCTGCGTGAGGAATGCCCGAAGATCCTCTTCGCGATCGGCTCGCAGCTCACGCATCGCCTGCTGCGCACCTCGCGTCAGGTCAGCCGCATGGCCTTCATGGACGTCACCAACCGCATCTCGCGCACGCTGCTGGACCTGTGCCAGGAGCCCGATGCCATGACCCACCCGGAAGGGACGCAGATCCGCATCTCGCGCCAGGAAGTCAGCCGCATCGTGGGTTGCTCGCGCGAAATGGTGGGCCGCGTACTCAAGCAGCTCGAGGAGCAGGGCATGATCGACGTGGCCGGCAAGACCATCGTGGTGCGCGGCACTCGCTGATATCCGCCCGCGAAGTACGCACGCCAAACCCGGCTTCGGCCGGGTTTGTCGCATCTGGCGTCAGGCCGCCCTGACTGCGTCGGGCTGGTAAATCATGTACACGTCCGCGCGCGCGTAATGCGAGCCTGGCCGGATCGCGGGCTGGAACACGAAGCCGGCCTTTTCGTACATGTTGAGCGCCGTCTTCAGGCGGCTGTTCGACTCAAGGAACAGCGTCGTCCCACCGCGGCGGTGGTATTCAGCGATGGCCGCATCAAGCAACTTTCGCCCCACGCCAAGGCCCTGGAACAGTTCGTCCACGCACATCTTGGACAGCTCGTACACCCCGGGGGACTCACGCAGCAGCGCTACCGTCCCGACCACCTCACCGCCTTTGCGCGCGAAGAACACCGCGCCTCCGGGCTCGATCACGTAGCGTCCGGGGTTGCCGAGCATCTCCCGGTCGATGTCCTCGATCTGGAAGTACTTCTGCAGCCAGTGCGCGTTGAGGCGATAGAAGTCCGGCGCCAGTTCCGGCTGGTAGGCCACGATCTCGACCGGCGCTTCATTGAGCTGCGCATACTCGGCCAGGATGGCTGGCACGATCGGACGCTCGGCCAGCGCCTTCTCGCAGGCGGCCAGCGTAGCCAGCAAGCGCGTGCCTTCCTCACCCAGGGACGCCACGACGCCGCGGCGGATCGCGCTCCAGATGGGCCCCAGCGTACCGAGCGCCTTCACCGCCTTGTCCGTCAGCGCCAGCACGCTGCGGCGGCCGTCGTCCGGATCGCGCAGCCGGCGCACCATGTCCTGCTTCTCAAGCTTGTCAGCCAGCTGGCTCACGGCCGAATGGGTCTGGCCAATGGCTGCGGCGACGTCTCCCACTGCGCTGGGGCCGCTCTCCCACAGATAGCGAAGCACGGGGAACCAGCGCGATTCGATATCGGCACCGCAGGCGCGGTAGACCTCGTCAGCGGCCAGGTAGAAGTGATCGCTCAGCGCCTTGAGGCGGCTGCCGAAGGCCAGTTCGGAAAGGGAGGACAGGTACATGGGGACGTCCGTGATTTGTGTAAGTGCTTACGTAAACACTTTCTTAAATGCGACGCAAGTGGCTTCGGGCCCACGCGCCGCCGCCCCTAACATGCCCTTTACCCCCAAAGGCCTAGCTTCGCCTTCCGTTTGAAGGGAAGCAGTGCATGGAGTGGTCCGAGTTTTTCACCTTCGCCATGGTCGGCCTGCTGGCCCAACTGGTCGATGGCGCCCTGGGCATGGCCTACGGGCTGGTTTCCAACTCCATCCTGCTCGCCATCGGCCTTCCCCCCGCCGTGGCCAGCGCCACCGTGCACACTGCAGAGGTCGTGACCACAGGCGCCTCCGGCGCGTCACATGCGTGGTTTGGCAACGTCCGCTGGAAACTGTTCTGGCGCCTCGCCATCCCCGGCGCCATCGGTGGCGTGCTGGGCGCCACGGTGCTTGCGCGCATCCCGGGTGAGGTGATCCGGCCCTACGTCAATGCCTACCTGCTCATCCTCGGCGTCATGGTGCTACTGCGCGCCTTCGGCCGACGCCTGACGCGGCATCAAGTCCACCACCCCGGCGTGCTGGGCTTCGTCGCCGGTCTGCTCGACGCCATCGGCGGCGGGGGCTGGGGCCCGCTCGCGACCAGCACGCTCATCGCTCGCGGTGGGGCCGTGCGCGGCACCATCGGCTCCGTCAATGCCGCCGAATTCGTGGTCACGATCTGCGTCTCCGCCACCCTGATCGCACACATCGGCATCGATCACTGGACGATCGTCCTGGGTCTCCTGACCGGCGGCGTCGTGGCCGCACCCTTCGCGGCGTGGCTGGTGAAGCATCTGCCGGAAAAAGTGGTGATGCTGGCGGTGGGGCTGCTGATTTCGGGGATCAGCGTGTTTCAGCTGATCAGGACGCTGATCAGCTAAGGCCGTTAGTACCAGTCGACGCGACTTACCGTCCGGCCCAGCGCACGCTCAATCTTCTTACACAACTTGGGTGTGCCGTTGACCAGCACGGCCTCCGCTGCCGGCTTGAGCATCGGGATATCGGCGAAAGAATCGCTGTAAGCCAGGTGCCATTCCTTGATACCCGCCGCATGCAGTTTCTGCACCTTGCGACGGCCTATGTTGTGCAGCTTCACGCGCATGCCGAGCAGGCCCGGACGGAACTCCGAGGCCAGCACTTCCACGTCGGGCAGGCCCAGCTCGGTGAGGATGGAAGTCACCACATGCAGCTCGCAGCCCGTCACAACGACGACGCGATCACCCTCCGCCTGGTGGCGGCGCAACGCCTGCAAGGCATCGCGGTGAAACTGGTTGGGACGACGCACCAGATTCGCGCCGAACGCGCGTGCCGTCGCGGCGTAGCGCTTGTCACTGAAGCCAAGCAACGCCACGTGCACCAGCGTACGCACCGGAATGCGCCAGGAAATCGGCCAGGTGAGCAGCATCCACGGCAAGGCCGGAAGCAACAGGAGCCGGCGGAAAAATGTGCCCGCGTAACGCTCGCGCACGAACACGCTGAATGCGTCGCCGCGAAAAATCACGCCATCGAAATCGAACAACACCGTACGCGGACCGCACGGTGTCGCGCCGACCTCAGTCGACGCCTCCATTGAATCGTCCCCTGTACTCATGGCTTACGTCGTGGCGAACAACTTATGCAGCTCGGCACCCGGATCAGCGGCACGCATGAACGCTTCGCCGACGAGGAAGGCATTGATGCCGGCATCGCGCAGTCGCTCGACGTCCTCGGGAGTGTGGATACCCGATTCACTCACCAGGATGCGGTCGTACTCCATCAGGCTCTGCAGCTCGATGGACGTGTCCAGTGTGGTTTCGAACGTGCGCAGGTTGCGGTTGTTCACGCCCACCAGCGGCACCGGTAGCGCAAGCGCGCGCTCCAGTTCTTCTGCGTCATGCACTTCGCACAGCACGTCCAGATCGAGGTCGGCGGCCAGCAGTGACAGCTCCAGCAACGTCGCATCGCCCAGGGCCGCGACGATCAGCAGGATGCAATCGGCGCCAATCGCGCGCGCCTCGTACACCTGGTAAGGGTCGATCACGAAATCCTTGCGCAGCACGGGCAATGAACAGGCTTCGCGCGCCTGGCGCAGGAAGTCCTCGCTGCCATGGAAGAAGTCCTTGTCGGTGAGCACGGACAGGCACGCGGCACCGGCCTTCTCGTAGCTGCGCGCGATGTCGGCCGGATGGAAATCCGGGCGAATGATGCCCTTGCTCGGACTAGCCTTTTTCACCTCGGCGATCACGGCCGGAAGGCCCGCGTCGATCTTCGCCTCGATGGCGGCCGCGAAGCCGCGGGTCTCCGGCATGTCGGCCACGCGAGCCGAAAGCTCCGACAGCGGCAGGCGGATGCTGCGCTCGGCGATTTCCTCGGTCTTGCGGGCCAGGATGCGTTGCAGGATGTCGGTCATGTTTTGAATCCAGTGGGCGCACCGTGCGCCTAAGTTATACCGTCAGTGCTGCCCTGCGGGCACCGGCTTCAGTTTTCCGCCAGGCGGCGGGTCGCCGCCACGAATGCGTCCATTTTTGCACGAGCCGCGCCGCTGGCAATGGTGTTTCGCGCCAGCTCGATACCCTCGGCAATGGAAGAGACGACATCGGCGGTGTACAGGGCAGCGCCCGCGTTCAGGCAAACGATATCGTGCGGCACGCCGCGACGGCCTTCCAGCGCTTCCATGAGCATGGCGCGGGACTCCCCGGCATTCTCCACGCGCAGGTTGCGACTGGAGGCCATGGACAGGCCGAAATCCTCCGGCTCCACTTCATATTCACGCACTTCGCCGTTGCGCAGCTCGCCCACCAGGGTGGCCGCCCCCAGCGAAATCTCGTCCATGCCATCGCGTCCCCACACCACCATGGCGTGCTTGGCGCCAAGCTGCTGAAGCACACGGACCTGGATGCCGACGAGATCCGGATGGAATACGCCCATGAGGATGTTCGGCGCGCCCGCCGGGTTGGTCAGCGGGCCAAGGATGTTGAACAGCGTGCGCACGCCCATTTCCTTGCGCACGGGCGCAACAACCTTCATCGCCGGATGATGGTTGGGCGCGAACATGAAGCCGATATCCGTATCAACCATGCACTGCGCCACCTGCGCCGGCTGCAAGTCGATCACGGCACCGAGTGCCTCCAGCACGTCGGCGCTGCCCGACTTCGACGACACGCTGCGGCCGCCATGCTTGGCGATACGCGCTCCGCCGGCAGCCGCGACAAACATCGATGCCGTGGAAATATTGAAGCTCGACGCGCCGTCACCACCGGTGCCGACGATGTCCAGGAAATGCGCGTGGTGCGGCGCATCCACCTTGGCCGACAGCTCGCGCATCACGCGCGCCGCGCCGGTGATCTCGCCCACGGTTTCCTTCTTCACGCGCAGGCCGGTGATGATCGCCGCCGTCATCAGCGGGCTGACTTCGCCGCGCATGATCTGACGCATCAGTTCGATCATTTCATCGTGAAAGATTTCGCGATGTTCGATCGTTCGCTGCAGCGCTTCCTGCGGCGTGATCGTGATGTTGCGACCCTGCGCGCTCATGCCGCCAGCTTCAGTGGCTGGCCAAGGAAGTTGCGCAGCAGGTCATGGCCATGCTGCGTCAGGATCGACTCGGGATGGAACTGCACGCCTTCGATCGGAAGCGTCTTATGGCGCAGGCCCATGATCTCGTCGATGGAGCCATCGGCGTTCTCCGTCCACGCCGTCACTTCCAGGCAATCCGGCAGGGAACCCTGCTCCACCACCAGCGAGTGATAACGCGTCGCCTCGAAAGGATCCGGCAAGCCAGCGAACACGCCCTGCCCGCGATGGCGCACCGGCGACGTCTTGCCGTGCATGATCTGCTTGGCACGAATGACCTTGCCGCCGAACGCCTGCCCGATCGCCTGGTGGCCCAGGCATACGCCGAACACCGGGATTTCCCCGGCCAGCTCGGTCAGCACCTGCAGGGAAACGCCGGCATCGTTGGGCGTGCCCGGCCCCGGCGAGATCATGATGTGCGAGGGCCGCAGCGCCCGAATACCCGCCAGATCCAGCGCATCGTTGCGCACCACCTTCACGTCCTGACCCAGCTCACCCAGGTACTGGACGAGGTTGAACGTGAAGGAGTCGTAGTTGTCGATCATCAGCAGCATGGGGACGTCCGCAGGCTTGCGGCCGCTGGCCGCAGGGGGTGGGGACCCCAGTATAGCCGGCCAAATGCGGGATGTCGGGCAGCCGCTGATGCGGATCGGGCTGGCACGCACCTTCGTGCCGACCCGGACCAGGCTTGCACCCGATCCGGGCGAAAGCCCCATCCGCTTAGCGTCCCATGCGCATCTCTGAGCTAAACAGCAGCCAACCAAGTCCCGCTGCCTTGCACTGACCCACCCAGGAAGGTGCCACGCCCCTCGCGCGCGGCGGCGCTGCCTGATGATGCCCAGGCTGCGACGCAACCCAATGCCGAACCGCTGACGGCGCAACGCCCTCCAGCCAGCGACGACGCGCGTGGCCACCACCCTGCACTTTCAGCATGCCGTAGAGCCAGTGAATGAGCCTCGGACGCAGGTGCATCGAACATTGCTGCCTCGGGTTACGCGCCTCCGGTGGGATGGCATAGCGCTCGAGGTCGTCCAGTGCACGTACGGTGTCTGCACCCCACTCCAGACCCGTCAACGATGTCATCAAGGCCGACAGCGTCATGCGACTGAAAAGGTCGGATTTGATGTCGCCTTCCACGTACTTCGCCACGAACTCTTCCAGCAACGCCGCTTCATTGTCTTTGCTGGCACACAAGTCACCCCACAGGGACTTCAGCTCTGCGCTGACATCCGCGCCACGGGATGACGATGCCGCGCCTTCATGCCCAGCGCTTCGGAAAGCCGGCTGTCTGGGCGGCAAGGCAACGGTCGTTGAGGTATTGCCGACATGAGAAGGCTTTCCATCTTCCGAAGATGTGGCGGAAGCATCCGCCCGAACGAACCCGGAGCGTAAAGGGCCGAATAGCTCTTGTGTCGCGTTGATCAAAATGACTGTACCTCGTGTGAAAGTGACTGGCTGAGCGACGACGGCCTCAACAACGACGCCGGCACCGGGCCATCCAAAGATGTCGTGGCAGATGTGCTGCACCTAGCCCAAAACTTCGTAACCCGCCGCGCGGAACTGCATGATGATCGGAATGCGAAGGAACCCAGGAAGCACATTGGAGCCGGGCCGATCGCCTGCCTCTCCGAGGCATTGCCCCAGGCTGCAAGGCTGATGACGCGGATTGAGCGACCAGGAGGTGAACTTCAATCGCACCACGCGCTGGGCTGACAGGTAGCCACTGAATCCCCCGAAGTTTTCCAGCGGCTGCCCCATCATCTTGGCAAGCACCTGGTGACCCGGTGTATCGCGCAATTCGCCATCGATGCGACCAATCACATGAAATTCCGAAATCGGCATGGGCACGGGGTTCGCACTGGGCCCAACGTGATACACCATGCCATCGGGTAATCGACGCTCGACCAACACACCCGGTTTGCCCATCACATAGGAAGGCGCTATATCGATGCGCCTGGTGTGGACATTGATCACGCCAACAAAGTGGCGTTCCCTCTCCATCATCCGGAGATTGCCCAGCGCTTCCGTCGACAGCTGGCCCACCCTGCTTTCGCCGATGAATTCGTCGGGAACCGGTCCGAGGTACTCGCGCCAACGGCCGTCGACATACTGAAGATACGAGTGGCTTCGCACTTCGCCCGATCGACTTTGATTGAGGATTTCGATGACGCCGTCCTGCTCAGGCAGTCGGACGCTGAAGAAGTCTCCGCCATCCTCGCTACCTGCCCGCACATACGTGCGGGCACCGATTGAATAGAAGCGCGCCTCAGGTTGCCGAATCGATGCGCGGTTGAGCTTGACCAGAACGCGGTGCGCTCGAACGCGCATATGCATCACGTGCGGCGACAGCTCCGGCGACCATAGATGGGCCGCTCCAGCCAGCCGCCAATCGCCGTAGACGCGGTGGATCGCCACATTCGACGGGCTCGCATCGCGCGGATACTCGACATCCGCTGCACGCCCCTCGTCGTGGACGATTCGCCAGATGGCGTCACCCGCCTCACTCGCTTCCGCATCCCTCAGTACGCGATAGGAGTGACCGCCCATGATGACAAAGTTGCCTCCCTTCCAACGATGGATGCCGTCGGCCTCTGCCACCGAGGCGGCGATAGCGTTCCGCATGCGAAACGTCCGAAGTTGTTCGGCAGTGGGCACCGGATCGAATAGTTCCACCGGCGTTGTCGCATCGAGGCGAATTCGAGGCACGTGCGCCGCGATGCGGCGCTGAAGTGCCGAGGCGTCATTGATCGGCAAACCCAGGGCACCACGCGCGCCATCGTCCATCCCCTGCAGCATCACCGAGGCAAGACTATGCTGCCGTCGCATCGGATCGACCCGATCGTTTCCCGGCATCTGCGCCTGGTAGGTATAGGAGCCACCGCGTTCAGAGTGCCGCACGATCGTGATACCGGGCTCCGCCTGGGCGTTACCCCACGCCCGCAGCAGTCGTCCTTGAGCGTCGCGGACGGCCACACTCAGGTCGGCGGGATACCCGGGAAGCTGCCGCACCGTTTCGATAAAGAGCGCCTCGGCCCGGAGTGTCATGCCAAGGCCATCCACCGATTGAATGGCCATCCACGCCAGCGCTTCCCGACGCTCAGCACTGACGGCATCCAGCCAGGCAATCACCTCAGGCGACAAGGCGCCCGAGGGATGTTCCGGCCAACGCTTGACCAGCTCAACCAGAACCTCTTCCCGCAATTCCGGATGGCGTCGACGGGCTTCAACTCGCGCTTCCGGATAGCCTCCGATGAATGGCCCGTAGTCAACAGGCCTCAGGTCGCCTTCGCCCAGAGGCACCTCCTTGCGGCGCCGCGCGCGATGATGCAAGGCCGCCAGCACATTGCCCCGGTTGGCGGGATCGGTAAACCACTGCGCAGTTTGATGTCGCAGCCACGCCGCGCTTTGCGTGCGCGACATATGGGTTGGCCACGTGATCGCCCGATGCACCGCCACCTTTTCCCGCGCACGGATCACGCTCTGGAAGAGCGAGTCCTCCGGCTCGACGGAAGGGCCGAGCATGTCAGCGTAGGCGCGGTATCGCCAGGGTCCTTCACGAACCACCCTGACCACTGGCAAAAAGTCGCCCCGCCGGTCCCAGCCAAAGGGCAGGAACTGGATCGGCGAGTCGTCACTGTGACGATCGACCACATGCAACTCGCACTCGGCCATATCAGCCAGTCGCGCCATGACAACGTATTCGGCGCGCGGCTCCAGCGCCCCGTAGTGCGATGACGCCAGGCGCGTGCCCAGGGAGCGTGCAAGGAGGCGATCCGCGGCCGATATGACCGCCTCGGCGAGGCCTGCCGGCGCCATCCGCTCACCCCTCCAGACGGCTTCCAACGTTGCGCGGGATGTGCCGCTGGCAGAAACCACATGTTCGAGATCCGCGTCGGTCAGATCCCGCAGCTCCGGATGCAACATGCGACGCAAAAGACGAGCCTCGCTCAATCCCGCAGCGTCATCGACATGCAGCCGCCAAAACCCATCACCACCGCGCCGAAGCAGCGGCGCGATGCCGCCAAGCGACGCATGGACAAGCCGGTACTGCCCCTGCTCGTCCATCACCTTGGCATAGCGGACCTGGCCATCCGATGCGAGGACCATGGCGCGCACGTCTCGCCCCGTCCTCCACAGACCTTCACCCAGCGGCGTGCTACCGGCAGGCAATATCGATTCGCTATAGCGCGCCAGATCGTTCTCGGCCCACACCACCAGCCGACCATTGGCGCCTCGACCGACATGCAGTCCCACCGGCAGGCTCCTGCGAAACCCCAGGCGACCCAAATAAGCCGTCCCTTTGGACGCCACGACAAAGTCGACGAGATCAGTGACGCTCTGCACGACGTCCTGCCACTTCGACAACGTTGCATCGTAAGTGAGCTGCCGGAGGTTCCACGCCATCGCCCCCATGAAGATGTAGTTGCGTCCAGGAAAGACCACGTTACCCGGCACCGAGAGCGTCAGAATGCTCAGCACTTCCTTGCCCAAAGCGCCAAGAATCTGCTGCGAACGCTCCCAGGTTGCCATTCCGTTGCTCTTGAACGCATGACGGGCGTCATCGCGCAATCGCTTGGCTCTCGCACTGGCAAGAAATTCGAGTAGCGGCACGGGTTCGTCAGGCGGCGATCGAATCGTGACACTGACCTGCTTCAACGCATTGTCGCGACCGAGCCAGTCATAGAGCACCTTGGCGAGCGGATTGAGTCCGGCTTCGTTCACCGGCTGCCTTTTTACGGCGCTCATCACCGCCTGCCGGTCTTGCTCGGAAAGCAGATCCAGCATCCAGTTGGCGCGCCCGGCGCGAAGGTCGTTCCTCAACGCATCCGTGATGGTTTGTGCAAGTTCATCACCACCAGCACTCAGCTGCAGCTCGCCATCCTGGCACCCCGGAAGGTAGACGAACTGACGAAGCAGGCCATGCTCATCGACGATGTCGAAGAGGCAGCCGGGGATGTCGAATTCATCACCACCCAGATGCACGACTACCTGACGCCAGATGGGATGAGCGCCCTCGCCCGCACTTGATGAAAGCACCTGGCGGGTAATCAGCGCGACGTCGCGCAGCGTGATCGCCTCGCTGCGCTGCGCTTCGAGCAACGCAAGTTCGAACTGATCCCTGACCTCCTGTCGAAATACCGGCCAAAGGCCTTCCTCACGACGTCGCCCGCCCAACTGACGCTCGACCCAGCCATCCAACAAGCCACCCGGATCGAACTCGCGAACGGCGTCAACCACGGCTCGCAGATCAAGCAAGGAACCGCGCGCGCCGGTCGGGTCACCATTGATCCAGGATTGCGAGAAAAAGAGCTCGGCGGTCCCGCCCCTCAATGGCAAGGTCGCATCAACGCCGTGCCGGATGAAATCGGCGAGGCTGACGGTGGCGACACCCGAAGGCTTGGTTGGCACTCCCATGCCCACGAAGAAATGCGTGATCCCGCTGGACTTGGCGGCCTCTCCCGGTAGACGGGTATGGACCCAGTAACCGCCCAGCGAGCTGATCTTCAAATGAGCGCAAAGCATGGTTTCAATGCGCTTTAACTCAGGCCCCAAAGGATCGGGTAACGCGGGCCTTCGCGCCAGGGCGAGATACCGTTGCCGCTCCACGGGTTCGAGGGATCCGAAATACTCATCGACCTGCTGCTCCGCCAGTTCGATCCAGAGCAACACCTCCGATTGCTGCTTCGTGATTAGTCGCTCGGCGCCGGCATGCGGCACCTGCCTTGCGCCAGCCGGTGCCGCGCGATCAAGCCGATCGTCAACCCGCGGTAGGGACGACGTGCTGTGCAGGGGCCCAACGTCACCCTGGGGAGCCCGCTCGTTCGATAGGGCTCGCCGGCCGCGGTCAGGCAGACCCGACGAACGTGCGCGGAACGATCCGATGGCCGCCACCCGCTTCCACAAAGGCGACAGCCACCCCTCCCCCTGGGCGGCCGGCGGCGACGTCATGCGTTTGCTCCACGGGGGAAGCCTGAACTCAAGCAGGGAACCGTCCATTGCGTTGCCAACGCCCGTCGGCCGCGATGCCTCCAGCGCCACATACGGCACGAACGGGGTCACCCCAAAAGATCGCGAAGGGGCGTGACTGGGAGCAAGGTGCATGGGCGATTCCAGAAGCAGGTCGTCCGCAGCCAACCTGGCGGACCGCACGTGCATGGGGAATCTACGGCGCCAGGATGCGCGCCGCATGAAGCAGACGTTGAGCTGGGATGAACATCGCTTGCGCTGCACCCGGCGATTCGCGCGCCAGGTGCGTAGAAGCCGGTCAGTTGCGCGGTGCCAGCATGCCCGCCTGTAAACCGGAGTCCTCAAGGTGAGTCGGCAAACCATGACCAAGCGCGAGTGAAGCGCAGGCTTCACCCATCGCGGCACTGGTCTGGATGCCATACCCTCCCTGGGCCGCCACCCAGAAGAACCCGGGTGCGTCCTTGGCGAAACCGCCCACCAGGTCACCGTCCGGCACGAACGAACGCAGGCCGGCCCAGGTTCGCGTCGGGCGACGAATCGTCATCGTCGTGGCCTCTTCGATGCGATGGATGCCCATGGCAATGTCCAGTTCTTCGGGCTGCACATCGTGCGGCAACACGGGATCGGCATTGGCGGCCGATCCGAGCAGCAGCCCCGCATCAGGCTTGAAGTAGAAGCTCTCGTCGGCGCCGATGACAAACGGCCAGCGCGATGCATCGATCCCTTGCGGTCCTTCGAACAGGAACGCCGAGCGTCGCCGCGGCTCGATGCACAGGGGCGCTACGCCTGCCATCGATGCCACCTGATCCACCCAGGCACCGGCCGCATTCAGCAGCAGTGGCGTGCGGTACACGGTGTCGCCTGTGTCGATATACCAATGCCCCGGACCGCGCTCGATCGACTGGATGTGTACCTGGGTGCGCAGCTGTCCGCCGCGCGCCTTGAGTCCGCGGAGGAATCCCTGGTGCAGTTCGTGCACATCGATGTCGGCTGCGCCCGGTTCGTACAAGCCAATGCGCGCAGCTTCAGGCCGCACGACGGGCACGGCATCGAGCACCTGCTTCGTCGTCCACAGCGCCAGATCGTGCGTGAGGCCCCGCATGGCATCGAACATGGCGTGCACATCGACCTCCTGCGCATCATTACCGATGATGACCGTGCCTCGGGGCGTCAGGATCGGGTGCTGCGCAAAGCCTGCCGGCGGACGATCAAGAAACGGACGCGTCGCACGACTGAGCGCACGCACCTGCGCGGACCCATAGGTTTCGGAGAACAGCGCCGCCGAACGGCCAGTGGAATGAAAGCCCGCGTGCTCTTCACGCTCGAGCACCAGCACCTGCACATGCGGTGCCAGGAAATACGCCACCGATGCACCGGCCATGCCTGCGCCGATCACCACCGCATCGATATCCACCACTTTGCTCATGCGCCATCTGCCCTGGATTGACGTGCCACCACGCTGGTTGCCGTGATGTCCCCCGTGACGTTGCCGAGCGTGGCCAACGCGTCAGGCAAGGTATCGACCGCCAGCATCAAACCCAGCGGGCCCACCGGCACGCCCATGGCTTGCGCCACCGGCAAATTGGTTGCCATGAAGCTGACGGCGCCCGGCAGACCCACCGAGCCCAGGCTGATGACCACGGCCAGCAGGGCACCCGTCACCAGGGGGCCCGGTCCAAGATGCATGCCAAACGCCCAGGCGATGAAACACGCCGACGTGACGTACTGCACCGGACTGGTCAGCCGAAAGAGACTGACGGCCATCGGCAGGACCAGGGCCGTGACGTGAGGCGGATAACCCAGACGCTGTCCCGCGCTTTCGATCATCGCCGGAAGCGAGGCCAGCGATGACTGCGTGCTGGCGGCAACGATCTGCGCAGGCACGAGTGCAGCCACATAGCGACGCACGTGCTCACCTCCCCAGATGACCGCCACCGGCAGCATCATGGCCGTGACCGACAGGTAAAGCAGGCATTCCACCAGCACATAGATACCGAGCGCGCCGAGCATGTGCAGCCCCGCGCGAGCGCAGACCGACAGGATCAGCGCAAACACGCCCAGCGGCGCGACCAGCAGGACCCAGCGCACGATGACGATCATCGCTTCGGCGATGGCCTGGAAAAACTCGACGATCAAGGCGCGACGCTTGTCATCGATGCGCGTGATGGCAAAGCCGAAAAACAGTGCAAAGACCACCAGGGGAAGCATTGCGCTCTGCGCCGCAGCCATCAGTGCATTGCTCGGCACCACGCCATTGAGCCACTCGGACCAGCTCACCGCAGGCACATTCGCCGTCGACCCGGCGACCGCACGACCAAGGGCGTCGGCGAGCGCCGGACTGCGCGGAAACAGGTTGAATACCAGGGGCGCAGCCAGCGCCGCAAACAGCGCACCGACGACCAGGAGGACGATGAAGACCCCGATGGCACGACGCGCGACGCGTCCGGAAGCCGCCGCATCGGTGGCGGTATTCACGCCGACGACAATGAGCGCCAGCACGAGCGGCACGACGGTCATCTGGAGGGCGTTGAGCCAAAGGCGACCAAACGGCTGGACCACATCGGCCACCTGGACGGCGATGCCGCTATCCCAGGCATCGAGCGCCAGACCTGCCACCGCACCGAGGGCAAGCCCTGCCAGCACACGCGAGGTGGCACTCATGGACGACCGTCCCACGTGGGCAGCGACCAGGCTTCGGCGAGGGTGTTGTATTGGCGCTGAGGCATCAGCACAAACACCGGATGCTCCTCGGGCTTCAGCCAGCCAAGTATCCGACGCATGACGTCTTCGCTCATGGCGGTGCAACCGGCCGTGGATTCGGTGGGCGTGCGGTAAAGGTGCGCAAAGATGCAGGAGCCCGAACCTGCCTTGTTGGCCGGATTCTGCTCGATGACAAAACCCAGCTTGTAGCGCGTGTCGCCGTTGGCGTGAAGATCGCGGCGCATCGGCTCGGTCGATCCCTTGACGGCGGCGTCGCCAACCTTCCTGGCATCCACAATCGTGTTGTAGAGCGGCGACCCGTCGACGTCGACGCAGTAGTCACTCACCTGTAGGCCGCGATAGCTCATGGCCGTGGGAAAAGTCGCGCTGTATCCGAATGCGTCGCCAATGTGAAAGACGCCCGCCGTCGCACGACCATCGCCTTCCTTTTTCTGCGGCCCATCCTTTTGCACAGGCTGCAAACCCAGCCCCCATGCCGAACCGGCGCGACCCACCATCACCGGCACGGCGTCGGCGGTGGCCACCCATCGTCCGCTGCGCCGCTCGAAGGTGCGCATCGTGCCATGGTCGGCATTCCAGTCCGGCGTCGTCACCACGATCACCTGCCCCGCGTGATGCCAGGCGGCGGCTTCGGGAACCGGCGTGGCGGACTGGGCGCAGGCGGCGGCAAGCAGGATGCCGCTTACGCACAACCAGGTCAGGACACTACGAAACGTGGAGCGCGGCGGCTGGGACATGGTGGACTCAAGGTTCGTGCAGCAACTGGATGCGTTCGAGATTGGCCATCAGCGCGGCATGGCGCTTCTCGTCGTTCTCGCACAGATGGATGAAGATGCCGTCCAGCAGATGCTGCAGGGCCGACTGATAAACCAGCGACTGGATGTACTCGCGCTCGTCGTGCGCGGACACCAGCAGTGCGATATCGGCCAGAGCGCGCACGGGATTGGACGTATGGCGGGTGACCGTCACCACACGGCCGCGGCGGTCGCGAAACTGCCGCGCGATCTTGCACAGGGCCGGATGATTCCCGTGCTCGGAGAACACCACCAGCACATCGCCCGATTCGGCCCCGGAAACGCTGGCCGTCATGCGTGCCATGTCGAAACTGTGCAGGACGAGCATGCCCAGCATCGACAACTTGAAAGTGAAAGCGCGCGCGGGAATATCGTCCTCGCCAAGCCCCACGACGAAAACCTTGCCTGCGGCGGCAATCGCATGCGTCGCGGCATCCAGCGTCTCCGACGGATTGATCAATCGCGTCGCCTCCTCCGCTTCGGACTTGCGTCGCCACAGGCCGCTGCCACTTTCAGTGGCATCCCCGTCGTGCTGCGCCACGACCACGGCCGCATCGCCATTGTCGGCACGTGCCATAGCTTCGCCGACGGCGTACTTCAGGTCGGGATAGCCCTTGAAACCGAGCTTCTGCGTGAACTTCACCACGCTGGACTGGCTGATGCCCAGCGCATTGGCCAGCTGCTGCGACGAGTAGTCGCGCAGCAGCTGGGCATTCTCCAGGATGAAGTCGGCGATGCGCCGCTCCACCGCGGACATCTGGTCGCGTTCGGAACGGATCTTGACCAGTGCCGTCATGATCAGATGCGCTCGAGATCGCGGATTTCACGCACGCCCAGGCCTGGCGCATCCGTGATGGTGATTTCCGATTCATTGAAGATCACGCCGCCGTCGATGGGATTGAACTGGCAAAGCGAAGGACCATCGAGGTCAATCTTGGTGATCACATTGGCCTTGGCCACGGCGACGTGCACCGCCGCCGATACGCTGATGCTCGACTCCAGCATGCAGCCGATCATGCACTCGATGCCGTACATCGAGGCGATATCGGCGATGCGGATGGCATTGGAGATGCCACCGGTTTTCATGAGCTTGATGTTGATGATGTCCGCCGCGCGCATGCGGATCAGGTCAATCACTTCCATCGGCCCGAACACGCTCTCGTCGGCCATCACCGGCGTATGCACGCGCTCAGTCACATAACGCATGCCTTCGAGGTCGCGCGCCTTCACCGGCTGCTCGACCAGCTCCAGGCGCACGCCCGCGTCTTCGAGCGTCTGCAAGGCATACACGGCTTGCTTGGCGGTCCAGCCCTGATTGGCATCGAGGCGCAGCAGCGCGCGATCTTCAACGGCGGCATAGATCGCCTTCACCCGTTCGATATCGACGCCGATGTCCTTGCCCACCTTGATCTTGAGCGACTCGAAGCCGCGCTCTACGGCACTCACCGAATCGGCCACCATCTTGTCGATGTAATCGACGCTGATGGTGATGTCGGTGGTGATCACCGGGTCGCCACCGCCGAGCAGCTTGTACAGCGGCGCGTTGTAGAGCTGGCCCCACAGGTCGTAGATGGCGATCTCCACCGCCGCCTTGGCGCTGGTGTTCTTCTCCATCGAACTCTGGATCAACTGCGTGATGCGGTTGAGGTTAGAGATGTCCTGGCCGATCAGGCGCGGCGAGATGTAATGGCGAATGGCATCGACAATGGAGCCGTGCGTATCGCCCGTGATGACCGCGGTCGCGGGCGCTTCGCCGTAACCGATGTTCCCGGTGTCCGTATGCACCATCACGATGATGTCTTCGACCTTGCTCACCGTGCGCAGCGCCGTCTTGAACGGCGTCTTCAGCGGTACGCGCAACATGCCGAACTGGATATCGGTGATTTTCATGAGATCCGTCTTTCTGGGTGTCTGGTCGATGAGGCGAAGTGCGGCTTTCAGCGAATGCGCACGATGCTGGTCATGCGGTCGATGTAAGTCTGATGGTCGTTGAACAGCAAAGGGCGAAGCGGCGTGACCGAAACGGCATTGAGCTTGACGCGGTGCATCTTGCCCTCGCTATCGCGGTAACTCATGCCGCCGGTGTCGTGGATGACGTAAGGCTCCCCGTCGATTCGACCGATCATCATCATCACGTGGCCGGGGATGTAGATCAGGTCGCCCGGCTGGAGTTCCTCCACGGCCTTCTGACGCGTAGCCTTGTCGCTCTTGTCATTGAACAACTGGTGCTGCAGGGCCGGACTCACCGCCTGCGCGCTGGTATTGCGCGGCATGACGACGCCCATGCTCTTGTAGACGTCCGACACGAATCCACTGCAGTCGCGGCCGTCGTAGTCGTGACCCCAGCCGTAGCGTTCGCCCAGGAACTTGAAGGCCTGGCGTACGATGTTGGCCTGCGTCAGGGGCAGGTAATCGGCGTGCGTGTCCTTGTTGTGCTGGACCAGCGCCGAGGCAAAGGCAAGCTTGCCGTCAGGTCCACGCACAGGCATCTGCAACGCGTAGGAACTGTAGGCCGTCTGCCCGTTGACCGGCTGATCAGGCGCCAGCGCGGTGTCCAGCGGAAGGCGCGTACCCATGTCCAGCTGCAGTTCGGACACCGCCGGTTGTTCGCGGGTGTAAACCGTATGGACGGTGGCGCCGGTCACCACTCGGTAGGGTTGCTTGTCCGCATAGTCGAGCACGGCCTTCGCATCGCCCTCGGCCACCGCGTCAGCACGGATCCATGCGCCATAGCGCGGGCTCAGCACAAAAAGCCAGCGACCATCGCGACTCGCGTGCAGAATCGCCACCGGCGTCCCGGGGAATTCTGCCGATTCCTGGAAGCGATCGATATCGGTGTCGCCCCGGGAGGTGAACACACGCATCTCGGTGGGCAAGGCGCGCATGGCGGCGCGACGCACCACCAGGCCGAAGCGCGGCGTGATGTTGTCCGGGAGGTTTTCCAGTGCCATGGCGTTCATGGCGGCGTCGACATCGGAAGCCGGCACCGTCTGTCCATTGACGTCGTAAAGCGCCTTGGTCGGCCGCGTCGACACCATGTTCAGCCATTCCATGACCTGCGCCTTGCTCACCGAGGCCGGCAGCTTGCGCAGGTCGTGCATGGTCTTGTCTTCGGCGAACACGCGCGCGTTCTGCGCGTCAATGGCCTGGCGATCAAGAATCACGCCCTCCGCCGTCGGCAGGCGCTGCACCCAGAACTCAGGATCGAGCTGCGTATCGGTGACGCCCATGACGCCCGACGGCGGCACCGGCAACGCGCGCGGCGCGTCCTTGGCCCATGTCGCGCCACCCGGCACGGCAAGCGCGAAAACAATGGCAGCAACGAGCGGAAGACGCATGCGTTTTCTCCTACTTGGGCGCGCCGCTCAGGGCGCGGCCAGTTTCGACAGGACCGAAGCCACCATCAGGCCGTAACCGGTACCGATGATGTAACCGAGCAAGGCGAGCAAAATTCCGACCGGCACCAGCGCGCGTGAGTACGTCGCCGCCAGCACCGGCGTGGCCGCCACGCCACCGATATGCGCAAGCGATGAGATGCCGCACAAATACAGGTCGAACCGGAACAGCTTGGCAAAGCCCACCAGCAGGACGGCGTGAATGGTGATGATGGTGACGCCGCACAGCAGGTAGATCGGCGCGGCAGCGATGCCCTGGAAATTGCTTTGCGAGGCAAGCACGGCCACCACGCTGATCAGCAGCGTGCCGGAGATCGTGCTGGCACCCGGGAAGCGGGCCAGCGGCGAATGCGCGGCAACGAGTCCGATGATGGTCGACAGCAGGATCGTCCATGTCGTTGCACCGATCATGCTGGACGTGGGCATGCGCTCACCCAGCCAGCTCGAGAGGGCCGCCACCAGCAAGGCCATGCCGAGCCAGAGCAACACGCTGTCTGGCGTCGTCGGACCGGTCTTGCGCGTCTCCGCCACTTCCATGTCGCTGCTGGACTTGGCCTTGGTCCAGGCGTTGAATGCCGGCGCCAGCCTGGCGACCGAGAACAGCACCACGACCCACATCGAATAGCACAGCGCGTCGGTCAGCAGGCTCATCGCCAGGTGCGTATCGGACATGCCAATCGCCTGCTTCACCGCGATCATGTTGGCCGTTCCGCCCACCCAGCTGCCGCTCAATGCCGCCAGCGGATGCCAGGCATCACCCGGCAACAGGCGCTTGAACAGCAGATAGGTGGCGATAAAGGCCACGAACAGGCTGATCGACGTGCAGACAAAGACACCAAGAACCCGCGGCCCCAATCGCAGGATCGCGCGCAGGTCGCAATTGATCATCAGCAAGAAAAGGAGGGCCGGCACCAGGCGCTGGACCAGGGTGCTCTGGGCCGCCTGGATGGCCTCGTTGTTCTGCCACAGGCCGGTGACGGCCAGTGCGGTCACCAGCAGATAGGTGAGCACGATGGGCGGCAGCACGTTGAAGATGCGCCAGCCGGAATAGCGCTCCACGGCGGGAAACAGCCCGGCAGCCAACAGCATTACGGCCAGGTATGGCCAGACCGTCTGAATCATCGAACCCCCTCGTCTACCCCGCGACCCCGGACCCTATTCCTCCCCGTGGAATAGGTAATTCCTGTGCCATTCGTTGGAAGCATAAATTATTGACCACAGATTGCAAGCATGCTACACAGCCATTTCTGCAACTACTTGCGGGGAGTAATGGCAGTGCATCCGGCTGATTCGCAGATCATGACGAACAAGGGGCGACGCCTGCGCGTTACCGTCCTCGCCTGCGCACTTTTCTGCGCCCTTCCTTCGATGGTTCTTGCGCAAAACAACGCGCCGGACACTACCGTCTCGCACACCATACAGGCGATCGACGCCGGGCACTTCAAGGACGCCGAGGCGGATATCGCCAAAGCCCTCGCCCAGCCCGGCATCGCCGCGAGCGAGCGCAACGCGCTCCTTTATCAGCGCGAACGCATGCGCCGCATCCTCATCGACTTCACGCTCGACGAAGCGGCGGTGAAGGAACGTGTACGCAAGCAGATTCCCGATCTGACCGATGCCGAATTCGATCGCTGGAACAAGCAGGGTCTGTTCGAGCACCAGGTCATCGACGGTCGCACGCTCTACTTCAAGCGCTCGCCGGGCAACCTGTTCCGGCTGAGCAAGGAAGCCGTGGCGCGTCGCAAGGACCACAAGGCCGACGATGACGGCCCCATGGAAAACCTCAACGACACGCACCGCGCCATTCGCGCGGACGCCATCGCCACCGGCAAGCACAACGGCCTCGTGCCGCATCGCGTGCGCATGACGCAGATTCTTACCGTCAATGCCGATGCGGTACCGGCCGGTGAGACGGTCGATGCATGGATTCCGTATCCGCACGACCTGCCCGGCCAGCAGGACGACGTCAAGTTCATCGGAAGCGAGCCGTCGACGCATGAGCTGGCAGACAACTCGGTGGCACAGCGCACCGTGCACATGTCCAAGCCCGCCAAAGCCGGCGAGAAGACGCAGTTCAAGGTGACCTACGAGGTCACGCTTTCGGCACAGGATTACCGCATCGACGGCAACAAGGTCACCAAGACGGTGATCACGCCCGAGCTGGCGCCCTATGTCGCCGAGCGCGCACCGCATGTCGTCTTCACCGACGACCTTCGCGCCTTCTCGAAGAAGGTGCTTGGCGACGAAAAGAATCCGTACCGCATCGTGCAGAAGCTTTTTGCGGCGGTGGACCAGATCCCGTGGGCAGGTGCTCGCGAGTACTCGACCATCTCCAATATCAGCGACTACACGCTGCACGCCGGGCATGGCGACTGCGGCCAGCAGACGCTCTTGCTGATCACACTGCTTCGCCTCAATGGCATTCCGGCGCGCTGGCAGTCGGGCATGGTTTTCTCCAAGGGTGACTACAGCAACATCCACGACTGGGGCCAGGTCTACCTGCCGCCCTACGGCTGGGTGCCGATGGACGTCACCACCGGCCAGTTGCACGGCTCCAGGCCGGGCGACGCGGCCATGCAGTGGTTCTACCTGGGCGGCCTGGACAACTGGCGCATCGCCTTCAACAGCGACTTCGGCACCGACTTCGTGCCGCCGAAACAGCAATTCCGCTCCGACAACGTCGACTCGCAACGCGGCGAAGTCGAGTGGAAGGGCGGCAATCTTTATTTCAATCAGTGGGATTACGACTTCAAGTGGCAGTTGTTGCCGACGTCGCAGGGAGGCGCGTCAGCCAGCGCAGGCAAGTAATTCCTTCCAACGATCGACAACATCTGGGGAGATGGGGAAATGGGGGCTTTGAGCAGTCGACGCATGTTTCGCAGGACCGCACTGAGTGCGGCGCTTTGTCTTGGCCTTGGCGTGTATGTCGCGCCCACCCATGCGGCCAATAACGACGGTACGGTGGTGGGCCGGACGACGGCCGGTGCCGTGGTGACGATCAAGGATCCGAATACCGGCTTCGAGCGCACGGTTACCGCCGACGACAAGGGCAACTTCCGTATCCCCTTCCTGCCCGTGGGCAAGTACCTGATCGAGTCCACTAAGGATGGGAACATCACCGCGCAAGCGTCCGATGTCGTTGTCACGCTCGGCAACGCAACGACAGTGAACCTTGGCGTGAAGGAACTCGAGGGCGTCAACGTCAGCGCCACGAGCATCATTACCGCGGTCGATGTGACGTCCACCGAGTCGGCCTTCAACATTTCCCGTGAGGAACTGCGTCGCCTTCCGGTTGATCAGACGGTTGCATCTGTCGCACTACTTGCGCCGGGTGTGGTCAAGGGCAACGCCGGCTTCGGCGGTATTTCGTTTGGTGGCTCGTCCATCGCCGAGAATGCGGTATACGTCAACGGTCTGAACGTCACCGACTTCTACAACCGCAACGGATTTTCCGAAGCGCCCTATAACTTCTACCAGGAGTTCCAGGTCAAGACGGGCGGCTACTCCGTGGAGTTCGGTCGCACGACAGGCGGCGTCATCAATGCCGTTGTCCGCTCGGGTAGCAATGTCTTCCACTGGGGCACGGAACTTACGTTGGAACCGGGCAACTGGCATTCCCGCGCCGATGACCATTACACCGCCGACGGCTCTCGCTATTTGACGTCAGGCGAGGATCGCGACTCGCTGTTCAAGGCCAACGTCTACGCATCCGGTCCCATCGTAAAGGACAAGCTGTTCTTCTTCGCGATGTACGAAGCCCAGGGCGACAACCCGCGAAATACCGACAACTATGGCACCAAGCTGTATAGCAACAGTGCCACACCGAACTTCTGGGGCACCAAGCTCAACTGGAACATCAACGACGACAACGTGCTTGAGCTGATGGCTTTCTCCGACAAAAAGGAGAACACGGCCGATGTCTATCGCTTTGACTATGACACAAAGACCCGTGGCAACAAGATCGACGAGGTCTACACTGATACGGGCGGCAAGAACTGGGCCCTTACCTACACCAGCTACCTGACGAGCAATCTGTCGATGAAGCTGATGTACGGCCAGAACAAGCGCGAAGCCTTCCAGCGCTCGCTGATGGATATCGATTGCAACGTGGTGTCCGCGACGAGTGCCGTGCCGCGGCCGGATCCCAATACCCCGGTCGGCTGCGCCAGCAATACGTCGGTTGCCAAGCGCAACGACGATCGCAAGCAGTACCGCGCCGACTTCGAATGGAAACTGGGTGACCATCTCGTTCGCTTCGGTTACGACCACGAGCAGGACACGTCCGACTACAGCCGCTACTATCCCGGTCCCGGTGCGCTCTACTACAACGTCTACACCGCCAACCCGGGCGACAGCATCTCCAACCCCGCAGGCGGCGGCGTTATTCCTCCCGGCTACTACGGCTACGTTCGTGCCCGTCGTTATGAGATCGCCGGTACGTTCCAAACCACCAACAACGCCCAGTACATCGAAGACAGCTGGCAGATCACACCGAAGCTGATGTTGAACTTCGGGCTGCGTCGCGACGGCTTTGACAACAAGGCAGCCGACGGGGCCAGCTACATCAAGATGGACAACATGTGGGCGCCGCGCCTGGGCTTCTCCTGGGACATGAAGGGCGACGGATCCACCAAGCTCTACGGCAACCTCGGGCGCTACTATCTGCCGGTCGCCAACGTCATCAACATCAAGCAGGCAGGCGGTCTCCTCGACCAGCGCACGTACTACGCGTTCGGCGGCTGGGAAACACGCACGGATGCTGCAGGCAACGATTACTACTTCCCGATCCTCGGGCCGCAGCTCGGTGGCGTGGACGTCTCCCAGGGTAACGGCACGGTTGGCGACCTGCGCTCGGAAGTCGACCACGACATGGACCAGGTCTATCAGGACGAGATGATCCTTGGCTTCCAGCAGATGCTTTCCTCGACTTGGTCGTGGGGCGTCAACGCCACATACCGCAAGCTGCATAACGCAATTGATGACATGGAGATCAGTGCGACCAAGCAGTGTGGCGAGAATGGCTACATCGGCTGGGTCATGGCCAACCCGGGCAAGAAGGTCACGGTCTGGGGCGACACGAATTGCGACGGAGTCGCCGATGGCTGGGTCACGGTCGACACGTCCAAGGAAGGTTGGGCTATGTACGACGCAGACGGAAACTACCTGGGCCAGCGTGGCTGGGTGAAGCCCAAGCGCACCTACACGGCACTCGAATTCCAGATTGATCGCGCCTGGGACGACAAGTGGTCATTCAATGGTTCGTATGTCCTGTCGTGGAACCGCGGCAACGCCGAAGGACCGGTGAACTCCGACACCGATTTCGACGATACGGGCCGAACCGAGAACTTCGACAATCCGTGGGTGAACTACGGCGGCAATGGTTACCTGCCGAACGATCGACGCCATCAGTTCAAATTCCGGGGCACTTATGCCATCACACCGCACTGGCAGGTCGCGGCAAACCTCGCTGTCCAGTCCGGCGGACCGGTGACAGGCTTCGGCGTGGGCAACCCCTATGACGCGACGAACTATCACAGTTACTACGTCTGTGTTCAGAACTGCGATTCGCCGGTGTCCGAAGACCGCATTTACGAGAAGTCACCGCGCGGCAAGTACGGCCGACTGCCATGGACGTACAACCTTGGCGCCAGCATTGCCTACATCCGTCCGTTCGAAGGTGGTGGCCAGCTTCGCGTGAAGCTCGCGGTCTACAACCTGCTTAACCAGCAGCGCGTCGTCCAGGTGGACCAGGATCTGCAGACCACGATCTCGGACCAGACCAATCCCACATTCCGCCAGGGCCTGGGCTTCCAGCAACCCCGTTTCACCCAATTGACGGTGTCCGTGGACTTCTAAGACACCTCCCCGCGGCGGCCCGCTTCGTGCGGGCCGCCTTTTTTCTTATCGCCATCCGTGGTGATGGCAAGGCACCACATGTCACTGCAGCAACCTGACCCGCCGCGCATCGATGCGGACGCCTGGTTCGACGGCGTCGATCTGCGCGAACTGGCCGCACGCTATCCCACCCCGTTCTACGCTTACTCCGCCAACGCGATCCGTACGCGCATCCGAGGGCTGCAGCAGGCCCTGGCCGGGCTGAACTATGCGATCTGCTACGCGGTGAAAGCCAACTCCAACCTGGCCGTGCTTCAGCTGATGGCCGCCGAAGGCGTGGGCGCGGATATCGTGTCGTCGGGTGAACTGTGGCGCAGCCTGCATGCTGGCATTCCGGCGCAGCGCATCGTCTTCTCCGGCGTGGGAAAGACCGAACAAGAAATGGCGGAGGCACTGGCAGCGGGCATCCAGCGATTCAATGTCGAATCGGCCGACGAACTGGAAGCGCTTGAGCGCCTCGCGTCCTCGCTGCACGTAACGGCGCATGCCGCCGTGCGCATCAACCCCGACGTGGACGCGCTGACGCACGCCAAGATTTCCACCGGCAAGGCCGAGAACAAGTTCGGCGTCAGCATCGCAGAAGCGCGACGCTGGTTTGCGCGCGCCGGATCGATGCACCACGTGAAGCTGGACGGCCTCCACGTCCACATCGGCTCACAGATGCTCAGCGTCGCGCCCATTCGCGAAGCCCTGGCCCGCGTCGCAGCGTTCTGGCGCGAACTGGAAGCGGCCGGGCACGCGCTGAACAGCATCGACGTCGGCGGCGGCCTGGGCGTGCGCTACCGGTACGGCCATGACGAGCCCGTCACCCCTGAGGCGTACGCGTCGGCCATCCGTGATCATCTTGGCGCCTTTAAGGGCCGCATCCTGCTGGAGCCGGGACGCTACCTCGTGGGCGAAGCGGGCGTGCTCCTTACCCGCGTCGTGCGCATCAAGCAGGGCGATACGCATCGTTTCGTGGTGCTCGACGCCGCGATGAACGACCTGCTGCGCCCCAGCCTGTACGACGCCTGGCACGACATCGTGCCGCTGGTGCCGCGCCCGGGACCCTCCCAGGCCTGCGACATCGTCGGCCCGGTCTGCGAAACCGGCGACACCTTCGCACGCGGCCGGATGCTCCCGCCGCTCGAGGCCGGAGACCTGGTCATGATCCGTACCAGTGGCGCCTACGGCTCCTCCATGTCGTCCACCTACAACTCCCGCCCGCTGGTGGCCGAGTTGCTGCTCGACGAAGGCCGCCATGCGATAGTGCGTCGCCGCCAGACTTTCGAAGACATGATCGCCGGCGAGCAGCCGGCCCGATGGGAGACCGTATGACGCTGCGCCGCCCTGCCCTGAGCCTCGCCCTGCTCGCCTGCCTGCCCGTCGCCGCCATGGCGCAGCAGGATCCGCCTGTCACCATCGACACGCACGTGGACATTCCCGCCACGTACATGCGTACGGCACAGTTCGATGTCGGCAAGGACACGCCCCTGCGCGTCGACCTGGGCAAGATGGAGCGCGGCGGGCTCAATGCGGCCTTCTTCATCATCTACGTCGAACAAGGCCCATTGACCAAGGCCGGCTACGCCAAGGCGCTGGCACAGGCGACGCAGAAGTACGACGACATCGACCTGATGCTCACGAAGTATCCAGACCGCATTCGTCTTGCCCGAACACCCGAACAGGTGATGGCCAACCGCAAAGCGGGCGTGCTTTCGGCCATGATCGGCATCGAGAACGGCTACTCGCTCGGTCATCAGCTTGGCAACCTCGACAAGGCGTTCGCGCGCGGTGCTCGCTATATCGGCATCACCCATGTCGGGAACAACGACCTCTGCACCAGTTCCATGCCCGAAGCAGATCTGGGTGACGCGCCGCTGGCGGAAACGGGGCTCACGCCTTTCGGGCACAGCGTCGTGACGCGCGCCAACCAGCTCGGCATCATGGTCGACGTCTCGCATAGCTCAGATGCCTGCGTGCGCGACGTGCTCAAGGCGACCAAGGCGCCGATCATCGCATCGCATTCGGGCGCACACGCCATCGTCAACCATCCCCGCAACCTGCCCGACGATTTGCTGCGAGCCATCGCGCAGAACGGCGGCGTCGTGCAGGCGGTGGCATACAAGGGCTTTCTCAAGCTCGATCCGGGCCGCGAGCTCGCCGAGAAGGCGCTGGCAGCCCAGGTCACCAAGGCTGCCGGCGACAAGCAGTACGACAGCGACAAGATCGATTTCCTGCCAGCCTATGTGGAAGGCATGCGCAAGATCGACGCGGCCTTTCCGCTTCCGAACCTCGACGACTACATCAAGCAGATTCGCCACATGGTCGGCGTCGCCGGCATCGATCATGTCGGCCTTGCTTCGGACTTCGACGGTGGCGGCGGTATCGATGGCTGGCAGAACGCCGAACAGACGCGAAACGTGACGGAGGCCCTGCGCAAGCATGGCTTCAGCGATGACGACATCGCCAAGTTGTGGGGCGGCAATCTGCTGCGCGTGTGGAAGCAGGTCGACGACGTCGCCGCGAAGGAAGGCAAGAATCCATGAAAGCGATGCGCCTGATCGCTCTTGGCCTGCTTTGCGCAGCATCGACAGCACAGGCTCAGACGTCCCACGATGACCTTGACCGCGTCGTCGACGCGACGATGGCGCGCTACAAGCTGCCTGGCATCGCCGTGGGTGTGATCGATCACGGCACGGTGGTTTACACCGCGACGCGCGGCGAACTCAGTCGCGGCAGTGGGCAACCCATCACGCGCCAGGCGCTTTTCAAGATCGCCTCCAACAGCAAGGCCATGACAGCCTCGTTGCTCGCGCGACTGGTTCAGCAGGGCAAACTGCGCTGGGACGATCCCGTTACCAAGTACCTGCCCGACTTTCGCATGCACGATCCGTGGGTGACGGAACACATGCAGGTCGGCGACCTGCTCACCCATCGCAGCGGCCTGCCCGAGGGTGGCGGCGACCTGATGCTGTGGCCCGAGCCCAATGATTTCACGCGTGCCGACATCGTGCATGCGCTAGCCTACCTTGAGCCGGCCTACGACTTTCGCGCCGGTTATGCCTACGACAACCTGCTCTACGTCGTGGCCGGCGAGGTGGCCGCCAAAGCCGGCGGCGCGCCCTATGAAACCCTGATGCAGCAGGAAGTGTTCAAGCCCCTTGGCCTGACGGGTTGTCGCGTGGGTGACTGGAGGCGCAGCGACGCGGGACCGTTGGCCGTTCCGCACGGCCTGCGCAAGGGCGTCGCCGTTCCGGAACCCGAACAAGGCGACACCATTCGCAGCACCACCATGGAAGCCGCCGGCGGTGTTCGCTGCAGCCTCGACGACATGCTGGCGTGGGCCCGAAACTGGCTGGCACCGGATGCCGATCAGTTGAAGTGGCTCGCACCGGATCAGCGCGATGCCTTGTGGACTCCTTACACGCCCATGCCGATCTCCGCGCTGCGGCGAGCCTGGGATGGCACGCGGATCTATGCCTATGGCTACGGATGGCGCATCGCCGACGCGGATGGCGAGCTGACGGTGTCGCATACGGGCACGCTGTCGGGCATGTACTCGGCGCTGATGTTGATGCCGCATCGACAGAGCGGCTTCGTCATCCTGATCAACGGCGAAGCCGACGATGCGCGCGCCGTGCTGACGGAAGTACTGCTCAAGCACTTTACGACCCCGGGTGGCGCCCGCAGCGTCGACAGCTACGCCGACGAGCTGGCGAAGCTCGAGTCCACGCGGGCCGAGCAGCACGTGCCGGACACGTCGTCACGCAAGCCAGCCACCACGCGCGAGCTGGACTCGCAGCTGGGTGTATGGCGTGATCCGTGGCTTGGGGATGTTCGCCTGTGCGCTGGCGAAGGTCACGTGCACTGGTCTTCGGTGAAGTCGCCTCGCCTGACCGGCCAGGTCATGCGTGTCGGCAAGCGCTACCTGGTGCAGTGGGACCACGGGATCGACGAGGCATGGATCACTTTCCCGAATGCGCCCGGTGCCGCCATGCGCATGAACAAGGTTGACCCCGACGCCGACTTCAGTTCGGATTTCGAGGATCTTCGCTTCAAGCGGGTCGGCGGCTGTGAATAAGCCTCTCCTCGTCGTGATAGGGCTGCTTGGATGCAGCGCGCTCGCTGCGCGCGGGCCTGTGAATGCACCGGATGGCGCACTCGCCCGCGCCGGATTTGTCGACGTTCGCCAACTCGTTCCCGATATGGCCGAAGACATCAAATACGCGGGGAGTGACAATTTTGTAGGTGTCCAGGTGGATGGCTACGAAGCACCCCGGTGTTACTTGCTCGCCCCGGCAGCCAGGGCATTGGCGCGCGTGGAAGCATCACTGCGGCCAAAGCACCAGCGCCTGCTGATCTGGGACTGCTACCGGCCGACGCAGGCCGTGGCGCACTTCATGCGCTGGGCGAAGGACCTGGGCGACCAACGCACCAAGGCCGTGCACTATCCCGCGCTCGACAAGACCGTCCTGCTTGGCGATTACATCGCGCCACGCTCGGGCCATAGCCGTGGCGCCACGGTCGACTTGACGATGATGCAGTGTGACGCGAACGATCAGCATTGCGTGCCGCTCGATATGGGTACCGGTTTCGATGTCTTCGACACACTGGCCCATACCGATTCGCCGCGCGCCACGGCCATGCAACACGCCCATCGTGAGCAACTGAAATCCGCGATGGAAAGCGCGGGGTTCAACAATTACGCGATGGAGTGGTGGCACTACACGTTCAAGCCCGAACCGTCGCCCGACACATACTACGACTTGCCCGTACGTTGATGAGGAGTGTTTCATGCGTCGAATGATCATCGCCGCCACGGCGTGCATGGCGTTCTCGGGCATGGCGCCCGCCAGGGACGCCGGTTCCCTGCAACGTTATGAAGGGCATGTGCCTGGCGCATCCGTATTGGTACTCAAGGATGGCAAGCCCGTCCTGCGAAAGTCCCTCGGGTTTGCCAACCTGGAAACCGGCGAACGCGCGACACCGGCGACGGACTATCGCCTTGCTTCCGTCAGCAAGCAGTTCACCGCCGCGCTGATTCTCCTGCTGGCGGAAGACGGCAAGCTCAAGCTCGACGACCCCGTGCGAAAGTGGCTGCCGTCGCTGCCGGCGAGCGAGCAGGCGATCACGCTTCACCACTTGCTGTCGCACAGTTCCGGCCTGGTCGATTACGAAGACCTGATGCCGGCGGATTTTCCCGGGCAGATCAGCGATGCGCAGGTGCTCGATTTGCTGTCAAAGGAATCACGCACCTACTTCGCGCCGGGCACTTCATACCGGTACAGCAACAGCGGCTACGTACTGCTTGGACTGGTCGCTCAAAAAGCCGGTGGCAAGGACCTGGCCGCGCTGCTGAAGGAGCGCATCTTCGCGCCACTGCATATGGACAACACGCTGATGTATCGGCGCGGCGGCCCGGAGCCGGCGCATCGCGCCTATGGCTATAGCGAGGAATCAGGCAAGTGGGTGCGCACGGACCAAAGCCCGACGAGTGCCACGCGTGGCGATGGCGGCATTTATTCGTCCATCGATGACCTCGCGAAATGGGATGCCGCCTGGTACGACAACCGACTCCTGAGCGCACATTCACGCGAACTGGCGACAACGGCGCATACGCGCATCACCGACGAAGCCGACGTCGATGCCTACGGCTACGGCTGGCGGATTCATGGCGACGTTCGCTGGCATTCGGGCGAAAGCATGGGCTTTCGCCATGTGATCGTGCGGTGGCCCAGGCAGCACGTGACGGTGATCATGCTGACCAACCGCAATGACCCCGAGCCTTACCACCTGGCGCTTGAAGTCGCGAAACCCTACGTGGATTGATGCGCCTGTGGCCCGGCTCCGTCACGGGAGTCGATCATCGGGGGCACACGGGCCGCTCATGCTGCGGCCCTAGCATGCGTTCCAGCTCGTTTCCTGCGTTGTACATGACACGGGTCAGCAAGCGGCGGGGCCCGTCCCTTCCCCTCGCCGCTTGCGCTTCATGGCCTCAGGGCGCGATGGCCGGCTCCGCGTCGCGAATGGCAAGCACGTTGGAGGTATAGCTCTCCACCACCAGGCTGATCGGGTGGTTTTCCGGCGTCAGCAGGACGGCGCGATGCTGGAGCACATGCGCGGGGATATCGAGGGGCGTCGCGCTGCGATGCACGTCGCTCGGCAAGGGCTGGTCTTCCCAACCCGTCGGCAACGGCTGCCACAGCAGCTGCGCCGACAGCGTTTCGCGACGGAAGTGCAACGACTGGACTACCTTGCCAAAGGGCACATCGGTGCTGTCGAGCTCCTGGTTCATCGCGGCACTGAGGCGCGACGGCACGTACCAGTTGTCCGCTTCGGACAGCACGAGATTTCCGCAAACCAGCTGGACCTGGCGATAGCGCACTTCGTCATGCTCGCCAATGCCCAGCTGTTCACGCGCGCCGGGCGGCAGCGGCTTGTCCGCGCCTTTGACGCGACGCGCCACGACCCGCGCGTCATCGGCCAGGTGATGTGCGCCGCACCAGCTTTCCAGCGTCAACGTGGCACTGGGATGACTGAGCAGGCTGGCGTTGAGCGACTGCAACATCGCCAGCGCTTTCATGCGGCTGTAGCTGTCGTCGGTCCACACCAGGGTGCCCGGCTCATGCGCGGACGCCGTGAGCGAGTAGAGCAAGGGCAAGGCCGCCATTCCATAGCGCATGAGGGTGTGGTTCACGACTCAGAGTCCGCGCGCAGCCTGGGCCACGGCGCGGAACAGCGCGCGGCCCTTGCTCATGGTTTCTTCCCACTCGGCGCTGGGATCGGAGTCATACACGATGCCGGCACCGGCCTGCACGTGCAGGCGGCCGTCCTGGATGACAGCGGTGCGGATGGCAATCGCGGTATCCGCATCACCCCACCAGCCGATCCAGCCAATGGCACCCGCGTAGATATTGCGCTTGTACGGCTCCAGTTCCTGGATGATCTCAAGGGCGCGAATCTTGGGCGCACCGCTGAGCGTGCCCGCGGGGAACGTGGCCTTGAGCACGTCCATGTAGCCGATGCCATCGCGCGCCTTGCCCTGCACCTGCGAAACGATATGCATGACGTGGGAATAGCGCTCGATCACGAACGATTCGCTGACCTCGACGGTGCCGGTCTCGCTGATGCGGCCGACATCGTTGCGACCCAGGTCGATCAGCATAACGTGCTCGGCACGCTCTTTCGGATCGGCGAGCAGTTCGGTTTCGAGTGCCTGGTCTTCCGCTTCGGTTGTGCCGCGCTTGCGCGTGCCGGCCAGCGGACGCACCACCACCTTGCCGTCCTTCAGACGCGCGAGGATTTCCGGCGACGAGCCGACGATCTGCGTCTTGCCCAGGTCGACGAAATACATGTATGGCGACGGATTCAGCGCACGCAAGGCGCGATACACATCCACCGGGCGCGCATGGAAGCCGATGCTCAGGCGCTGCGAGGGCACCACCTGGAAGATGTCACCGGCGCGGATGTATTCCTTCGCGCGCTCCACCATCGCCTCGAACTCCTCCTTGGTGAAGGACGATTTGAAATCGCTTTCGTCGAGGGCGATGGACTGGGTGAGTTGCGGATACGACGCGCCGCCCTGACGCAACCGATAGACCAGCGCATCCAGGCGACGCTGCGCCTCGGCATAGGCATGTGGCTGCGACGGATCGGCATGCACGATCAGGTACAGGCGGCCCTTGAGGTTGTCGAACACCGCGACTTCCTCGGCCAGCATCAGCAGCACGTCGGGCGTGCCAAGCTCGTCGGCGCGATCCCACTGTGCGAGGCGCGGTTCGATGTAGCCGATGGTTTCGAAACCGAAGTAACCCACGAGGCCACCGCTGAAGGCCGGCAACTGCGGCAGGCGCGGCACGTCGTACTGGAGCCGCAGCTTCTCGATCTCCGCCAGGGGATCTTCGAGATGGCGACGCTCGGTGACTTCGCCGGAGTCTTCCACTTCCAGCTCGTGGCCGCGAAGGCGATAGACCCGCTTGGCCGGCAGGCCGATGATCGAATAGCGCCCCCAGGTAGCACCGCCTTCGACGGATTCGAACAGGAAGGTGTACGGGCCATCGGCCAGCTTCAGGTACACCGACAGCGGCGTGTCGAGGTCGGAGAAGACCTCGCGCACCAGCGGGATGCGCGTATGCCCTTGGGCAACCAGCGCGTCGAATTCGTCTCGGGAGATCACGTGGGGGGACGTTCCGGGTAGTCGAAGGGCCATTGTAAGGCGTTACGCCAGCGTGAGGGCGCCTGGCCCTGCCCCCTTCCGCCCCTTTGCAAGCCCCACTACCCTTGGCCGATCGCCCAGGGGGAGCGCGAACCGATGGAACACCGTTGTCTTGTCGTCACCGGACGACTGCTGGAAGGCCAGGACGCCGATGCGGTACAGGCCCGCATGGCCCAGGCCTTTGGCATGGAGATGGCCGATTTCCGCAAGCGCGTTTTCGAGCGGGCACCGCTGATTATCCGGCGCGGGCTGGACCAGGACGCGGCCAATGCCCAGGCCACCCAACTTCGCCAGCTGGGCGTCGAAGCCGACGTATTACCCGACGATGCGCCCCTGATCTGGCTTCTTCGCGACGTCACCTTGCGCGGCCCCCTGCCGGAAACGGCACTGGGACGGTACGCACGGTCCGGCGACCAGTGGTGCCACGACGGTGGCCAGCAGTGGTTTCCCTGGGACGTTCCGACATCGCGCTCCTCTTCCCTGCCGCCGCCCATCCCGGAGCCTGCGGACCATCCGCTGCCGCCGCCCTTGCCGGTCGAGGCGCAGGAGATCGACGGATCGCTCCCGCCGCCGCTTCCTGACGAAACGGTGGCCTTCGAACCGCCGCCGCTGCCGCCGGCCAGGCGCCCTCCGGTATCACGCTGGGCCATCGCGGCGACTTGCCTTGCCATTGTCTCGCTGATCTGGACGACGATCGCCCCCGTCGCACTGGTGCTGGCCCTGGTTTGCCTGCTGGTGCTGATGCGCCGCAAGGACATCCGCGGGCGGGGCTGGTCGGTGACCGCCCTGGTGATCGCCCTGGCAGGCACGGGCATCCACTTCATGCCCGCCGGCCCCGACCCCGGCAAGGTGGCCCAGCAACCCGCGCCTCGTCGCCCGCTACAGCCCTTGCCGGCACCGGCGGCGGCCGCGCCGTCCAAAACCTCAACGTCACAGGTACCCGTGGCAGCGGCGAGCACCAGGGCACCGGCCGCAGCATCCAGCGCTGCAGCACCGGTCGCCCATGCGGCTGCGCCGGCATCGCCATCGACCGCGGCGACGGTAGTGGCCACACCCACGCGCTGTACGCGTGAAAACGTGCAGCCGCATAACGACGAAGACCGCTTCCTGCTCACGGGAGGCCAGCGCCTGCTAACCGGTCGCTCGCAACGCAAGGGCGACACCTACGTCGCCGAAGCGGCGACCGGCCTGGACCAGGCCTGCCGCCCCGATGACGTGCAGCTGTACGTCTTCCGCCGCGGCGTGTTCGTCGGCACCGCGCTCGAGGAGGCCGCGAGCAAGGCTTCGGCACGACTGGCGGATTTCGAACTGAGCGACGACCTGCACCTGCGCATCAACCTCGCACCGTGCAAGGCGGAGATTTGCGAAGCACCCATAGCGCGCCAGGTCGAACTGCTGCACGACGCCGGCGGTTGGGTGCTGAAGCGGCCTTGAGCGATCAGATGCCCAGGCGCTGCCTGGGCATGCCGTGCAGTCGCAAGACGAACGCCACGCCGCTGCCATCGGCCAGGTTGTGTGCCATCGCCTGGCCCTGGTGGCGTTCGGCCACCAGGCGCACCACGTAAAGGCCCAGGCCCAGGTGGGGCGCATCACCCGGCGTGGCTTTGTCGCGCAGGCTCACCAGCGAATCGAACAGGCGCCCCTGCATGGCGGCCGGCAGCGGTGCACCCTGGTTGGAAAGCTCGATCTCGGCGCCGTCGTCCAGCGCGCGCAGGCTCAGGCGAATCCAGCCGTGTTCCGGCGTGAATGACAAGGCGTTGTCGAACAGCTTGTCCAGCGCCTGCGCGATGAGTTCGGGCGCGCAATGCAGGATCAGCGGCGAGCCCGGCAGCTGGCACGTCAACTCACGCATGCCAGCCAGCGGGCGATAGGCGTCCGCGCAACCGCGCACCACCTCGCCCAGATCGACATCCTCCGGCTCGGCCGCCGCGATCGCGCGCTCCATGCGGCTGGCCTCGCTCATCGCACGGACGAGCTGCCCGAGGCGCGCCACGCCATCGCGCGCCCGCGCCAGGTAGGGCGCCGCATCGGGCGGCAAGGCGGCATGCTCGAGGTTGTCCAGCGACGACTTGACGATGGCGAGCGGCGTATTGAGTTCGTGCGACAACTTGGAAGCGAGCGTGCGCAAGTAGTCGGTGTATCCGCCGACCACATCAAGCAGGCGCTCGAAGCTGCGCGCCAGATCGCCGATTTCGTCGGGCGCATCCGTCATCGGGAAACGATCAAACAGGATTTGGCCGTCCAGACGTCCATCGTTGGCCTGCGCGCGTTCGGCGGCATCGCGCAAGCGCGACAGGCGCACGCTCAAACGCGTGGCGAAAGTCAGCAGGATCAGACCGGCGACAAGCAGGACGCCGAAGCTGGTCATCAGCAATCCGAACAGGGCCCGGTTGGCGAGCAAGGGCACGGCACGACTGGCCTGCTCCAGCAGAAGCACGCCGTCTTTGGCGTCGCCACCCAACGGCACGGCGACTGCAAGCACGACGCTGCCGCGCGTTTCACCCTGCCGCCACAGGGCGGTCGCGCCACCCCCGCCTGCCGTGTGCACGTCAGCCAGGTTCATGCGCGGCGCTTCATCGGCCCAGGGCTGCGCATCCTCCAGCGGGTTGGCCAGCAGCGATCGATAGACCAGGGAAGCGAACCAGCCGGGTTGATCGCTGGCTTCTGCCACCGGCGCATTCAGATGCCCGCTGCGCGCCACCACCCAACCATCGGGCGACAGAACCCGCGCACGCACGTGCTCAGTGAGCAGCTGCGCCAGCTCGTCGGACAACTGGGGCGAGTAACGCAACAACGGGCGCCAGCTGGCGATGGGTTCGTCGACGCTGCCCGCATCGTGCACGGCCACGTCGATCGCATCGATGCCGAGCTTGCGCGGCAGGCGCCCCTCGACGCGATATCCGCTGCCGTCCTCTTGCCACTGCGCGACCAGCAGGTCGGGAAATCCCGGCGCCGGGGGATCCAGCGGCCGCGCCGACACGGGACCGGGTGCGGCGCTGGCAAGGAGATACCGTCGCTGTTGTTCGCCAACCTGCAAACCCAGCACCACGTAGTCCGCCGCCATGACGTTGGCGTCTCCGGCGTCGGCGCGGACGCGATGCGTAGCGCGCACGTCGACGTAGAAGTAGAGCCAGTTGCCATCCTCCGCCAGCATCAGCTTGCCGCGCGCGCCCAGCGGCTGCGACCACGGCGTCATCGGCGCCCAGTCGTCGCCATAACCGTCGATGGTGATGGGGTTGGGCGTTTCCTGGACAAACCACGCGCCTCCGCCCTGCGGCAGCGGCGCATGCGTGACAACGAGGCTGCGCGCCATGGCCCGCGCGGACGCCTCCAGCGCCTGCGCCTGGCCTTCGCGCAGCAGCATCTCCATCTGCCGCACGTACAGCCACCCGGCCACCGGCAACGCCAGGGTGCACAGGGCGACAAGGAGGAGCTTGCGACGGAGAGTCATGATGGAGCGATGATGTTGCGGCGATGGCGCATTCTGGCAGCTTGCGGCGGGATGGCGAATGCCCGCCGCGCGCCGGACGTCACGACCGCATCAGGGGCGCCAGCGGTAACCCACGCCATGCACCGTCTCGATCCCATCGAATTCGGGGGCGACGGCGATGAACTTCTTGCGGATGCGCTTGATGTGCGACGTGATGGTGGCGTCGTCGACGACCAGCTCTGCCTCGCGCATCAACTGATCGCGGTTCTTCACGTGGCCAGGGAAGCGGACCAGGGTGTGGACCATCCAGAACTCGGTGACGGTCAGCGGAATTTCCTCGCCATTCCACGTGATGCGCATGCGTTCGGACTCGAGCTTCAGCGGGCCGTGTTCGATCACGGTCTCACTCGATGCCGGCGCCTTGAGGGATTCGATGCGGCGGAACAGGGCAGCGATGCGCGCGGCCAGCTGGTGCAGGCTGGTGTCCTTGCTCAGGTAATCGTCGGCACCGAGGCGCAGGCCGGAGATCACATCGAAATCGGAGTCGCGCGCGGTCAGGAAGATGATCGGCAAGGTCGCGGATCGCGCGCGAAGTTCACGGCAGAGATCGAAGCCGCCTTCGGGTTCGTCGCCAAGGCCGATGTCGATGATCACCAGTTCAGGCAGGCGCATGGCAAAGGCCGTGGATGCATCGTGGCGCGAGCCGTAGCCGCGGGTGTCATAGCCGAAGCGGTTCAGGGCTTCGACGTAGTTGGCGCGGATGAGGGGTTCGTCTTCGACAATGGCAATGCTGCGGCCCATGGCTGGTTCCTGCGTTCGATGGTGCGCAGCGTGCATTTCCCCCGGCGGACGCGCAAGCCACTGTGAGGCTTTGCCCGCGTTTTGTCAGATACCGCCTCGTGCGCGCCCGTTGTCCGCCGTCAGTCGTGCCGACACCGGGCGCCTTATAGGCACCAACGCCACTCAGACGCACGATCATGAGCCACCCCGATATCGCCAAACCCGATCCCAACGCCGAACTTCGCAGCTTCGAACCGCTGCGCGTCGTCCTGGCCGTCGGCGCGCTGATCCTCGGGCTCGTCATGAGCCTGCACTGAGCCTGTCGCCAGAGCACTAAGCCCTCCTGCCGTGGAAGGCAAGGTGGGCGGCCGTCGGACCATGGAAGGACCACGGCCGCCCGGGGCGCCAGCCAGGCTCCCCCGATCCGTTTCTGTTGGTGGTTCCCGACCGTGGATGATGATTGCTGCCCCGCTTCTTGCGGGGCTTTTTTTGGTCGCGGCCTGCCGATTCGACCGTGCGGGCCGGTGACGAGCTGCCATGCATGGCGCGTCTCAGCCTGCGGGCGACCATTAGCGAATTTCCCTGCGCCTTACGGGCCATGTCAGGGAACCTTTCGGGAAAACCCCGGTCAGAACTTACGGCAACCATCCAGATCCATTGCCGTGGACCTGCAGGAGCGTTGGACGGTTGCCAACGTGGTCTCCTCTGAAAAACGTCGTTCCGACGTCCTTATCCCGGCGCCACCCCTGCGCCGGGATTTTTATGCCCGATGACCGGCCCGCTCAGCCGATTTGGCGACGCATCGCGTCGATGACGGCCTTGTAGTCCGGGGCATTGAAGATGGCCGAGCCGGCCACGAAGGTATCTGCGCCCGCAGCCGCGATCTGGCCGATATTGTCCGCCGTCACGCCGCCGTCGATCTCCAGGCGGATGTCGCGACCGGTCTCATCGATGCGCCGGCGCACCTCGCGCAGCTTGTCCAGCGCACCCGGGATGAACTTCTGGCCGCCGAAACCGGGGTTCACCGACATGATCAGCACCAGGTCCAGCTTGTCGATCACATGGTCGAGCCAGCTGAGCGGCGTGGCCGGATTGAAGACCAGGCCGGCCTGGCAGCCCGAGTCCTTGATCAGGCCGATGGTGCGGTCGACGTGCTCGCTGGCCTCCGGATGGAAGCTGATCACGCTGGCGCCAGCCTTGGCGAAGTCCGGGATGATGCGGTCCACCGGCTTGACCATCAGGTGCACGTCGATCGGCGCGGTGATGCCGTAATCGCGCAGCGCCTTCAGGACCATGGGGCCAATGGTCAGGTTGGGCACGTAATGGTTGTCCATCACGTCGAAATGCACCCAGTCGGCGCCATCGGCCAGGACCTTGGCAGTGTTTTCGCCCAGGCGGGCGAAATCGGCGGACAAGATGGAGGGGGCGATGATCGGGGTCATGGGAGCCGTCGGGAGTGAGGAATGAGCGGTGGCGGGCGGCGGCCAGGGACATGCCCGGGTCGTCCCCACGCGAAGCCGCTAGTTTCTCACGCGAGCGGACCGGGCGCCCGTGAAAACGGGCCGCCGGCGCACTACTTGAAGCCGCGCTCGGCCTTGATGCGCTCGTAGGCGGCGTTGATTTCACTGGCGCGGGCTTCGGCGCGCTTGCGCATTTCCTCCGGCAGGTCGCCCAGGCGATCCGGATGGTGCTCGGAAATCAGCTTGCGGTAGGCACGCTTGATCGCACGGTCGTCGGCGCTGCGGTCGATGCCCAGAACCGTGTAGGGATCGGGACCGTTGGTGTTGCGCTGGGGCGGCACGTAACCGCCGCCGTGACCCTGCCCCGGGCCGCGGTAGTTGCCGCCCGCGCCGGCATTCCAGGCGTAACCCTTCATGGCCATCAGCGCCATCAGCTCCATGTCGCTGACGCGCAGCGCAAAGGCGAGCTGGCGCAGGATGGCCATTTTTTCAGGCGGCGGATTGCCCTCGGCGATGACGGTTTCGATCACCACGTCCAGCACCGGGAAGGCGTGGTCGCGGCGCATGCCCACCCACTGGCGCAGGCCATTGATCGCCGGCGTGACGTCGAATTCCGGCTGCTTGCCGGCATTGAAGCTGCTGATGGCCTGCTTGCGCTGCTCGGCGTCCAGGCCCATGCGCGTCATCAGGCGCTCGGCCACCGCGATTTCTGCTTCAGAGACGCGGCCATCGGATTTGGCCACCGCGCCCAGCAGGGCAAACAACGGCCCGATGTAGCCGCCGGCTTCGGGCGTCGCCCGCCGACGCTGGTTCTGCTTGAGGCTATCGATGATGAAGCCGGCGATGCCGCCGACAATGGCGCCGGGGATGCCGTGCCCGAAGATCAGCCCGAGGAAGGCCAGCAGCAGGGTCCACGAGATGTTCATGGCGTGGCCTTGACCGGGGTCTGCTCGCTGTACCACGTCGCCAGCTCGTCCAGGTCAGCCTCGCTGACCGGCCCGATGGCGGCCTGCATGACCGGAATCTTGCGGCGGCCGTCTTTGTACTGGCGCAACGCCTCGCGCAGGTAATCGCGCTTCTGTCCCGCCAGGTTGGGCGCCCCGGGAATCTGCGCCGCGCCGGTTTCCCCGTGGCATGCCGCGCACAGGCCCAGGCGCGCCGGCTTGGTGGCCGGTGCTGCCATGGCGAACGATGGGGTGGCGAGCAGGAAAACCGCAGTCAGGAAAAAGCGCATGGCGCGAATCGAGGGTGAAAGCGTCGATTCTAGCAGCAGGGGTCTTGTCGATAGGCTGACGTTTTTCGCCGCGCCCCGACCCGCCGCTACAATAGCCCCTTCCCCGCGCCCAGGAGCCCGCCGTGCCCACCACTTTGCTGCAATCGAACCTTCCCGGCCTGGACCTGATCCATCGCGGCAAGGTGCGCGACGTGTACGCGCTGCCGGGCAACCGCCTGCTGATCGTGGCGACGGACCGGCTGTCGGCCTTCGACGTGGTGCTGCCGGACCCGATCCCGGGCAAAGGTGAAATGCTCACCCAGATCTCCAACTTCTGGTTCGGCAAGACGGAACACCTGGTGCCGAACCATCTGCTGCACACGCCGCTGTCGGAGGTGCTCCCGGCCGGCACCGACCTGGCGCTGTACGAAAAGCGCGCGGTGGTGACGCGTCGCCTGAAGCCGGTACCGGTGGAAGCCATCGCGCGCGGTTACCTGATCGGCTCCGGCTGGAAGGATTACCAGGCAACGGGCTCGCTGTGCGGCATCCAGCTGCCCGCCGGCCTGCAGCAGGCGCAGCAATTGCCCGAACCGATCTTTACGCCGTCGACCAAGGCCGCTGTGGGCGATCACGATGAAAACGTCAGCTTCGACGCTGTCGTGGCAGCCGTCGGCACCGACCTGGCCAATCAGGTGCGCGAGGCCACGCTGTCCATCTACAAGTGGGCGGCCGCCTACGCCGCCGAGCGCGGCATCATCATCGCCGACACCAAGTTCGAGTTCGGTACGGACGAAGACGGCAAGCTCTACGTGATGGACGAAATGCTCACCCCCGATTCCTCGCGCTTCTGGCCGGCCGACGAATACCGCGTTGGCATCAGCCCGCCGAGCTACGACAAGCAGTTCGTGCGCGACTACCTGGAAACGCTGGACTGGAACAAGAAGGCGCCGGGCCCGAACGTCCCCGCCAACGTCATCGCGGGCACCTCGGCCAAGTACGCCGAAGCGCTGCAGCGCCTCGCCGGCATCACGCTGACGTGAGTGCCTGGGCAACGCTGGCCCTGGCGATCGTCGCGGAGGTGATCGCCACCAGCGCGCTGAAGTCCTCCGAGGGCTTCTCGCGCCTTTGGCCGAGCGTCATCGTGATCGTCGGGTACAGCGTGGCCTTTTATGCACTGAGCCTCACCTTGCGCCACATGCCCGTCGGCATCGCCTATGCGGTGTGGTCGGGCGTCGGCACGGCGCTGATCGCACTGATCGGGCTGGTGGTGTTCAAGCAGAAACTCGACGCACCGGCCCTGGTGGGCATCGGCCTGATCGTGGCCGGCGTCCTGGTACTGAATCTCTTTTCCCGCACGAGTGCGCATTGATGAGCGACGACACTTCCCAGCGCAGCCTGGCCGACTGGCTCGAAAGCTATGCGGGCGACCACCGCAACCCGATCAACCAGGCGCTGCACTGGATCTGCGTGCCGCTGATCGTGTGGTGCATCATCGCCGCGCTGTGGACCGTGCCGGTGCCGCCCAGCTTTGCCAAGCCGGGCTTCTGGGCGGTCGGCCTGCTGGTCATTGCCTTCTACGGCTACTACAAGCAATCGCGCGCGATTGGGCTGGGTTTGCTGGTGGTCTTCGCGATCATGGCCCTCATCTCGCACGTCGCCTTTGAACACCTGGGCCCCGTCACGCTTCGCTGGTACGCGCTGGGCGTGTTCGTGGTGGCGTGGATCGGCCAGTTCGTCGGGCACTTGTTCGAAGGCCGTCGCCCCAGCTTCTTCACCGATCTTATTTACCTGCTGATCGGCCCGGCCTGGCTCATGGACAAGCTCCTGCGCCGCCTGGGTCTGGGAACGCGCGCATGAACACTTTTCTCGTCCTTGTCAGCGGTCTGCTTTGGTGGGTGCTTTACAGCAGTATCGGCGCGCTGTTCGTCGCCATCATCGTGTGGGCGATCCTGCGCTGGATGGAGCGCGGCATGGTGGTGTTCAACCGCACGTACCTCGCCTGCCTGATCTGGCTGATGATCGATGCACTCGTGGGCGCCGTGGTGTTCTATCGCGCCAAGGGTCACATCGATGCCACCGTCATGATGCACAGCGTCGGCTGGCGCATCGCCATCATCGTCAACATGTTGCTGGGTGCCTGGCTGCTGTGGCGCATGGTGCCGCGCATCGACGCGCGTCGCATCAAGCCAACCAGTGCCTGCCTCGCGGTGGCCGTGGTGATGATGGTCGGCTTTGGTCTCTATACCAGCCTCGTCGGCTAACGCTCGAGTGCGCGCGCATTGGCGGCGCGCACGGCGTCGGTAAACGATTGGAACGGGATGTCGGTGATGCCGACCAGGCCGATGTGCGCGTTTTCGCCGTCCAGCAGGCGCCCGGTGACCGGCTGGTCCGTGTACTGGAACCAGTGTGCGCCCACGATGCTCGGATCCTTTGCGGCAGCTTCGACGTAGCGTGCATACGCTTCGCCGCGCTGCTGTTCGTTCCACACCGACACCACGCCCTTGCCGAACGGGCCGCGATCGTCCGAGCCGAAGTGGAATTCCGTGATCAGCACCGGCTTGCCCAACTTGCCTGCTGCTGCGGTGTCGACCCCATGCTGTGGTACGTCGGTGTAACTGTTGAAGCTGATCACATCGCAGTACTTCGCGCACGACGCCACGGCTTCGGGCGTATTGACGGCGAAGCGACCTCCCAGGAAGAGGTGATGCGGATCGTGACGATGCAGTGCTTCCGTGACCACCCGGAAGTATTCGTCGGCATACGTGCGCAGCCATGCGCTGGCGTCGTCGACGATGGCCGGATGCGCCTCGTTCGGTGACGGCATCTGGAAGCCGGTCGCGTTGAGCGCGTCCCATGAGGCGAGAGGCATGCCCCAGGCTTGCGCGAGTTTGCCGACGTCGCCGTACTTGGCTTTCAATACGGCAATGAAGCGCTGCTTGGCGTCGCTGCGCGACTCACCACGCAAGGTACCTTGCGCCAGCCCCCATCGACCATCGGGCCCCTGCCCCGCCCAGGCGAGTTCGTTATCGGCAAAATAGCCCAGCAGCCAGGGATCGTCGCGGACGTCCTTCGTCGCGTTGGCCACGGCGGCTTCGGCCGCAGCGACGAAACGCGGATCGAAGGGGTCGGGCATGCGGCCCCAGTAGTCGTAACCGCTGGAAACGTTGCCGTAGACACCGCCGATATTGATCGAGCGGGTGTATGGCAGGTGCTGGCCCTTCGCCAGTATGTCATCGCTCCAGTTGCCGACGGTATTGAAACCCCATGCACGCAGCCGCGTGGCAGTGCGTTGCATCCACGCGTTGCGCCAGCCATCGCCATCGATCCGACGGAGATTGGCGGCGTAGAAATCGAACCATTGGCCGTGGTTGTAGCCAATGCCCTGCGTGGAGGAAGCCTCCGCATTGCGGTTGTCGCCCGTGCCATAGAAGGGAGTCCACTCACCCTTCGCGGCGGGCAAGCCCTGGAACATCCATTCACGGCCCTGCACGTAAGTGCGCCCGCCATCGGGTGTGACGGCATTGACCCCGAGAGAGAAGAAGGCATGGCCTTCGGGCGTCACGAGCGTCCATCGCCCATCCCGCCGTTCGGTCCGGAACCAGCCCGTCGCCTTGAGCGTCGCACCGGCCAGTGTTCCGCCGTACTTGTCCTGATTCCCGCCAGCCGCAGCCAACGCCTGTCGAGCTCCCTCGCGAAGCGCTTTGTCGTCAGCGATTTTTTCTGGCCACGTCGCGCGCGTGTATTGCCCATAGACATCGACCAGTCCGGTGTAGGCAGACCGGAGCGCGTCACCCGGCTCGCCATGCAGACGTCCAAACGCCACCACCTGCGCGGCCTGCGGCGATGGCATGCTGATGCGCAGCCGTTCGATGGCACCGCCCTTCCATTGGCCTTCGACAGTGGTCGCCACGAGTTCGCGCTCACCGGCGTTTTCGTAAGGCATCGGTGGGGCCGCCTGCATGCCTTCGGCACGAGGCGATGTCGGATGAAGCGGCACGAGCAGCGTCTGTGCCGGGCCCGCAGGCACGCCGATCACGGCATGGAGCTTCTGATCCGGACGGCTGCCCTGGATGTCGACGACCAGGGTCACGGCCCAGCCCATCATGTTCTGCATGCGCAGGGCGATGGCACCACGGTTTGCGTCCAGCGCCGGCTGTTCGAGCACGATGCTGGGTTCGGTGGATGGCGTGAAGGTGTAACGCAGCAAGCCATCGCCCGCGTCCGGATGCTCCGCTCGCTGCACACCGTTCAAGGTCAGCGTCGCTTTCGGATCGGACAGCGACGTGGAAGGTGTCGCCTCGCACGCGCTCAGACACAGTGCGAGACAAAGGCCAGTGGCGAAACGCTGCATCATGTTCGCAACCCGTGACGGGGAAGCGGCCAGTATGTCAGCGCGGGCAGCGACTGGCGCATGCCCGGCGGATGCGGTTTTCCGGCCCTTCAGCCTGATGGGGCGTTAAAGGGCCCTGCGGCGCTGTATCGCGCGCCAGGCGTAGAACACGGGCACGCCGATCAGCACGAGCATCAGGCTCATGCCGGCATCGCCAGGCGAATCCAGCGTCGTCGCTCCGATCACACCCAGTACGGTCAGCACGAAGACCAGAGGCAGCACCGGATAGAACGGTACGCGATACGGCGACGGTTGGTCGGCGAAGCGACGGCGATACCAGAACAGTGTCGCGATGCCGAAGGCATGGAACAGCCACTCGCCCACCGTGGTGTAGTTGAGCAACTGGCCGAAGCTGCCCGACAGCACCAGCACGATGGCCCAGCCGCCCAGCACCGCGAGCGCGATCTGCGGCGCACGCGTGCGCGATTCGATGCGGCCCACGGCGCGGAAGAACATGCCGTCGGCGCCCATGGTCTGAAGCACGCGCGCACCGCCGGCAATGGCAATGCTGCAGTAACCGAAGGTTGAGCAGGCAATACCTACCGCGATCAAGCGCGCACCGGGCTCGCCGAGCCACTGGCGCAGCAGGTCCGCCGCCGGCGCACGGCTGGCGGCCAGACCGGCATGGCCCAGGCCAGCGAGGTACGCCAGGTTGACCAGCAGATAGCAGATCACCACACCGGCGAGGCCCAGGCCGAGCGCGCGCGGCATCGTGCGCTGCGGGTCTTTGACTTCACCGGCGAGGTCATTGAGGTAATGGAATCCGCCGTAGGTGAACAGCACCGGCAGCAAGGCGCCGAGGAAGGCCCAGGGCGGCAGCGGATGCGTTTCGTCGGTATCCAGCGCTACACCGAGCTGACCGCGGACCAGGACCAGGCCCGTGACGACCACGAGCACGATCGCACCGAGCTTCAGCAGGGTGAAAAGGTTCTGCATGCGCGCGCCTGCACGGATGCCGTAAAAGTTCACGCCCACGATGAAGGTGATGGCGCCCGCGGCCGCAGGCTTCACCCACATCGGCCCGAGGCCTATAGCGGCGCAGAAATAGTCCGCGAAGGTTGTCGCCACGGCGGCCACGCTGCCGGGGTAGTTGATCAGCGCCATGGTCCAGCCGAACAGGAAGGCCGGGAGCTTTCCGAAGGCTTCGCGCAGGTAGATGTAGATGCCGCCCGCCTGCGGTCGTCTCGCACCCAACTCCGCATAGCAGAGCACGCCAGCGAGCGTCAGCAGGCCGCCAACGGCCCACAGCGTCAGCAATTGCCAGCCGGAGGAGGTGCGCTCGGCCACGGTGGAGGCGCTGCGGAAAATACCGCCGCCGATGACACCGCCGATGACAATGGCGGCGGCATCCCAGGTACCGAGACGTCGCAAATAGCTTTGGGAATTTTCGGAGTCGCTCATGCAGCGACGATAACCTGTGAGACAGGCTTTAGTAGAGGGGGAAAGAAGTCAGGGGTGAGGCGCGGCGCACGCGGCGGCCGCGCCCCATGGCCGAAGGCTCAGTCCACGGCCTCGCTGCCGCGCAATGCGGCAAGCACGGCCTTCGCCGTGGCAGCGGACGATGCGGGGTTCTGCCCGGTGATCAGATTGCCATCGGTGATGGCATACGACTGCCAGTCCGCCTTTTTCGAGTAGGTGGCGCCGCTCTGCTTGAGCATGTCCTCCACCAGGAAGGGGACAACCTGCGTCAGACCGGCTGCATCCTCTTCGCTGTTGCTGAAACCGGTGACGGATTTGCCCTTCACCAGTAACTCGCCATTCGGCGCCTTGACGTGTCGGAGCACCCCGGGCGCATGGCAGACGGCGCCCACCGGTTTACCCGCGGCGTAATAACGTTCGATCAGACGAATCGAGTCCTTGTCCTCGGCCAGATCCCACAGCGGCCCGTGGCCACCCGGATAGAACACGGCGTCGTACTGGTGCTTGACCGCTTCGGCCAGCGGCAAGGTCGACGCCAGCGCCTTCTTCGCCGCGTCATCGCTGTTGAACCGCCGCGTGGCATCACTCTGGTTGTCCGGATCGTCGCTCTTGGGGTCGATCGGCGGCTGGCCGCCTTTGGGCGAGGCCAGGGTGACCTGGGCACCCGCGTCCTTGAACGTGTAATAGGGTTCGGCGAACTCTTCCAGCCAGAACCCGGTTTTCTTGCCCGTGTTGCCGAGCTGATCGTGGGACGTCAGAACCATCAGGATCTTCATGCGCTACTCCAGGGACCGGGGTATGGCCACCGATCATGAACAGGCCGGCGGCAAGTCGCCGTGATGTGGGTACGGGCCAGCCCCGGACAAGCGGCCGCGACGACCGCGTGGAGCATCGGGCAAACATCGCGGCGGATCAGGCATCATCGGCACCGGCCCCCAGATATCTTGCTGAATCGTCTTACACCCTGTCGTGTCGCCCCCTGTCCGAAAAATCCTTCACGTCGACATGGATGCGTTCTACGCCTCCGTGGAGCAGCGCGACGATCCGTCGCTGCGCGGCCAGCCGGTCGTGGTGGCCTGGAAGGGCGCGCGCTCGGTGGTGTGCGCCGCCAGTTACGAAGCGCGCAAGTTTGGGGTTCGCTCGGCGATGCCCGCGATCCGGGCCGAGCGGCTGTGCCCGCAGGCGATCTTCGTGCCGCCGGATTTCACACGCTACAAGGCGGTATCGCGCCAGGTGCGCGAGATCTTCGCGCGCCACACCGACCTGATCGAACCCTTGTCACTGGACGAGGCGTATCTTGATGTGACGGCGAGCAAGAGCGGGCTTGCGTCCGCGACGGCAACCGCCGAAGCCATCCGTGCGGCGATTCGCGAGGAGACACAGCTCACCGCCTCGGCTGGCGTGGCGCCCAACAAATTTCTGGCCAAGATCGCATCGGACTGGAACAAACCCGATGGCTTGTTCGTCGTTCGTCCACGCGATGTCCTCGGTTTTCTCGAACCCCTGCCCGTCGGCCGGCTTCCCGGCGTCGGCAAGGTGATGGAGTCGAAACTGCACACGCTGGGCTGGCAGACCGTCGGCGATATCCGACAGGCTCCGGCGTCTGTGCTGGAGCAACACTTCGGACGCTGGGGACGACGCCTGCATGAGCTGTCGCTGGGCATCGATGACCACGCCGTGCAGCCGGATCGCCCCACCATGCAGATCTCCTCCGAAGACACGTTCGCAGCGGATCTCACCCTGGCCGAACTGGAACCACACATCCGCGACCTGGCCGGAAAAACCTGGGCCGCCTATGAACGAGAAGTCGCGAGCGAGCACGGCCGTATCGCCCGCACCATCGTCTTAAAGCTCAAGACCGGAGATTTCCAGACACTGACGCGCAGCCTCACACCATCAACGCGGCCAGCTTCGGCCACGGAGCTCGCGGACATAGCCTGCGCCCTACGCGAACGCGTCGATCGCCCTGCCGACAGCCGCTATCGACTCGTTGGCGTAGGCCTGTCCGGATTCGTCGACCGCGACAGTTTCGCGGCACAACCCGATTTGTTCGATGGGGAGGAAGAGCGGTGAACAGGTAAACGGTGAACAGTAAAAGCAGGGCCGCCGCTGCGACAACCCGCTTCTCTCCGTTCGCCGTTTACAGCCCGCCGCGCGGGCGACCCAACCGCTCGCGGGGCGGCGTCGAAGAACGGTGAACAGGTGAACGGTGAACAGTAAGAGCGCGGTCACCCCGCTTTTCTCCGTTCACCGTTCACAGCCCGCTACGCGGGCGACCCACCCGCCCGCTACGCGGGCACCACCGTCAGTAGCCGCCGCGCCCGAGAAATCCGCGACCGACCACGCACATGCCGCAGCTGTCGCAGGTATCGAGTGCGGCCATCAGCCGGGATTTGTCTTCCTCCGACAGCTGATCCATCGCTTTCTTTTGTTCGGTGACATCGTCCGACCGGAAGACCGCGTTGGCCGCTGGCGTGGCGCTGATGACCTGCCGATAGAGGCCACGGCACTGGCTGTCGACATAGCAGAAGCCGTCGTGCACCGCGACGTAACCTTTGTAACCTTTCTTTTCCAGCGCAGCCTTGCACCCGACGGTTGCACCCGAGAGAAAGCTCTTCATGGCGCAGGTTCCCGAGGAGCACTGCAGGCCGGCGGCGCACGTCGCCTTGATGTCTTCATTTTCGCCGCAAGCACCGCCCAGCTGGCGTGTCACTTCCTTCTTCGCGACGGCGTCGAAGGAAAGGAAAACCAACAACACGAGACCGACGACAAACAGGCATTTCCTCAACATGGTGAGCGTTCCCTCTTCGTGCGGATTTGCACGACCTCAAGCTCGATCAAGCGTTGTGATTGACCGGTGAGATCTGGCCCGCCGCAGAAGCAGCGGGCTGAAGATTGGGAAACGTCTGAGTGCCGCAAGCGCCGTGATTCAAATCTCCAGAACGGAGTCGAGTCCACGGTGCAAACCGGACAGGCCACTCACCTTGCGGATGGCCAGCAGGGCGCCGTCCACATAAGGCTTGGCACTTTTCCCGGCGTTGTGACGCAGCGTGAGGGTCTGGTCAGCCATGCCGAAAATGACCTCGGCTCCAAGCACGAAACCGGGCAGTCGTATCGCATGCACTTGCGCGCCACCCATCGTTGCGCCACGCGTTTCGCGCACACCGCGCGTCTGGTCGACCGGGATCGTCAGTTGTGCCTCGCGCACCTTGCCCAGGCGCCCGGCCAGTTCGCGCACGGTGCCGCTGGGCGCATCCGGCTTGCCGTCGTAGGCGTAGTCGATGATTTCCCAGCTCGGGATGTACTTCGCCGCCATCTCGGCAAACTTCTGCATCAGCACCATGGTGAGTGCGAAGTTGCCGCAGGCGAGGACGCCGCGCTGCTTGCTGCGGGCGACGGCATCGATCTCCGCATAGTCCTCGTCGGACAAGCCGGACGTACCAACCACGACGTGGGCCCCGTGCTCGAGCGCGGCCAGGATGTTGCCCTTCGCCGAATCGGGCCTGGTGTATTCCACGAAAACGTCGCAGGGCTGTGCCAGCGCTTCGGCGGCCGTGGCGTAAACCCTGGACTTCAGCCGATCCTCGCCAAGCACATCGCCAAGGATCTGGCCGGCTTTCGAACGGGAAACCGCGCCCACGAGCTCGATATCGTCCGTGCCGGCCATACCGCGTGCGAGCTCCGAGCCCGCCCATCCTGTCGCGCCTGCGAGTACGACTTTCAGCGTCATGATCGTGTCCTTTGCGAGGGGAAACCTTCGACGTGGGGGACCATCATGACGCGTTCAATGCGTCAAAAGCGCAAAAGAAAACCGGCGCTCCGAAGAGCGCCGGTTTCTGTAACCGAGGGACCGCCGCTTACTTTTTCTTCTTCGGCAGGTACAGGTCGGTGATCGTGCCTTCGTAAGCCTCCGCCGCCATGCCGACCGATTCGCTCAGCGTGGGGTGCGGGTGGATGGTCAAACCAATATCGGCCGCCTCGGAACCCATCTCGATCGCCAGGGCGACTTCGGAGATAAGGTCACCGGCATGGGGGCCGACGATGGCGCCACCGACGACGCGGTGGGTTTCCTCGTCGAAGATCAGCTTGGTGAAGCCTTCGGTGCGATCGATGCCGATCGCGCGGCCGCTGGCGGCCCACGGGAACTTGCCCACGCCGATCTTCAGGCCCTTTTCCTTCGCCTCGCGCTCGGTCACGCCCACCCATGCCACTTCCGGATCGGTGAATGCCACGGACGGGATCACGCGCGCATCGAAATGGCTCTTCATGCCCGACACGACCTCGGCGGCAACGCGCGCCTCGTGCGTGGCCTTGTGCGCCAGCATCGGCTGGCCGACGAGGTCGCCGATGGCGAAGATGTGCTTCACGTTGGTGCGCATCTGCGTGTCGACGTTGATGAAGCCACGCTCCGTCACCGCGACGCCCGCCTTGTCGGCACCGATCTTGTTGCCATTGGGCGAACGGCCCACGGCCACCAGCACGCGATCGAACAGCTTGGTGTCCGGCATGCTCTCGCCTTCGTAGCTGACTTCGATGCCCTTCTTGGTGGCCTTGGCTTCGACGACCTTGGTCTTCAGGTGCACGCCCTTGAGCTTGCCGCCCAGACGCTTGGCCAGCGGACGCACGAGGTCGGCATCGGCACCCGGAATGATCTGGTCCATGAACTCGACCACGGTCACTTCGCTGCCCAGTGCGGAATACACCGTCGCCATTTCCAGGCCGATGATGCCGCCGCCCACCACGAGCAACTTGCCCGGGACATCCTTCAGTTCCAGCGCGCCGGTGGAATCCATCACACGTTCGTCGTCCCACGGGAACGCGGGCAGCTTCACCGACTGCGAACCGGCGGCGATGATGGCGTACTCGAAGCGCAGCAGCTTCTTGCCTTCGGCCGTCTCGATTTCCATCTCGTTTGGCGAGACGAACGTGCCGACGCCGGTGACGTTACGCACCTTGCGCTGCTTGGACATCGTCGCGAGGCCGCCCGTGAGCTGGCCGACGACCTTGGTTTTGAAACCGCGCAGCTTGTCGAGGTCGAGCTTGGGCTTGCCGAAGCTGACGCCGTGCGCTGCCATGGCTTCCGCCTCGTCGATCACGGCAGCGGCGTGCAGCAGCGCCTTGGACGGGATGCAGCCCACGTTGAGGCAGACGCCGCCAAGCGATGCATAACGCTCGACCAGCACGGTGTCGACGCCGAGATCCGCGGCGCGGAAGGCGGCCGTATAGCCGCCCGGGCCGGAACCGAGGACGACGAGTTTGCATTCGATGTCGGCGGTGCGGCCGGACGCGCCCGCGGCCTTCGGCGCCGGTGCGGCGGCAGCTGCGGGTGCGGGTGCGGGTGCGGGTGCGGGTGCGGGTGCAGGTGCCGCGGCAGGAGCCGGCGCAGCAGCCTTCGCAGCTTCCGGCTTCGCGGCGCTTTCGGCCGCTTCGACGATGGCGATCACGGCGCCTTCCGACACCTCATCGCCGATCTTGACCTTCAGTTCCTTCACGACGCCGGCGGCGGTGGAGGGAATCTCCATGGTCGCCTTGTCCGATTCGAGCGTGATCAGGCTCTGTTCCTTGGCGACCGTGTCGCCGACGTTCACCAGGACCTCGATCACCGGCACGTTGTCGTGACCGCCGATGTCGGGAACCTTGATTTCAATGGTGCTTGCCATGGGGAATCCTTCAATTGCGTGTTCGCAGGCGGGCAGCGATGTTCGCCGGGCCCGCCCTACCCCAACCTTCGCCCCGCAGGGCGAAGGAGGTCGTCAGAGCAGCAGGCGGCGGATGTCGCCCAGCTGCTGCGCGAGGAACGAAGCAAATCGCGCGGCCAGCGCACCGTCGATGACGCGGTGGTCGTACGACAGCGACAGCGGCAGCATCAGGCGCGGCGCGAATTCCTTGCCGTTCCACACCGGCTTGGTCTGCGCCTTGGAGACGCCGAGGATCGCCACTTCCGGTGCGTTGACGATCGGTGTGAAGGCCGTGCCACCAATGCCGCCGAGCGAGGAGATCGAGAAGCAGCCGCCGGACATTTCAGCAGGACCGAGCTTCTTGTCGCGCGCCTTCCTGGAGATTTCGCCGAGCTCGACCGCCAGGTCCAGCAGGCCCTTCTTGTCGCAATCGCGGATCACCGGCACCACCAGGCCATCGGGCGTATCCACCGCGATGCCGATGTGGAAGTACTTCTTGAGGATCAGCTTTTCGCCGCTCTCGTCGAGCGAAGCGTTGAACTTCGGGAATTTCTTCAGCGCCGCGACCACCGCTTTGATCTGGAACACCAGCGGGGTGATCTTCAGATCCTTGTTTTCCTCGCCGAGCTTCTTGCGGAAAGCTTCCAGCTCGGTGATGTCAGCGTCTTCGTGCTGGGTGACGTGCGGGATCATCGCCCAGTTGCGGGCGAGGTTCGCGCCGGAAATCTTCTGGATGCGCGACAGCGGCTTCTCTTCGATCTCGCCGAACTTGGCGAAGTCGACCTTGGGCCACGGCAGCAGGTTGAGACCACCCACACCGCCGGAAGCGGCACCGCCGGAGACCGGACGTGCGCCGGAAGCGAGCGCGTGCTTGATGTAGGCGGCGACGTCTTCACGCACGATGCGGCCACTGCGACCGCTGCCTTTCACCTGCTGGATGTCCACGCCCAGCTCGCGCGCGAAAGCGCGGATGGACGGGCTGGCGTACGGGGCATCGCCCGGCATGACGATGCGCGAATCGAACGGCGGGCGTGCGGTCGGCGCAACGTCGCCTTCCGGCGCATTGCCCGGCAGCACACTGCGGCCACCGATCGGCTCGGGCTTTTCTTCGACCTTCGGCGCCTCGACGGCAGCCGCAGCGGGAGCCGGTGCCGGAGCGGCAGCACGGTCCGTCGTTTCGATCAACGCGATGACGTTGCCTTCGGAGAGTTCGTCACCCAGCTTTACCTTGAGTTCCTTGACGACGCCGGCGAAGGGCGACGGCACTTCCATCGTGGCCTTGTCCGACTCGAGCGTGATCAGGCCCTGGTCCTTGGCGACGGTGTCGCCGACCTTCACCAGCACCTCGATCACCGGCACGTTTTCGTTGCCGCTGATGTCCGGCACCTTGGCCTCGCGCACGCCGCCACCGGACGACTTCGCCGGCTCCGCTGCGCGGGCCGGGGTCGATGCGGGCGCTGGTGCGGCTGCAGGGGCCGGAGCCGGAGCGGGCGCGGCGGCGGCCGGGGCGGCGGCGGGTGCGCCGGCGTCTTCGGCCTCGATGATCGCGATCACGGCGCCTTCGGAGACTTCGTCACCGACCTTGAGCTTCATTTCCTTGATCGTGCCGGCAAAGGGAGCGGGCACTTCCATGGTGGCCTTGTCCGACTCCAGCGTGATCAGGCTCTGCTCTTTGGCAACCTTGTCGCCGGGCTTAACCAGAACCTCGATCACCGGGACATTGTCATGTCCGATGTCGGGTACGCGGGCTTCTTTCAGGTCGGCCATGATGTCTCCTGCGGATGGCATGTGGCGCTTGCCCGGGGACGGCAAGGCGCAAGAGCCCAATCATAGCGAAGACGTGCCAGTTCCGTACCAGTTTGGAGGCCTCAAAGGCACCATGCGCCCACGTATGCTGACCAAAAAACAGACCAATGCGCGAAGTGGTATCGCCCGGCTCGACGAAGGTCAGGCTTGCGGCGGCACCAGCGGCGCGCCCTGCACCACCGTCAGCTCCCGCTGAGGGACCGGAATGCTGATCCCGTCGGCCTCGAAGCGCTCCTTGATCGCACGCAGAAGGTCGGTCTGGGCAGGCCACAAGTCGTCGATCTTCGTGTAGGCCCGGATGACCAGGTTCACTGCCCCCACGCCCAGGCTTTCAGTCCAGATACCCGGCGCCGGCGTGCGCAGGATGCGCGCATCGGCGGCAAAAAGCGCCTGCACCGTGGCCATGGCCTTGCCCACGTCGTCCTTGTAGGCGATGCCCAGCTTCACTTCGAAGCGCCGCACGCCGCGACGATTGAAATTGACGATGGCGTCCGCCCCGATCTTGCCGTTGGGCACGATGGCTTCGCGGTTGTCGGGGAGCACCAGCAGCGTGTGCATGAGGTTGATGCCTTCGACCGTGCCGTCGACACCCGCGGCAGTGATGAAGTCACCGACCTTGAACGGACGGAACACGATCAGCAGCACGCCCCAGGCAAGATTGCTCAACGAACCCTGCAACGCCAGGCCGATCGCCAGGCCCGCCGTACTGAGCGCCGCGATCAATGGCGCCGACGGCACGCCCAGTTGCTGCAGCGCCATCACCACCAGCAACACGATCAATACGCCATTGATCGCATTGCGCAGAAAACCACTCAATGTCGAATCAATGTTCGCCCGCTGCATGGCACGCATGGCAACGTTCGCCAGCCGCGCCGCCAGCCACATCCCGATCACCAGAATCGCCAGCGCACCGAGAATATTGAAGATCAGCTGGATGCCAGCCTCGGAAAAATGCAGCCGCACAAGAAAGTCATGCATGAGCCCGTACCCGATAAAAAATCTTATCGAAGCTTACCAAGCCCAAATGAGACGCCACATGAAAACGCGGCCTTACGCTCTTACCGTTGCCCCTTCACCGCTTTCCCATCCCCCATAAAAATGCCGCGCCCGGGGGAAGGGGGCGCGGCGGCGGGACGCGACTGAGGGAGAGTAGGGTGCGTCCCGGCAAGAGCCCCGTGCAGGCTCGAACTGGGGTTAGCGAGAGGCCACCTTCGCAGGCTTTCCTTCCGTGGAATGGCGATAGTCGTTGTCCTTGTTGTACGTGATCAGCTGCAGCCTCGAACCATCGGAAAGGCGGAACTGAAATTGCTGCTGCGTCTGCGCCATCGCTTCAATTCGCGGGCAGAGCGCGTCGGCACGGACACTGAGCTTGTCGGCACGCGCCTCGATCTCCTTGTTGACCGACTTGTCCAGGCTGTTGGCGCGCGCTTCCAGCGCTGCCACCTTGCTTTGGTCGCCGGTCAGCGCGGCAGCGACGGCGTTGGCCGCCACGGTGCTGGCGAGATCGGCGATCGTCGAACCCATGGCTTCGCCCATGGCATCACCAAAGGACTCGCGATTCCACACGCCCTTGGCAAGCGTGTTGTCGATCTCCGTCAGTGCCTTGTTGCGGCTGGCCTCGAGCTTGGACGTGTACTTGCGGCGATCGCCTTCGTTTTCCGAGAAGGTCGCCAGCACGGTGCGCATGGCAGTGAATCCGATATCCACGCCTTCGCGTGCGATGACGGTCACCTCGGGCAGCATCTGGCGGACGCCGTTTTCGTAGTTGCGCAAGCGCTGCGCGTCATCGTCCGTGACCGCAATGCTCTTGCCGTCGACCACCAGCTTGCCGTCATGCATGTAGACGCTGGCCGGCTTGGCATCCTTGTTGTCGAAGAACACGCCGTTGCTGTTGACGCGCACGTCGTAGTTGGTCGTATAGCCGCAGGTGCCGTCGTTGATGTGAACATCTTTCGCCTGGGCCGTGGCACCGAAACTCAGGCCGGCCGCAAGCGCCAACACGGTAAGTTTCATTCGCATGACATCCCTCCTGGTCGTCAGGCCTTTCCCCAGGCCAGTGCCGCAAAGATGCGCGTTGACAACGCGGCGGACATGGGCCAGCCGTCATGCCCTGCCATCGGTCATGCGTGACTAACGGCGTCTCCGGAGCGTTTGAAACGCTGGCATGCCGCGTTGCGCATAGCGACGTCGCGACGGACCCGCTAATTTCGGCGGATCGACCGAAGGGGGAACGGTGGCATGGTGCAGGGGTTTGACGTAGTCGTGGTGGGTGGCGGTCTGGCGGGCCTGGTGGCGGCCACGGAAGTGGCCGATGCGGGCAAGCGTGTCCTGGTGGTGGACCAGGAGCCCGAACAGAGCCTGGGTGGCCAGGCCTTCTGGTCGTTTGGCGGGCTGTTCTTCGTCGACTCACCCGAGCAGCGACGCATGGGTGTCCGCGATTCGCACGCGCTGGCCCTGACTGACTGGATGGGTACGGCCGGCTTCGACCGCACCGAAGACCACTGGCCGCGCCGCTGGGCGGAGGCCTATGTCGACTTTGCCTCCGGCGAGAAGCGTCGCTGGCTCCATGACATGGGCATGCGCTGGTTTCCGGTCGTGGGCTGGGCCGAGCGCGGCGGTGGCGGCGCTTATGGGCACGGTAATTCGGTGCCGCGTTTCCATGTGACCTGGGGTACCGGCCCGGGCGTGATCGAACCGTTCGTTCGCCGCGCGCTCGAAGCACGCGACAAAGGCTTGCTGAGCTTTGCCTTCCGCCACCGTGTCGACGAGCTGCTCGTCGAAGGGAGCGCCGTCGTGGGCGTACGCGGTGCCGTGCTCGCACCGGACGGGATGGAACGCGGCAAACCCAGTTCGCGCGACGTCACGGGCGAGTTCGAGTTTCGTGCTCAGGCCGTCGTCGTGGCGTCCGGTGGCATCGGCGGCAATCACGAACTGGTGCGTCGCAACTGGCCGGCCCGCCTGGGCGAACCGCCCAAGCACATGATCTGCGGCGTGCCGGCGCACGTCGACGGACGCATGCTCGGGATCACGGAAAATGCCGGCGCCAACCTCATTAATCGTGACCGCATGTGGCACTACGTCGAAGGCATCGAGAACTGGAATCCGATTTGGCCGATGCATGCCATTCGCATCCTGCCCGGCCCGTCATCGATGTGGTTCGATGCCACCGGCAAGCGCCTGCCGGGCCCGTTCTGGCCCGGCTACGACACGCTGGGCACGCTGGAATACCTGCGCGGCACGGGCCACGACTACAGTTGGTTCATCCTCGACCAGCAGATCATCCGCCGCGAGTTCGCGCTTTCCGGTTCGGAGCAAAACCCCGACCTCACCAACAAAAGCTGGCGCCAGGTGGCAAAGCGTGCCATTGGCAAGGGTGCGCCGGCGCCCGTGGAGGCGTTCAAGCAGCATGGTCGCGACTTCATCGTGCGTAACACGCTGGAGGAACTGGTAGCCGGCATGAATGCGCTGGCCGGAAACGGCCTTCTCGATGTGGCACAGATTCGTCGCGAGATCGAGGCACGCGACCTGCAATTCGACAACCCCTTCACTAAGGATGCGCAGGTCATGGCCATCCACAGCGCGCGTCGCTATCGCGGTGACAAGCTCGTTCGCGTGGCGAAACCTCACAAGATGCTCGATCCGGCGAACGGACCGCTCATTGCCGTGCGCCTGAACATCCTGACGCGCAAGACACTCGGCGGACTCGAAACGGATTTGCAGGGTCGCGTGCTCGCGCAGGACGGCGAGGTCATGCCGGGGCTTTACGCAGCGGGCGAGGCATCGGGTTTCGGCGGCGGCGGTGTGCACGGCTATCGCGCACTGGAAGGCAGCTTCCTCGGTGGCTGCATCTTCTCCGGGCGCGTAGCCGGACGCGCGGCGGCTGCGGCCGTGACGTGAAGCCTCCGGTCGACATCGTCGTCTATGGCGCAGGCAGCATCGGCTGCTATATCGGCGGGCGTTTGCATCTGCACGCCCGCGTTCGACTGATCGTCCGCCCGCGCATGGCGGACGTGCTGCTCGATCGCGGGCTGACGCTGACCGACCTGCACGGCTACCGGCAACACACGGACGGGCACCAGCTCGATCTCGGCCTCGATCCGCACGATGCCCATGCACCGCTCGTTCTGGTGACGGTCAAATCGGCGGATACGGCGCAGGTGGGCGCGGAGCTCGCGCCCGTACTGAGCGCCGGCACCACGGTCATCAGTTTCCAGAATGGGCTGGACAACGCGCAGGTACTTCGCGCCGCCCTGCCCCGCTGCACGGTGTTGGCCGGGATGGTGCCGTTCAACGTCTTGCAGCGCGAACCAGGCGTGTTTCACCAGGGCACCGATGGGCAGTTGATGGCCGACGCGCATCCGGCGCTGGCGCGCGCGGCGCCCGCCTTTGCATCCGCCGGCCTGCCGCTGGATCAACGCGACGACATGCCCGCCGTCCAGCGCGCAAAGCTATTGTTCAACCTCAACAACGCCATCAATGCCTTGTCGGACCTTCCCTTGCGGGAGGAGCTGGCCGACCGGGACTGGCGACGATGCCTGGCCCTCGCTCAGCGCGAGGCCATCGCCATCTTCAAGGCGGCTCACTTGCCCCTGGCCAAACTGACGCCACTGCCGAGCGCCTGGCTGCCAGCCGTGCTGTCACTGCCCGACGCGCTCTACTCTCGCGTGGCTAAACGCATGCTGGCCATCGACCCCCTGGCGCGCTCGTCGACCTGGGAGGATCTGCGAGCCGGACGACGCACTGAAGTCGACGCCATCCACGGTGCGATCGTGCGCCTGGCGCAGGATCTGGGGCGACAGGCGCCGGTGAACGCGCGGATCATCGAATGGGTTCGCGCACAGGAGGCGTCGCCACGCACGTGGACCGCCGCGCAACTGCGCGCCGCCATGGACGCGTCGGTTTCGTCGGACTCGTCAGGCGTCTAGTGTTCCGCCGCGTGCAATGACGCACGCACCTTGCGTAATGAGAGCGTTTCCCACGCCGCGGCGATCACCAGCACCAGCGTTGTCGCCGCGGACAGCCAGAGATTGCTCAGCTGGCCTGCGAGAAAGATCAGTGCCGCCAGCAAGATCAGGCCCGCCAGATGCGAGAACGGAAAGTTGGTGTGGTTGACTACCATCTTGAATAGCGCGCAGCCAAGCAGATACATCGCCGGACCACCGATCAGCACGGCCGTGGCGGCGATGCCCTGCCCGTCCGGATGCGTCAGGGCCAGTTCGTCACCCACGGCGGTGACGACAATGCCGGCGACGATCAGCAGGTGAAGATACGTGTAGGCCAGGCGTGCCGTGCGGCCGGGATCGCTGGACGCGGTAAAGGCGCGACTGCTGCGCTCCGCACCAAGGTCGAAGTAGATCCACCACATCGCCACGCTTCCCAGGAAGGCCATGGCGAAGGCAAGCACGCTCTGCGCATCGCGCGCCGACTCCGCAAAGCTTGAGCCGGTTACCACCATCGACTCACCCAGCGCGATGATCACGAACAGACTGCAGCGCTCGGCCAGATGACTGGCTTCGACGTCCCATTCCCGCGTACTGGAACGGCCGATGCCCGGTACATAGAAGTAGGCGGCCGGGCCCATGTACTCGATCGCCAGCGCCGCGATCCACCAGGCGAAACGAGACGCCTCATGTGCACCGCCCATCAGCCACAACACCCCGGAAACGCAGAACCAGCTGGTGATGCGCACGAAGTTGAGCTGCGCCGCGCGCGGCGACTTGCGCAGCGCCCACATCATGAACGCGGAGCGCCCCACCTGCATGGCCACGTACGCGCCCGCGAACAGCATGCCGTGTTCGGCAAAGGCCTCGGGTAACGACGTCGACAGCAGGAGGCCGGCGAAGGTGAGCACCAGCAACATCATGCGCACGGCAATGCGCTCGGGATCGAGCCAGTTGGTAATCCATCCGGTGAAGATCCATACCCACCACACGGACAGGAAAAGCAGCAAGACGCGCAGGGCGCCGCCCGCATCGAGATGATGGAGCAAAGTGTGCGAGAGCTGCGTCACCGCATAGACGAAGACCAGGTCGAAGAACAACTCGATGTTCGTCACTTTGCCGTGCCCGCCGTCGCGACTGCGCAGCAAACTGGCCGTTGAATCGTGGCTCATGGCGTTCCCTTCGTGACACTCGCAGCAAACGCGACGTTTATCGCACGCAGGTGGGCCTGGCGACTACAGGCGCTGTTCGTCGATGTGGACGACCCGCCCTTCGGCGACGCTGATCGTGGTGATGCGCTGGCCGCGGCGGTAGTGCCAACGTTCGGTGCCGGCTCGTCGGCCAGGTTTGGACGACCCCCTTTGCTTTGTGGACGGCTGGCCCAGAAGATCCACGACACGCGCGGAACTGTCACCGGTCACCAGCACGCGACTTCCCACGCGCAAGGTGTCGCTCGCGAAGCTGGCGCCAGCCCAGATCATTGCCAGGAACATCATCAGATATCGCATGCCGGACTCCGCCAGTGAGGTCCGACAACGATAGGCGCATGGCCCACGGCCATCGATCAGCGAGGCGCCGCTCAAGGCGTCAGGCGATGGCGCCTTTTTTGATCAGAATCCGGCGCCGGGCTGTGCAAGGTAATGGGCCTCGTCGGCGGTCGTTGCCCGTCCCAGCACCTGGTTGCGATGCGGGAAGCGGCCGAACCGCTCAATCACCCCATGGTGACGCCGTGCATAGTCGAGGTAGTTGGCAAAGCGCGCGTCACCGGGCGCCTGCTGGCATAGGTCGCCGAACAAGGCGACGCAGTGCGCCTGCAACCTTCGGTCTTCGGCATGTTCCAGCGGCAGGTAGGCGAATGCGCGCCATGGCGCCGGCAGTGCCTGGTCATCGCCCCGCGCGATACCGGCGAGGGCGAGCGACTGGGCTTTGGGGTCGTGCTCGTAAGCGCGCGGATCGTTGCGAAACAGGTTTCGACTGAACTGGTCGAGGACGATCAGCAGGGCCAGCCAGCCCTCGGGCGTCGCCGCCCAGGCATCGAGTTCACCGCGCGCCGCAACCAGGAACGTGACATCGAAGCGACTGCGGATGGCGTCATCGAAAGCGTCATCGCGAGCGAACCAGCGCGGTTCGTTGGCGGGGTCGAACCAGAAATCCAGCACATCCTTTGCGTTAGCCAAGTCCCGCTCCTCAACCGTGGGTGGTACCCGCCAGACAATGCATGTCCTTGTGCATGCCGTAAAGGCGCGACAGGTGGCGGGCCAGCACCCCGTTCCGCTCGCCGGGCGCGCGCTCCAGGCGACGCTCGAAGCTATGCAGCAACTCGCATTCGTAGCGGGCCAGGCAGTGCACCCAGGCACTGTCGCGGTGCGTCGCAAACTGGGTCGAAAGCGTGGCGGCCAGAAAGCGCATGCTGCCGCCCAGTGTGCCGTGCTCCGCAGCATATCCGCCGTCAGCACGGACCTGGCCCTGAAGCTCGGCGATCAGGCTATCCAGGGTTTGCAGATTTTCGAACAGCAGCATCTGGAGGGCCGGATCGCGCACCTGTTCCAGCGCACGCCGATGGAGATCGCGGTCATCGATTCCACGACGGATCAAGGCGTTATAGAGCCCACGATTAACTTGCGACACGGCCAACCGCCTCCCGGCGGCCTAAGAAACTACTCAGCTGGCGCCTATCGTCCGACCTCGCGACTTAGCGAAACATTAATTTGCCGTCAGGCGATTTCCTGCGCTCAGCCGCCGTTTGCCTGCCGTTGTCATTGGGCGATCTGAACGAGGTTAAGCGGCTGCCCATTGCCCCCGCGCACGCCCTGTTGCAGCTCCGCCAGTCGCTGGATGGAGGGGCACAACGCCTGAATCTGGGGCTTCAGGGCCTGCATCCGTCGCTCCAGGCGCGGCCGCAGTTCGGTGGCCAGGCCGGCGGCCTTGTCGCGAAGGTCGGCCGCCGCCTGCAGGTCACCCGTCATCGCCGCCTGCATGGCCTGCTGGCCCAGATCGCCGACGATCAACGGCAACAGGTCGCTGGCGATCTGGTTCGCATACTGGTCGGCCATGTCGCCCTGCCAGTCGCGGGTCGATTGGCTGTTGGCGATGCGCTGTTTCAGTTCAACCACGCGCGCGGCGACTCGTTGATCGACATCCGCCCGGGTCTGGGCCGACAAACCGAGGTTCAGCGCCTCGGCGCGAACGGCCTGGGCAAGGAGATCGATACCGTTTTGCGCGACCGTCCGGGCGCGCGGCGCCAGCGCGCGCAATTCACGCTCGAACAACGCCATCCGGTCCTGGTCTTCGGCATTGAGGCGAACGGTGTTGCCATCCGTGCGCAGGTTGCCGTCATGCAGCTCGACGTGGAACGGCGCCGGCTGTGGGCGATCGAAGACCAGCGCATCCGGCTTGAGCGTCAGGTCGTAACTGCTGCTGGCCTGGCAGGTGGTGGCCAGATCCTGGGCGTGCAGGCTGCCGGTGACAAACAGCGACAGGGCAAGGAAGGCAGGGATGCGCATGGATCACTCCGTGAAGGGGCTCAAGGCGAATAGCGCCCGACCCGCCAACCCTGCCTGAACGGCCGCGATTACTTGCGGCGCCCGAATTGCGCCTTTACGTCCGGCCGCATCAGTTTCCAGGCCAGCCAGGCCAGCACCGGAATCGTGATGAACTTGATTGCCATGCCGATGTAAAAGGCCGACTGTTCCTGCGTAATCTGCTCGACGGCGATGGTCTGCATGGCGCCGTCCGCGATCGCCCTGGCATTGGCCATGGCTTCGTCGAACTTGCCGCGCAGCATCCACATCCGCACCAGCATCACCGCCGTCCACAGCGCCAGCAGCGGCGCCAGGACTGTCATCACGCGACGCGCCCACTCCTGTCGAAGGATGCAGCCTGCGCTTACCACCACGACCGCCGCCGGGACGATCACTTCCAGGTACATCCCATGCCTGGCGTACTGGAACGCACCCGATGCGGCCTGCAGCAGCACCAGCCACAAGGCGACGCCCCACAGCGAGAACAGACGCGCCCGCAAGGGCGCGTCCTGGGCCACGCTCGCTCCCATCAGGAAGCGGCCTTCAGCGTGGCGAGGTCCGCCAGTACCTGGGCCGAGTTCTTCTCGGGGTCGACGTCCTGGTACACCTTGGCGATCTTGCCGTTGGGGTCGATCAGGAAGGTGGTGCGCTTGGCGTAATGCATGCCGGCGCGCGAGGTCAGCACGCCATAGGCCTGCGCCGTGGAACTGTCGGCATCGGACAGCAGCGGGAACGGCACCTTGTACTTGGCGGCGAATTCCGCATGGGACTTCACGTCATCGAGGCTCACGCCCACCACATCGGCGCCCGCCTGGCGCAGCTTGGCCACGTCATCGCGGAAGGTGCAGACCTCGGTCGTGCAGCCGGGCGTGAAATCCTTGGGATAGAAGTACAGCACCAGCCAGCGGCCATGATGATCGGCCGGCGTGTGCCACTTGCCGTTCTGGTCTTCCAGCTTGAAGTTGGGAGCGGCCTGGCCCACCTGGGGCAGGTTCGACGCCGACGACTGGGCCATGACGGGTGCGAACACCCAGCCCACCAGCATGATCAACAGGACGAGCAACGCATTGCGACGCATGACGGCACTCCGGAACGCAGGGGAAGAGGTTCAAGAGTGTACGCGTCCTGACAAAAGAAGGGCGCCCCACGGGACGCCCTTCGAAAACTTGCTGCAGCGCGCCTTACATCTTGGTAATGGTGAACTTGCCCACCGACACGCCGAGATTCACGCCTTCGCCGGTACCGGCCAGCGCCAGCGACGTGGTGCCCTTGGTCAGCACCTGGGCCTGGCCGCTCTTGACCACACCCGCTTCCGCCCCGGCCTGCGCGTAGTCGCCATAGACATCGGCGATGCCGCGTACATGCGAGATCTCACCCTTGCCGTTGTCGATGCGGAACTTACCGGCCGTCAGGCCACCGCCGACAATACTGATCTTCACCTTGGCCGTTTCACCATTGTTGCAGGTGATCGTGCCGCTACCTTCGGCGTGCTTGTAGATGGCGGACCAGCCGGAGAGGCTGAAACGCAGGTCGCAATCGACACTGGCGTCTGCCGCCTGCGCACGCGTTACCGGCGCGCTCGTCATGGCTGCAGCCAGACCGAACATCAAAGCCGCCATGCTCATCGAACGCTTGATCATCGTCGTCTCCTTTCATGCGGTTGGATTGCGGCGAAGATCATTGATGCGTGCTCCTGAACGGTTGGCACATCCCCGCCGAGGCCGTTAAGCCTTTGGCATTGGTTGTGAGCATTGCGTCGACGCGCGGCGTTGATCTGTCCCTAACAAGTGCTCGCGCAGACTGTGGCCAACACTCGGATACAGGGACGATGTGCCATGAAACTTCCTCTTGTCCTGGCGATGTGCCTCTCATTGCTGGTGCCGTCATTCGCGTTTGCGCAGGACAGTACGTCCGGCAGCACGAAGACCACCACGAGCACGCAGAAGAAAAGCACCACCACCAAGAAGACACGCACCGTGTGCCAGGACGTCACCGTGCAGGACCAGCCCAAGGACTCGCATCAGATCACCGGCATGGCCGTGGGTGCGGTGGCCGGTGGCCTGCTCGGCAATCAGGTCGGCGGCGGCAAGGGCAAGACCGTCGCCACCGTAGCGGGCGCCGTCGGTGGCGGTTACGCTGGCAAGAAGATCCAGGAAAACCAGCAGGCGAAAAACACCCACGTCGAACGCCGCTGCCACGAAGTGACCGATTGATACCTGCCGAGGCGACATCCACTCCATGCGTCATCATGTCCTGGTTGGTTACGACGGCTCGCCGTCGTCTCAGCGTGCATTCCGGTTTGCACTGGACCTGGCCCGCGCCAGCGGCGGTCGCGTCCGCGTCGTCACGGCGGTGAAGGTTGCCGAAGGGGTGGTCGATACCTGCGCAATTGTCATGGCGGACAAGGGGACGCAGCGCGCCCGCGAGCTGCTCGCCGAACTCGTCACCCTCGCCCCCGATGCGCAGCAGCTCGTGGAAGTCGAAGTCACCTGCGGCAGCCCCGGGGACGTCCTGCTCGAACAGGTTCGCGAGCACGACATCGACCATGTCGTCATCGGGCATACCGAGCGCGGCGCCCTGGCCCGCTGGCTCCTGGGGTCGGTCTCCGACGACGTGCTCGATCGGGCCGGCGTTCCCGTCACCGTCGTTCGCTGACGCCGGCCTTTCGTAAACACTTTCGGGCCCGTCCGGGGTCACGGGCGAAAGCAGGTGTCGTCATTTCGTGAGCATGCGGGTAGGCGGTCATTAATCCGTTCACGCAAACTCGTCGTATGCTCTTGTCACAATTTGGTCATGCCCGACTGCGCCCGTCAGTAGCGCAGGTCGCGGCCCGCACAGGAATCACCGCGTGAGCTATAACGACTCGTTGCCATGGACGCTGGAAAGCCTCGACCTGGAGCAAATCCAGCTCGAACAGATCCGGCACAACGAAGAGCTCTTTTTCCTGCTGTGCAGCTCGTCCTTCGTCGAGAGCGGCTCGGACCTCTACACCCACAACCTGGTCGAACACTTTGCCGGCGACCAGACGCTGCAGACCTGGCTCAGCCAGCACTGGGAGCACGAAGAACTCCAGCATGGTCGCGCCCTTGCCGCCTATGTGAAGAAAGTGTGGCCGGAGTTCGACTGGGAACGCGGGTTCAAATCTTTCTGGGACGAATACGGTGCCGTCTGCACGTCCGAGCAGCTCGAAGACAGCCGGGGGCTGGAACTGGCGGCGCGCTGCGTCGTGGAGACCGGCACGGCAAGCCTGTACCGGGCCCTCAATGACATCACCGACGAGCCGGTGCTCAAGCAGCTCACCAGCCACATCAAGAGCGACGAAGTGCGTCATTACAAGCACTTTTACCAGGCGTTCCGCCAGTATCGCGAACGGGAGGGCCTGGGGCGCTATCGCGTGTTCCGCGCCATCCTCAAGCGGGTCAATGAAATTCGCAGCGAAGACTCTGACATCGCCCTTCGCCACGTTTTCAACCAGTGCTATCCGCAGCACGTGGGAAACGACGCGGAATTCAAGCGCGTGACGGGCAAGGCACAGGCGCTGCTGCGCCGGAATATTCCGGCCGAGATGACGGTGAAGATGTTGCTCAAGCCGCTGGATCTTCCCGCCAAACTCCAGGACTGGCTGGAAAAGCCGCTGGCCAAGGCGGCCGAGCGTCTCTTCCTCAACGCGTAGCGGCGGGTTGCTCAGCCTTCGGCTTTGCGCTCCTGCACGTCGACCTTGCGCTGCTCATGCTCGATGGCCTTGAGCTTTGATACGTCCACGGGGCGAATCTGCTTGATGACGCACGGCATGTTCATGGACACGCCGCCACCGATCGGAATGACCTTGTCGAAGTTGACGTAGACCGTGCTCATGTTCGACGTGAGTGTCATGCCGGTGGCGTAGGTCAGGTCGGAACACGGGCCGGCCAGGTCGAGCAGAAATGCTTCACGGGGCTTCGGATAGACCACCAGCTGGGTGTCGTTGAGTGCTTCCCACGAATACAGCGGCGTGTAGACATGAAAACTGCGCACGGGTTGGCCGGCGGCCGTTTCAAAGGACTGCTTGCGCTGGACCGACTTTTCGCCGGGACCACTGGCACACGCTGCCAGGGCCAGCAATGTCGATGCCACCACGAGGGTTTTCTTGATCACGCGCCTCTCCACCGAAATGTTCATTCGTGAGTGCCTTCCACGGACGGGAAAGACACTCACCTCTCACTGACACTTACTTCTTGGCGCCCTTCTTGGGCAGCGGCTGCCACTTGTCCGCATCGAATCCACCAACCTCGTACACCAGCTGCACCTTCTTTTCGCCCTTCTGCATCGTCACGTCGATGGTGATTTTCTTCGCCTTCTGCAAGGCGGCGATGAACGCCTTGTCGTCGCGGATCATCAGGGCCGGTTCGCCGGTCGGCGGCGCGAAAGCCTTGATGCCCGTGGACTTGCCGTCCAGCGTGACCGGCAAGGTGCAGTTGGCCTTGCAAACAAAGCCGCCCGCATCGCTGTAGAGGAAGACGTGCTGGCCCCACTCGGTGTGCCGGCGCAGCACCAGGCGCACGCGGTCATTGCCGGAGGGCTGGCTGCTGTAAATCGTGGCGGTCGACTGGGTGCCGCCCTGCATCGGCGACACTTGATAGAGCCACAGAGCCTGCAAGCGATTCTTCTCGCTGTTTTCCTTCCAGCGCTTCTCGATGTCCGGCAGCGTCTGCTGCACCTCTTTGGCTGCCTCGCTGTCCGGATAGCGGCTGACGATTTCCTTGCCCATCGTCGTCGCCATCTCGTCGTTGTTGATGCGCACGAGCTGGCGATACGTATCGAGCTTCTTGGCAGCCTCGTCAGCCTGGGACGGAGCAGGTGCCTGCGTCGGAGCGGCGGCTTGCTGGTCGCCGGACGGGGAACACGCGGCGAGTGCGAACAAGGCGCCCGCAAGGGCCATGCTTACGGAAAGGCGCGGCAAGGTCATCGGTGGTGTCCACATCAGGCAATGAGGCGCCTAGCTTGTAGCGTCGAGCGACATGGCGCAACCGGGCAGATCGCCTGCGTCACGCCACGGAGGCGGCTTCCCCGAAGCGGTCCTTCAACTGCGCGCGATAGCGTCGGCTACACGGCACTTCTGACCCGTCCTTCATGCGCAGGCGCGCATCGCCGGTGTCCAGGGGCTCGATCTCGGCGAGAAAGTCGAGGTTGATCGCGTAACTGCGGTGGACCCGGATAAAGCGGGCCGGATCGAGCCGGTCTTCAATGCCAGCCATGGTGACCCGCAACGGATATTCACGCCCGCGCACATGCAGGTTGACGTAGTTTCCGGCCGCCTGGAGGAACTCAATGTCACGCGCATTGACCAGGAACTCCTTGCCCAGCTTGCGCACGAGAAACCGCTCCGGGCGTTCCACGGGCTCCACCGGCGGCCCCACCTCGGGCTCGGCCAGCAGGCGCGCCTCACCCTGGAGACGCGCAACCCACAGGTGATAAAGCGACAGCAGTGCAACCACGCCGAAGTACCCCCGAACATCCTTCAGGTACTCATAGCCGGCCCAGGTGGACCACCACGGACCGAAGTCGTAATGCTCACCCATGGCGCCGTGCACGGCGGTGCGGATCAGCACCATGCCGCCAACGTGGATAAGGCTGTAGGGGATGCTGGCCAGCAGATGCACCGGCAAGGCAACGCGCCAGCTGTCGAAGTGAAACGGCCAGCGGCGCACGAATGCCACGACGGCCGGCACCAGCGCCAACAGCATCAGGGCGCTGCTCCACTCCCACAGCCACGGCTGCCATGCCGGCGTACCCGGGTGGTCGATCTGGGAAACGATGCTGTTGAACAGCGCGTTGAGGGTGTACAGCGTCAGCCAAAAGCCCGCCTCGAACGTGCGGCGCCAGTGCTTGAAGGATTCGTAGGTCAGGCCAGTGGACTCGGTCATGCGCGAAGTGTACGTGCACACTTGCCGCGAAGGATGCGTTCGCTGGACCAGCGCTCGCTGTCAGTTCTCACTGCCCATGGTGGAATCCAGGTGGATCACTCGAGCAATCTCGTCGAGCCAGACAAACCGCTCCCATGCCGGCATGGCCGGACGCTCCAGGCGCACGACGCCATTGATCCCTTCGTTTTCATCCGGGTCGCGAAACACCTGCACATTCGGACGCTCCGATACGACGCCTTCGCAAGAGCTTCCGTCCTTCAGTTCCAGATTCACGTGCCCGTTGGTCGGTAATTCGCTCACCAGCGCCTCCAGATGCTGTATCTGCGATGGCTCCGTGTACACATGTGCCGCCGATCGCCCCATGATCTTCTCCCGTCAACGTCTTTGGCGTCACCCTAGGGGCACGGCCGGCAAGGCCGGATCAAGGCAATGACACGATGGCGTCAAGCTAGGCGTGTCGCGTACCACCACCGATAATTCGGTCCCTTGGCCCCAGCCGGCCTCATGCGGAATCCCGATGCCCCCTGCCCCTGCCGCACCCGCCACCGACTCGCTGCTCAAGCACCAGGCCTTCGTGCATTTCTGGTTTGCGCGCATTGCGTCGAGCTTCGGCTTCCAGATGCTCTCCGTCGCGGTGGGCTGGCAGATCTACGAGATCACCGGACGAGCGCTTGATCTGGGCCTGATCGGCCTGGTGCAGTTCATTCCTTCCGTGTTGCTCGCCCTTCCGGCGGGCCATGTCGCCGATCAGTTCGAACGTCGTCGCATTGTTTTGCTCGGGCAGGTCCTTGAGCTGATCGCCATCGTCGTGCTGGCCACCATCAGCCTCATGCATGCGGCCCATGAAGCGAGCATCCTCGTCCTGGTTTTCACCATCGGCGTCGCCAAGGCCTTCGAGTTCCCAGCCATGCAATCGATGCTTCCGGCGCTCGTGCCGGCGAGCATCCTGCCGCGCGCCATGGCAGCCAGTGGATCGGCGGGACAGGCGGCCATGATCATGGGCCCCGCCCTGGGCGGCCTGCTTTACATCGCCGGCCCCGGGACGGTCTATGTGGTTTCGGGCGTGCTTTACCTCGCCTCCGTGCTTCTGATGACGCGACTGCGATACGACCATGTGCCGCCGCGACGCGAGCCGGCGACGCTGAAAACCCTGTTTGCCGGCGTGCATTTCATCCGCGCGCGCCCGGATGTGCTGGGCGTCATCTCGCTCGATCTGTTCGCCGTGTTGCTGGGCGGCGCCACGGCCTTGTTGCCGATCTTCGCCAAGGACATCCTGCATACCGGCCCGTGGGGGCTGGGTTTGTTGCGCGCAGCCCCGGCCGTCGGCGCGCTCCTGATGTCGGTCTGGCTCACGCGGCATAGCCTGGAGCGGAAGGTCGGGCCGATCATGTTTGCGTCGGTCGCCGGCTTTGGCCTGGCGACGCTGGTGTTCGCCGTGTCGTCCACGCTGTGGCTTTCGATGGTCGCGTTGTTTGCATTGGGCGCTTTCGACATGGTCAGCATGGTCATCCGTGGCGCGTTGGTGCAGCTCGATACGCCGGACGACATGCGCGGACGCGTCAGCGCGGTCAATGCGATCTTCATCAATACATCCAACCAGCTGGGTGAGTTCGAATCCGGCTTGCTTGCCGCCTGGCTGGGCGCGATCAACGCAACCCTGATTGGCGGCTTCGGCACGCTGGTCGTCGTGGTGCTCTGGATGGCGATGTTCCCCACGTTGCGGCGACGCCAACGCCTTCAGGCCGAACCGAACGAACTGAGCCAACCGGCCGAAGACACTCTGTAGAGGCAACCCTCATGTTCGTGACTGACGCGACCACGTTTCTCGATGCCTGGCGACAACTGGACACGACGCCCTTCGGGCTGGCCACGGCACAGGCGGCGTTTCTCGTTTCACCCGCTGAGTTTTCGCTGGCCACCGAAAGCGCCCAGGACAATGCCTACATGGCCATGCAGTCCAGCACGGATCCGCTGCGTGCGCTTGCACAGCATGCGGCGTTGGCGCAGGCCTTGCGGACCGATCTTCCTGTGGTCACGTTTCCGGGCCACCCCGCCACGCCGGACGCACTGTTCCCGAACAATGTGTTCGCGACAGCGCCGGGCACGCTCGTCGTCGGTCGCATGCGCCATGCGATTCGACGCACCGAAGCCGAACGTGGCGATATCCGCAGCTTCTTCCGCAACGTCCTTGGCTATACAGAAATCGATCTTTCCTCGCGCGACGATCTTGTCGCCGAACTGACCGGCTCGATGGTCATCGACCGTGCGCGCGGCGTCGGTTTCTGCGGACTGAGTGAGCGCTGCGATGAAGCCGGCGCGCGCGCCATGCATGAGGCATTTGGCTTGCGGATGACGTTCTGCTTCCGGCTGGCGCCAGGCGAGTACCACACCAATGTCGTGCTGGCCGTGCTGGCAGGCCGGGCCGCGATAATCGCGAAAGACGGATTCGCATCCGTCGATGTGCCCGACGCCATCGCGGAAGCCTATGCACCCCATGTCGTGCAGCTCGATGCCGCGCAAAAACGCGCCTATGCCGGCAATGCCATCGCCCTGTCGAGCGAGCGCGTGTGGATGAGCGACACCGCCGGACGTTCGCTTGAGAATGCACAGCGTGCGCTGCTGGAATGCGCGGGCTTCCGCATCGGTACCGTGCCACTGGACGAAATCGAGAAGGCGGGCGGAAGCCTGCGTTGCTGCATCGCCGAGATCTTCTGACCCTCGCCAGACGGGCGTCGCTCAGGCATGCTTGCCGGAGCCATTCGGGGGGAAGGCCTGTGTCCGACGTTGTCCACATCACGCGCCCGGCGCGCTCTGTTCTGCTCACCGCGACCGGCTGGAGTTTCTTCGGTATCGGCGCGCTGGGCATGGTGTTTTTTCTGCTGTTCACCTTCGTCTTTGGCATCTTGCCGTTTGACAGGATAATGCTCGAATCGCAGGCCCAGCTGATGAAAGACGGCATGCATCCCGCGCCCATGCCTCCCATCAGCCTCTGGTTCATGCATCACATGACCACCGTCTTCGGCTCGATGGCCGGGTGGTGTGTGATCCATGCACTCGCCGGCCTGGGCCTGTTGTGGCGTCGACGCGTCGGGCGAATCCTGACGGTCACCCTGCTTGCGATCGACGGCGTGTGGCTGCTGTTTTACGTCGGTGTACAGGCGTACTACTTCCAGGATTCGATGGATTACCAGCGTTCCATGATGCCTCCGGGCGATGCCGAACTGCTGTATCCGATGATCCGGGGATTCGCCTTGGGAGAGATGATCGGCTCGCTGTTGGGTGGCGTGGTTTTCGTCGTCGCAGTGGGATGGCTGATCCGGAAGTTGCAGGCACCGGCCATCTCCGCCGAGTTGCGCTGACGAAGCCTGCCAGAGGCCGCTTTTTTGGCTCGCTTTTCACGGATAAGGCTCGCAGCTGAACGAGCCGGGCAGCGTTTACACCGGGGTCACGCCTCCACTGGCAGTTTGAAAGGCCTGTTGGACAGAGGAGGCACGACATGGCCCGAAACCGCGATCTGGAAAGCACCATGAATGGCGTGGGTGAACACCTGCGCGAACGCGCACATCATTACGCCAGCGAAGCCGGTGATCGTGCGGAATCCCTGATGGAACGCGGGCGCGAAGCCGGCCGCGAAGCGCGGCGTCGTTTTGGGCGCAATGGCAATGACTATGCGCGACGCATGACGCATGCCGCCGAGGATTTCGCGGACGAAGCGAATTACCAGTACCGCCGCCTGCGTCGCCAGGTCGCGCGTCATCCCGGCGCTACCGCCGCCATCGTCGTCGGTACCGTCGGCGCGTTCTTCGCCTTGCGCCACCTGTTCCGCAGTCGCGACGACGACTGACACGGCACGGATGCCTGACGAAGGGCTGCCGACAGGCCCATCTCACGCGCAAAAAGAAACCCGCCATGACGGCGGGTTTCTTTTTTAGCGATGCAACGCATCAGACGTACAGCGGGTTCGGCTTGTCCGGATCCAGCTTGTAGGTCTTGATGGCGCGGCTGACATCCTTCGGATTGACCTTGCCTTCCTTCGCCAGCGCAGCGAGTGCAGCGTGGGCGATCCAGTAACGGTCGACTTCGAAGAAGCCTCGCAAATGCGCACGCGTGTCGCTGCGGCCGTATCCGTCCGTACCCAGCACGGTGTAGTGCTTACCATCGGGGATGAACGCGCGGATCTGGTCGGCGTATTCGCGCACGTAATCCGTGGCGGCCACGGCCGGACCCTGACGATCCTGCAGCAGGCCGGTGACGTACGGCACGCGCTGATCGGCTTCCGGATGCAGGCGGTTCCAGCGCTCGGCGTCGAAACCTTCGCGACGCAGTTCGCTGAAGCTCGGGCAGGACCAGATGTCGGCGGTAACACCGAAATCTTTCTCCAGCAGCTCGGCCGCGGCGATGACTTCACGCAGGATGGTGCCCGAACCCAGCAGCTGCACGCGCGGCTCGCCCTTCTTCGGCTTGCCGGCGTCCTTGAACAGGTACATGCCCTTGATGATGCCCTCCTCGGCGCCCTGCGGCATATCCGGGTGGGTGTAGTTCTCGTTCATCACGGTGATGTAGTAGTACACATCCTCCTGCTCCTGCAGCATGCGGCGCGTGCCGTCCTGCATGATCACCGCCACTTCGTAGGAGAAGGTCGGGTCATACGACTTCACGCTCGGGATCGCGCCGGAAAGCAGGTGCGAATGACCGTCTTCGTGCTGCAGGCCTTCACCATTGATCGTCGTACGACCGGCGGTGCCGCCGATCAGGAAGCCGCGCGCACGCATGTCGCCCGCCGCCCAGGCCAGATCGCCGATGCGCTGGAAACCGAACATCGAGTAGTACACGAAGAACGGCAGCATCGGCACGTTGCTGATGCTGTAGCTCGTCGCCGCAGCCATCCAGGCGGCCATGCCGCCGGCCTCGGAGATGCCTTCCTGCAGCACCTGGCCCTTCTGGTCTTCGCGGTAGTACAGCAGCTGGTCGGCGTCCTGCGGGCGGTACTTCTGGCCGAACGGCGCGTAGATGCCGATCTGACGGAACATGCCTTCCATGCCGAACGTGCGCGCTTCGTCGGCCACGATCGGCACGATGCGCTCTCCGATCTGCTTGTCGCGCAGCATCAGGTTCATGCCACGGACGAGTGCCATGGTCGTGGATATCTCGCGATCGCCGCTGCCCTTGGTGATCTGCTCGAACGCCGACAGTTCCGGCGCCTTGAGCTTCACATCGGACGTACGACGACGCTGCGGCAGCGAACCGCCGAGCGAACGGCGACGCTCCATCATGTACTGCACTTCCGGCGAATCCTTGCCCGGGTGGTAGTACGGCACGTCCTTGAGCTGGTCGTCCGGCACCGGGATGTTGAAGCGGTCGCGGAAGTGGCGCACGGCCTCGTCGTCCAGCTTCTTCTGCTGGTGCGTCGGGTTCTGCGACTCGCCGGCGGCGCCCATGCCATAGCCCTTGACCGTCTTGGCCAGGATCACGGTCGGCATGCCCTTGGTGTTCACGGCCTGGTTGTAGGCGGCGTACACCTTGTGCGGATCGTGCCCACCGCGGTTCAGGCGCCAGATGTCGTCATCGGACAGGTTGGCGACCAGCTGCGCGGTTTCCGGATACTTGTTGAAGAAGTGCTCGCGCGTGTAAGCGCCACCGAAGGCCTTGCAGGCCTGGTACTCGCCGTCGACGGTTTCCATCATCAGCTTGCGCAGCGTGCCGGTGGTATCGCGCGCCAGGAGCGGATCCCAGTAGCTGCCCCAGACCACCTTGATGGCGTTCCAGCCGGCGCCACGGAACACGCCTTCGAGTTCCTGGATGATCTTGCCGTTGCCGCGCACCGGACCGTCCAGGCGCTGCAGGTTGCAGTTGATCACGAAGATCAGGTTGTCCAGGCCTTCGCGGCCGGCCAGCGAGATCGCGCCGAGGGATTCGGGCTCGTCGGTTTCGCCGTCGCCCATGAAGCACCAGATCTTCCGGTCGCTCTTGGGGATCAGGCCGCGATGCTCGAGGTACTTCCAGAACTGCGCCTGGTAGATGGCCTGGATCGGGCCGAGGCCCATCGACACCGTCGGCACCTGCCAGTAATCGGGCATCAGCCACGGATGCGGGTACGAAGACAGGCCCTTGCCGTGACCGGCCACTTCCATGCGGAACAGATCCAGCTGCTCTTCGCTGATGCGGCCTTCCAGGAACGAGCGGGCATAGATGCCCGGGCTCGAATGGCCCTGATGGAACACCAGGTCGCCCGGATGCTCGGCACTCGGTGCGCGCCAGAAATGATTGAAGCCGACGTCATACAGCGTGGCCGACGAAGCGAAGCTGGCGATATGGCCGCCCAGCTCACCGGGCTTGCGGTTTGCACGCACCACCATCGCCATCGCGTTCCAGCGGACCAGCGTACGGATACGCCATTCCATCGCCGCATCGCCGGGGCTCTTGGCCTCCTTGCTGGACGGGATGGTGTTGACGTATTCGGTGGTCGGATTGAACGGCAGGTAGCCGCCCGCGCGACGCGTGGAATCGACCAGCTTCTCCAGCAGGTAATGCGCACGCTCGGTGCCATCGTGATTGATGACCGCATTGAGCGAGTCGACCCATTCCTGGGTTTCGGTGGGATCGAGGTCCTGGTGGAGGATATCGTCGAGCTGATCCATAACTTCTCCGCGGCGCCTGGCGGCGCAAAGCTGGTGAATGCCCGGCGCTGGGGGAGCGCGGGTGAACGCCTGAGTTTAGCCCTCTGGAGGGCTGGCCGACAATTTGCTTTGCCATGCGGAACCGCATGTTGGAGCGCCCGCTGGGGGTGCTCCGCGAATGGTCGGCGGGAAACTGGTGGGGGTACAGCGTTTTGGCGACAGTGGTCTGGCGGGCGCGGGGGGCCGCTCGCTGCGCTCGCTGTGAAGTCGCCCGCTGGCGCGGGCTGTAAACGGTGAACGGTAAAAGCAGGGAGCGTCGCTGCAAGATGCCGAGCCCGCTCTTACTGTTTACTGTTCACAGCCAGCGAAGCTGGCGACCTCACCGCCCGCGCCACCGGCGCGGGCTACCCCCGCACAGCGCGGATCTGCGCATCCACGGCGGCAATCGCCGTCATGTTGACCACGCGGCGCGGTGTCGACGCCGGCGTGAGGATGTGAGCCGGCTTGTCGATACCCATCAGGATGGGACCGATCGCCACGCCGTCCGTCATCACGCGCACCATGTTGTACGTGATGTTGGCGGCATCGAGATTCGGCATCACGAACAGATTCGCGCGGCCCGTCAGCGTGGTATTCGGGAACATGCGCGTGCGCAGGCCCTCGTCCCATGCCGTGTCGGCCTGCATCTCACCGTCGATCTCGAGCTTGGGCACGCGATTCTTCAGCAGCTCGTACACCTTGCGCATCTTTGCCGCGCTGGCGTTTTCGTGGCTGCCGTAGTTCGAATGCGACAGCAGCGCGACCTTCGGCTCGATGCCGAACAGCTTCAGGCGGTAGCTGGCCTGCAGCGTGGCTTCGGCGATCTGTTCGGCGGTGGGATCGACCTGCACGTGGGTGTCGAGGAAGAACCACGCGCCCTGGTCGTTGATGACGCCCGTCATCGCCGACGTGCAGGACACGCCCGGATCCAGGCCGAACACGCTGCGCATGTAGCCAAGCTTCTTGTGGAAGCGACCGACCAGGCCGCAGATCATCGCGTCCGCTTCACCGCGCTCGACCATCAGCGAGGCGATCAGCGTCGGGCGCGAACGCAGCAGGTTCTTCGCCGCTGCCGGCGACACGCCGCGACGCTCGGTCAGCGCGTGGTACTGCTGCCAGTAGTCGTTGAAACGCGGATCGTCATTGATGTTGGTCAGCTCGAAATCCACGCCGGGCTTCATGCGCAGACCCAGGCGCTGGATGCGGGTTTCGATCACGTCCGGACGGCCGATCAGGATCGGGAACGCCAGACGCTCGTCGATCACCGTCTGCACCGCGCGCAATACGGTCTCTTCCTCGCCCTCGGCGTAAACCACGCGCTTGCGATCAGCACGGGCGCGCTCGTACACCGGCTTCATCAGCAGGCCGGTGCGGTAGATGAACTGGCCCAGCTTTTCCTTGTACACGTCCATGTCGGCGATCGGGCGCGTGGCGACGCCCGAATCCATGGCGGCCTGCGCCACGGCCGGCGCCAGCATCACCAGCAGGCGCGGATCGAACGGACGCGGGATCAAATAATCCACGCCGAAGGTCGGCACGTCACCGCCGTAGGCGCTCGCCAGGTCGCCGGCTTCCATGCGGGCCAGCTCGGCGATGGCGCGCACGCAGGCGAGCTTCATGGCTTCATTGATGCCCGTGGCGCCCACGTCCAGCGCGCCGCGGAAGATGTACGGGAAGCACAGGGCGTTGTTGACCTGGTTCGGGTAATCCGAGCGACCCGTCGCGATGATGCAGTCCGGGCGAACCTTCCTGGCTTCTTCCGGGGCGATCTCCGGGTTCGGGTTGGCCAGCGCCAGGATGATCGGCTTGTCGGCCATCGTGGCGACCATCTCCGGCTTGAGCACGCCACCGGCGGACAGGCCCAGGAAGATGTCGGCGCCCTCGACGATTTCAGCCAGCGTGCGCGCCTTGGTGTCACGGGCGTAGCGCTGCTTGTCCGGGTCCATGTGGTCACGGCCGGTGTAAAGCACGCCTTCGCGATCGTAGGCCAGGATGTTCTCGGGCTTCAGGCCCAGCGCCACCAGCATGTCCAGGCAGGCGATGCCGGCCGCGCCGGCACCGGCGGTGGCGAGCTTCACGTCTTCAAATTTCTTGCCGACCACTTCCAGCGCGTTGGTCACGGCGGCACCCACGATGATCGCGGTGCCGTGCTGGTCATCGTGGAATACCGGGATCTTCATGCGCTCGCGCAGCTTGCGCTCGACGATGAAGCACTCCGGCGCCTTGATGTCCTCAAGGTTGATGCCGCCGAACGTCGGTTCGAGGCTGGCAATGATGTCGACCAGCTTGTCCGGGTCGCGCTCATTGATCTCGATGTCGAACACATCGATGCCGGCGAACTTCTGGAACAGCACGCCCTTGCCTTCCATCACCGGCTTGCCGGCCAGCGGGCCGATGTCGCCCAGGCCCAGCACGGCGGTGCCATTGGTGATCACGGCCACCAGGTTGCCGCGCGCGGTCATTTCGCTGGCGGCATTGGGGTCCTCGACGATCGCTTCGCAGGCGTAGGCAACGCCCGGCGAATAGGCCAGCGACAGATCGCGCTGGGTCACCATCGCCTTGGTCGCGGTGACCTTGATCTTTCCGGGGCGCGGCTGGCGGTGGTATTCGAGGGCGGCGAGGCGAAGTTCTTCGGGGAGGGCCATGGGATGCGCTATCTGAAGGGGGATAGAGGGCCGCGAATAGCGGTATTTCGCGATGTTAACACTGCGTAAGGCCATGCCTTGTCCATACGCCTGCGTTGCGCAAACGACGCTCAGTCAACCGACAGCTGGAGCCTGCTGAATTACATCGCATGTTGCATTGCGGCACGAAAGAAGCTGCGACATGAGGTCGCAGGAGCAGGGCCGAATCGCTTCCGGTGGAAAGACGGCAACGTCGTCGCTAAAGCCCGTCACCGTCCTGCCGATAGGGTGGGTCTGGATACGATGCTTGACGGCTGGCGCGGCGCCTTCGAGGCGGGCGCATCACGCACGCCACCGCCGGATCTGCGAGCACCCTTCGACGGCCTCAACCGGCCGGCCAGGACCGGATGCTCACCGGCAACACGTTTCTGACCATCTTGGTCATGGCAACCGGCACCCTCGTGTGCCGGTTTTTTTCGCCCCTTACAGGCTGAGCGACAGCGATTCCGCCTGTACGCGTCCCATGTGGATGCGGTTGATGAACAGGGAAAAGGCGAGCTTCCCGGCCAGCCCGTGCGCATGCTGCATCCAGGGCGGAAGCCAGCGGGGTTGCGCTATTACACCCGATTCGAAATGGGGCTGCAGGCTGATCACGTCATGCAGGGCGAGCTTTCCGGCAAAGAGTTGCCGCAACATGTCCATGCGCTGTTGCTTGAACGCCCAGCGGAAAAAGGTGTGAACCGTGAGCAGCCCGCTCAGGTAAACGTTGTCCTTGGCGAACGCCGCGCCACCATCCGGTGGCACGCCACGAAACACGCGCTGCGCCGAGTGGAAGCTGTCACCGGTCGACTGGCCGCAACCCTTGAAGAACTTGTAGACCTCGACGAAATCGGCGCCATTGAGCGCCATGTCGATGGCAAGGATGCGCAGGCTGATGCGTTTGAGGCGGGAAATGTCGATGGCGCCGGACATGAGCTCGGCAAACACAGCCAGGCCTTCCTGGGTCGCCGTGACGCGCGGTGATGTCCGCGCCAGCGAAGCGAGCACGGGCTGCTCCCGGCCGTTGAGGGCGGTCAACGAATGGACGAAGGCCTCGTGGGCCAGCAGCTGGTGCTTGTCGTAGCCGCTGAAGGTCGTGCCGCCGCGCAGGCGAATGCGCGTGGCACCGGCGGCGGCCTTGGCGGTGAGTTCATCGTCCACTTCGACGCTGATCGTGCCGGCGCCGAAAAAATCGTCGAGCGACTGGGTCAGGTCCGCGCGCAACACATCGGCAGGAATATCGTTGGTGACGTCGTCGGACAGCAGGTCCGAGCCCAGCTCATCGGACAATTCGACGAAATAGCGCGCCGCATCCAGGTTGCTCCGGTCGCTGCCGGGAATGGCATCGCCGGGCCGGCCGTACAGGGAGATCGAGCGCAGAGTCACGTCATGCGTGCCGACCGCCTCGAGCATTTCGGCCGCAATGCGCCAGGATTCGGCGGTCCGGCAAAGGTATTCGCCCAGGGGATCGTCGTGCCCGGCCTCAGCCTCGATCGCGGCCAGCTCCGCGCGCACTTCGGAGAAATCCGGTGCGTGGTAGTACACCTGCGGCAACGAGAACTGCCCCCGCGCAAACTCCTCGATCATCCGGTTTTCCAGCGTGGCGGGCCACGCCACGGAGGAAAGGATGCGAATGGACTTGCACGCGCCGAGCAGGCGCTTGTCCAGGTCAGCGTAGCGTTGGATGTCGGGTGCAAGCGTGGCTGGTGCGTTCATGCCTTCCTCCGTTGACCCGTGGAGCGTACTTACTCGCGGTCGCGCGAACCACGGTGCGCATGCGGCCGCGTCGGGGGACGGCCCCCGCGCTGGCGTCGCAAGCGGGCCTCGAGCGTGGCCGCCTGTTCCTCGCGCTCGTCGCGAAGTTTCAGGTAATTGCGCCAGCGCTCGGCGGACAGTTCACCGTTGTCCAGCGCCGTTTGCACCGCACAGCCCGGCTCGCTGCCATGCCCGCAATCGGCGAACCGGCAGGTTTCGGCCAGGGCTTCGATATCGGCGAACAGGTCGAGGTTTTCCTCGCCGGTCAGCTTGAGCTCGCGCATGCCGGGCGTGTCGATCAGGCAGCCACCCGTAGGCAGTTGCAGCAAAGCGCGATGCGTCGTGGTGTGTCGCCCACGGCTGTCGTGGGCGCGCACCGCACTGGTCGCCATGCGCTCATCGCCCAGCAGGGTGTTGGTGAGCGTGGATTTGCCCGCACCGGAGGAGCCCACAAGCACGGCACTGTCGCCAGGCTGGAGGTACTGCGCCAGGATCGCCACGGATGCCGGGTCCTTGCCATTGATGGCGTGCACGGGCGTGCCAGCCGGCAATCGGGCTCGCAGCGTTTCAATCAATTCCGCACCGTCAGCACGGGTGTCGAGCTTGCTAAGGAGCACGACAGGCTGGGCGCCCGAATCTTCGATCAGCGAGAGGTAGCGCTCGATGCGTGCCGGATTGAAATCGCCGTCGAGGCCGGTCAGGACGAACACGTAGTCGATGTTGGTCGCGATGACCTGACGTTCGTAACGCTCGCCAGCCGCCGCGCGCGACAGCACGGTACGCCGGGGCAGCACCTTGGAGATATGCGGCGGGCTACCCGGCTCGACTTCCACGAAATCCCCAACGGCCGGGCGTTCGGACGGATCGAGGGTTCGCTTCAGGAAATGGCCCGCCGGCTGTGCCCCGAACAGGCTGACGCCATCGTGCAGCTCATAGCCGGCGCGGTGCTGGGCGACCACGCGGGCCAGCCGCAGGCCGCCGCCCGGCAGGGCATCGCCGCGCCAACCGACCCGGCGCAGACGTTCAATGGTCTCGGCCTCACTCATGGCCGGCGATTATGCCCTGACGGCGCGCCGGTCGGAATCCATCGGGTGGCAGGGGCCCTGCCACATCCCACGCCATTCGTACTATCGGGCCTTGCCGCGCCGAACCTCTGGCATTTGGCTGACAACGTGCGATGTAAATCGCTTGTCGTCTCGCGGGTGCCGGATGACGCTGCTAGCATGCTGACCAGCCCCCAGGCCGCCCCGGCGCGGGCCGCAAGCCTAAAAACGAAGGATCCTCACTTTGGCCTCGATCAAACCCAGCGCGCACCTGGCGGACGTCCGCTATGAAATCCGCGGTGCCCTCACGCGTCGCTCACGTGAACTGGAAGCCGCCGGCCTGCCGATCATCAAGCTCAATATCGGCAATCCCGGTCGCTATGGTTTTGACACCCCGGCCCATCTGCGTGAAGCCATCGCCGCCCACCTGCACGACAGCGAGGCCTACGGTCACGAGCAGGGCCTGGAAGAAGCCCGGGAAGCCATCGCTGCCCAGCAGCGGTTCCGTGGCGCGCGCGGCGTGGATGTCGAGCGCATCTTCGTGGGCAACGGCGTCAGCGAACTGATCGACCTGAGCCTGCGCGCCTTGCTCCAGCCCGGCGACGAAGTGCTGCTGCCGAGCCCCGATTACCCGCTCTGGAGCGCGGCCACCATTCTTAATGACGGCAAGCCGCGCTATTACCGCTGCCTTGCCGAGAATGGCCATCTGCCCGATCCGGCCGAAATCGAGTCGCTGATCAGCCCGCGCACGCGCGCGATCGTGCTGATCAATCCCAACAATCCCACGGGTGCCGTCTACCCGCGTCCGCTGCTGGAACAGATCGTCGCCATCGCGGCGCGCCATCGCCTGCTGCTGCTGAGCGACGAGATCTACGACGAAATCCTCTTCGATGGCGCCAGCTTCCATCCGCTGGCCGAGGTGGCCGGCGATGTGCCGTGCGTGAGTTTCGGCGGCCTGAGCAAGGTGCATCGCGCCTGCGGTTATCGCGTGGGCTGGATGAGCCTGTCCGGTGACCCGGCGCGCACCACGGACTATCGCGACGCCCTGCAATTGCTGGCCGCGCTGCGCCTGTGCGCCAACGTGACTGCGCAATGGGCAGTGCGTCCCGCACTGCAGTCCGCGCCGACGATCAACTCGCTCACGCAGCCAGGCGGTCGCCTGCATGAAGCGCGTCGCATGATTCTCGAAGGCGTTGCCGCAAGCCAGTATCTCGACCTGGTAACGCCGGGCGGCGCGCTGTATGCCTTCCCGCGCGTGCGTGCCGACCGCATTCCCGAATTCGATGACAACGCCTTCGCATTGCGCCTGCTGGAAGAAGAGTCGGTGCTGGTCGTGCCGGGCAGCAGCTTCAATGTGCCGCACAGCCGCCACCTGCGACTGACCTTGCTGCCGCCGGCGGACCAGATGCGCGAAGTGTTTGTGCGCATCGAGCGCGTGCTCGAACGCATGGCGGCGGATCAGACCTCGCTCGCCTTCGCGTGAGCCCGATATTGCGTTACCTCGCGCTGGGCGATTCGTACACGATTGGCGAAGGCGTCCCCGAATCGCAACGCTGGCCGGAACAACTGGTGGCATCGCTGCGTCGCCAGGGCATCGGCATCGATCGCCCCCGCATCATCGCCACCACGGGCTGGACCACCGACGAACTCGCCGCTGCCATGGAGGTGGCGCGCTTTGCGCCACCTTACGATCTGGTGAGCCTGTTGATCGGCGTCAATAATCAGTACCGCGGTCGTCCGCTGGACGAATACCGGATGCAGTTCGGTGAGTTGTTTGCCGATGCCGTGGCACTGGCCGGTCAGCGACCCTCACGCGTGCTGGTTGTGTCGATCCCCGACTGGGGTACGACGACCTTTGCGGCCGGTAGTGGTCGTGATACCGCGCGCATCGCTGTCGAACTGGATGCGTTCAATGACGTGGCGCGCGAGATCGCGGTGAATACCGGCGCAATGTGGGCCGACATCACGCCCATCTCGCGCGAACAGGTGGACCTGCTGGCCGATGACGGCCTGCATCCCTCGGGCCGGCAGTACACGCTGTGGACCCAGGTCATCGCTCCGTTGGCGGCACGGGCGCTCGGCGGTGCGTGAGGTCGCTCGCTGCGCGAGCTGTGAGGTCGCCCGCTGCGCGGAGCTGTGAACAGTAAACGGAGAAAAGCAGCGCCCGCCCAGCTTGCACGCCTTTCCGCCCTTACCGTTTACTGTTCACCGTTCACCGTTCACCGTTCCGCGCCTCCGGCGCGCCAGCCGCAACGCCACTGAAACCTCCCGGCCACGCAATCGCATAACCGCGCCACCAAACTGACGTCCCGGATCAACCGGGAGATTCCGTCATGGCGCACCTCCACTGCCGCAGCGCCTTCATCTCCGACGTGCATCTGGGCACGCCAGACTGCAAGGCCGGCTACCTGCTCGACTTCCTGCGCAAGCTTCGTTGCGAAAAGCTCTATCTGGTCGGCGATATCGTCGACATGGAAGCCCTGGCGCGCCGCTCGTGGTGGCATGCCGACCACAGCGCGGTCCTGGCCGAAGTGCTGGACATGGCCAGGCGCGGCGTCGAGGTCACCTACATTCCAGGCAACCACGATGCACCGATGCGAGGTCTCGCCGGACAGAGTTTCGGCGGCGTACGCATCGCCCTCGATGCCATCCACGAAGGGGCCGACGGCCGGCGCTACCGCGTCAGCCACGGTGACGAATTCGACCCGGAGCACGTGGGCCGCACCTGGATGCTGCATCTGGGTGAAGCCATGCACCGCTTTATTTGCTGGACGAACCGACGCGTGCACGCCATGCGGCGCCGGCTCGCCATGCCTTATCTGCCGCTGTCGATCATCGTCAAATCGCATATCGGCAAGGCGCTGGCGTACATCCGCGCCTACGAGCAACGCGTCGCCGACGACGCGCGCGCGCGCGGCATCGACGGCCACATCTGCGGCCATATCCATTTCGGCCACGTGCGCGACATGGACGGCGTGCTGTACCTCAACGACGGCGACTGGGTGGAGCACTGCACGGCCCTCGTCGAGGACAACACCGGCGCCATGGAGCTGATCCACTGGAGCGAGCAGCCTGCGGCCCTGGGGCGCGCCAGCCGGGAGCTGGTATGGCCATCGGCCGCCGCGGGACTGGCGCTGGCCCCGCTGGCCCGGCGCCAGCGCCGACTCGATGAACTGAAGTCGGCGGCCTGAGCGCCGGGCATCTCAGCACCCGGGAGACCCCTCCGGAGCAGGCGGGGTCCTTGATCCGTGGCGAAGCCGCCAGCACATCGAAGGGCTACAATTAAGGAATCCCACTGGAGCCCTCCATGTCCCTCGACAGCACCACCCGCGAACGTATCGAATCCCTGCTCAAGAACCACCGCGTGGTGCTGTTCATGAAAGGCACGCGCTCCCAGCCGATGTGCGGCTTCTCCGCGGCGGCCACCAACACGCTCAACGAGCTGCTGCCGGACTACCACACGGTCAACGTGCTGGAGGACCCGGAAATCCGCGAGGGCATCAAGGCTTACGGCGACTGGCCGACCATTCCGCAGCTGTACGTGGAGGGCGAGCTGGTCGGTGGCGCGGACATCATTCGTCAGATGTACGGTAGCGGCGAGCTGCACACGCTGTTCGGCGCCACCGCCCCGGACCGCACGGCGCCGGAAATCACCATCACCGACAAGGCCGCCGAAGCCATCCGTCAGGGCACCGCCAACGCCCAGGGCCTGGCCCTGCATCTGGAAATCGGTCCCGACCATAGCGCCGGGTTCCAACTGGCACCGCCCGGCGACCACGATATCGTGGCAACGAGCAACGGCCTGACCGTCCACTTCGACCCGGGCAGCGCCCAGCGTGCCAAGGGCATCGTGATCGACTGGGTGTCCACCGTGCAGGGTGAGGGCCTGAGCCTGAAGTTCCCGGGCGCCCAGGACATCCGCTCGCTGACGGTGCAGGAACTGCAGGCCCGGCTCGCTGCCGGCGACCTGGTGCTGGTCGACGTCCGCCCGGCCCACGGCCGCGCCCAGGCTGCCCCGCTGCCGCAGGCCCGCGTGCTGGACGACGAGGGCTATGAAGCGCTTGCTGCCCTGCCCAAGGACACGCCCATCGCGTTCATCTGCCACCACGGCGTTTCCAGCCGCGGCGTGGCCGAGCGTTTCGCAGCGCATGGTTTTACGCAGGTCTACAACGTCGAAGGCGGCATGGACGCCTGGGCTGCCGACGTCGATCCGAGCGTGCCGCGCTACTGATCGACCCGCAAGCCTGGCGCAAGCAACGGAGTCCTTCGGGGCTCCGTTTTTCGTTCGGACGTCTAAACAGGCGCTATCCGACACCCGCCAAATTGCAGAAAAATTGCATCTGAAAGTGTTCTCGTTCAGATGGCAGTTAACTACTGCATGCAGGGTTTTCACGATTGCGCCGAACGCGAAAGCGCGGCGTCAGCTGATCGAAACTAATTACCCCGGCTAAACGCAACTAATCACCGCAAGCTGACGCCAAGCTGTGGTTGCTCGCCCTATTCGTAGCTTGATGCGCTCTCTTCCGTAATTACTTGATGCGCATTTTTCGCGCCAAAACGGCACTCGCAACAATTAGCCTTCACGCCATAACCGTTGCATAACAAATGTCCCGTTCGTAGCTTCGACATCGGGCCACAAGTCATAGACGAAGACCGTTTGTGTGGTTCCCGGGTGTGGGGACATCCGGACGAATCGGGGGAGCATTTCTACCAGGGCAGGCGTCGCCGGGAGCAGATTCAGCGTCCGGGCGCGTCTTTGTCGTGGGCGCAATTCCGGTTCGATGCATGACCTCCGTGCTTGGCGCAGAACAACATCATCAACCGAGGTTGACCATGAACTTCAACAACGCAAATCGCTCTGGTCGGATCGCGCCGCAGCGAAGCCGGCTCGCGCTCGCCGTGGGCCTTTGCCTGACCCTTGCCAGTGGCATCACGTTGGCTCAGTCCAACGCCACCGGCACGATCTTCGGTCAGGCAGAACCCGGGGAGACCATCCACATTGAAAACTCGCAGACGGGTTTCAAGCGTGACCTGACGACTGACTCGGCAGGCCGCTACCGCGCCCCGTCGCTGCCTATCGGTGTCTACACCGTTAGCCTCCTGAAGGACGGCAAGCAGGTCGACTCCCGTACCGGCGTACAGACCAGCATCAGCAGCGGTACCGAGGTGTCCTTCAACATCTCGCCCGCCGCCAACGCAACGAATCTTGGCGCCGTCCAGGTCGTCGGCAATGCACTGCCCGCGATCGACGTATCGTCGGTCGACTCACGCGCTGTCATCAACGCCGACCAGCTGGCCAAGCTGCCAATCGCGCGCCAGTCGATCAGCTCGATCGCGCTGCTCGCACCGGGCACCACCCCGGCGGCACGCGGCTACGGCAACGCGCTGTCCTTCGGCGGTTCGTCCGCATCGGAAAACGCGTACTACGTCAACGGCTTCTCGATCACCAACCCGCTGACCGGCGTGAGCTCACGTCAGCTTCCGTATGACGCCATCGACCAGACGCAGGTGCTGATCGGCGGTTACGGTGCGGAATACGGTCGTTCGACCGGCGGCGTGATCAACGTCGTGACCAAGAGCGGTACCAACACGTGGAAGGGCGACCTCCAGGTGCTGTGGGCACCGGAACAGCTGGCCCAGACCCCGCGTAGCGTCTACCTGCGCAACGGCACGCTGTACCAGCGCGGCAACGGCTTTGCCGGTGACGATCGCAACGAGCTGCAGTACTCCGGCTCGATCGGCGGCCCGCTGATCAAGGACAAGTTGTTCTTCTTCGCCGCCGCCGACTGGATCCGTTCGACCGATACCGCGTGGACGCCCAAGACCGCCGGCTCGACGATCCAGAACGACACGAACAAGACGACCCGTTATCTGTACAAGTTCAACTGGAACATCACCGATAACCACATCCTCGAATTCACCGCCACGGGTGATAACGAGCAGACGGATTCGCAGATCTACCAGTACAACTACAACACCATGCAGACCATGGGTTACCTTGGTCACCAGTACACGAAGAACTACAACGGCACGCAGACCAACGCGACGCCCGGCGGTAATGTCTACATCGGTCGTTACACCGGTTACATCACCGATGACCTGACCATCAACGCGATGTACGGCAAGAGCAACTCGGATCACGTGCAGACGATCACCGGCCTGGGCGGCACGCCCTGCCCGTCCATCGTCGACAACCGCGCGATCGCCGCCACCAACCCGGCGCCGAGCTGCCAGTTCGGTAACACCACCACCCTGATGCCTGGCTCGAAGGACAGCACCTCCGGCTGGAGTTTCAACATCGACTACCGCATTGCCAGCCACAGCATCAAGCTGGGTATGGATAACTACTCGCTGCGCGCGACGTGGGGTTCCGCACCGGTGGCCGGCACGCAGTATCGCTACTTCGACGTGGGTGATGGCTCGGCCATCGTCAACCGCCTGATCAACCTGGGCCTGAATCCGAACCTCTACAACCCGGCTGACTTCGCGAACGGTTACTACGTCGAATCGACCGGCCTGAGCACGGGTACCTCGGCTCGCACGGCACAGCGCTCGCAGTACATTGAAGACACCTGGCAGATCACCGACCGCTGGATCGCGATCATCGGCCTGCGCAATGAGCAGTTCACCAACTACAACGGTGTCGGCCAGGCGTATGCCAAGGAGCGCAACCAGCTCGATCCGCGCCTGGGCTTCTCCTGGGACGTCTACGGTGACAGCTCGCTGAAGGTGTACGGCAACGCCGGTCGTTACCACCTGGGTCTGCCGACCTCGGTGGCCGTGCGTGGTGCCGGTCCGTCGACCTTCCCGTCCAACTACTACAGCTTCACCGGCATCGACCCGACCACGGGTGTGCCGACGGGCATCAGCACGGGCGCTCCGTACTCGCAGACGTTCTACAACAACGGTGCCAACGGTACGCCGCCGGATGCGAAGACGGTTTCGGTCCAGAACCTCAAGACCTACTACCAGGATGAGTTCATCCTCGGTGCCGACAAGCAGCTGGCGAACAACTGGACCGTCGGCGTCAAGACGATGTACCGCGTCCTGCGCAACCTGATCGACGATACCTGCGACTCCCGTCCGCTGCAGGCATGGGGCGATGCGAACGGCCTGCACGACCAGGTCGCCGCCGGCCTCGCCGCCAGTACCGGTTGCTGGCTGTACAACCCGGGCAATGGCGCCACCTTCACGCTGTCGCCGGCACCGGGCCAGTACCTGAGCGTCCCGCTGACCGCACGTGAAATCGGCGAGCCGAAGGCCAAGCGCCAGTACTACATGATCGACTTCTATGCCGAGCATCAGTTCAGCGACAAGTGGTACGGCAAGTTCGAGTACACCTTCTCGCGCAGCTACGGCAACTCGGAAGGTCAGCTCGACTCCGACATCGTGCAGGCCGACGTGTCCACGACGGAAAGCTGGGATGCGCCTGAGCTGATGGAGAACACCAACGGCCCGCTGGCCAACGACCAGACGCACCAGTTGCGCATCCTGGGCGTGTACCAGCCGACCGAAGAGTGGCGCTTCTCCACGGTGACGCGCATCACCTCCGGCACCCCGATCAGCTGTATCGGTGCACGTCCGCTCTCGGCCGGTGGTGACCCGGTGGGTTACGGTGCGGCGTACTTCTGGTGCAACGGCAAGCCCGCCCCGCGTGGTTCGTACGGTCGCAATCCCTGGACCTACAACATCAACCTGAGTGCAGCCTGGATCCCGGCCTTCCTGGATCACAAGTTCACGTTCACGGCGGACATCTTCAACCTGCTCGGCCACCAGACCGTGACGCAGCTGTTCCAGAGCTGCGAAAACGCCTCCGGTACCACCGTCATCAACTGCTTCCGCCCGCGTTCGTTCCAGGATCCGCGTTACGTTCGCCTGGGTGCGCGTTACGACTTCTCGCTGTAAGCGAAAGGCTTTCCATCACAAAGTGTGTCGGGCCCCAGGACGTGGGCCCGACACCAAAAACAGCTGGTATCTCCCCGTCGGGCCGCGCGAAGCGGCCCGTTTTTTTTGGTGGGGTCGCTCACTACGTTCGCTGTGAAGTCGCCCGCTGGCGCGGGCTGTAAACGGTGAACAGTGAACAGTAAAAGCAGTCTGTGCCCTGCCCCCGCTCTTCTCCGTTTGGGGCCGCTCGCTACGTTCGCTGTGGAGTCGCCCGCTGGCGCGGGCTGTAAACGGTGAACAGGGAACAGCGAAAAGCAGCCAGTGCCCCGCCCCGCTCTTCTCCGTTTACCGTTTACAGCCCGCGCAGCGGGCGACCCCACTGCCCGCTACGCGGGCAATCTCATCAAAGCTTGTAGTTGAGGCCGAACATGATCGTGCGTCCCCAGGTGTCGTACTCCAGCGGTCGCGAGACCTGCACGCCATTAGGCAGACCGGCGATCTGGCGGGTCTTCACCGGCGAGTTGGTCAGGTTGTTCACCTGCAACAGCACCGACAGTCCGTTCCACGCGCCTTGCGAGAAGGCATAGCCAAGCTGGAAGTCGGTCTGCTTGTCTGCCAGCACTTCGGTGTAGCCGAGCTGATCGAACAGCGAAACGGCTTCGCCCGTGAACGACGAGCGATAGCGCTCGGCAATGCGCACCGACCAGCCGTACTTTTCGTAGTACAGGGCCAGGTTGGCGGTCTTGCGCGACAGTCCGGGCAACGTCGCCGGACTACCCGGGATCGACGAAATCGCACTGACCGGCAAGGTGCTGTTGGTGAGCGAGAAGTTCGCCTGCGCACCGAAACCATCCAATGCGGGCGTCAGCAGGCCAGCCTCAATGGCGCCGGACAACTCCAGGCCCTGCATCTTGCCGCCCGTGCCGTTCTGCGGCTGCGTGTAGGAGCCGTAGTTGCTTGACGGAATCAGCGTCGCATCCGGATTGGTGAACTTGGAGAAGTCATGATCCAGCACCGTCTCGTTGTAGATGTAGTTGAGCAGGTTCTTGTTGAACACTGCCGCGGCCACATAGCTCGACTTGCCGAAGTACATCTCCCACGACAGATCCGTGCCGACTGCGACGTAAGGCTTGAGCCGGGGATTGCCGCCACTGCCTGACCACAGGTTCTGCCCCGTTGCCGGACCTTCCGTCACCTTGGAAACGCTGGAGTCGCTGGCCACCTTTTCGTCATCGATACGACCGCGCGCCATGGTCTTGGCGAAGCCAAAGCGCAGGTACTGCTGGTCGGTCAGCTGCGCCACGAGGTTCAGGCTGGGAAGAATGTTGTTGTACTTCGTGCCATCTTCCAGGGTGCCAACCAGATCATTGCCGTTGGTCTGCAAGGCGGTGGACGACTGATCGGTGCGCACGAACTGCACGCCGACATTGCCGCGCAGCGGCACGTTGCCCAGCATGGTTTCGATGTTGAACTTCACGTAAGCCACCGGCACTTTCTCGCGCACGGTGTAGTTACGGCTCCAGTCGCCGCTGCCGTTGCCGGACGTCAGATAGAACTGGCTGCCGAGCGCGCCAAGCACGTCGTAGTTGAGGATGGCGGGAATGCCGCCGTAGCCGAGCGACGTGGCGCCACGCAGGTACCGCGCGTCGACCGGCACGCTGAACGCGTGCTGGTAAGTGTCGTTGTCCGAGCCATTGCCGTTGAGCCAGGCGAAATAAACGTCGGCCGACTTGGTCTTCTGGCGATCGGAGTAGTTCACGCCGAAGTCCACGGTACTGAAGATCCAACCTACCGGATGCGACAGCTGCAGGCGAATGGACTTGATGGTGTCCTTCTGGTGATCGAATTCTTCGCGCCCGTTGTAGCCATAGCCGTCGGGATCGGTGAAGACCACGGTGTTCGGATCGGCAAGGTTGGCGCCGACGTGGAAGTTCGGGAACCCGAAATTCAGTGGCGTCTGGAAGTCGACCGTGGTGGTGGCGTCGTTGGCCAGGCCGGTGAACAGGTAGGCGTCGCGCAGGTCTTTCTTGGCGCTGGAGTACGAAAGGTCGGCCATGGCGGACCAGCCATTGCCGAAGTCGACCTGGTTATTCCAGCCAGCCGAGAACAACTTGTCGTGTTCCTTGGTGTACTCGTTCTGGAGGATCGGTGCGATGTTGGTCATCGATCCGGTCGTAACGATCGGGTAGGGCTGCCCAGGGATCACGCCAACGTTGCTGTAGGTGGGCGCGCCATGCGCGTTGTACGGACCACTCGCCCACTGAGCACCGTTCATGTAGCGCTTTTCGTTGAACGTCGAGTAGTAGAGATCCAGCGTCGAGTGATAACTGTCGTTCGGCGCCCACTCGACAACCGTCATCAAGCCGTTGCGCAACTGGTTCTCAGACTTCGCGCGCAACTGCATGCCTTGCTGCGAAAGCACTTCGTCAGGCATGCCAGGGGTATGCGGACCACCCCAGTTCTGTTCGATGCCGGACGGGCCGTTGTCGACGCTCCACCACCATGGCTGGTACTGCTTCTCCTGGATCGGCGAATCAAGCTGCGCGAATCCGACGGCGACGCCAAGCGTGTGGTCGAGAAACTGGTCGATGTAGGAGAAGCTGGCGCGATGCCCCATGTCGCCCACGCCGCTGCCGGGATTCTGCTTGCCGTTGGTGGTGTATTCGCCGCGCAGGTTGGCGGCAATCGCACGCTTGGGCAGGTCCAGCGGCTTGATCGTATGCAGGTCGACGGTGCCTGACAGGCCCTGCCCGATCAGGCTGGCATCCGGCGTCTTGTATACGGCCGCGCCGCTGATCAGTTCGGCCGGATACTGGTCGTATTCGACACCGCGGTTTTCACCCACCGTGGCCTGTTCGCGACCATTCAACGTCGTGCCGGCGAAGTCAGGCGACAGGCCGCGAATGGAGATGACGTTCGCGCGACCGTCCACGCGCTGCGTGGCAAGGCCGGGCAGGCGCGCCAGGCTTTCGGCGATGCTGGCATCGGGCAACTTGCCGATGTCCTCGGCCGAGATCGCCTCGATGATGCTGTCGGAATTCTGCTTGGCCTTGAGCGAATTCTCGATGCTGCCGGCAATGCCGGTCACCGTGATTGCATCGAGATTGCTGGCGCTGTCTTCCGATTTTTTCGCGGCGGGCTTGGTCGACGACGTGCCCTGCTTCTGGTCGTTGTTTTGGCCTTGCGTGGTCGACGTTGGCTGCGCGTCCTGCGCTTGCGATGTACCTGCAACGACGATCATCAGCGCGGCGGCACAGGCCAGCGCCAAAGGACGTCGACGACCCGGTGCGAAACGCACGTCTCCCACCTGTGTCATGCGGCAATGACTCATTCTCTTCCCCGTAATTGTTGTATGAGCTGCGCCCCCTCGCAGCTGGGCCCGAAACGCAATTTCTTGCGTCGCACCACCCACCTTGGCAGGCAAATACCGGTGCGTTCTCGAAGGCGGCGGAAGCATGATCGAGAGAAATTAAGACCGCATCGTGCGACGCAACATGCTTGCGAGGCGCGCAGCGAGCTCATCGGGCGCCGCTTGGTTGCGCGAAGCCCGATGGTTGTTCCGTACGAAGTTGCGCCCTCCCGCGCAGACCGCATGACGCTGCGGATCGTGCCGAGCCGCCGCCATCAACGCGAATGATTCCGTGTCTGATTCACCCGATTTTCTTAGCTGACTCGCAACCGAACGTCGTGCACTCTCCCCTTCGTCCGTTGAGTCACAGGACGGACGCGGCGCGTGTTTTCAAACCTCGATGATCGCCTGGCAGCCGGCGAGCTTGTTTCCGGCGAGCAAAAAAAAAGCCCCGCCGAAGCGGGGCTTTTCCAGAGCCATGACGCGAGGACTTAGAAGTCCATGCCGCCCATGCCGCCCATGCCACCGGCCGGGCCATGCGAATGGCCTTCGTCCTTCTTCGGCACTTCGGTCACGGCCGCTTCGGTCGTGATGATCGAGCCAGCCACGGAGGCCGCGAACTGCAGGGCCGAACGGGTCACCTTGGTCGGGTCCAGGATGCCGAAGGCAATCATGTCGCCGAATTCACCGGTGGCCGCGTTGTAGCCGAAGTTGCCATTGCCTTCCTTCACGGCATTCAGCACCACCGACGGCTCGTCACCGGCGTTGGCGACGATGGCGCGCAGCGGGGCTTCCAGGGCACGACGGGTGATGGCGATGCCCAGGTCCTGGTCAGCGTTGGCACCCTTCAGGCCTTCGACAGCCTTGAGCGAACGGATCAGGGCAACGCCGCCGCCCGGGACCACGCCTTCTTCAACGGCTGCGCGCGTGGCGTGCAGGGCGTCTTCGACGCGGGCCTTCTTTTCCTTCATTTCGACTTCGGTGGCAGCGCCAACCTTGATGACGGCCACGCCGCCAGCCAGCTTGGCCACACGCTCCTGCAGCTTCTCGCGGTCGTAGTCCGAAGAAGTCTCTTCGATCTGCGCCTTGATCTGGCCGATGCGCGACTGGATGCGCTCAGCTTCGCCGGCGCCGTCGATGATCGTGGTGTTTTCCTTGGTAATCACCACGCGCTTGGCGCGGCCGAGGTCCGTGATGGTGGCCTTGTCGAGGGCCAGGCCCACTTCCTCGGAAATCACCACGCCGTTGGTCAGGATGGCGATGTCTTCCAGGATGGCCTTGCGACGGTCACCGAAGCCCGGCGCCTTCACGGCGGCAACCTTGACGATGCCGCGGATGGTGTTGACCACGAGGGTGGCCAGCGCTTCGCCTTCCACTTCTTCGGCGACGATCAGCAGCGGCTTGCCAGCCTTGGCGACGGCCTCGAGGACCGGCAGCAGCTCGCGCACGTTGGAAATCTTCTTGTCGTGGATGAGGATGAACGGGTCGTCCAGTTCAACCTGCTGCGACTGCTGGTTGTTGATGAAGTACGGCGACAGGTAGCCGCGATCGAACTGCATGCCTTCGACGACGTCGAGTTCGTTCTCGAGACCCGAACCTTCCTCAACCGTGATCACGCCTTCCTTGCCGACCTTCTTCATGGCGGTGGCAATGATTTCGCCAATGGCGGAATCGGAGTTGGCGGAGATGGTGCCGACCTGGGCGATGGCCTTGTCGTCAGCGGTCGGGTTGGAGAGCTTCTTCAGCTCGGACACGGCAGCCACGACGGCCTGGTCGATACCGCGCTTGAGGTCCATCGGGTTCATGCCAGCGGCAACGGCCTTGAGGCCTTCCTGGATGAACGCCTGCGCCAGCACGGTGGCGGTGGTGGTGCCGTCACCGGCGACGTCGGAGGTCTTGGAAGCGGCTTCCTTGACGATCTGCGCGCCGATGTTCTCGTACTTGTCGGCCAGCTCGATTTCCTTGGCCACGGACACGCCGTCCTTGGTCACGGTCGGGGCGCCGAAGCTCTTCTCGAGCACGACATTGCGGCCCTTCGGACCGAGGGTAACCTTCACAGCGTTGGCAAGGGTGTTCACACCCTTGAGCATGCGAGCGCGGACATCTTCGCCGAAGCGGACTTCTTTAGCGGCCATAAAATTTTTGCCTCAAAAATTTTGATTAGAAATGGTTTTGTCGTTCGAAAAGCGGTTTGGAAAGGAGCCGCAAGCGACTGGCGTGCGCGCTTTTGATCACGCGCTCAGCCCATCGCCGACGCCTTCCAAAACTCAGCCTTCGATCACTGCCACGATGTCGTCTTCCTTAAGGAAGACCAGCTCTTCGCCGTCGATCTTGATTTCCTGGCCGGCGTACTTGCCGAACAGCACGACGTCGCCTTCCTTCAGGGACATCGGACGGACGTTGCCGTCTTCCAGGATGCGGCCGGTGCCGGCAGCGATGACCTTGCCGCGCGTCGGCTTTTCGGTGGCGCTGTCGGGGATGACGATGCCGCCAGCGGAAATGCGCTCTTCTTCGAGGCGCTTGACGATGACGCGATCGTGCAACGGACGCAGTTTGCTCATGGGAAGGCTCCAGCTATGAGTGAATGGAACAAAAAAAGGTCGGACCCGGATCGGCTGCCTGACGGCGTTGTTAGCACTCAGGGTCAACGAGTGCCAATTCTAACGACGAAGCTTCCCCCGACAAAAGGGCCGATCCGATGGCTGGTTACGCTAGTGGGGTGAGATTCGGAGGGTTTCAAGGGGCGGAAACCACCCTAATCGCTGTAGGCTTCCATCCCATGACCGACGCTGTCCTGCTCTGCTACTGCACTTGCCCCGATACCAATGCGGCGGCCTTGCTGGCCGAAGCCCTGGTCGGCGAGCACCTGGCGGCCTGCGTCAACCGCCTCCCCGGGATCAGCTCGACCTATTTCTGGGAGGGCCGGGTGGTGACCGACAGCGAGGTCCTGCTGCTGATCAAGACCACCGAGGATCGCTTCGACGCCCTGCGCCAGCGCCTCCTGGAGCTTCACCCCTACCGCCTGCCCGAGCTGATCGCCGTACCCGTCAGCCAGGGTCACCCGGCATATCTCGACTGGGTCAGGGACGGAATCAAGGACCCCTGAGCGTCGCCCAGGGCTTCACGGCCCCGGCGACGTCGGTCGCCGGGACCGCCCCCAGGCCAAACAGCAGGCCTTCATGGGCGCCGCCCGCCGCGTATCGCGCCACTGGCTCAACACGCACATCGCGGAGCGCGGCCCTGGCGATCCAGTCGGCGGCAGGCACGTTGCCCGGCGTCCGCGCGGCCACATGCAGCCCGGCGTCCGACGGCCACGGCTGCCAGCCGCATTCCTCCAGCACCGCCAACAAGGCCTGCCGGCGCTCGCCGTAGATCTTGCGCATCCGTCGCACATGGCGCGCCAGGTGGCCTTCGGCGATGAAGGCGGCCAGGGTTTCCTGAGATGCGGCATCGCAATGCCAGTCAGCGGCCTGTTTGGCGGCGGCAAGCGCCGGCTGCAGCCAGGGCGGCGCGACCACGTACCCCAGGCGCAGTGCCGGAAACAGGCATTTGGAGAACGTCCCGACATAGCAGACCGCGCCCTGTGTATCGAGCGTCTGCAGCGCATCCAGCGGACGGCTGCCGAAGCGGAACTCACTGTCGTAATCGTCCTCGACAATCACCGCCGAATGCACGGCGGCAAAGTCCAGCAATTGCCGTCGCCGCTCGGGCGACATCGCCACGCCCAGCGGGAACTGGTGCGACGGCGTGACATAGATGACGCGCGTGTCCCCGGGCAGGCGCGACACCACCAGCCCTTCCTCGTCGACCGGCACGGGAGCAAGGATCGCCCCCGCCACCTCGAAGGCACGCCGCATCGGCGGAAAGCCGGGATCCTCCACCGCCACGACCGTCCGGCCCGGCGTGACCAGCACGCGCGCCAGCAAATCGAAGGCCTGTTGCGCACCGCTGGTGACGATGATGTCGCTGGGGTCGCACGCCACGGCGCGGGCAAACGACACATGCCGGGCAATCGCTTCGCGCAGCGCTGGCTGACCCTGCGCGGGGAGATACACGGCCGGCAGTCGCGACACCTGCCGCACGGCGCGCGCCGAGAGGCGTCGCCAAAGCTCGAACGGAAAGGCGCTGATGTCGGGCAGGCCCACGCCAAAATCGAAGCGAGGCGCTGCCTCCAAACTACGCGACATCGCCGGCATGCCGGCACGCCATGCCGGCGCCAGGCGCCCGTCATCAAGCGGATGGGCCGAGGGTCTCAGCACGCGCTTACCGGCCAGGTCGGCCACGTAGTGCCCCGAGCCTTGTCGCGAGGCCACGTAACCCTCGCTCGACAGTCGCTCGTACGCTGCGACGACCGTATTGCGCGACACCCCAAGCGCCGCAGCCAGTTCGCGACTGGGTGGCAGGCGCAGCCCGGCCTTGAGTCGCCCGTCCAGGATCGCCGCCCGCAGCTGGCCATGCAGCGCCGCCAGCTTCTGGCGCGAGCCCGGCGAAGGGAGGTCCAGCGGGATGTCCAGGGAATGGGGCATGGAAGGGGGCACTGATTGGACCTCAATCATTCATGCAATCTGGATCTTTTGCCAGTCCAATCGTCAGCCTAGTCTGAGCTCCCCGCCCATCCCTGGTGCCGCCCCATGATCGACTTGTATTTCGCCCCCACGCCGAACGGCCTGAAGATCAAACTTTTCCTGGAAGAAACCGGCCTTCCCTATCGCTTGCATACGATCAGTCTGAGCAAGGGCGAACAGTTCGCGCCGGCATTTCTCGCGATCTCGCCCAACAACAAGATTCCCGCCATCGTCGACACCGACCCGGTCGACGGCGGTGCACCGCTGAGCATCTTCGAATCAGGCGCCATCCTGCAGTACCTCGCCGGGAAAAGCGGCCAACTGATGCCGCCTGACCTGCGCGGGCGCACCGAGGTGATGCAATGGCTGTTCTGGCAGGTGGGCGGCCTGGGACCGATGGGTGGCCAGGCCGGGCATTTCCGCGTGTATGCCCCGGAAGAAGTACCCTACGCGATCGATCGTTACACGCGCGAAGTCACGCGCCTGTACAGCGTACTGGACCGTCGGCTGGCCGATCGCGACTACCTCGCCGGCGACTACTCCATCGCCGACATCGCCTGCTATCCCTGGGTGGTGCCGCACGAAGCGCATGGGCAATCGCTGGATGCGCACCCGAACCTCGCGCGCTGGTTCGATCGCATCAGCGCACGCGCCGCCACGCAGCGCACGTACGAAGGCGTGGAAAGCACTTACACAACGCAACGAAAGACGCTGAGTGACGAAGAGCGCCGCACGCTCTTTGGACAGGCCGGCAAGCCATGAAAACCTCCGATATCGGCAACCTGCTGGCACTCGGTGCGCTGTGGGGCGGCTCCTTCCTTTTCATGCGCATGGGTGCCGGCGAATTCGGCGGGATGGCGCTGGCAGGCATGCGCGCGCTGGTGGCTGGCGTGTGCTTCGTACCCTTGTTCGCGTCGGCTGCGCGCCGCACCGAAATGCGCCAGCACTGGCGGGCGATCACCGTGGTCGGCATCACCAACTCCGCGCTGCCTTTCGTGTTGTTTGCCTATGCCGCTCTCGTGCTGCCAGCGGGCTTGTCGGCCATCTTCGATGCGATCACCCCGTTGCTGGTCGCCGGCAGCGGCTGGCTGTGGCTGAAGGAGCGACTCAGTCGTTCCCAGCTGGCTGGATTGCTGCTCGGGTTTGCCGGCGTGCTGTGGCTGATCGGCGATAACGTGCATATCGAGGGCAGCATGCAAAGCGTCCTGGCCTGCCTCGCGTGCGTGGGCGCCACGGTCTGCTACGCCTTTTCGGTCCACTACAGCCGACGGCGCCTGGCGGCCGTATCGCCGCTCGCATCGGCCGCGGGCAGCCAGATCGTGGCAGCCATCGTCCTGCTGCCGCTTACGGTGGCGGCCTGGCCGGCCACGTCACCCGGCGCGAGCGCCTGGGGCGCCATGCTCGGACTGGGTGTTGCCTGCACCGCTATCGCTTATGTGATGTTCTTCCAGCTGATTGCCCGCGTCGGCGCCGCGCGCACGATGACCGTGCTTTACCTGATCCCGGCCTTCGGCGTGCTCTGGGGCTGGCTCTTCCTCGGTGAAACCTTTTCGGCGGCCATGGGTCTGGGTTGCATCGTGATTCTGGCCGGAACGGCCCTGATCTCGCGTCCGGCGCGAATCGGTAACCGGAACGGGGTCCAGGTCGAACCCAGTATGTAGGGACCGGATGACGCAGCAGCGGGCGTCCGGGCCACACTGGGCCATAATCGGACGAATGCCTGCGCCTTCGGGCGGGCACCGCAAGCTGGAGATTTCATGCGTCGCTTTTCCCTTGGCCGCTGGGCCGCATCGATCGTCGTGACCTTTGCCGCGCTGGCGGGCGTTTCGCCCGCCATGGCGCAGGACGACGGCCTGTTGCCGGTGACGGAGGCCTACAAGCTCAGCGCAGACACCTCCACGCCAGGCGTCCTGAAGCTGCACTGGGAGATTGCGCCGGACTACTACCTCTACCGGGGAAGGATGAATTTCAAACCCGGCGAAGGCGTCTCCCTGGGCGAGGCCCAACTGCCGGATGGCGAGAAACATCACGACGAATACCTCGGCGACGTGGAGACGTACCACCACGGCGTCGACGCGAGCATCCCCTACACCCTGGCGCCCGGCACCGACCGCCTGCGCGTGGCCGTGCGCTACCAGGGCTGCCACGAAGTCGAACCGAAGATCTGCTATCCGCCGCATACCGAGCAACTGGATCTCGACCTCGCCACGGCAAGTGCCGGCGACGCCAGGCCCACCTCGCTCGGCGCCGCGCTCGGCGGGCTTTCCGGCAGCAAGGGAAGCGCCGGTGATGGCGCGCCGCTGCCGCCGGAACAAGCCTTCCGCCTGGAGGCGCTTGCCTCGTCGCCGGGTCAGCTGCTGCTGCGCTGGACCATGCCCAAGGGCTACTACCTCTACCGCGACCAGACTGCCCTTACGCTCAAGAACGCCGATGGCCTCACGCTCGGCAAGCCGGCGTGGCCGGCGGGCGAGACCAAGGAAGACCCGCAGTTCGGCAAGGTGACGGTGTTCTTCGACGAAGTCGACGTCCCCGTCGCCGTGCAGGGTTCGCTCGATGGTCGCAGTCAGCTTGAGCTGGAAGCCAGCTTCCAGGGCTGCCAGGACGGCGGCCTGTGCTATCCGCTGATGACCCGTGCGCTGAGCATCGATCTGCGGGGCGGCGCGACGTCGACGGGCACGGCGGTCGCCGGCCCCGCGCCGCAAGCCCGTCCGGTGGAAACTCCGCCGGCAAGCCTGGGCATGAGCCTGGTCTCGGCCTTGCTCCTCGCACTCGCCGGCGGGCTGGTACTCAATCTCATGCCGTGCGTGTTGCCGGTCCTGTCGATCAAGGCCGTGGGCCTGATCGAAAGTGGCGAAAGCCCCGCGCGCCGCCGACGTCATGCGCTGGCTTACAGCGCGGGCGTGTTGATCAGCTTCGTGGCGCTGGGCCTGCTCGTGGTGACCTTCAAATCCGCATGGGGCGCACAGCTGCAGAACCCTGCCGTCGTTGCGGTGCTGGCGCTGGTCATGCTCTCGGTGGGCCTGTCGATGTCCGGCGTGGTGCAGTTCGGCGCCTCGCTCGCCAATACCGGCAGCTCGCTTGCCAACCGTTCGGGCCTGGCGGGCGACTTCTTCACCGGCGTTCTCGCCGTGGTGGTCGCCAGCCCCTGCACAGCGCCCTTCATGGGCAGCGCCCTGGCGTACGCGTTCGCGGCGCCGGCATTGCATGCCTTGCTGGTGTTCTTCGCGCTGGGGCTGGGCCTGGCCCTTCCGTTCCTGGCCGTGGGCTTCGTCCCTGCGGTCGCCCGCCTGCTGCCGCGGCCGGGTGCATGGATGGAAACGCTCAAGCAGGTGCTGGCCTTCCCGATGTACCTGGCCGCCGCATGGTTGGCCTGGGTGCTCGCCAACCAGCGCGGTGCCGACGCGGTCGGACTGCTGCTGGTGGCCGCCGTCCTGCTGTCGATGACGTTGTGGTGGTTCGAGCGCAGCCGTTACCGCAGTGGCGGCAAGCGTGCGCTGGTGCTGGTACTCGCCCTGCTCACACTGGCGCCGCTGTATTACCTGGCGCGCCTGCCGGCCATCGTCAGCGCCAGCGATGCGGCGGATGGCTATGTGCCATTCACGCCGGAGAAGCTTGCCGAACTGCGCAAGGCCGGCACGCCCGTCTTCGTCGACATGACGGCCGACTGGTGCATCACCTGCAAGGCCAACGAACACGCCGTGCTCAACACCGCCGACTTCCGTGCCCTGCTCGACCGCACCGGCGCCGTCTACATGAAGGGTGACTGGACCAATGAAGATCCGGCCATCACGGCGTTCCTGCAGCAGTATCACACCCCCGGCGTACCGCTTTACGTGGTGTTCCCGGCGGATGGCAGCGAGGGGCGACAGCTGCCGACGGTGCTGACCTCGGCGATGGTCCGCGAGGCACTGGAGGGCGCCGGCAAATCCGCCGCCTCGGCCCAGGCGCCATGAAGAGCCACTGGGCCATCGTTGCCCTGGCGGTCGTGGTCGCCGCCGGTGGCGCGTGGCTCCAGCATGAAAGCCGCAAGGCCCACCTGCCCGATGGTGTACAGGTAGCGAACGTCGGCGATGTCCGACCGGATCTTGCCCTGCGCGGCGTCGACGGCACCGAGCATCGTCTGTCGGCATTCCACGGGCAACGCGTGCTGCTCAATTTCTGGGCGAGCTGGTGCGGACCCTGCCTCGATGAAATGCCGGCACTGGCCCGCGCGCAGGCCAAGTTCGGCGATCAGGCCGTGAACGTCGTTGGCATTGCCATGGACGACCCGGCCAACGTGCAGGCCTTTCTCGCCGCCCACCCGGTGCCCTATCCCATCCTGCTCGGTGAGCTGGCCAGCCCCAGCACCTCGCTTCGACTGGGCAACGTCGGCGAAGTGCTGCCTTACAGCGTGCTGCTGGATGCGAACGGCCGCATTCTGGCCACCCGACGCGGCGTACTCGACGAGGCAACGCTTAACAAATGGCTCGCCGCCTCATCGGCGCCCTGAAGCGGTTTGCGCCACATACGCTGCCGCACGGTTTAACGCCCGCTTCTCCTTCAAACATCGCCGAACTGCGCCGAACTGGACAACATCCCCGACTGCGAGCACACTGCCGCCCGTTGCCGGGTACCCGGCTGCAGCCAAGGTGTGCGAGTGGCAAAGATCCTGGTCCTCCACGGACCCAATCTGAATCTGCTGGGTAGCCGCGAGCCGGAGGTGTACGGTCGCACGACGCTGGCCGACATCAACGCCACGCTGTCGAACCGCGCCACCGAAGCCGGCCATGCGCTGTCCTGGTTTCAGTCCAACGCCGAGCACGAACTGATTGGCCGCGTGCACCAGGCGCGCGACGAACAGACGGCGCTCATCCTGATCAACCCCGGCGCCTTCACCCACACCAGCATCGCCCTGCGCGACGCCCTGGCGGCGGTGAACATCCCTTTCATCGAGCTGCACCTGTCCAACGTGCACGCCCGCGAGCCGTTCCGCCATCACTCCTACCTGGCCGACCTGGCCGTGGGGGTCATCTGCGGTTTCGGGCCCGACAGTTATTACCTGGCGCTGGAGGCCGGCATCAGCCGTCTCGACCGCGCCGCGCCCGCACCGGCCGCCTGAGCCGGTTCGACCGACATTCCATTCCCGCCGCCGTGCGGCACCAACTTAAAGGTTTGACCGATGGACCTGCGCAAGATCAAGAAACTGATTGACCTGCTTGAGGAGTCCAACCTCGCCGAGCTGGAAATCAAGGAAGGCGAAGAAGTGGTTCGCCTCTCGCGCGTACCCAAAGGTAGCGTGACGGTCGCTCCCGCGCCGGTCGTTGCCGCCGCTCCGGTGGTAGCCGCCCCGGTCGCCGCCGCGCCGTTGGCAGAAGCTCCGGCCGCCAACGCGCTGCCGGCCGGCCACGTGGTCAAGGCGCCGATGGTCGGCACCTTCTACGCCTCGGCCAGCCCGGGTGCTGCCGCGTTCGTGAAGGTCGGCCAGCAGGTCAAGGCCGGCGAGACGCTGGGCATCATCGAAGCGATGAAGATGTTCAATCAGATCGAAGCCGACGTCGCCGGCACGGTCGCCGCCATCCTGATCGACAACGGCCAGCCGGTGGAATTCGACCAGCCGATGTTCGTGATCGCCTGAGCGGGCTGACCCATCATGCCCATGCTCGAAAAAGTCGTTATTGCCAACCGCGGCGAGATCGCGCTGCGCGTCCTGCGCGCATGCCATAGCCTCGGCATTAAAACGGTGGCGGTGCACTCCACCGCCGACCGCAACCTCAAGCACGTCGGCCTCGCCGACGAGTCGATCTGCATCGGCCCGGCGCCTTCGGCAGACAGCTACCTCAACATCCCCCGCATCATCGCCGCGGCGGAAATCACCGACGCCCAGGCCATCCACCCGGGGTACGGCTTCCTGTCTGAGCGCGCCGATTTCGCCGAGCAGGTTGAGCAGAGCGGCTTCATCTTCATCGGCCCGACCGCGGACGTGATCCGCCTGATGGGCGACAAGGTCGAAGCGATTCGCGCCATGAAGGCCGCCGGCGTGCCGTGCGTGCCTGGCTCGGGTGGCCCGCTGGGCGACAACCCGGAAGAGAACATCCGCATCGCCCGTGACATCGGCTACCCGGTGATCATCAAGGCGGCGGGCGGTGGCGGCGGTCGCGGCATGCGCGTCGTGCGCACCGAAGCCCATCTGGCCAACGCCATCACCATGACCAAGCAGGAAGCCAAGGCAGCTTTCGGCAACGATCAGGTGTACATGGAGAAGTTCCTGGAAAATCCGCGTCACGTGGAGATCCAGGTGCTCGCCGACGGCCAGGGCAATGCCATCCACCTCGGTGAGCGCGACTGCTCCATGCAGCGACGTCATCAGAAAGTGGTTGAAGAAGCACCGGCTCCGGGCATCACCCCCGAACTGCGCGCGCAGATCGGCAAGGTGTGCGTGGAAGCCTGCCTGCGCATCGGTTATCGCGGCGCCGGCACTTTTGAATTCCTGTTCGAAGACGGTCGCTTCTACTTCATCGAGATGAACACCCGCATCCAGGTGGAGCATCCGGTGACCGAACTGATCACGGGCATCGACCTGGTGCGCGAACAGCTGCTCATCGCCGGTGGCGAAAAGCTGTCGATCAGGCAGGAAGACATCGTCCTGCGCGGCCACGCCATCGAGTGCCGCATCAACGCGGAAGACCCGGACAACTTCCTGCCGAGCCCCGGCACCGTGAAGCGCTTCGAAGCGCCGGGCGGCCCCGGCGTGCGCGTGGACACGCATCTGTACGACGGCTATCGCATTCCGCCGAACTACGATTCGATGATCGGCAAGCTGATCGTGCACGGCCCGGATCGCGAAACCGCCATCGCGCGCATGCGCCTGGCCCTGGCCGAAACAGTGATCGAAGGCGTGAAGTGCAACATCCCGTTGCAGCAGCGCATCATGGCCGACGTCGGCTTCCAGCACGGTGGACAGAACATCCACTACCTGGAAAAGCGCATGGCCGAGCAAAAGGAAAAGGCGGCCACCGGCGGCTGATCCTTCGCCACCGTGCCGTTACCACGCGAAGGGCGCACATCGTTGCGCCCTTCGTGTTTGATCGACCCACGAAACGCATCGCCCTCGCCCGCCTCGCCGTAAACTCAAGCGCATGTCCGAACTGCTCACCTTGCAACAAGCCATCCACGCTTTCGACGAGGCCGCCGCCGACGGTGACGGCTGGGACCGCTACGCATGGGTGTATCTGCGTGGCGACATCACGCAGGCCAGTTGCCGCCTGTTCCTCTCGCATGCGGGCGACGAGGACGAAGCCTTCGACGACCACGCCGGCGAACCCATGCCCGCCTTCGCCGCACGACACGGCCTGCGCCATTTCCTCGAAGCACACGACTTCGCCGAAGTGCTCGCCGTGGAGCGGCGTCAAGACCCGCAGGCTTCGCAGGCGCAGATCGCCCGCGCGCTGTCCCTGTACCGCCGGCGTGGTGGCTTCGTGGTGGGCGAAGACTGAGCCGCTGAACCCCGTTGCGAGCCTCGGGCAGCCAGATGCGCCACAATACGCCTCCATCCGCTGATCCCTCCCCTCGCTCATGCCCTGGCTCGAACTCTCCCTGACCGTCCGCGCGGAACAACAGCCCCGCGTGGAAGAAGCACTCGACGACCTCGGCGCACTGAGCATCACGCTGCAGGATGCGGACGCCGAAACCCCGGACGAACAGGCCATCTTCGAACCCGGCGTGGGCGAACTGCCCCTGTGGCCGACCATCACGCTCAACGCACTGTTCGAGGACGGCACCGACCGGCGCGGCCTCACCGAAGCGCTCGGCGAACTGCTGCCCTGGCTCGAACCGGACCAGCTGGCGTTCCGCGACGTGGCAGATGAAGACTGGGAACGCGCCTGGATGGATCAGTTCAAGCCGATGCAGTTTGGCAGGCGCCTGTGGATCTACCCGTGGAACATCGAACCGCCGGCGGACGACGAAAACGTCGTGGTGCGCCTGGATCCGGGCCTGGCTTTCGGTAGTGGCACGCATCCGACCACCGACCTCTGCCTGCAATGGCTCGACGGCCTGGACCTCAAGGGCAAGACGCTGGTCGACTACGGCTGCGGCTCAGGCATCCTCGCCATCGCCGCGCTCAAGCTCGGCGCATCGTCGGCAGTAGGCGTGGACAACGATCCGCAAGCCCTCACCGCATCGGCCGACAACGCCGAACGCAATGGCGTCGCCGAACGCCTGGCGCTGTTCTTGCCCGAAGACATCGAGCCGGAACCGGCCGACGTTTTCATCGCCAACATCCTCGCCGGCCCGCTCGGCGAACTGGCGCCGACGTTCGCCGCTTCCGCACGACCCGGCGCGCCCTTCGCCATCTCCGGCATCCTCAACGGCCAGCAGGATGAACTGCTGGCGCGCTATGCCGAATGGTTCGAGGACTTGCGGGTGGACATACTCGAAGACTGGGTCCGGATCAGCGGCGTCCGGAAGTGAAGCCGGCGGCTGGCGCCGCCGGGTGGATCGCTCGCTGTGCTCGCTGTGAACGGTAAACAGTAAGAGCGAAGTGCGCAGCCCGGCTTTTACTGTTCACTGTTCACCGTTTACAGCCCGCTTTGCGGGCGATCTCACAACAACCAAAGCTCGCCGCTTCACCCCAAGCGGCGACTCAACTAGTCTTCCCCCATGTACGCGCAATGCCCTGACTGCCTGACGGTGTTCTCCATGGACGCCGAAACCATCGCGCAAGCGCGAGGGTTGGCGACGTGCGGGCATTGCGGGATTGAGTTCGATGCACTGACAACGCTCAGCAGCCATCTGCCGCCGGAGCCGTTCCAGGAGTTGCCGGTGCGCGCGCTTTCGGGCGGCATTCCGCAGCTTGAGTCCGCCGTCTACCGTCCGCGGCCGGAACCACCGGCCATCGCAGAATCGACCAGCACCCACGAACCCGAAACGGGTGAGGACTTCACGCAACTGGTCTTCGCACCCAAGTTCGTCCAGCGCACCCGACGCGACCGGCGCTGGCCCTGGGTGCTGGCATGCCTCGTGCTGCTCATCCTGCTCGGGATCCAGCTGGCATGGGCCAAGCGCGAGGCACTCGTCGCCGATGCAACGACCGGACCATGGTTGAAACAGGCATGCAGCTCGTTGGGATGCCAGTTGCCCCTGGTGCGCGATACCGAAAAGTTGCGCCTGTTGGCGCGCGATGTGCAGGCGCATCCTTCCGTGCCGGGCGCGCTGTTGATTACCGCTACCGTGAGCAACGATGCCGACTTCGACCAGCCATGGCCGGTGGTCGCCGTCACGCTCTCCGACGTCAACGGCAAGCGCCTTGCCATGCGCCGCCTGCGTCCGCTCGAGTACCTGGGCGATGGCGCATCGGTGCAACATGGCCTTGCCGCTGGCAGCACGGCTGCACTGGTGCTGGAAGTGGACGACCCCGGCAACAAGGCGGTTGCCTTCGAGTTCAGCTTCGAGTAGGCGAAGCGCCTAGGAAACTCGCCTCTTAAAATTCTCGGGTCACGAGGGTACACTCGTCCCTTCGTCTGCTGCACCCGGCGTTCCATGCGAGCCGCCGCCCGCGGTATCAGCCATAAGCAATGAAGCGGCCCATGCAGTCGCTTCGTAGAACGTGAGGGGAAATGTCCGTGAACGCCGTAAGACTGCCTGCCACCGAGGCCGCCAATGAGACCTCGTCGCAGAGCGCGTTGAGCGAATGCGTCAGCCGCACCGTCCGCCGTTACCTCGCCGACATTGGCGATACGGAATGTGACGAGGGTCTGCATGCGCTCGTCATTCGCGAAGTCGAAGGCCCGCTGCTGCGCGAAGTCCTCGCCTGGCACGACGGCAACCAAAGCCGTGCCGCCGCTGTTCTCGGAATCAATCGCGCTACGCTGCGCAAGAAGCTCGCCGCCCACGGCTTGCTTTGATCGAAGCGGGCGCTCCATCCTGGCGCCCGTCATGAAACACTCCAAGCACTCCATTCGCACCGCCCTCCTCAGCGACCACCCCGAACTGTTCCGGGTATGGGAGAGCGCCGTGCGTGCCACGCATCATTTCCTTGCCGAGGAAGACATCGTCTTCTTCCGCGCCATGCTCCCGCAGGCCTTTAGCCTTCTGGACGTCCAAATGATCAACGATCGTGACGGCGCCCTGGGGTTTATCGGCACGCACGGCCATCGCATCGAAGCGCTTTTTGTCGACCCCGGCCATCATGGCCAGGGCATCGGCCGCCAGTTGCTCGACCACGTCATCGCCACGGCGCCCGGAGCGGCCTGGGAGGTCGACGTCAACGAGCAAAACCCGCAGGCAGCTGGCTTCTACGAGCACTATGGGTTCCGCCAGGTGGGGCGTTCGGCCCTGGACAGCAGTGGCCGTCCCTTCCCTCTGCTTCATCTTGCGCTGAAGCGATGAATTCGGCGGCTGCGCCGCCTGTGAGGCCGGCCGCTTTGCGGCCTGTGAACGGTGAACAGGGAAGAGCGATGAGGTTCCCGCGGCCTGCTTTTCCCGTTTACAGCCGCGCAGCGGCGGCTTTACAGGGCGCATAGCGCCCGGCTTCACAGGCGCGCAGCGCCGGCCACCCGCTATAATCGATAGTCCCCCAGTAGGATCAAAGCCATGTCCACTCCGATCCGCCGCGCCTTGCTCAGCGTCTCCGACAAGACCGGCCTCATCGACCTCGCGCGTCGCCTTTCCGCCAAGGGCGTGGAGCTGCTCTCCACGGGCGGCAGCGCCAAGGCCATTCGCGATGCGGGCATTCCGGTAAAGGACGTCAGCGACCTCACGGGCTTCCCGGAGATCATGGATGGGCGCGTCAAGACACTGCACCCGAAGGTGCATGGTGGCCTGCTGGGCCGTCGCGGCACCGATGATGCCGTGATGGGCGAACTGGGCATCCAGCCGATCGACCTGCTGGTGCTGAACCTGTATCCCTTTGAAGCCACCGTCGCCAAGCCCGGCTGCACGCTGGAGGACGCGATCGAGAACATCGATATCGGCGGTCCGGCCATGCTGCGCTCGGCGGCGAAGAACTGGAACGACGTCGGCGTGCTTACCTCGCCCGACCAGTACGACGCGGCGCTGTCCGAAATCGAATCGATCGGCGGGCTCAATCGCGGCACGCGCTTCAAGCTTGCCGTGGCCGCCTTCAATCGCGTGTCGAACTACGACGGCGCGATCAGCGATTACCTCTCGGCGCTGACGCTGGACGAATCCCACGAAGCCATCGCAGGCCATGCCGCGTTCCCGGACCAGGCCAACGGTCGCTTCGTGAAGGTGATGGACCTGCGCTACGGCGAAAACCCGCACCAGCAGGCGGCGTTCTACCGCGATTTGCATCCCGCGCCGGGCACGCTGGCCACGTTCCGCCAGCTGCAGGGCAAGGAACTGTCGTTCAACAACATCGCCGACTCCGATGCCGCGTGGGAATGCGTGCGCAGCTTCAGCAAGCCGGCCTGCGTCATCGTCAAGCACGCCAACCCGTGCGGCGTGGCAGTGAGCCTGGAAGGCATCGGCAAGGCCTATGACCTGGCCTACCAGACCGACCCGACCTCGGCTTTCGGCGGCATCATCGCCTTCAACCGCGCCGTCGACGGCGCCACGGCGCGTGCCATCGTCGAACGCCAGTTCGTCGAAGTGGTGCTGGCACCGGGCTACGACGAAGACGCCCTGAAGGCATTCGGCAAGAAGGCCAACGTACGCGTGCTGGTGATTCCGGCACCGGAACATGGCGATCTGTCGACCGCGCATCCGGGCAACGATTGCCGCCGCGTAGGCTCGGGCCTGCTGATCCAGACCGCCGACCGCGGCATGGTCACCGCCGACGACCTGAAAATCGTTACGCGTCGCGCGCCGACCGAAGCCGAAATCAACGACCTCATCTTCGCCTGGAAGGTCGCCAAGTACGTCAAGAGCAACGCCATTGTCTACGCCCGCGACCGCCAGACCATCGGCATCGGCGCCGGCCAGATGAGCCGCGTCTACAGCGCCCGCATCGCCGGCATCAAGGCCGCTGACGAGGGCCTGGAAGTGCGTGGCTCCGTGATGGCCTCCGATGCCTTCTTCCCGTTCCGCGACGGCATCGACGCCGCCGCCGCCGCAGGCATTCGTGCCGTCATTCAGCCCGGCGGCTCGATGCGCGACGCGGAAGTGATTGCCGCGGCGGACGAGCACGACATGGCGATGGTGTTTACGGGGATGCGTCACTTCCGTCATTGATTAGCGGCGGCGGTGCCGCCTGTGAAAGTGAACGGTGAACAGTCAACGGTGAACAGTTAACGGTAAGAGCGGGAAGAGCGGAACGCCGCTCTGCTCTTACCGTTTACCGTTCACAGGTCGCGCAGCGGCCGACATCTCTGCAAGCGGCCCGCAACGTCATTCATTGCGCCAAGCCACCGGCCGCGCAGCATACTTGCGAGCAAGGACCGCGCACGTCATCAGCTGGATCTGATGGAAAAGCATGATCGGCAAGACGATCGTGCCAAGCGGGTGGCCGGCGAAAAGCACTTTGGCCATCGGCACACCACTGGCAAGGCTCTTTTTGGAGCCGCAGAACACAATGGTGATCTCGTCTTCGCGCTTGAAACCCAAGGCGCGCGATCCGTAGCGCGTGATCAGCAGTGCAAGCGCCAGCAGGATCGCATCGACGATGAACAAGCCACCGAGCACGGGCACGGGAATCTCCTTCCACAAACCCTGCAGCACCGCCGCACTGAAAGCCGTATAGACCACCAGCAGGATCGAGCCCTGGTCCACGAAAGTCAGCATGGCGCGATGGCGGGTGACCCAGCCACCGATCCAGCGCTGTGCGATCTGGCCGGCCACGAAGGGCACCAGAAGCTGCATCACGATGGACCCCACGGCGCCCCAGGACATACCCGCCTGCCCGTGCGATTCCAGCATCAGGCCGGTCAGCAGGGGCGTGATGAAGATGCCCAGCAGACTCGACGCGGATGCCGCGCAGATCGCGGCCGGAATATTGCCGCGGGCCATCGACGTAAACGCGATCGAAGACTGCACCGTCGACGGCAAGGCGCAGAGAAACAGTACGCCGAGATAGAGATCCGGCGTAATCAAAGGTTGCAGCACGGGGCGCAAGGCGAAGCCAAGCAGGGGAAACAGCACGAAGGTGCTCGCCAACACCACCAGATGCAGACGCCAGTGCGTGATGCCGGCGACCACCGCTTCGCGCGAGAGCTTGGCGCCGTGCAGGAAGAACAGCAGCGCGATGGCGATGTCCGTCAGCACGTTGAACACGGAGGCGGCACTGCCGCGACATGGCAGGAAGCTCGCCAGCAGCACGGTGACGATCAGGGCACAGGTGAAGCGGTCGGGAAGAAAGCGGCGAAGCATGGCCGGGCGACATATCGGAAAGGTGCCCATTCCAACGTCCCCGCATTCATAAATCAAATCGTTTTATCGGATTCATTGATACACTTGGCGCATGAATGTGAGTTTGCGCCAGCTCCGCGCCTTTCTCGCCGTGGCCCGTCTGCAGCATTTCCGACGCGCCGCCGAACACCTGCACCTGAGCCAGCCGGCCGTCAGCCGGCACATCGCCGAGCTGGAGTCCGAGCTGGAGGTGCGCCTGTTCGACCGCAATACGCGCGAGGTGGTGCTCACCGATGCGGGTCGCTATCTCCAGGGCGCCGTCGAACGCGTGCTGGATGAGCTCGAAGGCGTGCTTGGACAGGTGCATTCGGAAGGTCAGCGGCGGCATGGCAAGGTCCGCGTCGCCGCCGTGCCCACCTTGTCGGCGGGACTGATGCCCGAGGCGATTGCGCGTTGCGCGGCAACCTATCCCGAGCTCACCGTCCAGCTGCACGATCTGGTTCAGACGGACGCACTCATCAGCGTGAGCAATGGCGAAGTGGATTTCGGTGTCGCCATTGAACCGGCCGACCGCGAGACATTCGACTGCACCACCATCCTGCACGATCCGTTTGTATTGGTTTGCCGCACGGATCATCCGCTCGCTTCACGCAAAAGCGTGACCTGGAAGTCGCTGCGCAACGAAGCGCTCGTGCTGCTGGACCATGCTTCGGGCAGCCGCCGCCTGATCGACGAGCAGCTTGTCGCTCATGGAGTCGATGCCAAGGTTGTGCAGCAAACCGGCCATACGCTGACCGCCTTCCGCATGGTCGAAGCCGGCCTTGGCATCACCGTCACGCCCGCACTTTCCCTGCCCGCGCCGGACGCGCTCGCCGTCCGCCCCCTGACGCCCGTCGTCCATCGCGCAGTGACCCTGGTGAAGCGCCGCCATCGATCGCTGTCACCCGTCGCACAACGCGTGTGGGATCTCATTGCGGATGCCGCCCGTTCGCACACGCGCTGACGCCGACGGGGAATTCATCCGCCTCTTCGTACCGTCGATCCTCCTTGCGGAGATCGACCATGCGCTACGAGCTCTACTACTGGACGGGGATCCAGGGACGCGGCGAGTACATACGGCTGGCCCTGGAAGATGCGGGGGCTGACTACATCGATGTCGCGCGCGAAAAAGGCGACGACGTCATGATGCCTTTCCTGCGCGGCAAGCAGCCCGGCTTGCGACCGTTCGCCCCACCTTTCCTCAAAGCCGGTCGCCTGTTGATCGCGCAAACGGCCGAAATCCTGATGTACCTCGCCCCGCGCCACGGCCTGGTCGGCGCCAGCGAAACGGCGCAATGGCAGGCTCACCAATTGCAGCTGACCATCAGCGACTTCGTCGTGGAAATCCACGACACCCACCACCCGATCGCGGCAAGCCTTTACTACGAAGACCAGCGCGCGGCGGCGCGCAAGCGATCGCAGGATTTTCGGGAGAACCGGATACCCAAGTATCTGGGCTACTTCGAGGATCTGCTCGGCAAGCAGCGCGGCGCGCACATCCTGGGCCGCCACACGTATGTGGATCTGTCGCTGTTTCAGCTGATGAGCGGCCTGGATTACGCCTTCCCCAACGCCATGCGTCGCAGCAAGTACCCGCGCCTGCGCGCCGTCCAACAGCGCGTTGCGGAACGCCCTCGCATCGCGGCCTACCTGGCCTCGGAGCAACGGGTTCCCTTCAATGAGAGCGGCATCTTCCGCCACTATCTGGCGCTGGATGACCCGCGCTGATCAGGCCCAGGCAATCACGATGGCGCCAGCCAGAATCAGCCCGCCACCCACCAGCACCTGCCAGCTGGCCTGCTCACCCAGGAACACCAGGCCGAACACAATCACCAGCGCAACGCTCAGCTTGTCGATCGGCGCCACCTTGCTGACCGGCCCCAATTGCAGCGCGCGGTAGTAGCAAAGCCAGGACAGGCCGGTCGCGACACCGGAAAGCACCAGGAACACCCAGCTGCGCATGGGCAGATCAGTCGGCCGCGCCCATTCCTGACGCAGGCTCAGGATGCCCGCGGTGACGAGCAGGATGACGATGGTGCGGATAAAGGTGGCGAGATTCGAGTTGAGTCCCGCCACGCCGACCTTGCCAAACAAGGCCGTGAGCGCGGCGAAAAACGCCGAGCCCAGCGCGAACAGCAACCAGCTTTCGCGCAGGTTCACGAGGGCGACTTACTTGCCGTTGCCCTCGGTCGCCGGCGGGCTCTTGCCCCACTCCAGCACCTTGTACATGACCGGCTTCACCGGATCCCGCGGGCCGCTCTTCTGCCACTTGCCCTGGGCGTCGACCATGTAGGTCTGCGGGATGCCACTCTTGGGCGTGACCACCACCATGTAGAGCATGCCGCTGCGGCGGTATTCCTGGATGGTCTCCTCGCCCTCGGTGCGTACGGTGACTTCCGGTGCGGCATCGCCATTGGCGTCCGTCGCGGCCGGCTTGGCGGTCTGGGTCGTCGCCGAACCCTGCGTCGCGGGCAACTGGGGCACCTTGTCGTTGATCGGCTTGGCCGGCGTCTTGGTGGCGGGCTTCGGCTTGACGCCAGCATCGTTCATGCCCGGCGGCGGCGGGGCCGGCGGAAAGGATTGCGGGGAGGACTGCGCGAACACCGGCGATGCCGCCAGGGCTCCAATGACGACCAGACACGCAATGGGCTTCATCATGATGCATACCTCCTGAGGGACCCCGATCTTAGCAGCGTGAACGGAGCCTTCCGTGAAGCGCGACATCACGGCACCCGTCTCGGCATACACTGCACCTTTCCCGCTGGCCGACTGGCCCGCAACGACGCGCCCTCCCCTGCTTCGTGGACCCCCATGCCCAAGCTCATCCTGATTGACGGTTCCTCCTATCTCTATCGCGCTTTCCATGCACTGCCTCCGCTGAGCAATGCCCATGGGGAGCCGACCGGCGCGCTGTTCGGCGTCTACAACATGCTCCGCGCCACCATCAAGGCGCAGCCCGAGTACGTCGCGTTCGTCAGCGACGCGCCCGGCCCGACCTTCCGCGACGAGATGTACGACCAGTACAAGGCCAATCGTCCGCCCATGCCGGACGACCTGCGCGCCCAGGTGGAGCCGATGCTCGGTCTGGTGGGTGCACTCGGCTTTCCGATCCTGCGCGTGACCGGCGTCGAAGCGGATGATGTGATCGGCACGCTGGCGGACCAGGCGCACAAGCAGGGCATCGAGGTGGTCGTGTCCACCGGCGACAAGGACATGGCCCAGCTGGTGCGCGACGGCGTCACCCTGGTCAACACGATGACCAACACCACGATGGACACGCAGGGCGTGTTCGAGAAGTTCGGCGTACGCCCGGATCAGATCATCGATTTCCTGACGCTCACGGGCGACACCGTCGACAACGTGCCGGGCGTCGCCAAGTGCGGCCCCAAGACCGCCGCCAAGTGGCTGGCCGAGTACGACACGCTCGACAACCTCATGGCGAACGCCGACAAAGTCGGCGGAAAGATCGGCGAGAACCTGCGCGAGGCGCTGCCGCAACTGCCGCTGTCGCGCCAGCTGGTGACGATCAAGCTGGACGTGCCGCTTGAGCAGGGCGTGACCGACCTGACCATGCGCCCGCGTGATATCGATGCCCTGCGCGAGATGTATGCGCGCTACGAATTCAAGGCCGCCCTCAAGGAACTGGATGCCGGCGAACCGGCTGCCGCACCCTCGCCGGTCGCCGCACCGGCGATCAGCCCGGAGAGCCTCGCACGCGAACTGGTGACACCGGACCTCAGCGGCCCGGGCACCTATGAGCTGGTCACGACCCAGGCGCAGTTTGACGCCTGGCTGGAACGCCTGCGCACCGCCGAACTGATTGCCTTCGACACCGAGACCACCAGCATTGACTCGATGCGGGCCGATATCGTCGGTCTGAGCCTTTCGGTGGAACCGGGCGTCGCCTGCTACATCCCGCTGACACACGACTACCCCGGTGCGCCCGCGCAGCTGTCGCGTGACATGGTGCTGGGCGCCCTCAAGCCGATCTTCGAAGACCCCGCGCGTCCGAAGCTCGGCCAGCACGCCAAGTACGACATCAACATCCTTTCGCACTACGGCATCGCGCTTCAGGGTCTCAAGCATGATTCGATGCTTGAATCCTACATTTGGAACGCCACCGCCACGCGCCACGACATGGATTCCCTGGCGCGGAAATACCTCGGCTACGAGACCGTGAAATACGAAGAGGTTGCGGGCAAGGGCGCCAAGCAGATTTCCTTCTCGCAGGTAGATATCGACACCGCCTGTCGTTACGCGGCAGAAGACGCCGATGTCACGCTGCGCCTTCACCACGCACTGTGGCCGTTGCTGCAAAGCGAGCCAAAGCTGCGCAGCGTCTACGAAGACATCGAGATTCCGCTTGTGCCCGTGCTCGCCGGCATGGAGCAGCGCGGCGTGTTGATCGACGTGAACCATCTGCGCCTGCAAAGCCAGCAGCTCGGCAAGCGGATGCTTGAATTGCAGCAGCAGGCGTGGGGTGCCGCAGGGCACGAGTTCAACCTCGATTCGCCCAAGCAGCTGATTGCGGTGCTGTTCGACGAACTCGGCCTGCCGATCAAGGTGAAAACGCCCACCGGTGCGCCTTCGACCAACGAAGAAGCCCTCGAAGCCATCGCCGACGATCACGCGCTGCCCCGCCTGATCCTCGACTACCGAGGCCTGGCCAAGCTTCGCTCGACGTATACCGAAAAGCTCGCCGAGATCGTCAACCTTCGTACTGGCCGCGTGCATACCAGCTACCACCAGGGCGCCGTGGCGACGGGACGCGTGTCGTCATCCGATCCGAACCTTCAGAACATTCCGGTGCGCACCGAGGAAGGTCGCCGCATCCGCCAGGCGTTCGTCGCGCCGGAGGGTTGGCTCGTGCTGGCCGCCGACTATTCGCAGATCGAGCTGCGCATCATGGCGCACCTGTCCGGTGATGAAGGCCTGCTGCGCGCCTTCCACGAAGGTGGCGACGTGCATCGCGCCACCGCCGCCGAAGTGTTCGGCCTGCAACCGGAGGAAGTCAGCGCGAATCAGCGTCGCGCCGCCAAGGCGATCAACTTCGGCCTGATGTACGGCATGAGCGCCTTTGGCCTTGCGCGCCAGCTCGGCGTCGATCGTGGCGAAGCCAGCGATTACATGGCGCGCTATTTCGCGCGGTACCCCGGCGTGCGCGACTTCATGGAATCGACCCGTGAACAAGCGCATCGCGACGGCTACGTGGAAACGATCTTCGGTCGTCGCCTGTACCTTGAGAATCTCAAGGCACGCAATCAGGCGCTGCGCGCGGGCGCCGAACGCGCCGCCGTCAATGCACCGATGCAGGGCAGCGCGGCGGACATCATCAAGCGCGCGATGATCGCCGTGGCGCATTGGCTCAAGGGCCGCGATGACGCCAACATGCTCATGCAGGTGCACGATGAACTGGTCTTCGAAGTGAAGCGCGAATCGATCGACGAAGTGCGCAAGGCGGTGGTCGAACGCATGAGCGGCGCTGCGGCATTGCGCGTGCCGCTGCTGGTGGAGGCCGGTGTTGGCGCCAACTGGGATGAAGCGCACTGATGGTTTCATTCGCAACGAAACGGCAAATGAATCGCCAATAAATTTTTCTCGGAAACTTTGTGCAACTTTTCCACGGTTGGACGTTCTATATACGCGGACGCACGCAACGGTGTCCGCCGGCTCACCACCTCCCTGGATGAGCCACCCGGCAAGCGGTCCTCTCCCCTGGGTACCGCAGCCACCCGCCCCGAGGGCTCCCCCCTAGCCCTCGGGGCATTTTTTTGCCCGTGTTTCGGGAAGCGATCGGGCACTGGTATCCGCCCAGAGCCCCTGCGGCCAGATATTTCCCAAGAGATTGGTCTTAGTCCGGACCATGCGCCCGCAAACCCGCTAGGATGGGCCGATCGGGGCGTGTAGAAATCGTGACGGCCCCAGCCACGCCCAGTTACGGTGCCCATGAAAGGCAAAGCCACGTCCTTCGACATTGCCCATCGGGCCGGCGTCTCGCAGTCCACCGTTTCACGGGCGCTGCGCGGCAGTCCGCTGGTCAGCGAGGAAACCCGGCGCCGCATCCAGCAGGCGGCCGATGAGCTGAAGTACAAAGTCGACAAGAACGCCTCGAACCTGCGCACCCGCCATTCCGGCACCCTGGCCCTGCTGCTGTTCGAAGATCCCACCGCCGACGACTCCCATATCAACCCGTTCTTCCTGTCGATGCTCGGCTCGATCACCCGCGCCTGCGCGCAGCGGGGCTACGACCTGCTGGTGTCCTTCCAGCAGCTGTCGAATGACTGGCACGCCGACTATGCCGATACCCGCAAGGCCGACGGCATCATCCTGCTCGGCTATGGGGATTACCTCGCCTATCGCGACAAGCTGCAGATGCTGGTCGACCAGGGCACGCGCTTCGTGCGCTGGGGTGCGGTGCTGCCGGACCAGCCCGACGTCTCGATCGGTTGCGACAATTTCCGCGGTGGCCAGGACGTCACGCGTCACTTGCTCGAACAGGGCCGCCGACGCATCGCCTTTCTGGGTGATGCGTCCAGCCACTATCCGGAATTCTTCGAGCGCTATCGCGGCTATGCCGATGTGCTGGAGCACGCCGCGCTTCCGGTCGAGCCGCAGTTGCAGGTGAACGCCGAAAGCACCGAGCAATCCGGCTACACCGCGATGGAAACCCTGCTCGATCGCAAGGCACCCTTCGACGCGATCTTCGCCGCGAGCGACCTGATTGCCATCGGTGCCATCCGCGCGCTGGCCGATCGCGGCCTGTCCATTCCCGGCGATGTTGCCGTCGCAGGCTTCGATGACATTCCGACGGCCAGTTTCGTCAATCCACCGCTGACTACCGTTCGCCAGGACACGCGCGAAGCCGGCGAAGCGCTGGTCGAAAACCTGCTGCGCCTCATCCAGGGCGAACCGGCGGAAAGCGGCATGCTTCCGGTGAAACTGGTGGTGCGCAAATCGAGTCTGCGCTCGCGCTGAGACGTGGCCGCCGCTGCACCCGCAACACTGGCGTGCTCCGTTCCATGGCGCATTTCCCCGCTGACGTCGCCGCAGCGCAACATGGTTCGCGCGCACAGTCGATACAAAAACTATCGATTGAACATGCCGGTATCGCTCGATCCACCCGCACCCATCACGCACACTCGCCCGACTTCCATAGGGGCAGGACCGCGGGCAACCACATGCGCAGCAAGCTTTTCGTTCCCGGTGCAAGGCCCGAGCTGTTCAACAAGGCGCTGGCCGGTCACGCCGACGCGCTGTCGCTGGATCTCGAGGATTCGGTGCTGCCCGAACTCAAGCAACAAGCGCGCGAAAGCGTGGGCGAGTTCGTTGCGTCGGCGGCCGTGCGTGATGCCGCGAAGCTCATCATCGTGCGCGTCAACGCCCCGGACACCACGCATTTCGAGGCGGACCTGCATGCCGTGGCCCGTCCCGGCCTCGCGCTGCTCAACCTGCCGAAGATCGAATCCGTCGCCGCCCTGCTCGATGCGATCGACGCGCTGGAGCGCGCTGAAGCCGCCAATGGCGTCAGCGAACCGATCCGCCTGCTGGTGAATATCGAAACGCCGCGCTCGCTCGCCTATGCCTCGTCGATCGCTGCCGCGCACCCGCGCGTTGCCGGCCTGCAGCTGGGCCTGGCCGACCTGTTCGAACCGCATGGCATCGAACGCCATGACGTAAGCAACGTGCACGCAGCGATGTTCGCGGTGAAGATGGCAGCGGCGCAGGCGGGGGTCTTTGCCGTGGACGGTGCCTTCGCCAACCTCGAGGACGTCGACGGTTTCCGCGCCGAGGCGCAGATGTCGCGTCGCCTGGGCTTTGTCGGCAAGAGCTGCATTCATCCGCGCCAGGTGGCGCTGGCGAATGAAGCCTTCGCGCCGACCGAGTCCGAAATCGAGCACGCGCGCCGCATCGTCGCCGCGGCGCGTCGTGCCGAAAATGCTGGCCGCGGCGCGTTTGTCGTCGATGGCAAAATGATCGATCTGCCGTTTCTGAAGCGAGCGCAGGCGATCCTCGCCACAGTGGAGTGATGATGGGTATGCAGGGGGATGTAAGGGTCATGCGGGGCGCGGGTCGCCGATTTGCGCATCAGCTGGCCTGGATGGCGGTAGGCGCCCTGGCGCTGCTGGTTGCCTGGCCCGCTTCGGCGGACACGCTCACGCCGATGCGCGCCTCCACCCTGCCCGCGCTCCAGGCGACGCGCCTGGATGCCTTGCTGGTCGCGGACGGCAAGCCGCTGGCCCTGACCGACGTCGGCGCCCGCCAGCTCGACGGCAACCAGTGGAAGTCGCTGGATCTCCCGCAAGACGCCCGCATCGCGGCCGCATTCAGTGCGGGCCCGCGCGCCTATGCCTTGCTCGGTGACGCCAAAGAAGTACAGGGCGTCGCACGACTGCGCACCGACGCCAAAGCCATCGCGCTGGAGGGTCTGCCGCCGCTGCCGCAATCGCTGAGCCACGCCCAGGCCACCGCCAACGATACGTCGGTCGTCGTTGCCGGCTCCGCTGCCGATGGTCACCACGTTTTCCAGATCTCGCCCGGCGACGAGAAGCCCACATGGGTGGACCGCGGTGCCTGGCCCGCCTCCGGGGAAGCCACCTCCCTGGCCGTGCAGACCGGCGGCATCTTTGTCACGACGCCCAGCGATCACGGCACTGAAGCGCTGTGGCGCTGGTCCGCCGACGGCGGCTGGAAGAAGCGCAGCGACGTGCCCGGCGACGTGCTGCCGTCGACCGCGCGCGCCGTTGGCCAGGCGCACATCCTTTATCTGCTCGGCAAAGGCGACACGGCCGGCCCCGCGACGTTCCAGACCATCACCGGCTCCTGGGCCCCGCTCCCCGGCGCCAGCGCCAACCATGTCGTTGCCGCCACCGGCTGGCAGGACGGCATGCTCTGGGCGTCGCCAGCCAGCGACGGCACGTCGTTTGCCATGACGTCCGCGCAGATCCAGTCCAGCAAGCTGCTGTTGCGCTGGCTCGACTGGATCGTCATCGTGGTCTATCTCGCCGCGATGATCGGCATCGGCCTCTATTTCTATCTGCGCGAGAAGCGCAATTCGACGTCGAGCTTCTTCGTCGGCGGTCGCAGCATTCCGTTCTGGGCCGCAGGCGTGAGTCTCTATGCCGCCAACACCAGCTCGATCAGCTTCATCGCCATCCCGGCCAAGGCCTTCGAAAGCAACTGGCAGTACCTCACCAACAACCTCATCGCCGTCTTCGGCCTGATGTTTGTCGCGGTGTGGATCGTGCCGCTGCTGCGTCGCCTGGACCTGATGTCGGTGTTCTCGTACCTGGAAACGCGCTTCCACCCGGCCATCCGCATGCTGGCCAGCGCGCTGTGCATCGTCACCCAGATCGGCAGCCGCATGAGCGTGATCCTGTTCCTGCCGGCGCTGGCGATTGCCACCATCACGGGCATCAGCGTCACCTGGAGCGTGATCCTGATGGGCGGTTTCACCATCATCTACACCGCGATGGGCGGCATGAAGGCGGTGATCTGGACGGACTTCGTGCAGGTCATCGTGAAGATGGGCGGCGCGATCTTCGCCATCGGTTTCATCGTGTGGAGCCTGCACGGCGGCGTCGGCGAGTTCATGCATACCGCCATGGCCGAGAACAAGATGAAGCTGCTCGATTTCAGCTTCGACATGACCAAGGCCACCGTCTGGGGCTTCATCTTCCTGGTGCTGTTCGACGTCGTGCTGACCTTCCCCAAAGACCAGGTGCTGATGCAGCGCACGCTGTCGACCAAGTCCGACAAGGAAGCCGGCCGTTCGATCTGGGCCTTTGCCGCGATCATGATTCCCGGCGGCTTCGTGTTCTACATGATCGGCACGGCGCTGTTCGTGTTCTACAAGGCGCATCCGGAACGCATGAATCCGCTGCTGCCCATCGATGCCACGTTCCCGCTGTTCATCGCCGCCGAACTCCCCATGGGCGTGACCGGCCTGATCATCGCCGGCATCTTTGCCGCGGCGATGGCTACGCTGTCGGGCATCATGAACAGCGTGGCGACGCTGATTTCCGTGGACTTCTACGATCGCCTCACCGAAGGCACCACGCAGAAGAAGAGCGTGTTCTTCGCCGAAATCATGACCGTCATCGTCGGCCTGATCGGCATCGGCTCGGCACTGCTGCTGTCGCGCTTCGACGTGCACTCGCTGTTTGACGTGTCGATCGAGCTGGCCGGCCTGCTCGGCGGTGGTTTCGCCGGCGCCTACACGCTGGGCATGTTCACGCGCCGCGCGAATGCGCAGGGCGTGGCCATCGGCATCGCCGCGAGCATCGCCCTGACGCTGGTGGCGTGGAGCTTCAAGCTGGTGCATCCGTACTTCTATCTCGCCATCTCGATCATGCTGTGCATCGTCATCGGCTACGTGGCAAGCCTGTTTTTCCCGGCTCCGACGCGCTCGCTGAAGGGCCTGACGATCTACCGCGACGTGGAATAAACGCGCGCCATGGGCCGAAAGTCCATGGCGACACCGGCGGGCGGCTCCTGTAGCCTGCCCGCCAGAGCTGAGGGGCTCTGAAGAGGTGTCGTACCCGTGGAAACCCAGTTTCTCCATACCTTCATCACCACCGTCGACCAGGGCTCCATGGCCGCAGCGGCGCGGGTGCTGAACATCACACCGGCGGCGGTCGCCCAGCAGATCCGCACGCTGGAGCGCGAAATCGGCGCCACCCTGATCGCCCGCGTCGGGCGCACGGTGAGCGTGACCGAGGAAGGCTCGCGCATCTTGCAGAACACACGCGACCTGCTGCGCCAGGTGGCCAACCTGCGCAGCATCGCCAACGAGAGCGGCGTCTCCGGCGAATTGCGACTGGGCGCGTGTCAAACCGCGCTCGCCGGCATGCTGCCGGACATCCTCGCGCGCATGGTCGAGGCATTCCCGCAGATCAACGTGTTCATCAAGCCGGGCTTCTCGGTGGATCTGTACCGCGCGGTCGAAGATGGTGATCTCGACGCGGCCGTCGTGCTGCAGGCGCCCTTCCCGCTGCCCAAGACCTGCGAATGGCAGTTGCTGCGCGAAGAACCGCTGGTCGTGCTTGCACCCGCCAGCATGGCCGGTCGCGATCCGCACGAACTGCTCGCTTCCGAGCCGCTGATCCGCTACGACCGCAATCAATGGGGCGGCCGCGCGGCGGACGACTATCTGCGCACGCACGGCATCGTGACGCGCGAACGCTTCGAGCTGAACGCGCTGAACGCGATCGCGGTGATGGTCGATCGTGGACTGGGCGTGTCGCTGGTGCCCGACTGGGCACAGCCCTGGCCCGAAGGTCTGCAACTGGTACGCATCCCGTTGCCGCATGCTGCGGTACCGCGACGCATCGGCATCGTGTGGTCGCGCTCCAGCGTACGCGTGCGTCTTGTCACCGTGCTGCTGCAGGAAGCGAAGAAGGCGATGCAGGCGACGGCACGCACGTAACCATCCATCCGCGTGCCCAAGCGCACCGCCCGTGCGGCGCACGTGAATTTTGCTGCATCGCCGCACACATTTTCTTCTTTCGTAAACAACAAAAACTAAGCTCTGAACATAGTCCGCGCCGGTTATATGCGGACTGCATCGCGTTATAGGCTCGTCACATATAACGAAGCAGGGCCGTCGGGACGCAGGGGGAGTGCGTCACCAACGTATCGACGAAACACAAAACCGTCCCTACCGCATCACAGCGATGCACCGGATGAGCTTCTGGCTCACCCGTAGCCAACTGCACACTGACGAGACACTTCGATGATCAAGCCACTTACCGCAGCGATCAGCAGCATCCTGTTGCTCTCCGCCATCGGCAGTAGCGCGCACGCGCAGAACGCCACCGCCCCGGCGCCTGCCAGCGACACCAACACGGACGCGAAGAAAGACGACGCGGCCAAGAAGGAAAAGAAGGCCACCAACCTCGACCAGGTCATCGTGACTGGCGTGCGCACGCCGAAGGCCGTCGATGAAATCCCCGGCGCGATCACCGTGGTGGGCAAGGCTGAAATCCAGCACACCCTGCTGGTCACCGAAGACGCCACCGCCGTGCTCGCCCGCGCGGTTCCCGGCTACGCCGAATCCTCGCAGGCCATGAGCAACACCGGCGAAACGCTGCGCGGCCGTATTCCGCTGCGCTTGTTCGACGGCGTGCCCCAGGGTTCGCCGCTGCGCGAAGGTACGCGCAACGGCACGTTCACCGACATGGGTATCGTTGGTCGCGTGGAAGTGATCAACGGCCCGAGCGCCTCCGAAGGTATCGGCGCGGCCGGCGGCATCATCAACTACATCTCCAAGGTGCCCACCAAGATGGGCAACGAAACCACCGTGACCATGCGCTACCAGACGCAGGGTCCGCGCGACAGCGGTGGCTGGAAGACGGGCGTTACCTTTGCCCGCCGCCAGGACAGCTACGACTTGCTGCTGTCCGGCTCGCACATCGACCGCGGCGTCACCTATGACGGCAACGGTCGCCGCATCGGCCTGAACACCTCCGGCTCGCTGGCCGATTCGCTGTCGGACAACATCTTCCTGAAGGCCGGTTACAACTTCGGCGAGAACAACGACCAGCGCATCCAGGCGTCGTACAGCCACTTCAAGATCGACGGCAAGGGCGACTACTACCAGGTGCTCGGCTGCCGTGGCCCGACGGACAACCCGCCGTGCGACGTGCCGCGCACCAACACCTCGGAGAAGGGTCACGTCTACGGTTCGAAGGACGCGTTCAACGACTTCGAGCAGTACAACGTCGAGTACTCGCACAAGAATCTGCTCGGTGGCGCGCTGGATATCAACATCTACAAGGCCGACCAGGCCATGCGTTACCTGCCGGAGCTGGCTGACGACAAGCAGGACCCGCTGATCGCGCCGCTCGGCACGCTGTGGGACCAGTCGGAAATCCGCGCCAAGAAGAAGGGTATCCGCACCTCGTGGACGCGTCCGGACCTGTTCGTCACCGGTCTTGAGCTGCACGTGGGCGTTGACTTCGTGAAGGATCAGGCCGACCAGCGCCTGGCCCTCACCGATCGCCTGTGGGTGCCGCCGATGAAGTACGACAGCACCGCGCCGTACCTGCAGCTGTCCTACGACATCGGCCCGGTGACGCTGAGCGGCGGTATCCGCCACGAAGACGACAAACTCACCGTCGACAGCTACACCACCACGTACTACCGCAACCGCGTGTTTGTGCAGGGTGGCAGCCTGAAGTACAAGGAAAACCTGAAGAACATCGGCGGTATCTGGCGCATCACCGACGAGTGGTCGGCGTTCGCCTCGTACAGTGAAGGCTTCACGCTGCCGAACATCGGTATCCCGCTGCGCAACATCAACGTGCCGGGCCAGTCGGTCGATCGCATCAAGGACCTGCAGCCGATCATCTTCAAGAACGACGAATTCGGCTTCAACTGGCGCGGTGATTTCGCCTCGTTCGGCGCGACGCACTACATCTCCAAGTCGCCGTTCGGTGCTTCGCTCGCGATCGATCCGCACACCAACGACTTCATCGTGTCGCGTGCCCCGGTGCGCATCGAAGGTACCGAGCTGACCGGCGACTGGCAGATCACGCCGTCCTGGAAGATCACCGGCATCTACTCGCACATCAAGGGCGACACGTCCTTCTGGTCCGCCGATCCGGCCGGCCGCTACGGCGCGGGCGATCTGAAGAAGCCGATGGGCGTGCTGGACATCAACCCGGACAAGCTGGCCGGTTCGGTGACCTGGAACTTCCTGGCGAACGCCGATGCCACGCTGGGCTTCACCACGCTGATGGGTCGCCACATCTCCGGTTCCGACACCCGTCCGTATGACGGTGCCAAGTTCTCGTACGACGAACAGACGCACGGCTACACGCTGTGGGACCTGGGCGTGAACTACGACCTGGGCAAGAACGGCAAGGTCTCGCTGGGTGTGGAGAACCTGTTCGACAAGCAGTACATCCTGACCTGGTCGCAGCTGGCCGGTTATCAGAACTACTGGTCCGGTCGTGGCCGCGTAACCTCCGTGACCTATACGATCACGTTCTAAGAGCCTGAAAGACCGCGGCGGCACCTCCTCCCTCAAAGGATGCCGCCGCGGATGCGGGAGAGTGCATGAACAGCGTGTGCAAGCGACTGTGCGGAATGATCTTCACCGCAGCCACCGTCTCCGGCGTGGCCGCCGCCGCACAAGCCGAACCCGGCACGCCGGCACTCGCGCCGACCCGCCTTGATCGACTGCACGACTATCTCTCGCATGCCACCGATGCCCGCGGTTACCTGGGCGGCGTCTCGCTGATCATGCGCGATGGCGTCATCGTCGACTGGCGAGCCTATGGCTACCGCGACCTTGCCCGGCACAAGCCGATGCGCAAGGACGACATTTTCCGCATCTACTCCATGACCAAGACGGTGGCTTCCGTCGCGGTGATGATGCTGGTGGAAGAAGGGAAGATCACGCTCGAAGATCCCCTCTCCCGCTACCTGCCCGGTTTCGACGCGCCGCAAGTGATGACAGGCGGCACCGCGGAGCACCCCACGTTACGCTCCGCCAGCAAGCCGATCACTCTCCATGCGCTGATCACCCACACGGCCGGTTACCCCGCCGGGCTGAAGGGCGATGAGGAAGCCGTCAAGCGCATGGAGCGCGTCGACCCCCACGGTGCGCGCGACTTGCGCGACTTTGCCGAACGCATGAGCCACGTGGCGCTCGCCGCCGATCCCGATACGCGCTTCGGTTACGACGGTGCGTCGATCGAACTGCTTGCGCGCGTCGTCGAAGTGGTCTCCGGCAAGTCGTTCGACGCGTTTCTGCGCGAGCGCATTTTCACGCCTTTGCAGATGAAGGACACGGGTTTCACTGTGCCGGCGTCCCAGCGCGATCGCATCGTCGATCTCACCACCATGGACGATCGCGGACACCTCGCGATCGCTGACACCGCCAGCGCGAAACACCCCGGTGAGCGCCTCAATGGCTACGACAGCGGTGCGGGTGGCCTGTATTCCACCGCCGGCGACTACGCGCGCTTCGCACAAATGCTGCTCAACGGCGGCTCGCTCGACGGCCAGCAACTTCTCGGCCGCAAGACGGTAGAGCTGATGCTGCAGAACCACCTCACCATGCTCAGCCCACCGGTCACCCAATTCAGCCAGGCCGAAGGCTTCGGCATCGGCGGCCTCGTGGTGATCGACGCGGCGCGACGCGGACAGCTTGGCTCCAACGGCCAGTACGGCTGGACCGGCGCCGCATCGACGTACTACAGCATCGACCCGAAAGAACACCTCGTGGCCATCCTGATGCTGCAACACCTCCCGCGCGAAGGCGTGAAAGACCTTCCGCGCATCAGCCGCAATTTCTACGATCTCGTTTATCAGACCCTGCCATGACGTCTCCCCGAACCGGTACCGTGCTTGTCGCCGGCTCCGCCAATCTCGATTTCGTGGTGCGCGCCACGCATGTACCCGCTCCCGGTGAAACCGTGCTGGGCCGTGACTTCGGCACCTTCCCCGGCGGCAAGGGCGCCAATCAGGCGGCCGCGTGCGCGAAGGCCGGCGGCGCGTCGACACAGATGCTGGTCGCCCTGGGTTACGATGTGCACGCCCAGGTGCTGGAAGCCTCGCTGATCGATGCCGGCGTGGTGATGCGCACCGTGCGCAGCAACGGCCCGACAGGCGTGGCGTTCGTGTGCCTTTCGGATACCGCCGAGAACGCGATTACGGTCGCGCCAGGCGCCAACAACGCGCTGCTCCCGGAGCACCTGCCGCCACTGCACAACATCAGCCACCTGCTGATGCAGCTCGAATCGCCCCTGCCGTCGGTGCTGGCCTGGGCACGTGCGGCGCGCGGTGCCGGTGTCGTCACCGTACTCAATGCAGCGCCTGCGCAGGCACTGCCGGACGAACTGATTGCCTTGATCGACGTGCTGATCGTCAACGAGCACGAACTAGCCCAGCTCACCGGCCTGCACGACATCGACGCCGCGCTCGATCGCCTGACCAACCCCTGCGTGGTCGTCACGCTGGGTGCACAAGGCAGCCGCGCACGTATGCATGGCGAACACCTGCACCAGCCGGCGTTCGCCATTACGCCCGTCGACACCACCGGCGCGGGCGATACCTTCTGCGGCACCCTGGTCGCTGCCCTCTGCCGCGGCCTGCCCTTTGCCGAAGCCCTGCGCCACGCCAGCGCCGCTTCCGCACTGGCATGCACGCGTCTGGGCGCGCAAGCTGGCATCCCCACTGCCAGGGAAGTGAACGACCTGCTCGCTTCCCACCCCTCACCCTGACTGTCGAAGCCCCATGTCCGATTTCCGTAGCGACTTCCCCACCGACGACAACGGCGACACTGATCGCCCACGCGTGCGTACCGAGTACAAGTTCTCGCACGTCACCACCGGCCGTTACCTGCCCACGCCGGGCAAGGCGCCGGGCTGGCCGTTCGCGGAGATCGGCCACTGGAAGATGGACGTGGACGGCACGGCGGACGACTGGATCGCCGAGCTGACCGACTGGCGCCGCGAACACCTCACACGCATTGGCTTCGACGATGCCAACTACCGTCGTCCGGAACTCCAGTGGGCGCAGCGCAACTTCGTGCACGCGCAGATGATGGTGGAGGACCGCTACTTCTACGATCCGGTCGCCGGCCGTTACACGGTCGATCGCTACCTCGACGATCTCGAAGCTCGCTTCGGCGGCATCGACAGCGTGCTGATCTGGTTCGTGTATCCGAACATCGGCATCGACGATCGCAACAAGACCGACCTCGGCCACGATCTGCCCGGCGGCATCGAAGGCCTGCGCGGTGCCGTGGCGGATTTCCATCGCCGTGGCGTGCGCGTGTTCCTGCCGACCATGCCGTGGGACCACGGCACGCGTCCGCCGGAAGCCAACGACTGGGACACCATGGCCAAACTCGTGGTGGCCGTCGGCGCCGACGGCGTCAATGGCGACACCTACAACGGCGTGCCGCGCGCGTTCTTCGATGCGGCCGACGCAGCCGGTCGCCCGGTGGTTCTGCAGCCCGAATCCACCATCAGCGCCGAAGAGCAGCTGATCTGGAACGTGCAGAGCTGGGGCAAGAAGGCGCCGAACGAGGTCATCCCGCCCGTCGCCAAGTTCAAGTGGCTCGAACCGCGCCACATGATCAACTACGAAAACCGCTGGGGTCGCGATCGCAACCACGACCTGCAGTACATCTTCTTCAACGGCATCGGCTACAACGCCTGGGAAAACATCTGGGGCATCTGGAACCAGTTCACCCCGCGCGATGCCGAAACCCTGCGCCGCATCAGCCTGATCGAGCGCACGTTCGCGCCGGCCATGGTGAGCATGGACTGGCGTCCGTATGAGCGCACGTTGCAGGCGGGCGTCTTTGCCAGCCGCTTCCCGCTCGGCGATTACACGCTGTGGAACCTGGTCAACCGCAACGAGTACAACGTCGACGGCGAGCAGCTGAGCGTGCCGCACGTTGATGGCACGAAGTACTTTGACGTGTGGCATGGCACCGCACTGGAAGCGCGCGTGGTCGATGGTCGCGCGACCTTCGCCTTCGGCATGGAAGGTCGTGGCTTCGGCTGCGTCCTTGCGCTGCGTGCAGGTGCAGCCATTGACGGCCTCGACGAGTGCCTCGCGCGTCTGCGCACGCTGTCTTCCACCGCGCTGCGCTCGCTGTCGAACCAGTGGAAGTCGATTCCCCAGCACATCACCCACGTGGCTGCGACCGCGCCGCAGAAGAACGCGCCCGAAGGCATGATCACCATCCCCGCCGCCGAATTCGACTTCGCCGTCGGCGGCGTGGAGATCGAAGGCCAGACGTGGGAAGGCAACGATGTGCAGTATCCGTGGGAAGACAGCGCGCGTCGCCACCACCGTCACCGCCTGCAAATTCCGGCATTCCATATCGATCGTACGCCGGTCACCAACGCGCAGTTCCACGCCTTCCTGAAGGCCAGCGCATGGCGTCCCCAGGACGAGCACAACTTCCTGCGTCACTGGGTGGACGGCGCGCCACCGAAGGGTTGGGAAAACAAGCCGGTCACCTGGGTCTCGATCGAAGATGCGCGCGCTTACGCCGCGTGGGCGGGCAAGCGCCTGCCGCGCGAATGGGAATGGCAGTACGCCGCCCAGGGTACGGACGGTCGCCTTTATCCCTGGGGCAATGCGTGGGACGAATCGCGCATTCCCGAAATTCATCGTGGCCGCCAGATGCCGGCGCCCGACGATGTCGATGCGCATCCGGAAGGCGCGAGCCCCTTCGGCGTGCTCGATCTGGTCGGCAACGTGTGGCAGTGGACGGACGAGTTCAGTGACGAGCACACGCGCGCTGCCGTGCTTCGCGGCGGCAACCGCTACCAGCCGCAGACGTCGCACTGGTACTTCCCGCAGGCCTATCGCAACGACCAGCATGGCAAGTACCTGCTGATGGCACCGGCCAAGGATCGCTCCGGCGGCGTCGGCTTCCGTTGCGTGGTGGATGCTGCCTGATGGCCGTCCTTAACACCCAGCTCGGCGGTTTGCTGGGCGATGCCCTGCGGGCCAATCTCCAGGGCCGCCTCTCGCATTTCATCGTCGATGAGCACAGTCCGGCGATCGTCCTGTTCGGCCCCGCGCTGCGCGACAACAATCGCGGCGGCGACTGGTACGGCGAGCACGTGGGCAAGTGGCTTTATGCGGCGGCAAAGGCCGCGGCGCGCAGTGGTGACACCGCGCTGCGCGACCATGTCATGCGCGTGGCGGACTTCCTCGCCTCCGTGCAGACTCCGGACGGCTACCTCGGCACGTACGCAACCGACCATCGCTTCATGCAACCCCAGCCGCCGAAGCCGGTGACCTGGGACGGCGCGCCCAGCGTGCGCACCTGGGACATCTGGACGCACGCTTATCTGGTGCTCGGCCTGCTCGAAGTGCACAAGCACTTTCCGGAGGCGCGTTACCTGGAAGCCGCGCAGCGCATTGGCGACTTGTGCCTCTACACGCTGACCGAAGGCGGCATCGACATCACCGACCTGGGCAACCACTTCGGCATGTCGGCAACCGTCCTGCTCGATCCGGCGGTGGAGCTTTACCAGGCCACCGGCCGCACGCGCTATCTCGATCTGGCCCGCCACATCCTTGCGCAGGCCAATGGCCACGAAAACCTCGCGCTTCTGACGCGCGCACTCGCTGGCACGGATGCCTCGCAGATCGCCACGGGCAAGGCCTATCAGCTGGCCTGGAACCTGGTCGGCCTGGCCAAGCTCTACAAGGCCACGGGTGACGAGGATTACCGCCAGGCCGTCGACCATGTCTGGCACAGCATCCGCGAGCAGCACCTGACGCTCGGCGGAGGCCCGTGGGGCGGCGTGGCGCATCGTTCGCGCGAAGTATTCAACGCGCCGGGTGCCTTTAACCCGCAGGCTTATGTCGAAACCTGCTCGACGCTGGCGTGGATCCAGCTCAATCGCGAGCTCTTCCAGATCACGGGCGCGGCGCGTTACGTCGAAGAAATCGAACGATCCGCCTACAACGACCTGCTCGCTGCACAGGCGCCCAATGGCGAAGACTGGTGTTACTACGTCTTCCCCAATGGCAAGCGCGTGCATACAACCTACTGGCGTTGCTGCAAGTCCAGCGGCGCGATGGCGCTAGAAGAGCTGCCGGCGCTGGCTTACTCGTCGATGGGTGACGACGGCATCAGCGTCAATGTCTACGGCGAAGGCAGCACGCGCTTCACGCGCGCCGATGGCGGTGACGTCACGCTCACCCAGCGCACCGGCTACCCGTATGAAGGCGACATCGCGCTCACGCTAGGCTTGTCTCAAGCCACGCGCATGAGCGTTCGCCTTCGCCTGCCGTCCTGGGCCAAGGGGGCGAGCGCCAAGGTCAATGGCGATGCGGTGGAGGCAGCGCTTGTTCCCGGCGAGTTCCTGGTCCTCGAACGCGAATGGCGGGACGGCGACACCGTCGAACTGCGCTTCCCCATGCAGCCGACCCTGCATCGCGCCATCAACCGAAATATCCAGGAATCCAAGGCGCCGGACGGCAGCGATGTACGCCAGCAGGTGCTGTACTTCGAGTACGCCGCCATCACATGCGGCCCCCTGGTGTATGCCACCGGCTTGATCGACGGGTTCAAGACGGAAGAGACCGTGCGGCTGCCCGAGGGCGATCCCTCCGGGTGGCTTCATCGCACCACGTCGACGCTCGGCGAGCCGGTCATCCGCATGGAGCTTGGTTATCGCCCTGCGCTGGAATTCACGCCCTATTTCTCGGCCGGCGGTCGCGTCGATGGCGCGTGGCGCCTGACCTGGCTTTCACTCGCCCCTCACGCGGACTGAGTCGCTCACACAAGGATTTGTGCAGCCAGAAACTAGCTACGGCAGCTTCTTCTTTCCGACCCCCTGATGCACATTGCCTGTCCATCCGGGGAACGAAAAACCCATTGAATACGCATCGCATGGAAACCCTTTCGCCCCAGTCGAGCACCGACGCGCAAAGCCACGCAGGCCCCCTGGCCGGCATCCGCGTGCTCGACCTCAGCGCCTACATTGCCGGTCCCTATGGCTGCACGTTGCTGGCCGATCAGGGCGCCGATGTCATCAAGATCGAACCGCCTGGCGGCGATAACCTGCGCCAGTATCCGTCGACGCTTGCCAGCGAAAGCCGCGCCTTTCTCGGCGTCAATCGCAGCAAGCGCGGCATCGTGCTCGATCTCAAGCGCGCTGAAGATCACGCCGCGCTGCTTCGCCTGGTACGCGACGCGGATGTCCTGGTGCACAACTTCCGTCCCGGCGTCGCCGAACGTCTGGGCATCGATCACGACAAGCTCAACGTGATCAATCCGCGCCTGATCTACTGCGCGGTCACCGGCTATGGCGAAACCGGTCCGATGAAGGACAAGGCCGGTTACGACCAGGTGCTGCAGACCATGACCGGCATGTGCGCGCTGCAAGGCAAGCGCGGCGGTCCCCCGGAAGTGATCTTCGGATCGGTGGTGGATTACTACGCCGCCGCCTTGCTCGCTGCCGGCGTGTCGTCGGCGCTGTTCGAACGCGAACGCAGCGGCCTGGGCCAGTTCGTCGGCGTGTCCCTCCTTCGCAGCGCGCTGACCATGCAGTCCGCCCGCATGATCTGGGCCCAGGGCGAATCGCTGGATATCGGTCGCGACATGCGCTCCGGCGGCGTCACCGGCATCCATCCCACCAAGGACGGCTACATCTACATCTCCGCCAACACGCCGCATTTCTGGCGCGCACTGTGCGAGAAGACCGGCCTGGAACGCCTGCGCGACAACCCGCGCTTCGACACGGTGCGCAAGCGCGCCGAGCTGTACGTCGAGATCGTTCCGCAGCTGCACGAGGCGCTGGCTTCGCGCACGGCGCTGGAGTGGGAGCAGTTGTTCGGCGATGAAGTGCCGAGTGCTGCCGCGCGTCGCATCGAGGACATGTTCGAGCATCCGCAGGTGGTTGCCGAAGGGATGATTGCCTCGTTCGCGCATCCCGCCGTCGGGCAGTATCGCGGTGTGACGCATCCGATCAAGTTTGGCCGCACGCCGGGGCCCGAAGCGTTCGCTGCGCCGGTGTTGAATCAGGACGGTGCAGAGATTCTCACCGAAATCGGGGCGTTCGTGCCGCGGAGTGAGTGAGTCAGCGTCGAGCAACTCGACGCCCCCGGCCTTCATTCCATACCCTAGAGATATCTTTCAGCCGCATGGGGCCTATACCTCATGCGCGCCTGCTTGTAGGCATCGCCTCTTCTTCGCGACGTCTTACAGGAAATTCGAAGTACGCCCCGACCACTTCATCTGGCTCGCCGCAGCCAATCGCCTCACTTTGCCTCTCATAGCACGCCTACACGGCGCCCAACGGCTCATTGGTCGTTGTTAGGATGCGCGCCCCGCAGGTGACGCACATGGAGTGGCTCATGACTCAGGAAGCGCATGGCATCGCGCGCGACAGGCACGCGCCCTCTGATGGCCCATCACTTCTTCGCCGTGCATGGCGGGCGGCAGGCATTTGGGTGATGTTGGCGACGGGTTGTGCCTCAGCGCCGCCAACCCCCGATCCCTATCGGCTTGAGCCGCCGCCGGAAACCTTTAGCGCCCCACTCCCGTTCGGTGCCCACAATTTCTGGGGGTACTGCTTCAGCGTGACGGATTGCCATATCGAGTACGACAAGTTTGATTTTGGCGCATTCAAGAGTGACAACGATCCTGAGTTCGTGTTTCCCGCACCAAGAACGGATAAACACTATCGCCGCTTTCTGTCTTTTAGGCAGACGGGAATTCCGAACTTTCCAGAGCCTGCGCGCTTGTCCTGGAAGTCACTTGACGGTGTCCGGCATGAAGTTGAGATCGACCTGGCCGAAATCTTCAACGATCAGCTCATCTGGCATCGCGTCCCTCCTGACAACATGAAACGGTTCTACAGCGGCCCATCCGCACCACCACCAGACATATTCATCGAGGTCAACGATCGCACCGTGAATGTGCTGATGGCGATGTTTATACCGACGTTGCGCGCTCGCCAAGACAATGATCGCAGCTTTCACAGACGTGATTTCGTCCTGGCATGGACGAAGCGCTTTTAATTGAAGAAGGAGTTTGAGTGAACAAGGAAGCACACGAGATTGCCAAGGATGGCATTCGCAAAGATGGAGTGTCTCACTACGAAGCCACTTCAGATCAACTCGCGAGTTTCGAGAATGCGCATAATTCGCTGAGGAGTTTTTACACGCCGAGACTCATGTCATCTGAGTCATCACGGCAGCGAATCTTCATTGCTGCGTTCGACGGCACTGGTAACGACGCTTTGAACGATCCGACCCATAAGACCAATGTTGGAAACATCTCCGCGGAAATCGATGCCATCAGTGACCCTCGGATCGCCACAAGCTATCTCAGGGGACCCGGAACACAGGAGGATGTGGCCTCCCGTCTTTGGGATGGCGCAACCGGCTATACCCATGACCGCCGCGCGGAAGACATGTACAAAAGCTTCACTGATCAAGCAAGGGAATGGCTTGAAGAGGATCCAAGGGCCGATATAAGCGTCGTTGCTATTGGATTCAGTCGCGGCGCTGAGATCGCAGCGCAGTTCACGCGGATCGTAGACGAACGAGGCATTCAGAACCCCGATGGCGCGGAGTATGTCGTGGGAAGCGACAAACTCGTCCGCCGCGCTGTGCATTCGCTGCCACCACTAGTCGCTCCCGGTGAAGTCCCCCAAGCCGTCGGCTTGTTTGACCCCGTCAATACCGGGCGCCCCGAAGACCGCGATCGCCGCCTGCCGCCCTCCGTAGTCTCCGGTTTCCAGATCATCGCCGGTGACGAAAGGCGCAACAAGTTCAAGTCTGATCACATCATCGATCCCGGCCTTTCCCCGGACGGCCGCTTCCTCGGCGTTACGGTCGCTGGTGCGCACTCCGATATCGGGGGCAGCTATCACCGCAATGGCCTCTCTGTTCGCAGTGGCCACCTGATGAAGGATTATCTCAATTCGCTGAGCGATCAGCCCTTCCTTCAAAAGAAGCTGGAGCCAGACAATCCGGGGCTAAACGTCGTGCACCGCTCGGAAGAGGGAATGCTGCTCTATCGCCTGGACCGGAAAGTTGATCGCCAGTCACCTGAAGGACAAAACAAGCTGCTCGTTCCGATGTCCCAACGCAACAAGGTGGACAACCCCTACGACGCCGAACCTCGCGACGAAGCCATACACAATCGCTTTGAGCACCATCCCGTGCGCAGCGGCGCCCGAACCCAGGGTTTGCACGAATCTGCGCCGCACGGCATCACCAAACACAGCTCATCGAAATCCATGTTCGAGGCCTATGTTGACGCAAAACTGCGCGGAGACGACGCAGCATGCCGGGAAATCGCCCATGCATACAGCGAGACCCCAAAGGGTCAGGCCTTTCTTGCCAAGGGCCGAGAACTCTTTCAGCAGGAACAGGCGATTGAAAAGCAGCAGGAGCAGTCCCTTGGCTGCCAGTCGCCAGCTGAGCGCGCGCCAGCGCAGCGCGCACCTTCCATGCGGCGATGACCATGACGTCAGAAGATCCGTCGATGGAGCCGATCGAAGAACGCCTTATGAAGCTCGTGCTTCTGATCGAAAAGTTGGAAGCACGGGACGCGCGTATCGCAACCCAGCAGGAGCGGGGTGTGGAGGCATTACGCGCGGCGGCCAAAGAATCGGCGCAGCTGGCAAAACAGCTCGCATCAGGTACCGCCAGCAGTTTTCAACAGGTGGCCGGCGATGCCCTGCGTCAAGGCATCGCCGGCGCAGTACGCGAGGCCACCGGTCAGCTGGAAGCGTCCATGCGGGAAGTTCGTCGAGCAGCGGGCGAACTTCAAACCGGCCTGGACCGGTCGCAACGCATCCATCAGTCGGTCGCGTGGAAGGCGTTCATCGCTTGTGCGGTGGGTTCGGTGTTCGTCGTGGCGGCGTGCGCCTACGCCGTCATGACGGCGCGTACCGCGCTGACCCGTAGCGATTGGACGTCGCTGATCAACGCGGCAACCGAGGCAGGGCATCTTGCGCCCTGTGAGAAGGGCGGGTTGTGCGCGCGCATTGATGGGAAACGGTGGGTCCGCATTGACAGGGCAGAACGCCAGGCAAAGTAGGCAGCCATCGTCCTGGATTCGCCCCCCGCACAGAGACCCATGGGCATTCAGTAACCCCAAAGTCCGTCATTCCGGCGAAAGCCGGAATCCAGGCGCGACACGGCCGGTTGTTCGCCTCGTCACCACAAAGGCTCGACAGCTCACTACTCCCCCATGTCGTCACCACTGGATTCCGGCTTTCGCCGGAATGACGACGCGGAGGGCATCACCTTCCTATGCGGCCACAGCCTTCACACCCCCTACCCGCCCCCATCCCTAACGTCCCCGAATCACCCCAACCGATCATCACCATGCGCCCGACCGCACGCCGCCTATTCGTCGCTGCCTTCTCGCTCCTGGCCACCCTTTCCACCGCCAGCTTCGCCTGCACCCGCGCCGTCTACCTCGGCAATGACGGTGAAGTGATTACCGGCCGCTCCATGGACTGGAAGGTCGATGTGGGCACCAACCTTTGGATCTTTCCGCGCGGGATGGCACGTAGTGGTGAGGCCGGCCCCAACTCCTTCAAATGGAAGTCAAAGTACGGCAGCGTGATCGCCACAGGCTATGACGTGTCCACCACCGATGGCGCCAACGAAAAGGGCCTGATGGCCAACGTGCTGTGGCTGGTGGAATCGAAATATCCGAAATACGACGGCAAGAAGCCCGGGCTCAGCATCGCCATGTGGGCGCAGTATGTGCTGGACAGTTTTGCGACGGTGGATGAAGCCGTAGCGGCGCTACGCAAGGAACCCTTTATCATCGTCACCGACGAAGTTCCCGGAGAGCCGCGTCTGGCGACATTGCACCTGGCGATGTCCGACGCTACAGGGGATAGTGCCGTCGTCGAGTACATCGATGGCAAGCAGGTCATCCACCACGGCAAGCAATACCAGGTGATGACCAACTCACCCACCTTCGACGAGCAGCTTGCGCTCAACGCGTACTGGAAGGACATCGGCGGCACCACCATGCTTCCGGGCACCAATCGTTCGGCGGATCGCTTCGCGCGTGCTTCGTTCTACATCAACGCCATACCGAAGGCAGGCGACCCGAACATCGCCATGGCGTCCGTGCTCAGCGTGATTCGCAATGTGTCGGTGCCCTACGGCCTGAACACGCCCGATCAACCCAATATCTCGTCCACCCGATGGCGCGTGGTCTTCGATCACAAGCGCCAGATCTACGCCTTCGATTCGGCGCTCACACCCAATACCTTCTGGGTGGACCTGCACAAGCTGGACTTCAACGCCGACACCGGCAAGGTGAAGAAGCTCGACCTGGGGCCGGATCAGCGCAACACCTTCGCCGGGGAAGTGTCGGGTAGCTTCAAGGAAGCCAAGCCCTTCCAGTTCGCCGGCCTGCACTGACGCTCACCGGAAGCTGGGGTGCTCCCGCTCCGCCATCAGGCGCCCCAGCTCCTCCACCAGATCCGTCCGTGTGGCAGGAGCATCGAGCACATAGACGGCAACGTCATGCGGGCCCACATGCGCCTGCAATGAGCCGCCAGCGGCCACGGTGGCGCTCTTGCCACCCAACGCAGACTTCCAGGTCCCTTCCTGCAGGTGCTCGGACACACCGACGTCCTTCGCCTGACCGCCCTTGTTGAGCACCACCAGCGCCTGCTGATTCACCCCGTCCTTCTGATAGACACGATAGAACACCGCCAGGTCGCCCTCGAATCTCACAGGCAACATGAGTCCACGCTGCAAGGCGGGGAGCTTTGCACGCAGGTTCGCGATTCGCTTCAGTTGCTGATAGATCCGACTCTTCGGCGCCGCAGCAATACGTTCCTGCCCGAAGTAGTTCCGGTTGCCCTCATGCTCCGCGCGACCGCGCTCGAAACCCACCTCCGACCCGTAATACACCGCCGGAATGCCCCGGGCGGTAAACAGAAAATTGTGCGCGTCAATAAAGCCATCGTCCGTGGCGTTCATCCGCGCCATATCGTGGTTGTCGTAGAACGTCACCATCTCGTACGGGTTCTGATACGGCCCATTGCGTAGATAGAGCCGCTCCCCAATACGCACAAAGTCACTCTTCGGCTTCTCGAACGTATCGGTCATCCGCTGACGCAGCGGGAAGTCCAGCAGGCTGATGTCGCCGTTACGCTTCCAGGTGTACTGCGCAATGTTGTCAGCGCTGTAATCAAAGGCTTCGCCAAACATGAAGAAGCCCGGGTGATGTGCGCGAATCCGCTCCGCGAACTGGAGCCAGAAGTTCGGCGACATATGGCTGATGGTATCGATACGGAATGCGTCCGCACCCTGACTCGCCCACTGCTCATAAGCGCCCGCGAAGTAGTCGAGTACCTCAGGATTCTCGTCGTTATTGTTCGACAGCTGCGCCAGGTCTTCATACGCGTGATAGAACCGATGCAGCGGATTGCGCACCGGATCGAGCTGCTCCGGTCGCAGGTTCTGGTGATCCGCAATCAGCTTGCCGTCCTTGTCGAAAATCTGCCCGAATTGCGGCTGCGCCACCGGCATGCTGAAAGCCGGTGAGCCGTGATTGGCCACGATATCCAGCACCACCTTCAGCCCCTGCTTGTGCATCCCCTGGGTGAACTGCGCGAAGTCGAGGTTCTTGCTCGGCAGATGCTCGTCGAGCTTGTAGAAGTTCACGCCCCAATAGCCATGAAAACCGGTCTTGCCGCGATCGGCGAACTTGGCGCCCCAGGTCACCGGGTCGCCACCGGTAAACGCCTCATCCGGGTTGTCGACGATCGGCGTGATCCACACCGCGCCGAAGCCCATGCCACGGATGTAGCCGGCGTTGTCGAGCACGCCTTTGAAATCGCCGCCGAGGTAGCCGATGTTGTCGGTCTCGCCGTTCGGGCCCGGCACCGGGATGTCGAACGTGCGATGCGCCCCACCCTGGTCGCGATGGTCATTCGACGGATCGCCATTGACGAAGCGATCGGTCATCACGAAATAGATGGCGTTGGACGCGAACGGCTTGTCCGTGCCGTAGTAGTCGGTGGCATGGGCTTGCGAGGCAGCCAGCGCGAGGGCAAGACCGAAGGCGAGAGGCTTCATGCGTGCGAGTTTCCAGTCAGGGGGGACGTGCTTTCAGCGACCGGTTCGCCGACGCGAAGCACGCACAGTCCGGCCAGTACGAGGCTGACGCCACCCAGCGCAAGCGCATAGATGGGTTGGCCGTGGAAAAACAGCTTGAGCAACAAACCGAGTACCGCGGCGGCAAACAACTGTGGCACCACGATAAATAGATTGAAGATGCCCATGTACACGCCCATCTTGTGCGCGGGCAGGTTGTCCGAGAGCAAGGCATACGGCAGCGACAGGATCGACGCCCAGGCAAAGCCCACGCCAACCATCGACACGACCAGCCACGACGGATCGCGGATCAGAAGGAACGACAGCAGGCCCGCACCGCCGAGCCAGACATTGATCAGATGACTCACGCGCAAACCGAACCGCCTCACCATCCATGGAATCACGATGGCGGCCAGCGCGGCGAAGCCGTTATAGGTGGCAAACAGCACACCCACCCAATTGGCGCCATCGTTGTAGGCCGCCGAGTGCACGTCGGTCGTCCCGTAGTGATGCTCGGCCACGCCGGGCGTCGTGTAGATCCACATCGCGAAGAGCGCGAACCACGAGAACAGCTGCACCCAGGCCAGGCGACGCATCGCCTGCGGCATGGTGAAGACATCGGCGAGCACCTGGCGTGCCATGCCGGCGCTGCGCGTCCGTGATAGCCACAGCAAGGCCAGACCGAAAAGCGCAACGCCCACCGTAAGCAGGAGCACTTCCTTTTCGACGCGCAGCCACACAACCAGCGCCGAAGCGATGGCGCCCACCAGCGCGCAGATCACGCCCCAGCGCGTGGCGGCCGCAGCATTCACGGAAACCGGCGCTGCGTCATGTGCGTCGTCGAACGCTGCCAGCGCTTCGGGCGGATACTCACGCGTGCTCATCACCGTCCACAACACCGACCCCATCAGCACGACGGCACCGGCATAGAAGGCGTACTTCACCGTATCCGGAATGCCGCTGGCGCCGGGCACGTTGCTGACGCCCACGCGCGCCAGTATCCACGGCAGCAGGGACGCCACCACCGCGCCCAACCCGATGAAGAAGCTCTGCATCGCGTAGCCCAGCGGACGCTGGCGCGGCGGCAACTGATCACCGACAAAGGCGCGGAACGGCTCCATCGAGATATTGATCGACGCGTCCATGATCCACAGCAGCCCTGCGGCGAACCACAGCGTGGGCGAGTTCGGCATCCACAGCAAGGCCAGCGTGGTCAGCACGGCGCCCAACAGAAAGTACGGGCGGCGGCGACCCAGGCGGTTCCATGTGCGATCGGAGTAGTGCCCGACGATGGGCTGCACGATCAAGCCCGTCAGCGGCGCGGCAATCCAAAGCATCGGGATATCACCAACGTCCGCTCCCAGGGTCTGGAAGATGCGACTGACATTCGCGTTCTGCAGCGCAAAGCCAAACTGGATGCCCAGGAATCCAAAGCACATGTTCCAGATCTGCCAGAACGACAGCGCGGGTTTCCTCGTCATGGTGCGTCGTTCCCCAGGGGCGTGATCAGCAAGGCGTCGACCGGCGCGGGATTGAGCGGTCCGCTCGCGCCGCCCTGCCCGCCGGTGTAGTGCCCGAAGTGGGCAAGGTAGGACATGTTGAAGCCGCGCTCCAGCGAGAAGCGGCACGTGGCGCCCTGCTTCGCGCGGAAGCGGCCACGCGTGGACTCCTGCACGCCAACGCTATGCGGAAGCGTGAGAACCACGCGCTGCCCAGGGCTTCCGGCACAGGCGATGTTGATCCACTGAACACCTGCAGTGATCCCGGTGTTGATCGGACCGTGATCGTTCGCATAGCGCGCAGCGAGTTGGTACTCGCCCGCCGCCGCGGCCTTCCACGTGCGCGGCCAGCCACCCGCGACCTCTGCGACATCACCCTTGCAAACCATCGGGCTGTGGAGCGACTCGATGCCCTTGGCGTCCAGCTGCGTCACGCTAATGCATGTCTGCGTTCGCGACTTGGGCAAGCTCGACGCGTCGACACGCTTGCCGTTGACATAGAGCGTTGTCCCGGCCGCACGCTCGATACGCCAGGACGACCCTTCGTCCTCCAGTGCCGGTGCCGGTGGCGTTGCCGGCGCATAGAGCAGCGCATCGCTGCGCAACGGCGCACCGCCGCTGGCCACGGCCTTCAGCGTCACGATGGTACGCACGCCATGCGTGTCTGTCGAATCGGCGACCAGCATGTCGCCCTTCATGTCGACCGGCCGAATCAGCTCCACCTCGCGCCCGTGCATTTCCAGAAGGATGCGCTCGCCCTTGCCAAACAGCATCGGCACCAGCGACACCGGCAGCTTCGGCTCGATGCGCCCGTCGGCCTGGAGGCCGAACACGCCTTCCGTCACCATGCTGAGGTATCCCGCGACCGACCACAGCTGTCGTGGCGAATCCACCACCGGCCCACTCAGGGCACCCTCATCGACATGGATAGCCTGCGAGGCCAGCTCGTAGTTCTCCATGTTGGAGCCGGCCAGCGCGGCGCCGCGCATCAGTGACTGCACCTCGTGCGCGATACGCGCGGGCTGATTGACGGCGCGTGCCGCACGCAGCGCGTAGGCGCTGACGAACGGCCAGATCGCCCGGTTGTGATAGATCGGCACGTCCGCGCGCTCCGGCCATATCACCGGGCTGCCCGCGGGCCAGGCCGGATACTGGGCAAGCGCACGTTTCGCGCGCGCTTCGTCCGCCACGCCGCTGGTCACGGCCAACGCCGTTCCGAGCAGGTCGTAGGCCTCGTAAGGCACCGGATGATCGGCGCCACCGATGTAACTCATGTACTGGCCGCGATCGTCCCGCCAGAAGCGGCGATTGATGGCGGCCTTCAGTGCATCGGCCTGCGCGCGATAGTCGGCGGCGGCATGCGGATCGCGCTTCTCAGCCATGGATGCCGCCAGCGCCAGCGCTTGGAAGTGCAGCACGTTGGTCGACAGCGCGAAGGACTGGCCGAGGAACACGACGTTGTCGGCGGTCCAACCCGAATAGGTTTGCTGGCGCCAGTCGAGGAACGACGTCTCGCCCCGATACAGGCCCATCGCGTCGTCAAAGACATAGGCGCGATCCTGAGTCAGCGTATCGCGCAGCGCGCGGTAGACGTCGTCGGCGAAGGACGTGTCATCCAGCAGATGCCGCGCCGCAAGGAACCACACCACGCGGTCGGTGCTGATCGGCCAGCTTCCACCCGAGCCCGTATCCTGCGCGACGAACAGACCCTGCGTGGCCCTCGGCTCACGCACCGTTGAAAGCTTGAAGCGCAATGACGCCCGCGCGCGATCAGGATCGAGCTGCGCCAGGCCAAGATCGACGGCATACGACAGATCGCGCGTCCACACGTAGTGCCATTTTTCGCCGGTCTCAAAGCAATGGCAGGGGATCTGGGTGCCATGATCGAAAGCGTCGTCGCGGATGGCTTCGACCGAATCCTTGCTCAGATCATCCTGCGCCAGGGCAAATAGTCCGTTGAACAGGACGCTCGCCGTTCGCACACGCATGGCTTGCGGCGCGAGCACTCGCTCGCCGGTCGGCGTATGCAGCACGAAGCCACCGTCGGGGCGAGTCGCCATGCTGGCCTCGCGTCCTTGCCAGCTCACGCGGGTTTGCCAGGCATCGTCTGCCCGGGCCGTCGAAACCCCACCGGCCAGGGCAACGGCGATGACAAACGAGAGCGTTTTCAACGGGCCGTCTCCACCACGATGCGATGGGCTTCCCAGGCGGGGATCTCCACGCGGGTCACCGCCCCGAAACGATCCGACCCCGTCGTCCACGCCTTGGCTGGCAACGCGACGCCGTCCAGGGTGACCGAGGTTGCCTCCACCCCGTGGAGGCGCAGCTCCAGCGTGTGCGTCTCGCTGGCGTAATCGCCTTCGGCCTTCGACGTCTGGACGCTGATCGTCGACCCCGTGCGCTGCTGGGTAATCGTCTGCTTGCGCCAGGCACCGCCCTCGTACGCGTAGGTCTTGCCATCGTCGTCGTACAGGTTGAAGCCAGATGCCACCGACGCCGGGAACATCTCCACTTGCCAGCTCGTCACCGGATGCTCGCCCACGTAATTCATCACCGGCTGCATCGGAATGATGGCACCTTCACGAACAAACAGAGGGATGTCCGACCACGCCTTGCTGTCGACCGCCAGCTCGATGCTCTGCTTGCCTTCGTAGATTTTGCCAGTCGCGTAGTCGGTCCAGCGACCTTCCGGCAGATAGATCGCCTTGCGCACCTGGCCCTGTTCCACCACCGGCGCGGCCAGCAGATAGTCGCCGAATAACCAGGCGTCGACGTCCTCGCGCAGTTTCACATCATCGGGCCATTCGACCAGCAAAGGCCGCACGATGCCGACACCCGTATCGCGGCGCACCTGTTCGTAAGCGTAGATGTAGGGGATGAGCTGGTAACGCAGGCGAATCGCCTTGGCCGCCGCTTGCTCCGCGACGGGGCCATACACCCACGGCTGCCGCTTCTGCCCAAAGTCACCGTGCACGCGGAATATCGGCGTGAACGCACCGAACTGAATCCAGCGCGCATAGTTCTCCGGCGTCGGCGTGCCATGCTTGAAGCCGCCGCCGTCCATGCCCCACTGCATCGCGCCAACGTTGATGGCGCTCAGCATGCGCTGACGCTGCGCCTTCATGCTGTCAAAGCCCGTGAAGATGTCGCCGGACCACAAGCCGTACGCATAACGCTGCGATCCAAGATAGAAGTTGCGATTCACCGACCACACGCGCAGGTCGCTGTGCGCGCGCTGGCCGTCATACATCGCCCGCTGCATGTCGAGGAATTGCGTGTCGCTGTCGACGGTGTCGGCTTCATCGTTCCACCAGCCGACCATGCCGGTATCGAAGGACTGGCGCAGCGCGTCGTTGAAGAACCACGCACGCGCCTCGGGATTGGCGAAGTCCACGTCGCGGACGGTCTTGTGCGAAAAGTAGTCGGGCGCGGGCTTGCTCGCCGCCAGCCAGAAACCATGGTCGGTGGCGTAGCGACCTTGCTCGGAGTCCAGGTGCACGCGTGGCTTCATGATGCCGGTCAGGTGCACGCCCTTGGCATCCAGCATGCGCTTGAGTTCGCCGGTCGGTCCGCCGGGAAACTTGATGTCGTTCCAACGGAACTCGCCGTAGTGATCCTCGCCCCAGGCTTTCCAGTCGAAATCGAGCGTGATGTTGTCGATCGGAATCTGTTTGGTGCGATACGTGTCGACGATGCTGAGCAACTCCGTCTGATCGACACCCCACTGGCTGTTGGTGAAACCCATGGCCCATTTCGGGAACAGCGGCGTCGCGCCACTGACCTGCGCCAACGCGCCGAACAGTTCCTTTGGATTGCCGACGAAGACGTAGATGCTGCCAATGGTCTTGCCCTTCCGCGCGGTGGCGCGGATATGCTGGGCATCGACGACAAAATGCGCGCCCTCCACGTCAGCGAGCACGCCGTAGCCGGACGTGCTCCATGCGAACGGCGCGCCGGCATAACCCTGCTCGCCCGCCTTGGCCATCGACTTGCCCTGACGGCGCAGGCCGCCATCGGCCGTCTCGAAGGCGTCGTAGCCATGGATGCCGTAAATGTCATCGCCGCGCGCGTGCGACACGGCAAGCCGGCCCTTGGCGAGCGCGGCAAGGTCCACGTCGACGAGCGCATGATGCGCGGCGTCCTCAACGTGCACCAGGCGTGTCCTGGCATCCCAGGTCGCGGCCATCGCGTCCGTGCTCAACGCCTGCCCGCTGACCTGTGCCGGCGCGACAGGGAATGAGGCCCGTGGATCGACGACGACCGACGGCACCGCCGCCTTGCCGTCGGCTCCGGCAAACGTGAGCTTCAGGATGCGCGGCGTCAGTGCCTGCACCGTGACCTGCCCACCCGGTACGTCGATGCGCCAGCCCGATTTGGCCACGATGGGTGCCGACGCCGCTTCAGCCCCGGCGGCAACCATGCCTGCAAGAAAAATCGTCGCCACGTGTGCCGCCTTCTTCGTCGAGCGCATCATTGGATCACCACGGAGGTATAGGGCGGCAGCGTTAGCGCGCCATTGGCCAGGCTGGCGTTGCCGCCGACATGCAACTGCATGCTGGCGTGCGCCTTGCCGATCTTGATGGTTTGCGCCTTGCCGGAGAGATTGTGCGCCACCAGCACGCTGCGCGCGCCCTCGGCGCGTTCAAAGGTCAGCACGCGCGCATTGCCGCTTTCGACTGCCCGAAACTCGCCATCGCGAAGCAACGGCTGCTCGATGCGCCAGTGAATCAGCGTGCGGTAGGTAGCCAGCAGGGAGGCGGCATTTGCCTCCTCGGCCTGCACCGACACCTCGCCACCCTGCTTCACCGACGACGCCTTCCAGCGGCTCTCGCCCTCCACCCCCGGCTCGCGCGACCAGCGCATCGGCTCACGCACATTGGCATCGGGCTTTTTGCCCAGCATGCCGATCTCTTCGCCGTAGTAGACGAACGGCCGACCGGGCAAGGTCATCAGCAGGGCGGCAGCGACGCGCATGTGGTCAAGGTTACCGCCCAACTGGCTGAGCACGCGGTCCTGGTCGTGGTTCGACAGGAACGGCGAATCCACGAAAGCATCGCCCGCGGCCTGCGCATAGCTGCGATACGTATCGGACAGCAAGGTGTCGAGACCGTCGACCTTCTCGCTGCCAGCGCTCTTGATCAGCTGCGCGGCCACCGGAAAGTTGAACACCGAGCCCAGCGGCTTGAGATAAGGCGCCAGGTCCGACATTGACGGCTGCATCACCTCACCCACCAGATACACGTCCGGCCGCACCCGCTGCATGCCCTGGCGGAACTCCGTCCACCAGACAACGTTCTTGCGCACCGTTTCCGGCTTGCCCGTGTCGCTCTTCAGGTCATCGTAGATATGCCGTGCGGCGTCCAGACGAAAGCCGTCTACGCCCTTGCGCAGCCAGAACTGACCGACGTCCACCATCTCGTGGCGCACCGCCGGCTCATCGAAATTGAGGTCCGGCATCGCGCCAGTGAAACCGCTGAGGTAGTACTGCCCGTTCTTCGCATGCCAGGCGCGGTCACCGGCGGCGGCGGGCGCGTTGATGTCGGTCGCCGGACCCGCCCACGTGTACCAGTGTCGGTACGGGCTTTTCGGATCCAGCGCGGACACGAACCACGGATGCTGGTCGCTGGTGTGGTTGATCACCAGGTCCATGATGATCTGGATGTTGCGCTTGTGCGCTTCCTGCACCAGGCGCTCGAAGTCACCCATGGTGCCGTACTGAGGAAGGATGTCGCGATAGTCGGTGATGTCGTAACCGTGGTAGCTCGGCGACGGATTGATCGGCATCAGCCAGATGCCGCTGACACCGAGCGACTGCAGGTAATCGAGCTTGGCGGTGACGCCGTTGAGGTCACCGATGCCATCGCCGTTGGTGTCGTACCAGGCGCGGACAAAAATTTCGTACCAGACGCCGGAGCCTTGCGACGGCGGCGCTTCGGAAGGAGCCGCGTGCAGCGGCAAGGCCATGAGGGTGGCGAGAACAGCGGCAAGCGCGGACTTCTTCCAAAACATGAGCACTCCCTTGGCGGGAGGCCGACACGCAACGCGCCCACGACTCCCGCGGAAAAAAACAGCCCGCCTCCCGGGGTACTAGGAGGCGGGCTCTGGGGATTACAACGCGTAGCTGAAGCCGAGGTAGTACTGGCGCCCGAACCACTGCAGGGTGCCGGTCTGCTTCTCGTTGCCGAAGTACGTCTTGGTCGGCTGGTCGGTCAGGTTCTGGGCCTGGAACAGCACGCTCAGGCCGTTGCCGAAGTTGTACGAGGCCTGGAAGTCGACCACGGTTTCCGGTGCGTAATACACCGTCTGCGAATCGATCGACATCTGCGACGCGATGAAGCGATCGCGATAGCGCACCGACACGCGGGTGTCGAAGCCGGCATAGCCATAGAACAGCGTGGCGTTGACGACATTCGGCGACAGGCCCGGCAGACCGATCTTCTGAGTCGGACCGGCGAGGTTGGTGGTCAGGTGCACCTGGCTCTGCGAGTACGAGTAGCTACCCGTGAAGCCCAGTCCCTTCCACGCGCCCGGCAGCATGTTGAACACCTGCGAGTAAGCCAGTTCGATACCGCGAACGTAGCCGCCCTTGTCGTTGTTCACCGCCGTCTGGTACTGGCCGTTCGCATACGGCTGGCCCGTCGCCGGGTTGATCGGCACCTGGATGCCGGCCGCCGCAAAGTCGAACGGGTTGATCGTCTGGTCTTCGATGAACGAGTCGATGTGCTTGTAGAAGAACGCCGCCGACAACGCACCGGACTGGTCCGGCATGTAGTGCTCGAACGACACGTCGAACTGCGTCGCGTAGAACGGATCGAGGAACGGGCTGGTGTTGCCCCACATGTTGTACGTGTTGCCGTCGATCCACGAACCGCCACCGGCCAGCAGCTTGTTGAGCGGCGGGCGCGACATCACCTTGGCGGCGGCAAAGCGCAGCTGGTTGTCGTCATCGAGGTGGTAGTTGAGGTTCACCGACGGCAGCCAGTCGGTGTACTTCTTGCCGCGACGGACGGGCATGTAGTTGTTGCTGGTGACGCCACGATCGTCGGTGAGCGGCACGCCCTGGCCGTCGCCCATGTTCTGCAGGCCCTTGGCGTACTGCGAGCTGTGCACCATGCGCAGGCCGAAGTTGCCGTCCAGGCGGCGACCGCCCACCTGCGTATCGATGTCGGCCTGGAGATAGGCGGCGAGGATGTCTTCGTCCACGCTGCCGCTCTGAATTTGCGTCCAGTCGTTCGCCCATTCCTTGCCCGGGTTCGGGGTCAGGCCATTGGCGGCAAGCACAGCGAGACTATTGATCGACAGGAAGCACGGGAAGCTGGACAGATTGCCCTTGAAGCAAACGACGTGCGAATTGCTGTTGCTCAGTGCCAGCGGTGCCTGGCCACTGTTCTCCCAGTCGCCGAAGTCATTGCCGTATTCCCAGATGCTTCGATCCTGCGAGTACGTGCGCTGCGAGTAGCGTGCGCCGCCTTCGAAGGCCGAGAAGAAGCCGTTGTCAGTCAGATCGTAACGGACGTCCAGGCGAGCGGCGCGGCTCTTGTCCTTGTAGACGTACGGGTAGACACCTACCTTGGCGAGGGCCATCTCATTGAGATTGGTGTAGCCGCGATTGAACGACAGCGACGGGATGTTGAGGTTCTTGAGCAGGTACGTGACCGACTCGTCCGACACGACGGCCGGGCTAGCCGTACCCATGCCGACGAACGGCAGGCCCCAGGACACGCCATTGGTAAAGTCGCTGGTGGCGCGCGAGAAGCCGACGTCGCCGGTGATGGTCCACGGACCGCCAGTCCAGCGCGCATTCAAGCCCGCGGAAGCCACGCTGGTCTTGGTCTCGTTGTCGTCGTTTGTGGTTTGAACGGTGAAGTACTTATTGCCGTTCTGGCTCACCGTGCCGCCGGTAATCGCGCCATTCTGCTGAACGACCGGATCGGTGAACGTGCCGTTGGCGAGCGTCTTCACGCGGAAGCCGCGACCGAACGAGTTGTTGTCGAAGTTGGAGTAGAAACCGTCGCCCTTCAAGCGGAAAGAGTCACTCGGACGCCACTCGATGGTGGCCATGTATCCCTTGCGACGTTCGGTACCGCCATTCTGCTGCAGTTCGAAGCCTTCCGAGGTGTAATTCTGGCCTGGGAGAACCTGGTTGTTCGGCAGATTCACGGCGGTCGGGTTGTACTTGAGACCATTGAACTGATCAGCCACATGCGGCTGATACATCTCCGCAAAGCCCACCGCCGCACCCAGCGTGTTGTCCAGGAACTTGCCCTGGAACGAGGCGCTCATGCGGTAGCCGTTGCTCGGTGCGCCGTCGGTTTCCTTGGAGCGGTCGTTGTAGCTGCCGCGCAGGTTGAAGTTGGCGCTGTACTGCTTGCTGGCGCTCAACGGGTTGACCGTTTCCATGTCGACCGTGCCTGCGACACCGCCTTCGATCAGCGACGCCTTGGGCGACTTGTACACGGCGGCCTGGTTGATCAGCTCCGACGGGTACTGGTCGAACTGGGTGACGCGGCTGCCGCTGGTGGCGGCCTGCTCGCGACCGTTCAAGGTGGTCTCGATGAAATCGCCGGACAGGCCGCGGATGTTGATCGCGCTGGACTGGCCGCCGATGCGCTCGGAGGTGACGCCCGGCAGGCGCGAGAGCGCGTCGGAAATCGACACGTCCGGCAGGCCGTTGATGTCGGCCGCGGTGATCACGTCCTGGATGGTGTCGGCGTCGCGCTTGATGTCGATCGCCTGCACCACGCTCTTGCTGAAGCCGGTAACGGAGATGGCGCTGAGGTCCTTGGCCTTCTTGGCCTCAGCCTCTGCCTGCTTCTTGGCGGCAACGTCCTTGGTGTCGGTCGTGGTGCTGGTCTGGTCCTGGGCCGCATCAGTGGCGGCCGCCGCCGGGGCTGCATCACGATCGGTGGCATGCACGGCCGTAGCCGCGCAGATACCAGCCGATGCGAGCGCCAGGGCAAGCAGATTGCGCTTGAGAATCACCGTTATCCCCCTCCCTCGGGAGTGTATTTTTCTATTGGTCTTTCGTCGTTGCCGCCGGGCCCCCATCGCCCTCGGCGGGCTGCGCGTCCGTTATTCGGCCCCAAGACCTGTCTCGTCGCGTGGCGGCCATGGTAGGCCGGCCCCAACTTGCGAAAAGTCCCATGCATACGTATTCATCCCGCGGTTTTTTTGTGCACTTGTGACAAAAACACGGGGCCGATGCGGCCATGACATGCGCGCGCCGGAACCTTGGGATGGGATGGGCCAAGCATGCCACGAACGCCTGCAAAGCAAGGCCCGCGCTTGCATTGACGATCCTCGGCCGGGCGTTGCGTTCCGACGCCGAACGCGTTCGCACACGCACCTGCTGCGCCGCAATATCCGCCGTTTTTGAATACGTATGCAGAGAAATCATTGCAGTCGTATGCAGCATTTAAGCTGCCCCGCACGCTGCGAACCGCCCCGGTGTCGCGCGAACTCATTCTCGGGTCGAGCAACAATGACAGATGCACCCTGGTGGCGCGGAGCCGTCATCTACCAGATCTACCCCCGCAGTTTTCTCGATACCAATGGCGACGGCGTGGGCGACCTGCCGGGCATCGTCGAGAAGCTCGACTACATCGCGAGCCTGGGCGTGGATGCGATCTGGGTGTCGCCGTTCTTCAAGTCGCCCATGGCCGACTTCGGCTACGACATCGCCGACTACCGTTCGGTCGACCCGCTGTTCGGCACGCTGGACGACTTCGATCGCCTGCTCGCCAAGGCCCACGGCCTGGGCCTGAAGGTGATGATCGACCAGGTGCTCAGCCACACCTCCGACCAACACGCCTGGTTCAAGGAAAGCCGCGAAAGCCGCGAAAACCCCAAGGCAGACTGGTACGTGTGGGCCGACGCACGCGACGACGGTTCGCCGCCCAACAACTGGCTCTCGCTGTTCGGCGGCGTGGCCTGGCAGTGGGAACCGCGCCGCGGCCAGTACTACCTGCACAACTTTCTGACCTCGCAGCCCGACCTCAATTTCCATAACCCGGACGTGCAGCGCGCGATCCTGGACGAGGTGAAGTTCTGGCTCGACAAGGGTGTCGACGGCCTGCGCCTGGATGCCATCAACTTCTGCTTCCACGACAAGCTGCTGCGCGACAACCCGCCCAAGCCGGCCGAGCGTCGCGTCGGTCGCGGCTTCAGCCCCGACAATCCGTACGCGTTCCAGTACCACTACTTCAACAACACGCAGCCGGAGAACCTCGCGTTCCTCGAAGACCTGCGCGCCTTGATGGATCGCTATCCGGACGTCACTGCGCTGGGCGAAATCTCCTCGGAAGACTCCCTCGCAACGACCGCCGAATACACCACCGGCAAGCGCCTGCACATGGGTTACAGCTTCGAGCTGCTGACCAACGACTACAGCGCCGGCTACATCCGCCATACGGTGGAAGCGCTCGAAGCACAGATGAAGGAAGGCTGGCCCTGCTGGGCGATCTCCAACCACGACGTCGAGCGCGTGCTCAGTCGCTGGGGCGGCGAACACGCCAGCGACCCGCTCGCCAGCATGCTCACCGCGATGGTCTGCTCGCTACGCGGCTCCGTCTGCGTCTATCAGGGCGAAGAACTGGGCCTGGGCGAAGCCGACGTGCCGTACGAAGCACTGCAAGACCCCTACGGCATCACGTTCTGGCCCAACTTCAAGGGCCGCGACGGGTGCCGTACGCCGATGCCGTGGAACGACCAGCCGCACGCCGGTTTCAGCAGCGCCAGGCCGTGGCTGCCGGTGCCAGACGCACACAGCGTGCGCGATGTAGCACGCCAGGAACGCGACCCCGCATCGGCCCTGCAGGGCTTTCGCCGCTTCATGCAGTGGCGCCATCAGCAGCCGGCCCTGCGTTTCGGTGCGATCGAGTTCCTCGATGCCCCGGAGCCGCTGCTCGTGTTCCTGCGCGAGCAAGGTAAGGACATCGTGCTGGCCGCGTTCAACCTGTCGGCGGAACCGGTGACGCACGCGCTGTCGGGCGTGATGGTTACCGAGATCCTCGGCGCCCATGGCCTGGTCCAGGGCCAGTGGCACGACGGCGCCCTCACCCTCCCCGGCCACGGCGTCCTGTTCGCCCGAATAACGCGCACCTGAACGCCTCCACGCAACGTGGACGTTCTGCCGATAAGATCGGCCGACCATCCACGGAGGAGCGATTCATGCGCGCACTGCTGATCATCATCGGCCTGGTTCTCGTTGCCGGCGGCATCTGGGTCCTGGCCGGCCAGGCCAGCTACCAGCAAACCGACACCCTGGTCCAACTGGGCTCGGCCAAGATCACGGCCACGCATGACAAGGCGGTGCCGAACTGGGCGGGTGTGGCTGCGCTCGTCGTCGGCGGCCTGGTTGCGCTGGGCGGGTTTCTCAAGCGCTGATGCTTCTTACGCTCACGGGCTTGCCGGCACGTGTCGGCAAGCCCGGCGCAGCACGCTGGCGGCCCATATTCCGGCCATCCGGGAGATCAGTAACGCTGCTGGGTGTGCCAGCGCCACGCCGTTTCAATGATGTCGTCAATCCGCGTATAGACCGGCGACCAGCCCAGCTGCGCACGCGCACGTGCGCTGGACGCCACCAGGACAGCGGGATCGCCCGGACGTCTGTCCACCATGTCCCGCGCAATCGTCTTGCCGGTCACCCGCTGCGCCGCTTCGATGACTTCGAGCACGCTGAAGCCCTGGCCATTGCCCAGATTGAACGCATGCGCACCCGGGTTCTTATCCAGGAACGCGAGCGACTGCAGGTGGGCGGCGGCAAGGTCGTCCACGTGGACATAGTCGCGCACGCAGGTACCGTCACGCGTCGCATAGTCGGCGCCGAAGACCTTCAGCCGGCTGTCGCCCGCCATCGCCGATCGCAGGACGTTCGGAACAAGGTGGGTTTCCGGCTGATGCGACTCGCCGATGTCGCCCTCCGGCGAAGCCCCGGCGGCATTGAAATAGCGCAGCGACACGGAGCGCAAACCATAGGCTACCGCCGCATCGGCCAGGATACGCTCGACCATCAGCTTGCTCGAGCCATACGGATTGATGGGGGCGGTGGGATGGTCTTCGTCAATCAGATCCGCACGCGGATGACCAAAGACCGCCGCCGTCGATGAGAACACCAGGCGCGTCACGCCTGCGGCCTTCATGGTACCCAGGAGATTCAGCGTGCCCGTCACGTTATTGAGGTAATAGCGACAGGGATCAGCCACCGACTCGCCCACCAGCGACAAGGCGCTCAAGTGAATGACGGCATCGAACGGCCCATGCGACGCGAACGCCGCTTCGATCTCGTGGGTGTTGAGCAGGTCGCCGAGGATGAAGGCGCTGTCGCCCACGGCCTCACGATGCCCGGTCACGAGGTTGTCGAAGGTGACGGCTTCATGCCCGCTGCGCGAGAGCGCCCTCACCATGTGCGAGCCAATGTAGCCAGCCCCGCCGCATACCAGCACTTTCACTGAGGTTTCCCCTGCCCATTCGAATGTCGCGGAGCGTACCTCGAAATGGCCACCCCAGAGCATCGAATCCGCATTACGGCGGCGAGGACTGCCTTCCCCATCACGAATCCATCGTGGCGGAGCCCAGGGTCGTCAAAGGGTGTCGACGTATCGGAAGCGGGTCGCTCGGGTATCGCCCTGGAATCAATGCCCGGGCTGAGGCGCCCCGTCCGTGGCTTGTGGCCTGCCAACTCTATCGAAACCGGCCCGAAAGTAGCTTCGATATCGGCGAAAAATCGGTCTTCGGGTTACTCCGTGGCCTCTGAGCCACATCGCTCTGCCCCAGAGTTGATCGGCGCCTGTTGAACCCACCCCACAAGGCAGCAATAGCGATTGCGGCGCCGGCTCCCAGCAGGGTAACGAACATCCCAAAGGGCGTAGAACAACCCAGGGATTTCCCGCCTTCTCCATACTGGCTAGTCGGAGATCTATCGGACAGCATGGGCAGGTGGTACAGCTAGGAGAGAAAGCCGGCAACGATGATTGTCATCGGCATGGCGAGGGCAATGAGATAAGGATTTCTCACAGATGGCACCTCACCGCACCCACGATTTCCTGCAACCCCGAGGCCGATCTCATTCGCGTGAATTGCATGCCGACACCGCAATGGACAAGCCCATCTCCGCTGCGACACGAATTACCTGGCTGTCCAGCGAAAATTCGAGGGACTCTCCCACGTTTCCCGACGCCGGGATTTCGCAATAGAAGATATCCAGGAAGGCATCGTCCACGCCGTCGAGTGCGCGAACGTTGATGTGTTTGTCGCGGAAGCTGGAAAGGACCTGTAGCGCAAGATCCGATACACCCGAGTGGTCGCTCTTGATGGAGTAGACCCAGGTATGGGTCATGTAGCGGGCGTCGATGTGAGCGAGCGCAGACCGCCTCTCACCCTTTCTGTTGATTTTCGTAGGCTCGATCTGCAAGAGGTCAGACAAGGCGTCCGGATCGAGCATTTCGCCTCGAATGTATATCGATACCTGAGCAAGCACATTGGGCTCCAGATAAACGTGCCGAGCAGTTATAGCCAGCGCATGCCGACTGAGCGATGCATTCTTGGTGAAGACCCAGAGCAGCACCACGTGACTTGGTGGCACCAGGTCAGTGCATCGCCCCCCTTGGAAGTGAATTTGGCACCGTTGGAAAAATCTGGGGCAGTCCAGGGGTATCTCAACGAGAGCCATGCCGGTCCAGGTCGCCTAGATCCGTCGATTACTACAGGATTCGCCCTTTGGTTTCTGAGATAGTCCAAGCGTCTGCCGCAGAGACGCGTGCCCCGGATAGATAATGTCGGCAATCCTTTCGCGACCCTGATCACAACCACCAACTAGAGTAAGGCACTGTTGGTTACCAGAAGCGTCTTTGAAGCATGCTTCGACGGATCCACCATCGGGTGCGAGCTTGAACGCCAGATCAGCGGCAAACGGATCTTGCGAATCATAGAGAATGTCGAAGTCGATTTTGCAGACCTCCTGACTTCTCTCAGCACACTGCGAATCTTCCTTCAGAGCTCTCGCTAGATCGGAAGCGAATATTTCTTTGAGCTTCACTTGAGACTCGAGGGCCAGTGGCACAGATCCAGCTGGCTGCGTCGTGCCAAACACTGCAACCCACGCATACTGCTTGTACGCGGCCTCGGCCAAGGCACCCAAAGCCACCTCCTTGGCGGCACCTTGTGCGATCGCAGTAACATGGAATATCAACAGAATCATAGCCATGATAGGCGCAAATCTTTGAGCCTTTCTCTTATTCATTGGCAATTGCACTCCTCCCCAGCGGTCCCACTTGCGTCGCTTGGGCGACAGATTCTGTATGAGTTGGCGCCCTCATATCTCCGGCTGGCCCAGAAGCGCGGCTGCTTAAAATCAGATACCCAGCCGTTACCACTTCCGGTACCGGTAGAGCCCTGAACTGGACCGGCCAAACTTTTGTGGACACATCCGAGACCCTAATTGAGGGCGACATCAGAGGTTTCTACGAAAGCTTGGCCGGTCCATTACCTCAGTTTTTCCATTCCAATCTTGATGCCTAAACCTACGCACGCAATTGGCGCAAACTGAAAAACAAATCGGGCTAGCGGACCTAGGCCGAACAGCAAGTATGCCAGACCATAAACGACAGTTAACAAGACCACCATCTGTACCAATGTGATCCCCAAGACTATCCAGAACCGTCTTCCGAATTTTCTGCTACTTGCAGTCACAAGGAGAGCTCGCTTTCAGTGACGGGGCCAGGTTGAGCCACCCCCGATATCTCGGACGGGTTAATTAAGCTACCGGCCGATTGTGCTCGTAGTCGACCGGCGCTTGGTAGCTCAGACTGCTGTGCAATCGTTGCCGGTTGTCGAAGACCTCGATGTAGTGGAAGACCTTCGCCTTGGCCGTGTCGATATCTTCAAACGGAACCTAAGGGGTCAGAACACTTTTCCTGCAGCACCATGCCCTCGACTCAACTCGATCAGGCAACAACAGAGGCCGAACTGGACCGCATTGTCCCGGCTTGACCACAAGGTCGGCCCGACCTCACGGGGTCGCCATTGAGTCAGGCCAGTTCTAATCCCCTGTGTTTACAAGCTTTCAGGCGACGCAAGATCGAGGCGATCGCGCGCGTCAACTAGCTCCTCGCTCACTTCACCAATCAGCTTTATGAAATCACTCAGTGGCGCCACAACTGGTTCGATGGGCTCTCGAAGAACAGCAAAGAACTCAATCTCCAACCTCTTATCAGGCCGCTCGATCTTTATCCGACAGAGTATTTGGTCCTGATATCGAATTTCGGCTGCGAGATATTCAAACTCAACCGGTGAAACGAAGTCCACGTAGAATTTGCCATCCATATACATTTCTACTCCAGCCTGGGCATTCGAACATCAAGAAAGAGAGCCTAAGAGATCGGAACACTTTTCCGACAAGAATTGGTGACGCCACCGACTTACCGTCCGCACCGCCACTGAGTAGCTGTCGCCCTTCCCCAACGGCAGCTTCAACATGCCAGGGCCGTCCCGCCTCAATGCAGCAGATGTTCCGCACCATGCAGTACACCGCGGAACTACCGACAGCCCTGCCTCCTTCAAGAGCAAGACTCCGGATGCTACTTACAGGCACGCGGCCAGCCTCTCCCCAGCCTGACCAGCCCTATTTGAGTCGACTCGCCTCGTCGAACACTTCGACAATCGCACCATCGGCTACAACACGACCTTCGAGCAGTTGAAACTGAGCACCAACTAGTAGCTCGTGCCGAACCTAATGAATAGACAAGAATCTTACGTTGAGTTCGTAGCTTTCACCCAGGCAGAGAACAGTTCCTGAGTGAAACACTCTGCAGTCATACGCATCGCCACTCTGAAACCGAACCGGACACCCGTACCAATCGCCGGAAACGCGTGCACTTCGGCCTCCTTCTGTGGGAAGTCGAAACCTAACCCTGATCTTCACATCGGGAGAAATGATCATTGAGTCTCCATATAGATCTGGGCATAAACCTTGAGGCTGTCGAGATAGCCATAGCCGTCGAGATACTTGATCAGATGTGTTCGCCGGCGAGATTTCGTGGGGAAATCTCAGACTCCGGCGCTGGGGTTGGACCTGGGGGTTGGATTTAGATTCGGCAGGCAGTTGCTCCATCGTAGCGGCGGCCTTTATGCCGAATGGAATCTAAGTCAGATTGCGCCACTTCACGCCAGTTCGGATCACCCATGCCTTCCACGTGCTTGACCGCCACATTCATTAGCTCATGGTCATCACGAACGTTGTACTGCCCGGTGGCCTCCATTGCACTGAGTAGAGCCACGATGTCACGCGTCGTTAGATCATCAAGCGGACCAGAAAGCGTCACCCGAATTCGTTCGACTCCGTGAAGACCATTCAGTGCAAAGCAGTCGGCTAAATAGGTCGCAGGCGGATGGCGACGCTGATTTCCGTAGAAGTACAGTTTGAGCTGCTCATCTACCGAGTGGCGTGGATATGATCTGATTTGCTCGATCACCGACTGCTTAAAGAAGTCCCGATCGTTCTTTAGCTCACGCTGACCCGCACATCCGATCAGCCCCATACACAGGAACATTACGCCATGCAAAAGCTTCATTTGCGCACCTCACACCCACAACTGATTCCATTTGCCTTTAGATCGGCCTCCAGTAACGGAGCCAGGTTCACTTCTTGATACAAGCCCCGCCCAATCCACCGGCTCAAGATGGCAGCTCCCCAAGATTCGTTGGCGCACCTTGCCGATGTGCCACCAACCCCACCTTGCACTTCCACCGGTCGCCTACCGAGCACTTCTCTAAGGAGTACGTACCTATGATGCACCAGCTTCCATCCGCCAAGGTGAGGCGATTCTCTGGATTTGGGCCGCAGCATTGGCTTATGTGTATGTGAACCTGGCCCCGTTGTTGGCTCTGCCCCAAGGCCACCGCGCTAATTGCAAAGGACCACACTGGTTCTTCGAGATATCACCTTCCAAATGTCGCCTTTGGATCCGAACTTGGCATTGACTTTCGAAAGCTGCATCGCTCCATTCTTTACGTCGCGATACGTCCACTCCCCGCCGCTCGCCTCATCGATAGAAGCGTCATCTGTCGAAAGAACGACATTGGCGAACTGGACGACATGCCCTGCCACCGTGACAAAGTAGGTTGCTTGCTTGTCTTCGCCAAAGACCAGACCACGGATGCTGTCACCACGTTGGCAGACCGCATACTTGAAGATCGTTTTTGCAGATAAGCGCTGATTGAGCATGTCATCGAACGAGGCATCCTGTGCTTGCGCGCCAACTCCCATCAATGCCGCCAGCCAGAAGAACGTACATTTCATCGCGCACTTATTGGTATTCACGGGAACTCCGGCAGCCGCCCCCTTAGGCCCACCCTCTTTGGTGAAGATTTGAGCGGGCTATCTAGGATCGAAGTAGTGTTCGGGCGCTTTGTTATAGGTAGCACTGAATAGATGTTGCATGCAGCCACGGGGCCGGCCGCCGAAAAACTGTTCTGACCCCTTAGGTCAACCAACCTCATCAACAAGAAGGCCCTATTCGGTTCTTCGCGTCGGCAGGGAGGCGCTCGTCAGAGGCTGGCCAGCTGAGCCCACTGCAAAGTGGCTGGAACGGTTGGTTAGGCTACCGGTCGAGGTACTTGATCAGATGTGTTTGCCAGCGTGAATTCGTGGGGAAACCTCAGACTCTGACCCCGGGGTTAGTGCCCACCCCGGGGTTAGTGCTTGCGCGCTAACTCCGATCACAAGTCAGAGCCCGCTGACCTATGGGGACATTTGACAGCTGGCTCCATATTTTTTCTTCAGTGTTGCAGCGGACATGGATCGGGAAACCCTGTGCGTCTGGCTATCAATCGCGACGCCGTAGCACATGGTCGAGGTCGGACCGGAACGTTCTGGTCCCAGCGTTACGCCGACGGACAACACAAGTTCATTTCCCTTCCAAGATGCAAAATTGGGAAGGTAAAAGATGACCTTTTCGAAGCCGGGCCCTGCGCTCGGACGCTCCCGAAGTATGTCGGCATTCAAATCGCCTTCTTCAGCTACTTGTCCGTCTCCCGACAATGTAAAGAGCATGACCTCATAGGTATTTGATACCGGACTGTTGATGATCAGGAGCCTTTGACTGTCGGGCGACCAGTTCACAGTGCCGGCGCGCTGGAGCGTTATCAGGGGCTTCGTAGAACCATCTCTGCAGAATCGCAGTATCACAGGCGTCTCATTTTCGTCCGACTCAAGATTCGGGTGAACTTCTACTTGAGATGCACGATCAGGTGCACTCACTGTGATCCTTTCGCTCCACTGTATGTCGCCGTGGTGTAGACGTGCGCTGCCGCAGGGCGGCACCCCTGAGGCCGCGAGCATGACCAGGGCTGCAAACAGATTCATGAAGGTAGTTCTCCATCCTTAGAGAGAAGTGGGACATTTGGCAGGAACATCATCGGGAAACTCTATCGTGACAGACATCGTCTGCACACCGAATTTGCCACCTGCCGTTGTTGTAGGAAACCGATACACGTCAAACGCTAGGCCAGGCTCTGCTTGGAGGTTCTTATCGCCGTAGTCAGAAACCGTCAGCGCCCCGCCAGGCCCACCGAGCCTTGTGATCGAAGCTTGATCCGATGGAGTGATCTTGATCTTCTCTCCGTACATCCTCAACTGCCGTCTCGAAAGGCCCAGAAAGCCAACTTGCACAGCCACCGTCCCGAAAGTCCCTCCTCTTATCGAACCTCCTGCTGCCGCGGGATACTCTGAATATAGGGCTCCTTGAGCTTTGGCTTGATTTCCGCCGACCCCCCTCAGTACTGCGCTAATGGGAGGGCATTTGCAGAGGCCAAATGGGTCGATAAATTGAACGGGACTAGATTCTGCATAAGCATACGTATTGCTGCCGCCAAGCAATCCAATGGGATCAGACTGGAGGTATCGACCCTCCTGCGGGTCGTAATCACGAAATCCATTGCTCCAGTGCCCTGTTTCCCCGTCATATATCTGCCCTGGCAATCCGATATCCACATCAGGAACCGGGCCAGGTTTATTTCTTGATACAAGCCTCGCCCAATCCACCGGCTCAAGATGGCAGCTCCCCAAGACTCGTTAGCACACGTCGCCGATGTGCCACCAACCACACCCTGCACTTCCGCTGGTCGCCTACCGAGCGCTTCTCAAAGGAGCACATATCGATGATGCACCAGCTTCCATCCGCAAGGGCGAGGCGATTTTCTGGAGTTGGGCCGCAGCATTGGCTTATGTGTAAGTGAACCTGGCCCCGTTGTTCGAGGATTTTGCTCGCTTTTCAGGTGTCCGTGAAATCGGGGGTAGTCCACCCCGTCACCTTTGATACTAAGAAAAGAGGATGGAGGTAGTTAAAAGGGGATGGTCCACTCCGTCCCCTTTTGCGTCGACCCTTTTTTGCGCGAGTACCTGGATTCAAACAAGTGACTCATTTGAATCACTCACCCGCACACCCCTTCATTGGAAGCGCGCCTCGATCCGACGGAACAACGTGGATATCCCACTTCCGCTTCAAGGTCTCAACGACCAAGTCTGCGAACTGATGTGCCTGCGCTGGATTCGATCCTTCGGAGAAACCGATAGCTACTTCATATTGAGACAGACCAAGATTCCCAGCAGACAAGCCGACACCGTCCTCGCGCTCTACGCCAATGTTTATGAGCCGATAACCGGGATCCTTCTTTAGCCGCACCAAATCTGCCTGAGTCTCTTTACTCCGATCAACAAATGACATCTTCTCTGAATGTGCGATCTCCTTCATCGTACTAAGGAACATGACAGCACTTTGCTCACTACCTAAACATGTTTGAACGAGCAGAAAGGGGCGCTTACCTGTGCACCCAGAGAGCAGTCCAAGCGTAGCAATTAGAATGCAGACAAACCTGCTAGTACCCATATTCATTACAAGTGTCCAAATTCGCATGAAAGTGCTACTAGTGCAGCAAGCCCGCCAAATAACGCGTAGCCAATAGCATCATTCAACATTGGATTGGGCCCGGATCCCGTTCCACTAACAGTTACATATGAGCTGAATGCGTCGGGATATTCGGTGACCTGCCACGTCACAGTTCCAGGGTAGAACTGGTGTCCGGGCAGCGTCGTATTGACAATTGTCATGGTAGATGGATTGACATACTGGCTTATCTTGTTATTTCCGCCATTCCCCACAAGTGTGATCGAAGGGGTAAATCCTGGTCTCGCCCGCGGAGCGCCAGGAGCACTTACGTTCGCCTGCGATATCATCGCGAAGACTCGTTGACCACTGCATCGCGTGAAGAAGGTGGCGCTATAATTATGCTCATTGGGACACAACCCTAGGGCATCGGTGTTCTTGATCGGGTTGCTCCGGACATAGGCATAGGTGCTTACGCCTCCACTTAAACCAATAGGATCAGATTGGAGGTAACGCCCTTCTAGCGAGTCATAGTCTCGAAATCCATTGTTCCAATGACCTGTCTCACCATCGTACACCTGCCCTGGCAAGCCGATATCTAAGTCAGCCAAGCCCTGCAGTACAACCTTGCGATCGAACGCATAGCTCTCAGCACGCCATACGACTACCGCAGCGCCGTTGGAGACTGACTCCGGTCGACCCAGGTGGTCGTTATGTAGGTAATAAACGGTGCCGTTTCGCACCAGAGCTACTGGCTCACTGTTTGCGTAGATGTAGTTTGTCGTGCCAGAGGGACTGACTTCAGTTGCGAGCCTTCCACCCTGATCGTAAGTGTAGGAGAACGCACCTTTGGGGCCACTCTTACTAACCCGCTGACCAAGCGCATTTACCTGATAGTACGTTGTTCCAGAGGGATACACGGGCCCGGGACAACTATTGCTCGATGCCTCGCAATAAGTAGTGGCGTTATTTTGCGTAACCGAACCAAGCCGATCGAATGCGTCATAGGTATAAGTTGAAATAGACCCACCCAGGTTGCGCGACAACCGGTTGCCACTGCTGTCATGTCCAAACGTTATACCACCGCGACTTGCCAACCAGTTGGTTCCCGCCGTCAAAGTCACCGTCTCGCTAGTTGCCCAGCTCTGCTGAGTTCGATTTCCATTCGGATCGTAAGCGAATCCTTGAGCACCAAGAATCGGACTTGTAATACCAGTCAGTCGAGACAGGTCGTCATAGGCGAAGGTTTGGGTCAAACTGGGATAGAGATTATTAGTGATGCCAGTTATGCGATTTCGCGTATCCCAACCATAGGCCAGTTTCTGCATGTACGTCGTACCAAGATTGGTCGATATGGAGGTAATGCGTCCATCCAGATCGAAATTTCGGCCGCGAAAGACAGAGTTTCCGAACGACATGTTCTGGAGCTGATCCGCCGCGTCGTAGTACGTGGAGAAGATCTGCTTAGTCACACCAAGAATTGTTGTGCTTATCTTCGCAATCCGGCCTGCGGCGTAGCTGTAGGTGACGCGAAGGCCGGAGTCGTAGTCCATGGTCGCGACGCGACCCTGGCCGTCGTAGCCGTAGCTCAGACTGTGCCCTGCAAAACCCATCGGCGTAACCGACTGACTACTTATCCAACCCTGTGGCGTGTAGCTATAGCTCGTTACGCCAGACGGATCGCTTGTGCTGCACAACCGACCGATACCATTAGTGCAGCTGTCAAACGCGAAATTCTGCGTCTGACCACCCGCGGTAATAGTTGTGACGCGATCCAAGCCATCATAGGTGTAACTCGAAGTTTTGCCATTTGCGCGACTTTGCCCCGTGCGCCGTCCGAAGCTATCGTAAGTAAATGAGGTAGTGCCTGTGTCGGGGCTTACCTGCCACCACAGCTGACTGAATGCATCGTAGCCATATTGAGTGGTCAAACCGCGAGGATCGACAACGCTCGTGGTCTGGTCACCCTGGTCGTAGCTCCGCCAAGTGTGCCCACCACCTGCATCGGCAATATGAACCTGGCGATTGAGTGCGTCATACTCAAAGCTAGTTACCTTGCCCGCGGAATCAGTAATTTTGGTTAGATTTCCATTGACATCGTATGCACGTCGAACATTTTGTCCGTTGTTGCCGCGTACTCCGATCAGCTGCCCAAGCTCGTCATAGTCAAAAAACGACTTGGTTGCCACAATGGTCGAGTTCAGCTCGCGAGGTGTGCATGGTGGCGGCGCCATGACAATGGCCTTACTTAGCTTCATTGAGGATGCGCTCAATGAAAATTCGTCGCAGCCTGGATCAATGGTCCAGCGGGTAACGTAATTCTGTTTGACAACAGATAGTACGTCACTGTTGGCGTTGTAGGTGTAGACCGTCTGCTTAATGGTGGAGTCTGTGAACCCGGAAACCTGGCTGCTTGGCGACGAATCAACGACCTCCTCCGACTTTGTCAGGCGGTATGCCGCGTCGTAGGTGTTGTAGATCTCGCGCCCGTCCGGCAAAGAAATCCTAGTGACCTTTCCGAAGGCGTTATAGACAGTTTTTGTAGTTTGTGCCGCGCCGTTGACCACTTTGCTGACACTTGCCACTCGGCCAAGTGGATCGTACGAAAAATTTGTAACATCCCCATTTGGGTCCGTCACCGACCCTGGTAGACCCAATCCATTGTGGCCCGAATATGTGGTCGCATGTCCCAATGCGTCGACAACCGAGATTAGATCGCCAAAGCTATTGTAGTTATAAGTAACCGCACTTCCAGGAGTGGGTCCTGTTACGACGGTCTTGGTTACGATTCCATTCGGTGCCGTAGTGTAGGCAAAGCTCGTGGTGAGGGTTCGACCGGCGCCCCCGTTTGCGCCAAGACTAGTCACCGTTATCGATGCCACTCGTCCATTTGCAGTGTACGTTGTGTCTACCTGCTTGTACCCCGCTACTGTCGAACGAACCAAACGATCGTCCGCATCCCATACATTGGTGGTCAGTCGGCGATCAGGAGCACCGGCAGGCGCATCTGCATTTTCAATCACCTGCAAGAGGTGACCTTTGGCATCAAAGTCAAAGTCGGTGACTATTCCACGATAGTCGGTTACTCGGTCGCGGTTACCGTTCGCATCGTAGGTTACAGAGGACTGTCTCGCCGGACAATTCGCAGAAGCCAGACCCTCCGTGCTCACCAGCTTACCTTTGTTGTAAGTGTACTTTGTCGTCAACCCGAGAGGGTTCGTGCCAGTGACCTTGAAATTGTCACCACCATCGGTCTCGTAGCTAAAGGTGTGCTTGTTCACACCGTTTGGGCTCGTTGTGAGACTACCCATGTAATTGCTGTCGTACTGAAATGAAGAAAACAGAGCGTTGTTGTAGGAAACGCTCGTTAGCCTTCCATATATGCCGTCATCAAATTGAATGGTAGTTGTGGGCGTTCCACCATTCGCTGTATTGGACACTCCCGGCCAGACGACCTTGTTGACTCTATTGAACGAAGTTCCAGGGCCCGTATAGTTACCCACATAAGAGTACTGAAATACGTTGCCAGCAGGGTCCGTGATTGAAGTCAAACGATAGCCAGTCCATGTGAGCACAACTGCGCGCCCAGAGGAATGGGTGACCTTGGTCAACAGATGGTCAGTGGTCCAGGTAAAAGACCACCCGACGCCATGCTCATTTAGAACGGACTTCGGAAAACCCGATTTGTCATAGGTTTCGAGTGTTCGCTCCTCCGAACTGAGCGTGTAGGTTCCATCGGCGTTTTGAATGATCGCCGCGACGGGGGATGCACGATCCTCGACCCACATTTTCGGCGAGCCACCTACGTAATTGAACTTGATCTTCTTACCGTCAGTGCGCTGAGCCCATATAGGCTGGTCGGTCGCATCGCAGGCACGATTGGTGCCCGGAACGGCGTAGCAAAAGCTGTCTGGCTTGCTCGTTGTGAGCAACAGTTTGTAGTCAAAGCTGGTGACCCAGTGCTGACCTAGAATTCCTATACCATCCCAATAGGCGTTGTACGTTCGATCGAAGGTAAGCCCCATCTCTCCGGCAGCGGCAAAATCATTCTGCGGCTCAATGACGTTTCCTGTCGCAAAAACAATTGGGTCGCCACCCCATTGGCACGGCGTCATATGGTCTGCGTTGCGATCTTCGGGATTAGGAATTCCATTCGCGTCGTAGTCACCTGGATTAACGGTCTGAGCAGTGTCACCGCCGCCGCTAAGCATGCCTCCCCATCCCGGGATCGCTGGCCATGCCATAGGCGAGTACTGAGCATGTACATCCATTTTCCTTGGGCCGTCGTAGAAGCCCTTGACGAATACGCCATTCAAGTTGGCCGCATTTTGTGGATCGGCCGCATAACTCACGCCAGAAATGCCGCCAATTCCTACCGTCACGGTGATGGCCAGCACTCTAAGAATCGAACGCTGCAAGAAGATCCTGTTCATTGCGCCCTCAACAATTGCTTTTTGGTTGGAGTTCGATTCTTAGTAGATGATCTTTGCGAGTTCTACGAATTCAGCCAAGGCCGCTTGGCCTTGCAGTGCGGGGCGGCCTTCACCCTTACGCACAGACACTTCCGATCGAAAATCGTCTTCACTCGATGTCACTGCAACAGCAGCGTTTGCATCGCGGATGGAGGACAGAAGGATGGCTTCAAGACCTGAGAAATCGCCCGACAGGCAGTAACTCATCAGAGATGAGTAATACGCTGCCCGATACCTCGTCAGTACTATCGACAAAATCAGAGCTGCGGAGGCTGCATCCAATCCACCGATACGACACAGACGAATGAACATGGCGCGAGCCGCTCGTCCGTTGCCATCGGTCAATGGGTGAATGGCCATAAATTGGCACATGATCAAGAACGCGACGGGCGCCACGGCGTCCATGCTCTTGGGTTCCAACGACCTTATGGCCTCGTAGAGATCACCAAGAAGCCTATCGAAGTGTTTGGGGTGCGGTGGCACATAAGCGAGCTGCCCTTCTAGCCCCTCCACCACAACTGCGCCTACTCGAACAACTGATTCCTTTTTGCGGAATTTGTTCGACCTGAACTGAGATGCGAGTTTCCCGAGATCTACGCGATGAGATGCTGAAATGGGCAATCGAATGGCACGACTGAAATCGGCGAGACCAGTCGTCATAGTTTCGAGAGGAGAGTAGGAGGCGTTTCCATACGAACTCTCGGACAAGAGTTCGTTGGCAATCCGACTTCCGCATGCCGGGACAACAAGCACGGCCTGTGCGTAGCGCGCCGCTACTGCTGACTGGACTTTGAGCCCAGCAGAGACCGCAGCCAGATGTCGCAAGACACGACTGGATATGCATCCCGGTATGGTCGAACCCAAAATGCGATCGCCGCCGAGCCTGATCAGCTCAGTCGACCACTCTCCCTGGGTCGATAAGATCTCTCCTTGCCCCCTGATCATCCGGCCCCTTTCCAGATGGTCCTATCCCAACCGCAGGAACTTTCGCGGCAGCGCATTTATCTGCGCCTTCATGTTCGGCGTCAAGCCCCCCCTATCGGTACTCGAATGACCGATCTCAAAGGTTGACGGCCGAGGTTGGGATCAGAGGGCGATCCCGGTGGCATCGACAGTCATTGAACGACGGCCAGCAGCATTGAAGATGCGGTTCGCGAAGTTTGGCGCCCGCCCGCCACCACGCGGGAATGCGTCGGCGGTGTTCGCCCTGAGATTTGTCCGCGCTCTTTGCGACCGACCAACGCTCTCTACTGACAGACACGCCACGCGCAAATTTGTTAGTGTCCCCTTCGCTGCCTGTCGCTCTGCATTTCCATCGAAACACAGGCAGCGCATCGCTCCATCATGAAGCGAGAAGCGCGGGCCTTGGGTGTTAGAGCACCACAAGACCCGCTGACCACCACCAATAGAAGGCTATTGAAGATGGCTACGCCAAAGTCTACGGCAATACTCCCCCCGCCGCGCCCACAAAGCGGCCCCCTCACCGATCCCCGGGACGTCCGCACCCTCCGCAGACGCGGTTGACGAACGGCGGCCATCCGCCGCGCCCGGATCGTTACAGCGCTTTCGAGCACCTCCGTCCTATTAGCGGAGGACGGAGGGTGGCTGGCCGCACCACTTTGCAACCAAGCCTTCCGGCGCCCGGTCACGGGCAGGCCGGTGAGCCTTCATGACTTGAGCGGTGCTTTTTGCACCACGCGCGGCGCGTTCGTGCTTGCACGGCGTGCCGCGTTTGTGGGAGGGACACAAAATGGATAAGGGAAAACGCCCGGTATCGGGCGATGCGAAACTTCGGAACTCCGCACTGGACGAGTCGCGCGAGCACATTCGCGATGTGGTGGAGTGTTGCTCGATGGCGCGCGACACGGCTTACAGCGTGTACGAACTGATGGTGCCCTTGAGTCGACCGGAAGATGAAGCGTGGCGTCGTGAACTGAAGGCGCTGCGACGCTGGCTGGACAACGCGAAAAAATCTGCCGTACTGGCGTTGGAGGGCCTGCCGTAGAAGGTCTTGGATATCCATCCGGAGTCATTCGAAGCTCACCCGACAACCCGCGAAGATTGAGACGCCTTTGCCCGATGGCGAGTACCGTCGGCACGGACGTACGAACGGCTGAAATCGTTCTTCGCGAATGCGAACCCGAGTGAATGACCGGCTGCACGTGTACGGGCCGGCCCTCGTGCCGGCCCACGGCGGGACGCCCCAAATCCACAGGATTCGAGCCAGCCGCGCACCCCCAGGCGCTACAATGGGAAGATGGATGTCTCGCACCTCATCGACAAGCTGAACGACGCGCAGCGCGAAGCCGTTTGCGCTCCCCCTGGCCACTATCTCGTCCTCGCCGGCGCCGGATCCGGCAAGACCCGCGTGCTCACCCACCGCATCGGCTGGCTGACCCAGGTGGAGCACATTCCGCCGTGGGCGATTCTGGCGGTGACCTTTACCAACAAGGCGGCGGGCGAGATGCGGGCGCGCCTGGATCAGTTGATCCCGGGCGGAACGCAGGGGCTGACCGTGGGCACGTTCCACGGCATCGCCCATCGCCTGTTGCGCCGCCATTGGCACGAGGCGGGGCTGCCGGAGGGCTTCCAGATTCTGGACAGCGACGACCAGCAGCGCATCGTCAAGCGCGTGGTCGCGGGGCTGGGTTTGGACGAAGCGAAGTTTCCGCCGCGCCAGGCCACCTGGCAGATCAACAGCTGGAAGGACGAAGGCAAGCGCGCCGACACCATCGAGCACCACAACCATGCGGTGACTCGTACGTATGTGCAGATCTACCAGGCCTATGAGGACGCTTGCCGTCGCGCCGGGCTGGTGGATTTCGCCGAGCTGCTGCTGCGCGCGCACGAGTTGTGGCTGAAGAACCCGTCGGTGCTGGAGCATTACCAGCAACGCTGGCGTTACTTGCTGATCGACGAGTTCCAGGACACCAACACGTTGCAGTACGCGTGGATTCGCGTGCTGGCGGGCGCCAGTGGCCAGGTGTTCGTGGTGGGTGATGACGACCAGGCGATTTACGGCTGGCGTGGCGCAAAGGTGGAGAACGTACAGCAGTTCCTGCGCGATTTCCCGGGCGCACGCACGATCAAGCTGGAGCAGAATTACCGCTCCACGTCCACCATCCTGAAAGCCGCCAACAGCGTGATTGCGCGCAATGGCGGGCGCCTGGGCAAGCAGTTGTGGACGGCGGGCGATGAAGGTGAACGCATTGCGCTGTATGCCGCGTACAACGAGCAGGACGAGGCGCGTTTTGTCATCGAGCGCATTCGTGAGTACATCGCCGAGCATGGCAATGCGCGTGATTGCGCGATCCTGTATCGCTCCAATGCGCAGTCGCGCAACTTCGAAGAGCAGTTGATCCAGCGCGATATTCCGTATCGCGTGTATGGCGGCCTGCGGTTCTTCGAGCGCGCGGAAATCAAGGATGCGCTGGCGTATTTGCGTCTTTGCTCCAATCGCCACGACGATGCGGCGTTTGAGCGCGCCGTGAATACGCCGCCGCGTGGTATCGGCGACCGCACCTTGGATGTGTTGCGTCGCCGTGCGCGTGGTGAGAACACGTCGATGTGGGAGGCTACGCTCAACGAGTTGACCAGCGGTGGCGAACTGGCCGGTCGCGCTAAGAATGCAGTAAAGGCGTTCCTTGGCATGATCGACGAGATGGCACGCACCTTTGCCGGCCTCGGCAGCGATGGCGACTCGGAAGCCACCGCACTCGCCCTGGCCGAGCAGATCGAACACGCCATTACGCATACCGGCCTGCGCGACTTCTACGAAAAGGACAGCCGCGGCAATGCCGAATCACGCGTGGAGAACCTGGACGAGCTGATCAACGTCGCCAGTCGCTTTGAGCCGACGCAGGACGATATCGATGCGGGCTTGAGCGAGCTGTCGGCGTTCCTGTCACACGCGGCGCTGGAAGCCGGTGAAGGCCAGGGCGAAGCCTGGGACGATTGCGTGCAGTTGATGACGCTGCATTCGGCCAAGGGGCTGGAGTTCCCGGTGGTGTTCCTGGTGGGCATGGAGGAAGGGCTGTTCCCGAGCCAGCGTTCCGTCGAGGACGAGGGCCGATTGGAGGAAGAGCGCCGTCTTGCCTATGTGGGAATCACCCGTGCGCGCGAACGCCTGGTGATCACGCATGCCGAGTCGCGTCGCATGCACGGCGTGGAAATGCTGGCACGGCCTTCGCGTTTCCTTGGCGAGATCCCTGCCGAACTGATCGACGAAGTACGTCCGCGCGTGCAGACCAGTCGACCCATGTACGCCGGGCGCTTTGCGGACAACACGCCGACCTTGCAGGAAGACCGTCCGGTGCAACTGGGGCAGCGCGTGAGCCATCCGTCGTTTGGCGAAGGCGTCGTGGTGAGCGCCGAAGGCAGTGGTGCGCACACGCGCTTGCAGGTGAATTTCGAGAGTGCCGGCAGCAAGTGGCTGGTGGCGGCTTATGCGAATTTGACGGCGCTCTGATGAGCGGTAAACGGAGGAACGGGGAACAGTAAACAGTCAGAGCAGGTGGCGCAGCGACCTCCACCGCTTTCTCAGTTCACCGTTCACCGTTCACCGCAGGCGCGCAGCGCCGCGCCCTCCCCCGCAATTCCTTGCGCCAACGCAACGATCACACCGCCCGGAACTACCATCGGCGTCTCCCGGTCCATGGCAGCACCTATGCCAGACACCAACGACAAATCGCCGCTGGACCACGACATCAGCACGCATATCTTCACCACGTCGGCAGCGATGGTGGGCGTGTGCATTACGGTGATCGGGATACTGCGCGTGATCATCGCGATCCGGCAGGCGGACCTGATCGAAGACGACATGTTTGCCGTCAACGCGATGCTTTACCTGGTGACCTGCCTGATGTCGTACTGGTCGCTGCGCACGCGTAGCGTGCGGCGACTGCATCGACTGGAGCGTATCTCCGATACGCTCTTTTTAGTGTCACTGGCGATGACGACGGTGAATGCGGGTTTCCTCACCTGGGCCTTGTCGGCCCATTGAGTCATTCGCGCAGGCGCGGCACGCCGTGCTCGCTGCGCTCTTCGACGGCGATCGGGCGCGTGTTCATGCGCGACGAGACCGTGCCGGCCGGCAGGTCCTTCGCCTTGCCGCCACGGGCGATCGACAGCGCGTTGCGATAGCACAGTTGCGCCATCGCCATGTTGTCTTCGCCGGCGAAGGTATCGCCGAGGGCTTCCCATGCGCCGCTGCTGGGTTCAAGCGCCAGCGAGCGATCGAGGTATTGATGTGCCTTGCCCCACAGCTTCACGCGCACGCACATGCGGCCAAGCGTGAGCATCAGGGCGGCGTCGTTGGGGTGCGCGTCGACCCAGCCTTCGGCGCGGCGCAGGCGGGCGTCGAGGTCGTCGTCGCCGAGCAGGCCGTAGGTTTCGATCAGGGTCGGGGACCATTCGCGACGCAGCGCGGATTCCACTTCGTCCATGGCGGGCAGGACCATGCCGTAAGCGGCGGCGGTGCGGGCGTAGGCGTCGATGGCGGCGGGGATGCGGCGCTGTTGCTTGGGCAACTGCGACCACAATTGATTGAGCGCGGCGGCATCGGGTGCGGATTTGAGGGACGCGGCCAGCACCTGACCTTCCAGCTGCGCGAAACCGCGCGCGCCGAGTGCGCCGCTCTTCTGCAGCGGTTCAAGCGCTTCGCGGGCGCGGCGGTAGTCGCCCGTATCGAGTGCGGCGAGCACGAGTTCGCGCCAGCCACCCGGAGTGAGCGTGCCGGCGTCGGCTTCGGGCGCCAGCAGCGCCAGCGCTTCGGCGGCTTTGCTGTCGCGGCGCAGGACGCGTGCGCGCAACACGCGTGCGGCACGCGGCTCGGTCTGGCTGGCTTCGTCGAGGGCTTCGAGGGCACGCACCTGTTCGCCGCGACGTGACGCCGCTTCGGCCGAGGCGAGCAAGGCCGGGCCGCGCAGGCTATCCAGTCGCGAGGCGCGATTGAGATCGCGCTCGGCGTCGCCGTGACGGCCTTCCATCAAAGCAACGAGGCCGGCGGCAAGACGCTTGCGGCTGACGCGACGATGGCGGCGACTCAAGGCACCGAACGGCCAGCGCACCAGGCGCACCACCAGCACGATCAGCGCCCACAGCACCAGCAACAGCACGATGGCGCCGACGACCGACGTCTCCGCCTGCCAGCCGCGCAGCTGCACCAGCACATAGCCCGGATCTTCCGCGACCCAGTGCCAGCCAAAGGCGGCAACGGCAGCGGCAATCACCAGCAACAGGATCCAGCGCCACAGCGTCATGGCTTGGCCTCGACGGGCTTGAGCGCGTGTACCGAGCGCAGGTTGCGCAGCTCGGTGAGAGCGGCACCGAGTTCGATCGGCTGCTTGGGCTGCATCTGCTGGGTCAGCGCTTCGATGCGTGCGCGCGCCTGTTTCACGCCTTCGTCCTTGTCATCAAACGCACCGGCGAGATTGGCGTCGGCGCGCTTGAGCGCAGCGACGAACGCTTCGTTGTCGAACGCAAGCAAAGCGGCCTGTGCCTGCGCAAGATCCAGTGCAACGAGTTCGCGCGCGAAGCGTGCATCGGTCACCGACAAGGGCGAAGCCGATACGCGCTGCACGGTGACGACGCTCGAGAGTGCGCGACGCACGCGCGACCATGCATCGGTCGCGGCGCCCTGCGCGTCGTCGTCCAGCGACTTCAGCGGCAGATCCACGACGGTGGCGCGCAACTGCGTCAGCGATTCCAGTGCACCGACCTGATTGGTCGGCTGGCTCTTCACCAGCGCCTCGCGCTCGTTGTTGATGCTCTGGCGCAGGCCGGAAAACGCACCGTCGTTGACGGCGGCAACGGTCTTGTCGGCCAGATCGTAGGCAGCGGCGGCACCGGCGGCATCGTGGAACAGCGCGTAACGCTCCTTGGCCATGCGCAGCAGGGATTCGGTTTCATCCAGCAGCATGCCGTCGTGACCGGACAGCGTGCGCTCGGACAACTTGGCTACCGCATCTTCGAGATTGCGCGTGCGATCGGCCTGGGCGAGCAACTCGTCGCGCAGCGAACGATTCACCTGCTCGGCGTCGGCGAGGCGCTGGCGCAACAGCGTGCGATCGTTGTCGGTGGCTTCGTTGGCGCGCTCGACGTTGGCCAGGCGCACTTCCTGGCTGGCAGCGTCCTGCATGGCGCCACGCACGCTGGTTTCCTGGGTGTACTGGCGCCAGCCGACATAGCCGGCACCGCCCATGGCAACGAGCGAAAGCAACAGGGCCAGGGCGAGCGTGCCGCCGCGCGGAGGCGATGCGGGGCGCTTGGCCTTGGTCGAGGGCGCGGCGCTGACGGGCGCGGCGACGGGTTCGGGCGTGTCGTGGTCCTGAGTCATGCGCTTCATGCTAGCAGCCCGGAGCGGGCGGCTCGCATCAAGCCTTTGTGAAAGTGCCTGCCGCAGCGTGAAGCATGTCGTCGGAAAATGCCGAATCCGCCATGCGAATGTGCTTGAACCCGGCTTTGCGTGCGGCGTCGGCCAGTCGTTCGCTGCTGACCACGGCCGTGGCCTTGCACAGAACCTTCCAGGCATCCCCGGGCAGTTGCTCATGCAGGTTCGCCAGCGCTTCGGCACTGGAAAGCAGCACCATCGCGCTGGACGGCAAGGCCAGCACCGCGTCGATATGCCGCCGGGACAGGCGCGGCGCGGCGCGACGGTAAACGTGCAGTTCGCGCAGCTTCGCGCCGCGCTTCGCCAGTTGCTCGCGCAGGACGCCGCGACCACCCGGGGCGCCGATCAATGCGACGCGCTTGCCCTGGAGGTCCTTCAGCTGTGCATGCGCCAGCAGGCCTTCGCTGTCCTGCTGCTGGTCCGGCGCAATCGCCTCGATGCGATGCCGCTGCAGCACGCGTGCCGTGCCTTGGCCCACCGCGCAGACGGTCGCCCGGGTGCGCAGCGGTTCGGCGCGCGCGGCGAAACGCACGGCAGCCGGGCTGATGAAGATCAGGAGGTCGTCTTTCAGCGCCTCGCGCAACGCGGGTCGCACGCCCGGCTCGGCGCGCAGCGACAGGCCCGGCAACAGCATCGGCTCGCCGCCCAGTGCCCGCACGCGCGCGGCGATCGACGCACCCGTGCCGACCGGCCGCGTGATCACGATCGTGCGGCCGTGCAAGGCAAGCTTGGGGGGCGGGGTGGCAGACACGCGCGCGGGTACCTGATGTAAGAATCCCGACGAGTGTAGAGCCTATACTCGGCGATTCCCCACTCCCCCTTCGATCCACATGCTCCCTTCTTCTGCCCAGGAACTGGTCGAGTTCATCCGGACCCACATCCCGCTGGCCCACACGATGGACCTGCGTTACGTCCACGCCGAGCCCGGCCGCCTCACCCTCAGCGCGCCGCTGGCCCCGAACATCAACGACAAGGGCTGCGCCTTTGGCGGCAGCCTGGTCAGCCTGATGACGCTGGGCGGCTGGGCGATGGTGGAGCTGGCGCTGCGCGCGCGGGACTGGGATTGCGATGTGTTCGTCGCCGAGTCGACCGTGAAGTACCTGGCGCCCGTGTGGGAGGACCTGGTGTGCGAGTCCGTCCTGAGCCCGCATTCGGATTGGGATACGTTCTTTTCCACGCTGAACGCACGCGGCCGGGCCCGCATTGAAGTGGCCAGCACGATCGCCGGCGAGAGCCCCGACAAGCCCGCCGCCACGTTGCGCGCCCGTTTCGTGGCCAAGAAGCGGGGGTGACGGGGTCGCCCGAATCCGGCCCCCGATTGCGGCACAATGCGCCGTCCAATCGGGGGAACCCATCGCATGCGTCGTCTCGCCTTCCTGTTGTGCCTGCTGACCCTGCTGCTGTCCGGCTGTGCCGCCGACCAGCGCAATACGGCCCTGACCACCACGCTCAACGCCTACGCCAACGCCATGCGCTGGGGCGATTTCGAGAGCTGCCTGCAGTTCGTCGATCCAGCCGTTCGCAAGGACGTGACCCCCTCTTCGCTGGAGATGGCCCGTTACGGCCAGTACAAGGTCACCGGCTATGACGACACCCAGGGCCCGGTCGCCAATGGCGAAAACGAGGTCCACCAGCTGGTCCAGGTGAACATCGTCAATGTGAACACCCAGTCCGAACGCACCGTGCTGGACCGCCAGACCTGGCGCTACGACCCGGAAAAGAAGCGCTGGTGGCTGATGTCGGGGCTCCCGGATATCCGCCAGTAAGCCCACTTTCGGGCGCAAACCGGCGAGTTGCGGTCCAGTCGCCTATAATCGCCGGTCCACTTCATCCAGCGGTCCTGCCGCACCTGCGGAAGCTTTCGAATGAGCGACGTCCTGCACAAGCTGCCTGAATTCATTGGCAATCATCTCGCGCTCGCCGCGCTGTTCGTGATCCTGATCCTGGGCATCGTGGTCATGGAACTCATGCGCCTGATGCGCAAGTACAAGGAGCTGACGCCGGCTGGCCTCACGCTGCTGATGAACCGCGAAAGCCCGCTGCTGGTGGACGTGTCGGCCTACGCCGATTACGAGAAGTCCCACATCCCGGGCGCGAAGCACGTGGCGATGAGCCAGTTCGACCCGGAAGGCAAGGACCTGTCCAAGGCCAAGGACCTGCCGATCGTGCTGATCGACAAGGACGGCCGTGGCAACGCCGAGAAGGCCGCCCAGCGCCTGGTCAAGGCCGGTTTCACCAAGGTGCATACGCTCGGTGGCGGCATCTTTGCCTGGCAGCAGGCGCAGTTGCCTACCGCCAAAGGCAATAAGTAAGCGCTTCGTTATTCGATGACGCCGGCGCGCCCGGCGAGGATCTGCGCCAGCACGTCTGGCGCATATTCGAACGAGTCGTAGTACAGCCGGTCTTCCGGCAAGCCCGCGCCAAGGAACAGCTTGCGACCGGCATCGATCATCGCCGGCGGGCCGCTCATGTAGACGTCGTGGCCGCTGAGGTCCGGGTGATCGTCCAGCACGGCTTCGTGCACGAGGCCCACGCGCAAACCATCGGCCTGCTCCGCATCCGAAATCACCGGATGGAAACGTAGCGGCGCGCGCATTTCCCAGCCCCGGGCCATCTCCTTCAGGTACAAGTCCGCCACGCTGCGGGCGCCCCAGTACACATCCATGGGCCGCTGCGTGCCCAGGTCGAGAAAGTGTTCGACGATGGCTTTGACCGGCGCGAAACCCGTGCCGCCGGCCATGAAGATGATCGGGCGCTCGGCGTCTTCGCGCGGCACGAAGGTGCCGAGCGGGCCCTCGATGCGCAGCGTGTCGCCCACCTTCAGGCTGTCGTTCACCCAGGAGGTGAAGCCGCCGCCGGCCACATGGCGCACGTGCATCTCGATCGCGCCGGAGGCCTGTGGGCCGCTGGCGATGGAGAACGGGCGACGGCGGCCATCATCAAGCAGCACGTCGAGGTACTGGCCGGGCAGCCAGTTCAGACGGGGCTCGCCGTCCGCCGGCTGCAGCACGAGGCCGACGACATCCGGCGCCAACACGCGTTTTTCGGCGACGATCACGTTCAGTTGCCGGCGCGCAATGTCTTCAACGGAGGTGACTTCACGCGCCTCGATCACCAGATCCGAGGTCGGCACGGCCTGGCACAACAACACCGCATGCTGGCGCGGCGAGGTGCCGGCCAGCGCCAGCGGAGGGTTGCGCGGATAACTGCACTGCCCCTGCACCAGCGTGGCCTTGCAGCTGCCACACACGCCCGCGCGGCACGAATACGGCAACGCGATGCCGGCGCGCTGCGCGGCTTCGAGCACGGTTTCGTCGGGATCCACCGTGAATTGGCGGCCGGATTGATTGAGAGTAACGGTAAACACTTTGTTTATTGTGGCTGGTACGGCTGGCAACGGACAATGCGGGTCCTTTGCAGGAGATCAAGCATGGCCATCTGGAAGCAGGACACCGACCTCACGCGCATCAACGGCTGGAGCGCGAACACCATGATGGAGACGCTGGGTATCCGCTTTACCGCCGTGGGCGAGGACTGGATCCAGGGCTCCATGCCGGTCGATCACCGCACGCACCAGCCGTATGGCCTGCTGCATGGCGGCGCGTCGGTGGTGCTGGCCGAGACGCTGGGCAGCACCGCGGCGATGCTCACGCTCGATCCGGCGCAGGAAGTGGCAGTGGGCCTGGATATCAATGCGAACCATGTCCGTGGCGTGCGCGAAGGCACGGTGATCGGCACGGCGCGCAAGATCCATCTCGGTCGCACCACGCAGGTGTGGGAAATCCGCATCGAAACCGAAACGGGTGAGCTGGTGTGCATTTCGCGCATCACCATGGCGGTGATTCCCGCGCGCGTGGTCGCCGGCAAGTGAGCGAGCAGGCGCCCTACGCCGACCTGACACCCGACCTGGTGCTCGATGCCGTCACGGCCTGCGGCCTGTGGCCCGACGGGCGGCTCTTGCCACTCAACAGCTACGAAAACCGCGTGTGGCAAGTCGGCATCGAGGACAGTACGCCGGTGGTGGCGAAGTTCTATCGCCCCGGCCGATGGACCGACGCGGCGATTCTCGAAGAACACGCGTTTGCTGCCGAGCTGGTGGACGCCGAGTGGCCTATGGTGGCGCCGCTGGCGCTGTCGGGGCGCACGCTGTTTCATCACGGTGGCTACCGCTTTGCGCTGGCACCGCGTCGTGGCGGGCGGGCGCCGTCACTGGAATCACCCGAGCAACTGGAATGGCTGGGGCGGTTGATGGCACGCATGCATGCCATCGGTGCACGCAAGCCGTTCGAGCATCGCGGCAAGGTCGATCGCGCGACGCTGATTGCGCAGCCCATGCAGGCCGTGATGGCTTCGCCACTCGTGCCGCCGGGCGTGCATGCCCGTTATGCCGTGGCGGCGCAGCGGGTGGATGAAGCCGTGGCGGCGCGTTTCGAGGCGGTCGGCCCGGTGCAGACGATCCGCCTTCACGGCGACTGCCACCCCGGCAATGTGCTGTGGACGGACGAGGGCCCGCATTTCGTCGACCTGGACGACGCGCGCAGCGGCCCGGCCGTGCAGGACCTGTGGATGCTGGCCAACGACGAGGCGGCCATGGACTCCTTGCTGGACGGTTACGAGCAGTTTCGCGACTTCGACCGCACCCAGCTGGCCCTGGTCCCGGCCCTGCGCGCCATGCGGCAGGTTCATTACGCCGGCTGGATCGCCTCGCGCTGGCATGACCCGGCGTTCCCGGCGGCCTTCCCCTTTGCCGGGGAGTCGCGCTGGTGGGAGCAGCACGTGGATGATCTGCACGAGCTGGCGGATGAACTGGGCGCCGGTTGAGGCCTTTTCGGCCACCCGGGAAACAGGCATGCTTGCCGTCTGATTCGCAGGAACTTGCGCCATGAAGCGATCCCGCACCGCCGCCTTGCTCTTGATGAGCGCCACGCCGTTGCTGCTCACCGCCTGCCAGGGCGATGAGGACCTCACCCGCGAGGGCTTGTTCACCTCGGTGGACAGCTGCGCGGCCCAGACGGGCGACCGCGCCACCTGCCAGCAGGCCTTCGACAAGTCCCAGGCGGAAGCGGCCAAGGACGCACCGCAGTTCGCCAGCCGCGAGGAATGCGCCAAGAACTACGACTGGGACCGCTGCGCCGAGCAGAAGGACAGCGGCGGCCATTCGTTCTTCGGGCCGATGATGGCGGGCTTCTTCATCTCGCAGATGATGCGCAACGGCTCGCCCATGGCCGGTTTCAACAGCGGGCCGGCCTGGCGCAACAGCGCCGGTGCCTGGCAGCGGCCGGATCCGGGCACGGGCGGCGCATCGGGCGTTTACAGCGGCTCGCGCGCCGGCGCGAAGATGGTGCCTGTCACCGCGACACCCGATCGCGCCATGACGGTCACCCGCGGCGGTTTCGGCTCGTCCTTCGGCTCGCGGAGCGCGGGCGGCTGATGCGACGTCTGGCGATTCCCGCACGACCGGACTGGCGCGACAAGGCCAACGCGTCCGGCTTTGATTTCCACACGATCGACGGGGTGCCCTACTGGGACGAAAGCGCCTATTACGCGTTCACGCTGCGGCAGATCGAGGACGACCTCGAAGCGCCGACCGGCGAACTGCACGCGATGGCGATGGACCTCGTCGACGAGGTCGTGAACAGCGAGCAGCACCTGCGCACGCTGGCGATTCCCGAAGCCTTCTGGGACTGGATCGCGCAAAGCTGGCGCGAGCGCCAGCCGCATCTCTACGGCCGCATGGACCTCGCCTACGACGGCTTCGGCCCGGCCAAGCTGTACGAGCTCAATTACGACACGCCCACCTCGTTGTTCGAGGCGGCGTTCTTCCAGTGGCAATGGCTGGAAGACCGGCTGCATACCGGCCACCTGCCGGCCAACGCCGACCAGTACAACTCCATCTACGAGTCGCTGGTGGAAGCGTTTGGCACCGTCGCCACGCAGATCCGGCGCCCGTTCGTGCTGGCGGCGCTGCGTGAGTCGGACGAAGACCAGGGCACCGTCGCCTATTTGCGCGATTGCGCGATGCAGGCCGGCGTGGAGTGCTCGCTGCTGGATATCGAAGACATCGGCGTCACCGCCGACGGTCGCTATACGGACATGCAGGATCGCGTGATCGGCGCGCTGTTCAAGCTTTATCCGCTGGAAGACCTGTTCGTTGAAGACTTCGGCAAATACCTGCCGCGCTCGGGCATCCAGCTGATCGAGCCGGCCTGGAAGGCCATCCTCAGCAACAAGGGCATCCTGCCCCTGCTGTGGCAGAAGCATCCGGAGCATCCGAACCTGCTGCCGGCGTTCTTTGACGATGGCAGCCGCCTGCCGGCCGGCTGGGTGCGCAAGCCGGTGTTCTCGCGCGAAGGCGCCAACATCGCGATGCACCTGCCCGATGGCGAGCAGGTCAGCACGCCGGGGCCTTACACCGCCGGACCCTACATTCGCCAGGCATGGCATCCCTTGCCCGCGTTTGGCGATCACCATCCGTTGATCGGCAGCTGGGTCGTGGGCGATCGCGCCTGCGGCATCGGCATCCGCGAAGACCAGTCGCTGGTGACGCAGGATTCGGCGCGCTTCGTGCCGCACGCCATTGTGGAAGACACGCGCGGCGTCCTGATGGCGTGATGTGCGGCCGCGCACACGCGGCCATGCAAACTTGCGCCGTCGCTCCGGTAAGCTGCGCACTTTTCCCACGGGTAGAGCCGCGTGCGTTCCCTCCTGTTCAAGATCATTGGCGTGCTCGAAGTCGCCGGCGGTTTCTACGGCATGGTGATCATGCTTCGCCGCCTGTTTCCGCTGGGCTCGACCCAGGACTCGATCCTCGCCCTCATCGGCCTGTTCGTGTACAGCTTCGTGATGGTCGCCGGCGTGCTTCTGCTGGAGAACAGCGAGCGCGGCGTCACCTACTCACGCGTCGCCCAGCTGATGCAGCTGCCACTGGTCGCCACGCCGATCTTCAGCTACGCCCTGCATTGCGGCGCTTTCATCAACATCTTCGCCACCGTATCGACGTCGCCGCACCTGGGCCTGGACTGGCATGTGGGCTCGCAAGGCTTCGTGCTCGCGCTGGCCGGGCCGTCGGTGTCCCGGATCGGGCTTAACCTGCTGGCCCTGCTGTCCTGGCTGGTGCTGCGGTTCCGGTAAGGAATCCGGGGGTTGCGAGGCGGCCCAAGGGCGCCCGCAACCCTTACCCGGTATCATGCGAGGGATGAACACCCCTGCCTCGCCCCTCCCCGTCATCCGTCTCCGTTCCGACCGCACCCCCGGCCACCCGTGGGTCTGGTCGGCCCAGATCCAGAAACCCGAAGGCCGCCTGCCGCCCGGCAGCGTGGTGGACGTGGTCGATGCCAAGGACCGCTTCGTCGGCCGCGGCTTCTGGAACGGCCATGCGCGCATCGCGCTGCGCCTGCTGACGCAGGACCCGGAAGAAGCCATCGACGGTGACTGGATCGCCGCACGCATCGCGCGTGCCGTGGAACTGCGCCGTGACTGGCTCGAGCTGGACAAGGACACCGATGCCTGGCGCGTCGTGCACAGCGAAGGCGACGGGCTCTCCGGCCTGATCGTCGATCGCTACGCCGACATCCTGGTCATCGAGTACTTTGCCGCCGGCATGTGGAAGTTCCGCGAGGCCATCCACGCGGCCCTGCTGCAACACTTCCCCGGTGCGCGCCTGTACTGGTTCGCCGAAACCCATGTGCAGAAGCAGGAATCCTTCGACTGCCGCTCGGCCGAGCCACCGCAGCCGGTGGAGGTGCACGAGCATGGCCTGCGGTTCCACGCCGCGCCGGGTTATGGCCACAAGACGGGCTTTTTCGCTGACCAGCGCGACAACCGCCGCCGCTTCGCCGAGCTGGCACGCGGTCGCCGCGTGCTCGATCTGTGCTGCAACGCCGGCGGTTTTGCCGTGCATGCCATGGCCGGTGGAGCGACCGAAGCCGTCGGTGTCGACATGGACGCCGGCATCCTCGAAATCGCCCGCGCCAATGCCGCCGCCAACAACGTGTCCGCCCGGTTCGACCAGGCCGACATCTTCGACTGGCTGCGCAACGCGGTCGCCAACGGCGAAACCTACGATGCGGTGGTGCTCGATCCGGCCAAGCTCACGCGTGACCGCAACCGGGTGATGGATGCGCTGAAGAAGTACTTCGCGATGAACCGCCTCGCGCTCGATGTGATTCCGCCGGGCGGGCTGCTGTTGACCTGTTCGTGCACGGGCCTGGTCAGCGAAGGCGATTTCCTGGAGATGCTTCGTCGCGTGGCACTCAATGCCGGACGCGAGATCCAGGTGCTTGAAGTGCGCGGCGCCGGCACGGATCACCCGGTGCGCAGCGATGTGCCGGAAGGACGTTACCTCAAAGCGGTGTTCTGTCGCGTCTGGTGAGCGCGGGCGCGTCCCGTCCCGTTTGCTGAGACGGCCGCGCGTACACTGATGGCTGCCTTGCCTGTGGAACCACCATGTCGCTGACCGAAATCCTGCTGATTGTCCTCATCCTTGCCGTGCTGGCAGTGCTTGCGCTGCAGGTCATCGCGCTGACGCGGCAACGCGGCGACGGCGAGATGAATGCGCGACTGGACACGTTGCGCGACGACAACCGGCATCTGCGCGAGACGCTCGGCCAGGAACATCGCGCCGGCCGCAGCGAACTGGGACAGACGCTCGAACAGTTCCGCGGCCAGTTGCATACGCAGCTCGGTGCGCTGGGCACGCAACAGCATGAGCGCATCGAAGGCTTCGGCGTGCGCCTGGATGCGTTGACCGAGCGCACCAACCAGAGCCTGGAATCGCTGCGCCAGCGCCTCACCGACGACGCGCGCACCAATCGCGAAGAGCTCACGCTTACCGTCAAGCATTTCGGCGAGCAGCTGCAGAAAAGCCTTGCCACGCTCACGCTGGACAACGAAAAACGCCTCGGCGAAGTGCGCACGACGCTGGAAACCAAGCTCAAAGCGCTGCAGGACGACAACGCGGCCAAGCTCGAACAGATGCGCGCCACGGTCGACGAGAAGCTGCAGACCACGCTGGAAACGCGCCTTGGCCAGTCGTTCAAGCTGGTCTCCGAACGCCTGGAAGCCGTGCAGCGCGGCCTCGGCGAAATGCAGAGCCTGGCCACCGGCGTGGGCGATCTCAAGCGCGTGCTTACCAACGTGAAAACGCGCGGCATTCTCGGCGAAGTGCAGCTGGGCACCTTGCTCGAACAGATGCTCACCATCGAGCAGTACGAGTCCAATGTGGCCACGGTGCCGGGCAGCAGCGAGCGCGTGGAATTCGCCGTGCGCATGCCGGGGCCGAATGGCGAATCGCCGGTCTTCCTGCCGATCGACGCCAAGTTCCCGGTGGAGGATTACCAGCGCCTGCTCGATGCCCAGGAGGCGGCCGATGCCGATGCTGCCGCGCAAGCTGGCCGTGCACTGGAACTTCGCGTGCGCGAAGAAGCCAAGCGCATTCGCAGCAAGTACGTGGCGGTGCCGCATACCACCGACTTTGCCGTGCTGTTCCTGCCCACCGAAGGGCTTTACGCGGAAGTGATCCGTCGCCCGGGCCTGTTCGAGAACCTGCAGCGCGACTTCCACATCACGGTCGCCGGCCCCACCACGCTCACGGCCCTGCTCAACAGCCTGCAGATGGGCTTCCGCACGCTGGCCATCGCCAAGCGCAGCAGCGAGGTCTGGACCCTGCTTGGCGCGGTGAAGACGGAATTCGGCAAGTTCGCCACGATTCTCGAAAAGGCCGAAAAGCAGATCAATACGGTCAGCCGCAGCATTGGCGATGCCGGCAAAAAGAGCCGTACCATCGAGCGCAAACTGCGCGGCGTGGAGCAGTTGTCGGGCGAGGAAAGCGTGCAGCTGTTCGACGACGCCCTGCCCGCCCCCGACGAGGCACCCGACGACGAGCCGGAAACCCAGGCTTGACGTCGGCGGTACACTGAAAGGCCCACGAGTACCCCATTCGAAGGAAAACCCATGACCGAGCAGCCCGCATCCACCGAAGTAACCCGCGAACAGGCCGAGGAAGCCGTGCGCGTGCTGCTGCGCTGGTCCGGCGAGGACCCGAGCCGCGAAGGCCTGCTCGATACGCCCAAGCGCGTGGTCAAGGCCTACCGCGACTGGTTCTCGGGCTACCAGGTCGACCCGGGTGAATACCTGCGCCGCACCTTTGAGGAAGTAGCCGGTTACGACGAAATGGTCGTGCTGCGCGACATCGAGTTCGAAAGCCATTGCGAACACCACATGGCGCCGATCATCGGCCGCGCGCATGTGGGCTACCTGCCGACCAATCGCGTGGTGGGCATCAGCAAGCTGGCGCGCGTGGTCGATGCTTTCGCCCGTCGCTTCCAGGTGCAGGAAAAGCTCACCGCGCAGATCGCGCAGTGCATCCAGGAAAACCTGCATCCGGCCGGCGTGGCCGTGGTGATCGATGCCAGCCACGAATGCATGACCACGCGCGGCGTGCACAAGCGCGGCGTGTCCATGGTCACCAGCCAGATGCTCGGCGCCTTCCGCGACGATGCCCGTACCCGCAGTGAGTTCCTGCAGTTCATCGGCATCCACGGCGGTCGTTGATGCGCGGTTTCACGGCGTGCCTGCTGCTGGCGCTGCCCCTGCTCGCCAGCGCGCAGGACTATCCGCGCACGCCGGCCGAATACCTGGCGCGCATGGATGCCAACCACGACGGCAAGATCAGCGAGGCCGAGTACGTGGCATACATGAGCGCCGGATTCCGGCGCATGGATGTCAACGGTAACGGCGTGATCGATGCCGACGAGCTGCCAGGCGGCCACGGCCAACCGATTACGCTGGAAAAGTACCAGGCCAACCTGCGGCGGCAGTTCCACCGCCTCGACCGCAACGGCGATGACTTCCTCGATGCGAAGGAACTGGCGAGCCCGCCCTGAGGCTCGCCGCGCCGCTTACATCGGTTTGACGCCGATCAGCCACGCGTGCAGCGCGAAGGCGAAGATGGCCCAGCCGACGACACCCACCACGAGGGTCACGATATCGCGGCCCAGCGTACCTGCCGGGTAAACGATACCCATCGCCCGGTCGCGCCGGCGCGAGACCATGAAGTCCACGCCCGCCCAGATCAGAAAGGCACCAAACAGCACGACGTCGTGCAGCATGCCGGTGGCGAGCAGATGGCCGAAGGCCCAGGTCTTCACGCCCGCCAGCATGGGATGGCCCAGGCGCTGCTTGATGCGGTTTCCCGGGACATAGGCGGCCGCGACCAGGATGAACGCGATCAGCGTAAAGAGCCCATTGAGATGGCGCAGCCACATCGGCGGCACGTAGAGCAGCGTCGGATGCTGGCGCGCGAGGCCGAACCCGTAAACGATCAGGATGAAGCCGATGATCGAGACGATCGAATAGACGGCTTTCCATCCCAGCTCGCCGCGCCTGGCCAGCTGCTGCGTACGCCAGCCGTCAGCGAAGATGCGGATGGAATGGGTGCCGAGGAACAGCACGAGACCGAGGATCAACACCAGCATGGCGGCAGCTCCGGGTGAGATGGCGCCAGTATAGGCACATCCTCAGGTGCGTTCGATGACACGCTCGAACGGCGGCAACGCACGCAGCATGCGCTCGCCATAGCGCTTCAGCACCACGCGGCGATCAAGCAGCACGATGCGGCCGTGATCGGTTTCCGTACGGATCAAACGCCCGCAGTACTGGGTAAGAACGCGCGTCGCGTCCGGCACCGTGACTTCGATGAACGGATTGCGGCCGCGTGATTCCAGCCACTCGGCATAAGTGGCACCCACCGGATCGGTCGGCACCGCAAAGGGCAACTGGGTGATCACCACGGTTTCGCAGAGCTTGCCCGGCAAGTCCAGGCCTTCGCCGAACGAGGCCAGCCCGAACAAGGTGCTGCCCTTGCCGGCTTCAACGTCAGCGATGTGCTCGGCGACCAGCTGCGTTTTGCCCAGGGAACCTTGCGCACGCACCTTGCGGACGAACTCGATCGGGAGCTTCTGCAGGACGCGGTCGAGCTTGGCGCGCGAGGTGAACAGCACCAGGTTGCCGGCCGTCCAGTCGAGGTTCCTGGCCAGCCAGTCGCTGATCTCCTGCGCGTGCTCTTCGCGCGCATCCGGCAACGCGCGCAAGGCAGGGACTTCCAGGCGCGCTTGCGAAGCGAGATCGAAGGGCGACGGGAGGCTCAAGGTGACGGCGTCGTTCGGCAGGCCAACCGCATCGGCGAAGCCACGGAAATTGCCGCCCGCGCTCAGCGTGGCCGATGTCATCACCACGGCGCTTGCGTTGTCCCACAGCACCTGTCGCAACAGGCCGCCGGCCGATACCGACGAGGCATGGCACACAAGCTGCTGGTCGGTGGAGAGCGTGACCCAGCGCGCCAGCGGCGGCACGCCTTCACGATCCTCGCTGGACCATGCTCGCCAGGTGCGCACCTGGCGGTCGATACGCTCCAGCGCCATGCCCAGCTCGCGCGACAGCGCCTCCTGCGTTGGACCGCCTTCGGTCATTTCCGTCACGGCACGGCGCACGGCACCGAGCCAGCGTTCGATCTCGCCCGTAAAAACATAGAGCACGCGCGCGTGCTCCACCCACTGCTCCGGCAGCTGGCCTAGCGAGCCGCGGTACATGGGCTCGTCATCGTCGTGGGAGGGGATCCAGGACATGCGGATGTCCTTCTCCAGTTCCTCCAGCGCATCGCTCAGCTCTTGAAGCTTTTCGTCACCGGCATCGAGCGTGAGCTTGCCGATCACTTCCTTGTCGGTCAGCGAATACGCGGCGTGGATCTGGCGGCCCAGTTTGGAAAGCGAGCGCACCGCAAAATTGATGTGTACATCCGCCGCGCCGCGATCGATGGCCTTGGACGGGACGTGGTGCCCTTCGTCGAAGATGTAGAGCACTTCCTCGGGCTTGGGCAGAATCACGCCACCGAAACCGTCTTCCTCGCGCGGCATGGTGAGGTCGGCCAGTACCAGGTCCTGGTTGGCGACAATGATTTCGGCATCGCCGACCGCGCGGCGCGCGGCGAAGAACGGGCACGCCATGAACTGCCCGCACTTGCGGCCGGTGCAACCACCGGCGCTGGTGGTGATCATCGCGCGCAGCATGTCGCCTGGTGCTTCCGGCGCGTTGTCGATATCGCCGTCCCACTCACCGCGATCGAAGGCACCCGCCAGCTTGGACAGGGCCTGCTTGTCGCGCTCGGCGGGCGGTTTGCTCCACAGGGCAAGGTCCGCATCGAAGCCCAGGCCCATCTGGCCGGAGTCCTGCAGGCTGTTGCGCGCCATGGCGAGGTTGCGCGGGCACAGGTACCGGCCACGCCCCTTCGCCAGCGCGACTTTCGCCTCGCGCTCGTTGAGCTTGAGATACAGCGGGATGTCGCGGTTGACCAGCTGCTCCTGCAGGGCCACGGTGGCCGTGGCAATGAGCAGCTTTTTCTTCTGGGCGCGGGCCACTTCCAGGCCGGCGATGAGATAGGCCATCGACTTGCCGGTGCCCGTGGGCGCCTCGATCACCGCCGCGCCACCGGGTTCGGCCAGGGCCTTGGCGACCTCGGCGATCATCTTTCCCTGCGACGCGCGCGCACGAAACCCCGGCAGGCCTTCTTTCAGGCGCGCGTAGGCGGTACGGATGGCGTCCTTGGTGTCGTCTGTGAGCATGCGGCCGGGGCGGGCGAGGTGCGGCCCCGGAGGGGCGCTGGCCGCACATTGTACCGTGCGGCCGGACCCCGCCGCTGCCGACGGGGGTTCAGCCTTCGGCGGCGATGCGGCGCAGCGTTTGCTCGAACACTTCCGGCGGCTGGCCGCCCTGGATCAGGTAGCGATCGTTGACGATGACCGACGGCACCGAGTGGATGCCCTGGGCCTGGTAGAACTGCTCGTGCTGGCGCACCTCTTTCGCGTAGCGATCGCTCGCCAGCACGGCGCGTGCCTCGAGCCCGTCCAGGCCGACGCTTTCGGCCGCCGCGACCAGCACGTCATGCGAGCTGACGTTCTGGCCATCGGTGAAGTAGGCACCGAGCAAGGCGCGCTTGAGCGCCGCTTGCTTGCCTTCCACACCTGCCCAGTGCAGCAGGCGATGGGCATCGAAGGTGTTGTAGATGCGATCGCGCTTGTCCATGCGGAACATAAAGCCCACGTCCTCGCCACGCTGGCGAATGGCTTCCCGGTTCTGCGCCATCTGCTCCGGCGTGCTGCCGTACTTGCGCGCGAGGTGCTCGCCCACGTCCTCGCCTTCCGGCGCCATCTGGGGATTGAGCTCAAACGGCTGGAAATGGACATCGGCCGTGATCTCGCCCTGGATGCGATCCAGCGCCTGCTCAAGTGAGGCGAGCCCGACAGCGCACCAGGGGCAAACGACATCGGAGACGAAATCGATCTTCAGGGAGGTGGTCATGGATGACAGTCCAAAGCGGAGACGATGACTCCACATGGGGCTCATGCCCGACGCACGCAAGCGGGGAAATCAGTCCCCGGGGCAGCCCATGTGGGCCATGGAGTGCTGAAGCGACGGATGCAGGTAGCCCGACGAGCTGAGCGCCGCGCCCCACCGGCAACGCCTTGGGCGGTGGACGAGATGACTGAGCACCGGAGGCCATGCCACGTCCGGCCGCGGAACCTGGCTTTGCATCGATCGATGCGATCCATCCTGACTGAGCCGACCGGCCCAGGCAAAGCGCGACGCCTGCGGGCGCCAGACCCAGCGTGCAGAACTGCCGTCGATGAAGCGGGTTTCCACCAGCAAGGTTTGCTCAGGCACATCAAGCTGGATCGTAGAGGCGTGGTCCGCCCCGAATAACAGGCGAACCTCGTGCGGTTTCAGTCCGGTATGGCGGGCCAGATGGTCAAAGATGTCCCACTCGGGCGAAAGGAGTGCCTGAGTGAGCACGCAGGCAAGGTTGTCACGCCATGACGGGTGCCGCTCCAGATCGTCGGCAACGATGCCCCGTCCGCCCTGCCCTGCCATCGTGTCATCCGCGCGCCGGTCCGCATCGACGAGGCGAAGATCGCGAAGCACCAGCACGCCATCCGCATCGCGCACGACATCGATCTGCCAATGGTCCAGATGGGAGAAATAGCCGTGGTTGCCGTCGTAATAGCGCAGGGCCAGCTGCCAGTAGTCGCGCTCCTGCGGGGTCAGGGCCACTTCGCCCAGCGGCGCCAGCGGTTCCGCCTGTCGATAGAAATGGCGCATCTGCCGACGCACCATATCCATGACGTAGACGTGGGGCCACGGCGGATTGCCCGCGGCCAGCTGCCGCGCGCGGACTTCGGTGCAGGCATCGCAACGCAGCGTCGCTTGCGCCCATGCCACGCGGGCCTGAAGGCTGAAGACGAGAATTATCCCGGCGAAAATGATTCTGAAAAGCAAAGGCATGGCCGCTCCGTGCGTGATTGACACACGGATGCGCCCCATGGCCATCGATGATGGCGATGTCGCGCTTCACTTTCCTGCATCCGTGTCGTCTGGTCTCCGCCCGGCAGTGACGCACAGGCGGCAGCCGGTCTTCCTACAGAAAACCGCCACCGGACTATCCGGTGGCGGTTTATGTGCTGTAGGAGTTAAACCACACGCCGTAAGCGCGTACCGATCAGAAATCGTACGACGCCGACAGACGCACGTAGCGCGGTGGCTGCAGGAAGGTCGGCAAGCCGTAGGTGTTGGACACCGTGTACGGAGACGTCTGATAACGCACGTCCTGCGACAGCGGCTTACGCTCGTTTGTCACGTTAAACACCGTGGCGTTGAAGCCGAGCTTGTTGCCAGCAAAGGCGGGACGATAGGTCACGCCCGCATCCAGTTGGCGGGTCCATGGCAGGCGGCCATTCGAGCCAAGGGCTGACGATTTGCCACCGCAGAAGCGGTAACTGGAGCGGTAACCGGCGGGATCGGACTCATCGTTGCCGAAGTAGCCAAGGCACGCGCGTGGCGCGCCCGAGTTCACGCGCAGCGAACCGGACACCATCCATTCGGAAGTGACCTGGTAGGCACCGTAGATCTTCAGCTGGTGCGTACGATCGTTGGAAAGCACGCCATTGCTGTTGGCCATCAGCGATGCGAAGTCCCAGTCCTGCGTCTTGGACACATCGTCCTGGCCCAGCGTCGACAGCACCTGGCCTTCGGTATTTCCGTAACTGCGCGAGAACGTGTAGTCGACGCGGCCGTGCCACTTGCCGTCGAACGGATGCTCCACGAAAAGGTCCAGCGCGTAGTACTTGCGCTTGGCGCCGCCGTCGAACCCCCAGTCCTTCGCGCTCATGCGCACCTGCTCATAGCCCGAACCGTCCTTGCGCGAAAGAAGGAAGGTATTGGTCTGACCGGGATTGAAGATGAGGCAGCCATGGGAAATATTGACTGCATCGACATCGATGCCCTGGGATTTGGCCTTGGCTTCGAGCTTCTTGTAGTCGCACACGTCATCGATGGCGGTCTGCAGTTTGCGCACGGTGGCCTTGGCACCGTAAACCCAGTCGCTGCCAAGCTGCTTGCTGAATCCGAGGATGGCTTCGTCCTGGTACTGCGACTTCAGGTCCCTGGCGGCCACGGTGCGAGGGTCGGGCGCCTGGCCATACTCGCCGTTACTCGAAACCGGGCCCGGCCCAATCGGCGCCAGCCCGGTTGGTGCGCCTGTCACCGGGTCGATACCGGTGTAGGTGAAGTACTCGCTCGTCATCGTGGATGCCGAGGCGCCACGAATGGCGACACTGGTGGGCAATGCAAGGTAGTAACGGCCCAGGTTGCCATAGAGCTTGAAGCTGGCATCCCCCAGGACGTCCCACGCAAAACCCAGGCGGGGCGCCCACTGGTTCGTGTTTCGCACGTAGGCCTGGCCGACGTTGTTGAAGTTGGTGAACTGGTCGTTGCGCAGGCCCAGGCTCAACAGCCACCGGTCACTAACCTGCCAGCGATCCTCGATGTACTGAGCCTTCTGGTCCACCGACGAACTGGTCAGCGAACTGGATATATAGCGATGGACGAAGTAGCCGTCGCCACCCGGCGCGCCGACGCCGAGCGACGGAACGAGCGCGACGTCGGGGCGCGCGGTCTTGCCGTAGATCCATGCATAACCGGGCCCGGACAGGGTCTTGCCGATGTTGCGCGAGTTGTAGCGCATGTTGTCGATGCCCGCCGCGAGCTGGTGATTGCCCAGCCGGTACTCGGCGTCCAGGCGCAGCCCGCGCGCCTGGCTGGTCGAATGGGGCGAGCCGATCGTCGAACTGGTGACGCCGTTGCGGATGGGCGTACCGCCGGTGATCGACGGATCCTGGTTGGTGACGGCACTCAGGAAAGGACGCGTCGGATCGTCGCCGGGCACGCTCGAAGTGCTGGTGACTTTGTTGATCCCGTAGGTCGCCGATAGCGTGAGATCGTCGGTGACGTAACTGGTGATCTTGCCAATGGTGATGTCCGAAGACGTCTTGGTCGACGTATCGAAGCCGAAGCGATCGCCCTGGCGCCCGGTCGCGTAATCGTAGTCATACAGTGAGCCGGCATAGGCCTGCTTGCTGCCGATGCTGGTCAGTTCGAGGATGTTGTTCGCATTGATGTTCCAGTCCAGCTTGGCGTAATGCTTGGGGCGACTCGTGGCGTGCTGGTTGTTGGCCGGTTGTGAACTGGTGACCGGCGTGGTGCTGGTGCCCTGTTGCTTTTCGGCTTCGGCGGCGACAAACAGATACAGTCGATCCTTGATCAGCGGACCACCGGCATAGGCGCTATAGACCGTCGTCCAACTCGTATTGTTCTTGCGGGACCGATAGATCGTCCCCGGCTGCGACGCGTTGGTGTAGTCGTAGCCATCCGGCAACGCCTGGTCCGGGAAGTAGAGGTTGCGAGGATCCGACGCGAGCGAGCGCGGCGACCACAATACCTGCCCGCCGAACTTCCACTGATTCGTGCCGCGCTTGCCGACCTGACTGATGACGCCGCCATCGGATCGGCCATACATCGCGCTGTAACCGCCGGTGTAAACCTCCTGCTGATCCACGGCGCCATACGGAAGGCCAATGCCGCCCATGGCCGCCAGCGGATCGGTGGTGTTGAAGCCATTGATGTAATAAGCGTTCTCAGACACCGAGGCGCCGCCGAAAGACACCAGTGACTGGCCGGTCGGGCCGGTGAAGGCGCCACTGCCCGACACGGCGCCCGGCGCAAGCAAGGCGATGGCCTCGGCATGGCGCGCGAGCGGCAATCGTTCAAGGTCTTTGGCCGTCAGCACGGTGCGCGAATCGACACTGGCAACGTCGATGGAGGGAAGCGCACTGGCGCTGACCGAGACGGCATCCAGTGACGTCGCCTGGATATCGAGGTTGAAGTTCACCTCGGTGCCGGCACCGACGACAAGAGTGACGTCATTGCGCTCCATGATCGTAGCGCCGTCACGCTGCAATGAAACCTTGTAGTCGCCCAGCGGCAGGTTGCCGAATCGGAAACGACCCGTTTCATCGACGACGGCCTGACGCGTGACACCGGTCGAGCCACTGACAATGACGGTCTGACCTGGCTGCGCCTGGCCGAAGATGTTTCCCGTGGTGGCCTGGCCAAAGGCCGTTCCTGCCACGCCCAGCGCGAGGCTCGCGCCGATGGCGAGGGTTAGCAGGCGCGGCTGGCGTGCGCGAGAGGATGCGGCTGCGCCGCGAATATGAGTAAGGGTCACGCAGAATCTCCGATCGACGCCAGTCAACGACAACCGATGCGGTTGTGCGAAAGGCAAGGCAGGTAGTCGTCGGGCGTCGGGAATTCCGCAGCGAAGCAATCGACATGGCCGTCGGGCACGAACGCCTGCGACGCTCCCCGCGCCACAGGTAAAGAAATAGTTGTCCTACCCGCACCCGAACAATCGGAGGAATCTGAAACCGCGTTGAAAGTGCCTTTGAGACTCTGAAGAGGCGCGCATTGCGCACGCATCAGGTAATGGCTGTCACGCGTTGCGCGTGACAGCCCGAATCGCTTTACGGCTTGCCCATGAAGTCTGCTTTACCCAGTTCCGCGCCGGCTTCGCGCAGGATGTTGTAGGTGGTGGTGCAGTGGAAGAACAGGTTCGGCAAGATGAAGTACAACAGGTAGGTCTGGCCGTCGAACTGGGTTTCATTGCCGCGGATCTTGATGGTCACGCTGCGCGCTTCGCTGCCGTCGATCTGGCTCGCCTCGAATCCCTTGATGTAGTCGAGCGCGCGTTCGATGCGGGCATACAACTCATCAAGCGTGGTTTCGTTGTCTTCGAACACCATGGGCGTGACACCGGCCAGGCGGGCGGTGCCGTTCTTCGCCATGTCGGTGACGACCTGCACCTGTTTCAGCAGCGGCAGCATGTCCGGGATCAGTCGCGTTTGCAGCAACACTTCGGGCGTCACGCCCTTGGCCTTGGCGTATTCCTCACCCTTCTTCAGGACGTGCGTCAGATTGTTGAGCGCGCGCACGAAGACAGGCACCGAGGCCTGGTACATGGAAAGACTCATTGCGATGACTCCCTGGTATCAATGGTCGATGGTTCGATCGGTCGGTGGGTCGCCATGGGCGACAGATCATGGCCGGCGGCCGGCGCGTCCGGTTCGGCACGCGACGGATCGACGGTATGCCGCGTGATGCGCCAGGCCACGACGGCGCCGATCAGCATCAATGCAGCGGAAAGCAGGAACGCCAGCCCCGGCACATGCACGGGCGACGAGGGCGAAATGGCGAAGGCGAAGACCTGGGCAAACAGGAACGGACCGAAGATGCCGGCGAAACTGCCGAGCGTGGAAAGCGCACCTTGCAGGCGACCCTGCTCGGACGGATCCACTTCGTGCGTCATGATCGATTGCATGGGCGGCATGGCCAGGCCCCACAAGGCCATCAGCGGCACGCCCAGCAGGAACACCCAGCCGACGCCGGTCATGCCCATCAGCAGGAAGGCGCCGATGCCGCAGACCATGCCGCCGATCAGCACGCGTCGCTCGCCAAATTTGGGGGTGAGGCGACCGGTAAGGAAAGCCTGCACCAAGCCATCGCAGGCACCGACCAGGGTCAGCACCAGGCCGGCCGCACGGATGCCCCAGTCGTAACGATAGTCGGCATAGAGCACGAAGGTGGTCTGCAACACGTAGTGCGCGAGATAGACCAGGAACAGGACGAACGCCAGGCCCAGCACCTGCGGGTAGCGACGCAGCAATTTGAACGCGCCCAGCGGATGCGCGCTGTGCAGTTCGAACTTCGGCGTGCGGCGCTCCTTCGGCAGCGATTCGGGAAGGATCAGCAGGCCGTACAGGAAATTGCATCCCGCCAGGCCCGCCGCCACCCAGAACGGAAGGCGCAGCGAGATTTCACCCAGCACACCACCGAGGCTTGGGCCAATGATGAAACCCACGCCAAACGCGCTGCCGAGAATGCCGTAGGCCGCGGAGCGCTTTTCCTTCGGCGTGATGTCGGCGATATAGGCATTGGCCGTGGTGAAACTTGCCGCCGTCATGCCGAGGAAAATGCGCGCGGCGAACAGCAGCCAGAGCGTGGGGGCCACCGCCAGTACGAGGAAGTCGACCGCCAGGCCAAAGTTTGAGATCAGGATGACCGGCCGACGACCGAAGCGATCCGAGAGAGCGCCCTGAATCGGCGAACAGATGAACTGCACGATGGCGAATACGGTACTGAACACGCCGACCCACCACGCCGCATCCGCGATGCCACCACCGGCCAGCTGCTCGATCAGATGCGGCAGCACCGGCACGATGATGCCGAACGCGAGCATGTCCAGCACGACGGTGATGTAGATGAAGGCAAGCGCAGCGCGACGCCGCGGCTCGCTGACGTGGGTGATGTGAGGGTCCATTGCCGTCGCATTCGTGGGGGTGGGCGAACGATAGCGCAAGGTGCCGGGCTGAAAAGGGGGATGAAAAGCCCTTTCCGGGTGCGTCCATCTCAACCCAACCACCGGCACTCCCGCTCATGGCTGCATCGCGACACAATCCGGCCATCCCTCACCGGACACCTGCCATGGTCGGTTTCATCCTTTGGTTGCTGTTGTTCATCGTCTGCTGGCCGATTGCCCTGCTGGCGCTCGTGCTTTATCCCGTCGTCTGGCTGCTGATGCTGCCGTTTCGCCTGGTCGGCATCACCGTCACGGCCGTCTTTGCCACGCTGGGCGCGCTCCTGATGCTGCCGGCGCGCGTGCTGCGCGGTCGTCCCGCCTGATCGTCGGCGCTTGATGGAAAAGCCCGTCGCACCTTCCTGCGATCGCAATCGCGACCCGATCCTCGATGTCCTGCGCGAGCACCTCGCGGGTCGCCGCGACGTGCTCGAAATCGGCTCCGGCACCGGCCAGCACGCCGTGTATTTCGCGGCTGCCATGCCCTGGCTGCGCTGGCAGAGTTCGGATCGTGCGGAGAACCTGCCGGGCATCCGCCTTTGGCTGGACGACGCAGGCTTGCCGAACACCCCGCCGCCGGTCGAGCTGGACGTCACGGGAACCTGGCCGGTCGACACCTTCGATGCCGTGTTCACGGCCAACACCCTGCACATCATGGCGTGGGAAGAGGTGCAGCGCTTTTTCGCGCAGCTGCCCACCGTGACGCGCCCGGAGGCGACGCTGGTCGTCTATGGTCCTTTCAACGAACGCGGCCGGTTCACGAGCGAAAGTAATGCCCAGTTCGACGTCTGGCTGAAACAGCGTGGCGCGCACATGGGCATCCGCGACGCCGCCGACGTCGACGCCCTTGCCGCCGGGGCGGGCTTCCGGCTCACCCACGACCTGCCCATGCCGGCCAACAACCGCTGCCGCATCTGGCGCCGCCACGCGTGATCCCGTGCCGCTTCGGTGGCATGATGGCGACACTTTGCAGAGGCGGACCGCCTTGCCCGTTCAAGCGATCGACACCCTGACCCCCTGCCCCTGCGGCAACGCCGACGGCTATCCGCGCTGCTGCGGCCCGCTGCACGAAGGCCTGGCGGCCGACACTGCCGAACGACTGATGCGCTCGCGCTACAGCGCCTACGTGCTCAAGCGCGAGGATTATCTGCTGGCGACCTGGCATGCGAGCACCCGCCCGGCGACGCTCAAGCTGGCGGCACAGCAGCCGGCACCCACGTGGCTGGGCCTGGACGTCAGGCATTTCGAGGCCGAGGGCGACAGCGCCGTGGTGGAGTTCGTGGCACGCCTGCGCTACGGCGGTGGCAAGGCGCAGCGGATGCACGAGATCAGCCGCTTCGTGCGCGAAGACGGTCGCTGGTACTACCTCGACGGCAGTTTTCGCGAAGACTGATTCACGTCGTCCCGAACGCCAGCGCGGTTTCGCCCTCGAACTTGCCGAACGGACCAAAGCGACGCTCCACCATCATGCCGCGCCCGTCGTAGCCGATGGCCACGACCGTACTGGCGCGCGTGCCGTAGTGCTCGCTGGTGATAAAGGCCGACGACAGCCAGCGCTCGCGCTCCAGGCCGACGCCCGTATCCGGAAGCTGTTCGTCGGGCGCGCGGTGCGCGTCCGCCAGCGCGGTGAACAAGGGCGCGAACTCATCGTCCGGGCTGGATGCCATCCAGTGGCGCAGGCGATCCATCAGTGCACGCGTCTTGGGCCAGGGCGTGTTGAAGTCCGCGTTGGACAGGCCATGCACGCCCGGCTCCACGCGTTGCTTGCGCGCTGACGGGCGATTACCCAGGTAGTAGGCATCCTGCGCATCGAACGTAAGCAGGTTGAAGGGCCGGTAGTCCGCGGCCGTTTGCAGCAACGCGTCGGCATGCGCCGTGGCATCGGCATCACCGCGCAGGAAGTCCGTCGCCAGCAATCCGCGCGATACGCCTTGTTGCGGATCGCGTGGATCGCGCACGTTGGTGACAACGCAACAACGCCCCGCGTCCGTGACGCCCAGCCAGGTACCCCCCGCTTCGAGATCGCGCCCGCCGATGACCGACCCTTCGGACCAGCGCGCCAGCGGTGCGCTTGGACGGGCGTGGAACTCATCGCGATTGCCCGCCAGCAACAAGCGCCAGCGCGGATGCACGTTCCAGGCAAAGGCGATCAGGCACATGTCAGTGGCTTGCGTTCGCCGGTCCGCGATTGAGCGCAAGGCCCTTGAGCACGTTCAGGGCCTGCGACAGGGCATAGTCCTGCGTAGCCAGCTTGGCATTCTCTGCGCTGCCATCGTTGTCGATGTCCTTGCCGGCCTTGCTGTCCTCGTTGGCAAGGTGGTTGCGCAAGTCGGCCTCGGAGGCAATCAACGTGGCGTTGCTGTCGACCTTGTTCACCGAAAGATCGGCCAGCGCAATGTCCGGCTTGATGCCTTCGGCCTGGATCGACGTGCCCTTGGGGGTGTAGTAGCGCGCGGTGGTGATCTTCACCGCGTGATCCGCATCGAGCGGCAACACCGTCTGCACGACGCCCTTGCCGAAGGTGCGTCGACCGATGACCAGCGCGCGCTGGTTGTCCTTCAGCGCACCGGACACGATCTCCGCCGCTGACGCCGTGCCGTTATCCACCAGCACCACCATCGGCGTGCCGTTGAGGATGTCGCCCGGGTGCGCGGCAAAGTTGAGATTGGCGTCCTGGAGGCGACCGCGCGTGGTGACGATGGTGCCGCTGTCGAGGAAATCATCGCTCACGCCCACGGCGGCGGTAAGCAGGCCACCCGGGTTGGAGCGCAGGTCGAGGATGGCACCGCGCTGCTGGCCATTTTTCTTGATCAGTTCCGCGACCTTCTTTTCGAGATCGGGCGCGGTGTCGTCCTGGAACTGGCTGATGCGGATGTACGCGTAGCCCGGCTCCAGCTCACGCACCTTCACGCTGGTGATCGAAATGCGCTCGCGGGTAAGCGTGAGATCGATCGGCTTGTCGCTCTTTTCATGCAGGACAGTCAGCGTGATCTTGGTGCCCGGATCGCCGCGCAGCTTCTTGAACATGTCGTCGATGTTTTCCGAATCGACGATCTTCCCGTCGATTTTCACGATCACATCGCCGGGCTTGATGCCTGCGCGCGACGCGGGCGTGTCGTCGATCGGCGCGATGATGCGCAACGTGCCATCGACCTGCAGCACTTCGATGCCCAGGCCACCGTACTGGCCGGTGGTGTCTTCGCTGAGTTCGGCGAGGCCTTCCTTGTCGAGGTATTCGCTGTGTGGATCGAGGCCGGTGAGCATGCCGCTGATGGCCGCCTTCATCAGGGTCTTGTTGTCGACCTTTTCAACGTAGGCCTGTCGCACGATCTCGTAGACGCGGCTGAAGGTGCGCACATCGTCGATATCCACCGTATCCGGCGCGGCGGTACTGGCCGGCTTGGCCGGTTCGGCCGCGGCGGGCGCTTTCTGCGCCTGCGCCAGGGGCGCCGCCAGCAGGAGGCCGATCAGACTCAGGGTGGATAACCGCATGAACTTGACTCCGGGTAACGCGGGGGACGTGGCAGGGTGCCGTGGCGCTTGGACCACGGACATGCAGGGGAATTCCATACGTCGAGCCTAGCCTGCGTCGGCGCGTACGCTGCGTCAACGCTGGCGACTGAGCCATCCGCGCGGATCGACCGGCTTGTTGTTCTGGCGCAGCTCGAAGTACACGCCGGTGTTCACGCCCGTGGGCGCCGCCGCCGTGCCCACCGCCTGGCCCGCTTCGATCTGGTCGCCGACGCCGTGCAGCAGGCTCTCGTTGTTGCCGTACATGCTGAGCCAGCCACCGCCGTGGTTGAGGATGAGCAACATGCCGTAGCCGCGCAGGAAGGCCGCGTAAACGACGCGCCCACGCGCCACCGCGCGCACTTCGCTGCCGCCCGGGGCCTTGATCAGCACGCCATTGCCGTAGGTATTGACCACGCCCTGGGCCGGCCACGGCAGGTTGCCGCGGATATTGGAACTGCCCTTGCCGGCGGGAACGGTCGGCTCGGCCGGATTGGCCTTGGCCGCCTTTGCCGCGGCGCGCGCGGCCTCGTCAATCGCCTTCTGCAGCTTGTCGACCAGCTGGTTGAGGGACTGCGCATTCTGCTTGAGGGCCGCCAGCCGCTCGCCCTGGTCCTTGTACTGGGCGTCGGCCTGGGCCACGAGCCTGGCCTGCGACGCGCGCTGCTGTTCGAGGGTCTTGGCCTCGTCCGCGCGCTGGCTGCGCGTGGCCTGCAGGGCCTGCTGTTCGGTGGTGATCTGCGCTTCCAGCTCCTGCAGCCGGGCGAGGTCGCCCATCAGCTTCTGCACCTTCTGGACGCGGTCTTCCTGGAAATACTTCGAGTAGGCCAGCGCGCGGGCAACGCGGGCCACGTCTTCATCGCCGAGGAGCAGGCGAAGGTCCGAGCCGCGCCCGAGCGTATAGGTGGCTCGAAGCAGGTCGGCGATCGCGCCCTTCTGGGTGTCCAGGCTCTTCTGGAGCTCGGCGCGTTGATGCTGCAGGTCGTCGAGCTGCTTCTGCTTGGCGGCGATGTCGTTGTCGGTCTGCCGCACGGCCTTGGCTGCCGTGGCGACCGCATTGGCCTGCTTGGCCAGCTCGACATTGGCGCTGTCGCGTTTGGCCGCGGTGTCGGCCTGCTCCTTGGCCAGTTCCTCCATCCGCGTGCGCACATCGGCGAGCTTCTTCTGCGCCTCGGCCTGCTCGGCCCTGGTCTTTTCCTGTGCATGCGCGGACGCGGCCACCAACAGGCCGGACGCCAGCACCGCTCGAATCAGGATCGTTCCCATACCTTTGGCTGACACACGTAGCTCCTTGGCCGAAAGCGGGAGGGCGTCGAGCGCCGACCCGTCACGCGGGGCGATTATCCCTTATGGCCCGTGACGACGGCGAGCCGCGCGCTACCATCGATGGCTCCCGACCGCGATCACGGAATCCGATGCGCCCCGGCAAGGCCTGGACGATCCCTGCCCTCACCCTTGGCCTGCTGGTGTCGACCGGCGCGATGGCTGACGACACGACGCTGCCTGCCGTCCAGGTCAATGCGACACGCCTGGACATTCCGCCGTTCGACCTGCCCGCTTCGCTGAGCGTGATCAGGGTCGCGCCCGGTGCCAGCAGCAAGCCTGGCGTGAATCTCTCCGAAGCGCTGGTCGGCGTGCCCGGCATTCTGGCACGCGATCGGCAGAACTATGCGCAGGATGAGCAGGTATCCCTGCGTGGCTTCGGCGCGCGCTCGACGTTCGGCGTGCGCGGCGTGCGCCTTTATGCCGATGGCATCCCCGCCACCATGCCCGACGGACAGGGGCAGGCATCCCATTTCAGCCTCGATGGCGCTGACCGGATCGAAGTACTCCGCGGCCCGTTCTCGGCGCTTTACGGCAACGCTTCCGGCGGCGTGATGCAGATATGGAGCGCCGAAGGAGGGACGCCTGCGCAGGTACGCGTGGGCCTGTTCGCCGGCAGCGACGCCAGCATGCGGATGGGCGCCAGCGCCCGCGGCATGCAGGGGGCATTCGACTACAACCTCGCACTGTCCCATTTCCAGACCCAGGGCTATCGGGACCACAGCCGCGCGCAGCGCGAGTCGGGCAATGCGCGCCTGGGATTCGACCTGGGAAGCGCGGGCCACCTCATCGTGGTGGCGAACACGCTCGCATTGCCACAGGCGCAGGATCCGCTGGGCCTGACCCGCTCGCAGGCATGGGCCGATCCGCGCCAGGCGGCCGCCCCCGCGTACCAGTTCGATACGCGCAAGTCAGTACACCAGAGCCAGCTGGGCGCCGTTTATGAAGTCAGCAGCAGCGAGCAAACGCAATGGCGACTCATGGCTTACTACGGCAACCGTGGGGTGCAGCAGGTTTTGCCGGTGCCGGTCGCGGCGCAGCGCAATCCGCTAAGCGCCGGCGGGGTGGTGGACCTGGACAGCGACTACGGCGGCGTGGACGCCCGCTGGACGCATCGCGCCACGCTGCTGGGTCGGCCGGTCGAACTGACGGCGGGCGCCAGTTACGACGACCAGGACCAGCATCGTCGCGGCTACGAGAACTTCGCCGGCAGCACGCTGGGCGTCACCGGCCGCTTGCGTCGCGACGAAGATGATCGCGTGTGGAATCTCGATCCGTATGCGCAGCTCTACTGGCGTTTCGCCGAGCGATGGTCGGCGCTGGTGGGCGTGCGCCAGAGCACGGTCCGCTTTCGCTCGGACGATCGCTACGTCACGGCGGACAATCCCGATGACAGCGGCTCGGTGCGCTATCGGGCCACGCTGCCGGTCGCCGGCGTGCAGTTTCGGGCCACCGACTGGTTGCACCTGCATGCGAGCTTCGGCAAGGGCTTCGAAACACCCACATTCGCCGAGCTGAGCTACCGCGCGGATGGCGGCGCGGGCCTCGCGTTCAACCTGCGCCCGGCCGTGAGCCAGCAAGGCGAGCTGGGCGCCAAGTGGCACGCCGCCGGCAGCTGGTCGGTGGACGGCGCGTTATTCCGCGCTGACACGCGCAACGAGCTGGCCGTCGCCAGCAACGTCGGCGGACGCGCCAGCTATCGCACCATCGGCCGCAGCCGGCGCGAGGGTGCCGAATTCGCCGCCCAGGGCGAGCTGGGGCCCGGGTGGCGCCTGCAACTGGCGGCAACGCATGTGCGCGCACGATTCCTCAGCCCGTTCCTTACGTGCGTGCCCGCTGGCTGCACCACGCCGGCCACGCCCGTCGCCGCCGGCGCGCGCATCCCGGGCGTACCGGCGAACTACGGCTCGGCGCGCCTTGAACATGGCGGGTCGCTCGGCTGGCGCGTCGGCGTGGAGCTCCAGGGCGTCGACGCCGTGACCGTGAACGACCTTGGGCGCGAGCGCGCCCCTGGCTACCTGCTGACCGGCGTCGACCTCGCCTATGCCCTGCCCCTGGGCCCGTCGCGCCTGACGCTGAGCGCGCGCGTCGACAACCTGTTTGATCGCCGGGTCATCGGCTCGGTCATCGTCAACGAAGGCAACGGGCGCTACTACGAACCCGCGCCGGGACGCACCCTGATGTTCGGGGCACAACTGGCGTTTTGACCGTTTGGACGTCTGGCCGGCCAAACCGGACTGCAAAGATCGCATCGTGCACTGCGACAGACGCTTGCGGCATCCATACGCAGACACTGGTTCGGCCTGTCATGGCGCATGGCGGGAAGGCTGCGGGGAAAGTGGTATGGTCGGGCGAGCGGACGACCCCGGCACCGCGCCACATTTGGCCGTCCATTTGCTTTGACGCGCCGCATCAATTGTGGTTTATTCGAGACCAAACCTTCACGCAAGGCAATGGCGCCACCGCGCCGTTGCGGCGGCGTGTCCCGCAATTCCATCGGCCGGGGAGGCAAGATGGCGCAGGCAGGTACACCGGCGTTGTATGACGCCGCGTTCGAACACGACAGCTGTGGCTTCGGTCTGGTCGCGCAGATCGACGGCAAGCCCAGCGCATGGGTCATCGATACCGCCTTCGCGGCGCTGGCCAAACTCTCCCATCGTGGTGGCATCAACGCCGATGGCATCAGCGGCGATGGCTGCGGCGTACTGATTCACAAACCCCAGGCTTGGCTGGCGACCCTCGCCGCCGAAGCCGGCATCGACGTCGGCGCGGATTTCGCCGCAGGCCTGGTGTTCCTCGATCCAGCGGGTGGCGATGACGCGGCAACCAGCCTCGAAACCTTCCTGCGCGAAGAAGGCGTCGCAGTGGCTGGGTGGAGGGACATCGCCGTACGTCCCGAAGCTTGCGGCCCCATGGCCGCTGCCGCACAGCCGCGCATCCGGCAGATCTTCGTCCGGGCCAACGGCCTGGAGCCGGCGGCCTTCGAGCGCGCGCTGTTTCGCGCACGCAAGCGCACCGAGACGGCGCTCGCGCAGGACCCGCATTTCTACGTCGTGACGCTTGCCGTCGATGTCATCGGCTACAAGGCGATGGCAGCGCCCGGCCAGCTGCGACACGTCTATCCCGATCTCCAGCATCCCGCCTTGCTTTCGGATGCCGTGGTCTTTCACCAGCGCTTCTCCACCAACACGACGCCACAGTGGCGACTGGCCCAGCCGTTCCGCCAGCTCGCGCACAACGGCGAAATCAACACCATCCGCGCCAATCGTCGCTGGATGCAGGCGCGTGAAACCATCCTGCGCTCGCCGGTGCTGGAGCTTGCCGACCTCGGCCCGCTGGTCCGCCAGACCGGCTCGGATTCGGAGAGTCTCGACAACACGCTCGAAGTCCTCACCGTGGGCGGCCTCGACCTGATCGCCGCGATGCGCGTCCTGGTACCGCCGGCCTTTGCCGCACGCGAGGGCATCGACGAAGACCTCGCCGCCTTCTACGAGTACTACGCACTGCACAGCGAGCCCTGGGACGGCCCGGCCGGCCTGGTCCTGTGCGACCGCCATTTCGCCGCCTGCACGCTGGATCGCAACGGCCTTCGCCCCGCGCGCTGGGCGCTGTCGGACGACAATCATCTGATCGTCGCGTCCGAAGCCGGCCTGTGGGACGTGCCTTCCGCCCGCGTGGTTGCCAAGGGCCGACTGGCGCCGGGCGAAATGATCGCCGTTGATTTCGATCACCAGCGACTCCTGTTCGACGCCGATATCGACGATATCAACCGCAAGCGCGCGCCGTTCCGTGACTGGCTGCGCGCGGGCGTGAGCTACCTGGAATCGGATTTGATCGATCCGTCGCTCGCCGCCGAGCCACTGCCCGCCGCGCAGTTGCACTGCTACCAGAAGCTCTACGGGCTATCGCGCGAAGAGCGCGAATCTGTGCTGAAGTCCCTGGTTGAGCTCGAAGTCGAAGCCACCGGCTCGATGGGTGATGACACACCCATCGCCGCGATGTCCCGCCAGGTCCGTCCGCTGTTCGACCGCTTCCGCCAGGCCTTTGCACAGGTCACCAACCCGCCGATCGATCCGCTGCGCGAAAAGCTGGTGATGTCGCTGGTTACGCAGATCGGCCCGGAAGCCAACGTTTTCGATCTCACGCCCGAGAACGCCAGGCAGATCCTGATCAACTCGCCCATCCTTTCGCAGCGCAAGTTGCGCCAGCTGCTGGCCCTGCCGCAGTTCGCCAGCACGCCGCGCTTCGATTTGATGTACGCGCCCGAGGAGGGCCTGGAAGAAGCCATCCGGCGTCTGTGCCGCGATGTGGCGCAGGCCGTGCGCGAGGGCATGTCGCTGGTGTTCCTGAGCGACCGCTATCCCGAGAAGGGCCTGCTGCCGATCCATTCGCTGCTCGCCGTCGGCGCGGTGCACGCTTACCTGATCGACGAGAACCTGCGATGTCAATGCAATATCGTGGTCGAAACCGCGACGCCGCGTGACCCGCATCAGTTCGCCTGCCTGATCGGCTACGGCGCGACGGCTATCTATCCGTGGCTGGCCTACCAAAGCCTGTTCGAACTGGGGCGCCAGGGTCATATCGCTGACGATCGTTTTGAGATCGGCCGAAGCTATCGTCGCGGCATCCGCAAGGGCCTGCTCAAGATCCTTTCGAAGATGGGCATCTCGACCGTGGCCGGTTATCGCGGCGCGCAACTGTTCGAGATCATCGGCCTGGCTCCCGACGTCGTGTCGCTCTGCTTCCCCGGCACGCCCTCGCGCATCGGCGGCGCCAGCTTCGCCGACCTGGAACACGACCAGCGCCTGCTCGCGGCCGAAGCCTGGAACGAAGCCAAGCCGCTGCGCGCGGGCGGCCTGTACAAGTACGTCCACGGCGGCGAGTACCACATGTACAACCCCGACGTGATCAATCACTTGCAACGTGCCGTGCGCACGGGCGATGAGGCCGATTATCGCGCCTACGCCGATGCCGTCGACCATCGCCCGCCCTCGGCCTTGCGTGACCTGCTGCAGCCGCAAGTCGCCGCGACACCGGTGCCGCTGGACGACGTTGAATCCGTCGAAGCCATCCTGGCGCGATTCGATTCGGCCGGGATGTCGCTCGGCGCGCTGTCGCCAGAAGCCCACGAAGCCCTGGCGATCGCCATGAATCGACTCGGTGCGCGCAGCAACTCCGGCGAAGGCGGCGAAGATCCCGCGCGTTACGGCACGGAGAAAATGTCGCGCATCAAGCAGGTCGCCTCGGGCCGCTTCGGCGTGACGCCGGCCTACCTCGTCAATGCCGAAGTGCTGCAGATCAAGATCGCGCAGGGCGCCAAGCCCGGCGAAGGCGGCCAGCTGCCGGGCCACAAGGTCGATGCCACCATTGCGCGTCTGCGCTATGCGAAGCCGGGCATTGGCCTGATCTCGCCGCCGCCGCATCACGATATCTACTCCATCGAAGACCTGGCCGAACTGATTCACGACCTGAAGGAAGTGAATCCGGAGGCGCTGGTGTCGGTGAAACTGGTCAGCCATGCCGGTGTCGGCACGGTGGCAGCCGGCGTGGTGAAGGCGGGGGCGGACCTGATCACCGTCAGCGGACACGATGGCGGCACGGGCGCGAGTCCGCTGACATCGATCAAATACGCCGGCACGCCCTGGGAACTGGGACTTGCCGAGACGCAGCAAACCTTGCGGCGCAACGAACTACGCGGACGCGTGCGCCTGCAAACCGATGGCGGCCTGAAGACGGGTCTCGACGTCATCAAGGCGGCCCTGCTGGGTGCCGAGAGTTTCGGTTTCGGCACCGGGCCGATGGTGGCGCTGGGCTGTAAATACCTGCGCATCTGCCATCTGAACAACTGCGCGACCGGCGTTGCCACGCAGCATCCCGTGCTGCGCAAGGAACACTTCACCGGCCTGCCTGAGATGGTGATGAACTACTTCCGCTTCATCGCGGAAGACGTGCGCAGCCATCTTGCGCGGCTTGGCGTGCGCAGCCTGGCGGAGATCATCGGACGCACGGACCTGCTCGCCCAGGCCGAAGGCACTACGCCGGTCCAGCACAAGCTCGACCTGCTTCCGTTGATCGACGGAACGGGATTGAGCGTCTCGGTCGACAGTGCCTGCACCGTCGCGCGCAACCCCATGCGTGACGAAGCGGCGCTTGCCACGCGCATCGACATGGACACGCGCGAGGCCGTGGCTAACCGCCTCGGCGGCGAGTTCAGCTACGCCATCGCCAATACCGACCGCGCCATCGGCGCCCGCCTTTCCGGCGACGTTGCGCGTCGACATGGTGACAAGGGCATGGATGCCAGCCCGATCCTGCTTCGCCTCGAAGGCGCCGCGGGCCAGAGCCTGGGCGCGTGGAACGCGGGCGGCGTACATATCGACCTCATCGGCGAGGCCAATGACGGCGTCGGCAAGGGCATGGCCGGTGGCCGCATCGTGGTCCGTCCGCCGCTGGACTCGCCGTTCGCTACGAAGGATGCCTCGATCATCGGCAACACCTGCCTTTACGGCGCGACCGATGGCGAGCTCTACGCCGCTGGCCGAGCCGGCGAACGCTTCGCCGTGCGCAACTCCGGTGCGCTGGCCGTGGTGGAAGGCGCGGGCGATCACTGCTGCGAGTACATGACCGGTGGTGTCGTCGCTGTGCTGGGCAAGGTCGGCCTGAACTTCGGTGCCGGCATGACGGGTGGCTTCGCCTATGTGCTCGATCTCGAACGCACCTTCGTCGACTGCTACAACCACGAACTGGTCGACATTCTGCGCATTTCGCCCGAAGGCATGGAGAACTACATGCAGCACCTGCGTGCCCTCATTACGCGCCACGTCGAACTGACCGGCAGCGAGTGGGGCAAGCAGATCCTGCGCGAGTTCCGAGGCATGCACTACAAGTTCTGGCTGGTGAAGCCCAAGGCGGCAAGCCTGGCCGCGCTGGCCGAGGAGCTTCGAAGCGCGGCGTGACGGAGCGCAGCCTGCGCGCTCACTCCCTATTCCCTTAACTTCCCATCCTTCACCGCCCTCATGCCCGACAAGACCTTCCAGTTCCTCAACGTCCAACGCCAGACGCCACGCACCGTGCCGGTCGCCATTCGCGTCCTCGGCTACGGTGAGATCGCCGGCGATTTCGGTTCGTCGCAGGCCGGGCAACAGGCGGAACGCTGCATCGATTGCGGCAACCCGTACTGCGAACACGCCTGCCCGGTGCACAACTACATTCCCAACTGGCTGAAGCTCGTGCAGGACGGTCGCCTGATGGAGGCGGCCACGCTGATGCATGAAACCAATCCGCTCCCGGAAATCTGCGGGCGCGTGTGCCCGCAGGATCGCCTGTGCGAAGGCGCATGCACGCTGGAGCAGACGGCCTTTGGGTCCGTCACCATTGGCAGCATCGAGCGCTGGGTTACCGATGAGGCCCTGCGCCAGGGCTGGCGACCGGACTTGTCGGGCGTGCAGGAAACCGGCAAGCGCGTCGCCATCGTCGGCGCCGGCCCGGCGGGCCTCGCCTGCGCCGATCGCCTGCGTCGCGCGGGCATCGCAGCGGACATCTACGATCGCCAGAACGAGATCGGCGGGCTGCTCACTTTCGGCATACCGCCATTCAAGCTCGACAAGGGCGTCGTTCGCACGCGTCGCGAGGTTCTCGAAGGCATGGGCGTGCGCTTCCTGCTGGGCCATGAGGTGGGCCGCGATATCGAATTTGGTCAGTTGCTCGACGATTACGACGCCGTCTTCGTTGGCACCGGTGCATACACCTACGTCGATGCCCAGCTGCCGGGTCGCGAACTTCATGGCGTGCACGACGCCCTGCCCTTCCTGATCGGCAATACCGAACGCTTGTTGCGCGACGACCCACCCGCCCACGCCTTCGACTTCCGTGGCAAACACGTCGTCGTGCTTGGTGGCGGTGACACCGGCATGGACTGCAACCGCACGGCGGTCCGCCTGGGCGCAGCGTCCGTCACGTGCGTGTACCGGCGTGACGAAGCCAACATGCCGGGCTCGGCGCGCGAAGTGAAGTACAGCCGCGAGGAAGGCGTGGAGTTCCTGTTCCAGCGCCAGCCGCTGGCGATTCTCGGTGACGACCAGGGCAAGGTGCGCGCCGTGCGTGTCATCGAAACGGCCTTGACCGACGATGGCCATGGTCGTGCCCGTCCGCAGAACGTGCCGGGCACCGAGTACGAGATTGCTGCCGACGTCGTGATTCAGTCGTTCGGTTTCCTGCCCAGCCCGCCGGACTGGCTCCGCTCGCATGGCGTCGAACTCGACCGCAGCGGACGCATCGTTACCGGCAAGGGTGCGTCGCTCCCGCATCAATCGAGCCATCCACGCATTTTCGCCGGCGGCGACAACGTGCGCGGTGCGGACCTGGTGGTGCGCGCGGTCTATGACGGTCGTGAGGCAGCCTCATCGATCGCCGGGATGTTGCTGGTGTAACACCCACGCGCCACCTGGGGTGGCGCAGCCGTAAAGAAGGCGTGCAGGAACGAAGCGGCGCGATGCTGCCTGGCACCCTGTATTCAGCCTCGCAAGGCGCGTGCGCCGGTGATGTTCCTGCGTTCATTTCGCTGCGATTCACGTGTTTCTGACAATTGCTGCGCATGCGTGCGCAGCGATCTCCTGCGAAACACGCGCAACCCTGCGGCAGCGAATCGCGGAAATACACTTTGGCGACAGCGTGACGTGAGTACATTTCGCGATTGGATCGGTCCAATCGAAAATAATCACGCGCGAAAGAGATAATCAGCCAATAATCCGCAGAAATAATCGCCACGCACCCCATGGGCACGACTTATGCTTTGCATAAAGTTACGTTTAAAACCAATCCTAGCAATGGCTTAGGTATTACTTCGGGGAACTTGTGAAGCCAATCTTAAAGTGGAAGACTCAGCCTGCCAGCGTTCAGTGAAGACCGTGACTTGCGGTCATCCCCAACACTGAACAGATCCCCCTGGCAGAACGAGGCCACATACAAAGAGAGGCTAATCCCATGAAGCGCAACAAGCTTGCCTTGGCTCTGGCTGGGTTATTGTTTTCTCCTGTCGGAATAGTTCTCGCGCAAACCGCGCCCCCGGCAGACCAGAACCCGCCACCCAGCGAACAACAGGCCAAACAGCTCCAGACGATTACGGTGACGGGCTCGGCGCTTCCGCGCGTCGACGTCGAAACGCCCTCGCCGGTGACGGTGATTACCGCCCAACAGATCGAGCGCAGCGGCCTGAAGACGGTGACGGACGTGGTACGCGCCATTTCCGCCGACAACAGCGGTTCGATTCCCACCGCATTCACGGCCGGCTTTGCTGCCGGTTCGGCCGGCGTCGCCCTGCGCGGCCTGACCGTGAACTCGACGCTCGTGCTGGTCGACGGTCGTCGCAGTGCCGCCTATGCACTGGCCGATGACGGACAACGCTCGTTCGTCGACCTCAATACAATTCCCGTCAATGCGATCGAACGCATCGACGTGCTCAAAGACGGCGCATCGTCCCTGTACGGCGCCGACGCCATCGCCGGCGTGGTCAACATCATCCTCAAGCCGTCGTACAAAGGTGGCGAGGCGACGGCGGAAATCGGTACCTCGCAACACGGCGGCGGCACCACCAAACGCTTCACCGGCCTGCTGGGCGGTGGCGATCTGCAGAAAGACGGCCACAACGCCTACCTGAGCGTGGAATACCAGAAGGATGATCCGATCAAGGTCAAGGACCGTGGCTTCCCGTACAACACGGCTGACCTCACTTCGATCGGCGGCAATAACCTGACCGGCGGCCAGCCGAGCCAGAACTCCGGCTCGATCTACGGCACGGTGACGCCCGGCACGCTCGCCCGCCCAGGCGATCTCACCTCGGGCATTCCGCTGGATGGCGCGGTCTCGCAACCGCTCAACGCCTGTGGACCGGGCACCAACCTGGTGACTAACGACCCGGCCAATCCGGGCAGCTACTGCGCGCAGAACTTCGCCAAGCAGTACGGCCAGATCGCACCGGAACAGGAGCGACTGGGTGTGTACGGCCGCTTCACCGTGAAGCTCGGTGACGACACCAAGGCCTACCTGGGCGTGAGTTACTACCAGAACGAAGTGCAGACGCAGGCGGCGCCGACGCAGATCCAGAGCACCACGCCGCGTAATACGACGTCGATCGCCCTCCCGCCGACACTGCCGGATGGCTCGCTCAACCCGAACAACCCGTTCGCTGCGCAAGGTCAGTACGCACTGATCAACTACGCCTTCCCCGGCACGCAGTTCGGCGCACTGGACAACACCAACCACAACCTGCGCGTGCAGGGCGGCGTCACCGGGCGCGCCTGGGGTTGGGATTACGACACCGCGGTGGTGCTCAACCATACCTGGCTGGACATCAACAACTACGGGTTCCTCAACTACAACCAGCTGATCAGCGACATCACCAACGGCACGTATAACTTCATCAATCCGTCGGCCAATTCCCGGGCGGTGATGGATGCGCTGACGCCGACGCTGAGCAAGAAGTCCACCACGGACCTGTACTCCTACGACTTCCGCGCATCGCGTGAGTTGTGGGATATGCCGGGCGGCCCGATGGGCCTGGGCGTGGGCGTGGACTGGCGCTATGAGAAGCAGCACGACCCGGACCTGAATCCGGACCTGGCCGCGCAAGGCCTGGGCATCGCACACACCATCGGCCGTCGCAACGTCGAAGGTGCGTATGCCGAGTTGCTGATGCCGCTGCTGCAGTCGCTGGAAATGGATCTGTCGGCTCGCTTCGACCACTACTCCGACTTCGGCAACAACGTGTCGCCGAAAGTTGGCTTCAAGTGGAAACCGATCGACATGCTCGCCCTGCGAGGCACCTTCTCCAAGGGCTTCCGCGCGCCAAGCTTCGCGGAGAACGGTTCGAGCGCGGCAGAAGGTTTCACCACGTACACGCCGCCGGCGGATTTCCAGGCGGCCCATGGCAACAATGGTTATGTGCAGCCCTACCCGCTGGCGTTCCTGACGTCGGCCAACCCGAACGTGCGGCCTGAAAAGTCCAAGAGCTACACCTTCGGCATCGTGCTGCAGCCGTGGCAACAGGTGAGCCTGTCGCTGGATTACTACAACATCAAGAAGACCGGCGTGATCTCCCAACAGGATCCAAGCTCGGTGCTGGCCGCCTATTACGCAGGCGAGCCGCTGCCGAACGGCTCCTACATCATTGCCGACAATCCCGACCCGCAGTTCCCGAACGCGCTGGCGCGTCCGGTGGTGGTGTCTGCGCCGTACGTCAACCAGAACCAGCTGGCCACGCAAGGCCTGGACGCCGATCTGCGCGGTGACTTCAAGTTCAACAGCGTGGAATGGATCAGCGAGATCACGGCTACGCAGATCTTCGAATGGAATCTCACCACGGAGGACGGCACGGTGCAGCGCTTCGTCGGCACGCACGGTCCGTACGTGGTGTCGTCCGGTGCAGGTACGCCGCGCACGCGTGGTTCGTGGGCCAACACCCTGCTGTGGAACAAGCTCACGGTGACGGGCACGCTGTACTACACCAGCGGCCTGTCGTTGACCGCACCTGACATCACCGATGGGTGCTTCTCCACCAACACCAACACCGGCGCGCCGTTCCCGGCCGATTGCCGCATGTCGTCGATCACCACCTTCGACCTCACCGGCAGCTACGACTTCAACGACCACGTGTCCATTTTCGGCTCGATCCTCAATGCGTTTGATCGCAAGCCGCCGCTGGATCCGCTCAACTACGCCGCGTTGAACTACAACCCGACGTATGGGTATTCCGGCATCGTGGGACGCTTCTTCAACCTGGGCGTGAAAGTGAAGATGTAACCGGCACCCGAAGTCGAAGGACGACGAGCCCCGGGCAGCGATGCCCGGGGCTTTTCCTTGTCCGGGACTAGGACTGTTCGCAATTTCCATGCAGAAGCATCCCTACGATGACTTCCTTGCCCAGTCCACGGAGAGCCCTGGCCATGCCTGCCACGATGAAAGCCGCCGTCTGTTCCGCCTTTGGCAAACCCCTGGACATTCGCGAAGTGCCGGTGCCTACGCCGGGCCCGGGACAGATTCTGGTGCGCATTCGCGCTTCTGGCGTCTGTCACACCGACCTGCACGCCATCGACGGCGACTGGCCGGTGAAGCCGAACCCGCCTTTCATCCCCGGACATGAAGGCGTCGGCGAAGTGGCGGCAGTCGGCCAGGGCGTCACCGTGGTGAAGGAAGGTGACCGGGTCGGCGTGCCGTGGCTGCATTCCACGTGTGGTCACTGCGAGTACTGCCTCGGCGGGTGGGAGACGCTGTGCGAAACACAGCAGAACACCGGGTATTCGGTGAATGGCGGCTTCGCCGATTACGCGCTCGCCGATGCGGCGTATGTCGGTCACCTCCCGGCGAGATCCGACTACATCGAGATCGCGCCGGTGCTCTGTGCTGGCGTCACGGTCTACAAGGGCCTGAAGGTCACGGAGGCGAAGCCGGGTCACTGGGTCGTCATCTCCGGCATTGGCGGGCTCGGCCACATGGCCGTGCAGTACGCACGCGCGATGGGACTGCACGTAGCCGCTGTCGACGTCGACGACGCCAAGCTCGAGCTCGCCAAAAAGCTGGGCGCTGAAGTGGCGGTCAATGCCATGAAGACCGATCCGGCGGCCTTTATCCGCAAGGAGATAGGCGGAGGGCACGGCGTGCTGGTGACGGCGGTTTCGCCCAAAGCGTTCGAGCAGGCGCTGGGCATGGTCCGTCGCGGTGGAACGGTGTCACTCACGGGGCTTCCGCCCGGCAGTTTTCCGCTGCCCATTTTTGACATGGTGCTGGGCGGCGTCACCGTGCGCGGCTCGATTGTCGGCACCCGGCTGGACTTGCAGGAAGCGCTCGCGTTTGCCGGCAACGGCCAGGTGAAGGCCACCGTTTCCACGGCAAGACTGGACGACATCAACAGCGTGTTCGAGCGCATGCAGAAGGGGCAGATCGAAGGACGCATCGTGCTCGACATGGGGTAAGCCACGCGCGTCGGTTGCCGCCGGCGCGTCCGCTGCCCTTAGAATCGGGCCCATGCGCATCTACCTCGTCGGCGGCGCCGTCCGCGACCAACTCCTGCAGCGTCCCGTCACCGACCACGATCACGTCGTGGTGGGCGCCATGCCCGACGACATGCTGGCGCAGGGCTTCCGTCCCGTCGGCAAGGACTTCCCCGTGTTCCTTCATCCGAAGACGGGTGAGGAATACGCGCTCGCACGTACCGAACGGAAGACCGGGCGCGGCTATCACGGCTTCGCGTTCCAGGCCGACCCGTCAGTGACGCTGGAGGAAGACCTCGCGCGCCGCGACCTCACCATCAATGCCATTGCCCAGGATGAAGACGGCAGCCTGGTCGATCCGTTCCATGGGGTCGCCGATATCGAGGCGCGCGTGCTGCGCCATGTGTCCGATGCGTTCGTCGAGGATCCCGTGCGCCTCCTGCGCGTCGCTCGTTTTGCCGCGCGCTTCGCACCGCTGGGCTTCACGGTGGCGCCGGAAACGATGGCGCTGATGCAGCAGATGGTGCGCGACGGGGAGGTCGATCATCTGGTGCCCGAACGCGTCTGGCAGGAAACACGCCGCGCCCTTGGCGAAGCGCAACCGTCGGCCTTTTTGCGCGTGTTGCGCGAGAGCGGTGCGCTGGCGGCCCTGTTTCCGGAAGTGGATGCCCTTTACGGCGTGCCGCAGCGCGCTGAGTTCCATCCCGAGATCGATACCGGCGTGCATGTCGAGATGGTGGTCGATGCCGCCGCACGCATCGCGCCGGGCAACGACCTCGTGGGCTATTGCGCGCTGACGCACGACCTTGGCAAAGCGCTGACGCCCGCCGACGAACTACCCCGCCATGTCGGCCACGAGCATGCCGGGCTTGAACCACTGCAAGCCTTGTCATCGCGACTGAAAGTCCCGACCGAGCATGCCATCCTGGCGGAGCGCGTGTGCCGCGAGCATCTGAATGCGCACCGGGCCTTCGAGCTCAAGTCGTCGACCGTGCTGAAGCTGCTGATGTCGCTCGATGCCTTGCGTCGCCCTGAAAGGCTGGATGTGTTTCTTGCCGCCTGCCTGGCCGACAAGCGGGGCCGCCTCGGGCACGAGAACGATGCCTATCCGCAGGCCGACTTTCTGCGCGCGGCGCGGGATGCGGCGGCGGCGATCCAGGCGGGACCGCTGGTGGCCAGGGGGTTGCAGGGGCCAGCCGTCGGTGAGGCGATGGAGAGGGAAAGGGTGAAGGCGATTGATGGGGTGGCGCGGGGTTGACGAGGTTTCGAGAGATATAGCCCCCTCTTTAGTGTGTGCTGCGCACGCCGTACTCCACTGGATTCCGGCCTGCGCCGGAATGACGGCAAAGGGGAAGGTAGCGAGTACCGGCCGACGAGATGCCACCTCCTCCTCCAGTCCCACCTCCCGAACAACAAATGCGCTCCTAAGACAAAACCGGGTATAAAGCTCGTCTTGCTGTAACGCCCTTGTAAAATTAGGTTAATTCAACCACTTGTGTTCGGAGTCGCCCCTTGAGCTCGACTGACATTCACGCCAGCCCGCTGCGCCAGCGATTCCGCCCACTCTGGTGGCTGGGCATTGCCTACGTCGTATTGGGTGCACTCACGCGCCTGATCCTGCTTTACATGTCCGGAAGCGGCGTGCCGCACAGCCTGCTCTACTGGGGTTATGCCTTTGGCGTCGGTTTCGTTTATGACCTGGTGACGTTCGTCTTCGTCGCCTGGCCGCTGGTGCTTTTCCTGTGGCTGATGCCGCGCCGTGCGTACGTCTCGCGCGCGGGGCAATGGGCGCTCTACATCATCGGCGCCGCCCTGCTCTACTGGCTGATGTTCGTGGGCGCGTCGGAGCTGGTGTTCTGGAACGAATTCGGCACGCGCTTCAACTTCATTGCAGTGGACTATCTGGTCTACACCACCGAAGTCATCGGCAATATCCGCGAGTCCTATCCGATCGGCAAGTGGCTGAGCCTGCTCGCGCTGGCGGTGCTGGTCATCGTGTTTGTGACGCGTCGCGGCCTGCGCACACAGGACGGCGGCACGCGTTTCCTGCAGCGCGGCAAGGTGGTGCTGGTGTGGTTGCTGGCGACGGTCGTATTGGCGATCGGCGTCAAGGGCACGCTGAAGGACCGCACCGACAACACTTTCGTCAATGAGCTGTCTGGCAACGGCATCTTCGAATTCTTCGCCGCCTTCCGCAGCAGCCACCTCGACTACTCGCGCTTCTACCTGACGCTGCCCGAAGAGCAAGCGTATCGCGACGTGCGCGCCATGCTGAAGACGCCCGAGGCGACGTTCATCAATGACGACCCGTACGATCTGACGCGCGAAATCCGCCACGCCGGCCCGGAGAAGCACCTCAACGTCGTGCTGATCAGCATCGAGAGCTTCTCGGCCGACTTCATGAAGACCTTCGGCGACGATCGCGGCATCACCCCCAACCTCGACGCACTGGTCAACGACAGCCTGTTCTTCGACAACCTCTACGCCAACGGCACCCGCACGGTGCGCGGCCTGGAGGCCCTGTCGCTGGCGATTCCGCCCACGCCGGGCGATTCGCTGGTGAAGGCGCATAACAACGAGAATCTGTTCTCGGTGGCGAACGTTTTCAACGATCGCGGCTATCAGTCGGACTTTGTCTACGGTGGCTACGGCTACTTCGACAACATGAACTACTTCTTCAACCACAACGGCTATCGCGCGGTCGATCGCAACGACATCCCCAAGGACGCCGTGATCCATCACGAAAACGTCTGGGGCGTGGCCGACGAAGACCTGTACACGCTGGCGCTGGGCCAGATGGACAGCATCCACAAGGACGGCAAGCCGTTCTTCCTGCACATCATGACCACGTCCAACCATCGCCCCTTCACGGTGCCGGCCAATCGCGTACCGCAGAAGAACGGCACGCGCGAAGCGGCCGTGGCGTATACGGACTGGTCGATCGCCGACTTCATCAAGCGTGCGCGCGAGAAGCCTTACTTCGATGACACCATCTTTGTCATCACGGCCGATCACTGCGCGTCGAGCGCCGGCCGCACCAGCGTGCCGATCAACCGTTATCACATCCCGCTGTGGATCTTCGCGCCCAAGCACATCGAACCGCAGCGCATCCATCGCCAGATGAGCCAGATCGACATCATGCCGACGGTGCTTGGCCTGCTGAACTTCAGCTACCGCAGCCGCTTCTTTGGCTACGACATCTTCCAGGCCGAACCGGGCCGCGAGCGTGCCTTCCCGGCGACCTACGAGAAGCTCGGCTTCCTGCAGGGTGACGTACTGACGGTGCTTGAACCGCAGCGCAAGCTTGAGCAGATGAAGCCCGATTTCGAAACGGGCGACGGCACGCCGGTGAAGCCGGTGGACCAGGCCCAGGTGGACCAGGCGACGGCGTACTACCAAGTGGCCGCCAACCTCTACAAAACGCAGCGCCTGGGCAAGCGCCCGGACGACAACACGCCCGTGAAGCCGCTGGAAAATGGCGAACCGGCGCCGGCTGGCTCGGTCGTGTTGCACTGAAACCTCGAGCGGGCGTCGCCTGACGCCCGCTTTTCCCTCACAATCAGCGGATCGCGTGTCACGCATCGTGACCGCCTGCGTGAAAGGGATACTGCATGAGTTGGTGGCAACGTTCGCCGTGGCGAAGCTTCGGCGCGCTCGCCCTCGCATGGTTCGTGTTGCATGCACGGTTGCTGCTGGGCAAGCGCGTCCTGCCCTGGGACGCCGCCGATGAGTTTTACCCGACGCTGTTCTTCAACGCCCATAGCCTGCGCCATGGCCTGGCACCCTGGTGGAACCCGTATATCTACGGTGGCTATCCACAGATCGCCGACCCGCAAGGCATGCTCTTCTCGCCGCTGATCACCGGCTGGATGATGATTCCGGCGATGCCGGGCCAGACCTGGTTTGCGTGGGGCGTGCTGCTTCACCTGTTGATGGGCGCGTGCGCCATGCTCGCCCTGTTGCGTCACCTGAAGACGAGCGAGCTGGGCGCGCTCCTTGGTGCATTGGTGTATCTCGCCGGCGGCGTGGCGTCTGCCCGGCTCGAGCACGTGTCGATCGTCATTGCTTATGCATGGGCACCAGTCGTGTGGCTGGCCTTGCAGCGTTTCATCGCCGCGCCGTGCCTCGGGCGTGGTGCGCTGCTGGGGCTGGGCGCGGGCCTGATGCTGACTTCGCTGGTGCAGTTCTCGTACCTGATGGCCCTGATGCTGATCGGCTTCGGCATCGTGGCGACGTGGTCGCAGTGGTCGGCGTATGTCGTGCGGCAACGCTGGATGTGGCTGGCCGGCGTGTTGATCGCGGGCGTGCTGGCGCTGGCGCTGGCGCTGCCGCAGTTGCTGTTGAGCGCAGCCTTTGCCTCGCTGTCCAACCGTGCCGAACTGCCTCTCGACGCGGCCACGCCGGGTTCCCTGACCTGGCGCTCCTTCATCACGCTCCTGCTGCCCAATGGCCTGCATGCGTTGCGCGGGCCGTACGACGGCCCAGCGTCGATCGTCGAAGCGTTCTTCTACATCGGTGCCTTGCCCTCGTTGATGCTGCTCGGGCTCGGCCGGGCGTGGCGGATGTCGGGTCAGCGCACGCTGCTGATCTTTCTGGCCAGCGCCGTCCTCCTGGCGATCCTCTATGGCCTTGGCACGCACACTCCGTTCTATGGATGGCTTTACCAGTGGCTGCCGGGCGTCAAACAGTTCCGCCGCCCCTCCGACGCCGCCTACCTGATCAATCTGGCGCTCGCGATGGCGGTAGCCGTGGGCGCGACCCATCTCAACCTTGCCGACACCCGGGAGCGCTCACGCATCCTCGCCATCGCCGCGCTCTGGCTGGTGGTGGCCAGCCTCACCATGCGTGCGGATGGCGTGCGCTGGCAGGTCGCAAGCATCTCCGCTGCACTGGTTTGCGCCGTCGCGTACTGGCGGCTGCGCGTCTCGCCGGCGCACCTGGTGTTCTGGTTGATGGCGATCGTCGTCGTCGACTATCGCAGTTTCAATCTCAATGGCACGTTCAACGAAGGCAAGGATTACTCGCGCTTCGTCATGCGCGACGGCGCGGCGGACTATCTCCTGGCCCACGCCAATGACCCGGCGTTTGGGCTGCCTGCACGCGTGGAACCCGTCAAGGTCCTTGCCGGCTGGGACAATCTCGTCATGGTGGCCGGCATTCGCTCGACGCAGGGCTACAACCCGCTGCGATATGCCCTCTACGACACGTGGTATGGCGCACGCGTCAGCATGCAGGAGCCGTGGCCCGTGCGTCCTTACAACGCTGGGCCAGGTGGCACGGTCAGCGGGCTGCTGAATGCGCAGTTTGCAATCCGGGCCCAACCCGCGCCGGGCGTAGCCGACGCCGGCATGCCCGAAGGCTTTGAGAAGGTCCTCGAGGGCCATACGGAGGTGTGGCGCAACACGCGCGCGTATCCGGGCATCCTCATGCCGACCACCATGCTGACGTCGGATGCAGGCCCCACGCCGGAGCAATGGGCCACCACGCCGTTCCGCGATGCCTTTTGGCTGACACCGCGTGATGCAGCCGATCGCGCGGAAGCCTTGTCCACTGCACCGTCCTGCGCGGCACGCGTGGCGGTGTCGAACATCCAGCACTCACACACGTCGCTAAGCCTGCGCACATCCTCACCGCAGGGCGCGGGCTGGGTCGTGGTCAGTGAACTGGACTTTCCGGGCTGGCAGGCGCGCATCGACGGCGCACCGGTCGCCACGCATCGCGCCAACGGCATGTTCCGTGCCGTCTGCGTGCCAGCGGGCGAGCACGAGCTGAGCTTCCGCTTCCAGCCGTGGACGATGGTTGCCGAAGCCTGGCGACGTCACCGGGCGTCAAAGCTATAGGCGATCGCCCTGGTCCGCTGCCAGCAGGTCCGCTGGCAGCGGAACAACGTCCATGCCACGCGCGAACACCATGGCCTGGAAGCGCTCACCCATCTGCTCGGGCATGGTCAGCCGCTTGACCTGTTGCGACAGTGCGTAGCGCTGGGCCTCGTCGGTCGCCGATTCATAACTGGCCTCGAAGGCCTGCTGCAAACCGCCCGCAAGCAGGAAGTGCGCTTGCGGCATGTAACCGGCCACGCCAAAGCCCGCCTGATTGCCCGCCTCGGCCAGCGCGGTGAAATCCACCGAAGCGGTGAGGTCATTGAGGCCAGGCAGGAAGAACGGATCGTTGTGCGCGTGGTGGCGATAGTAGGCCATCAGCGTGCCGTCCCGACGATCGGACTGGTAGTACTCGCGACGCACGAAGCCGTAGTCGATGAACAGCATGACGCCCTGCACCAGCGACGCGGCGATCGCCTGCATCCAGTACGGCAGCTGCGGCAGCACTTCGGAGCGGTAGCCGTCGGCGAATTCGGTTTCGGTATCGCGTTCGACATGACGCACGGCGCCAGCCACCAGCGCGTCGGCCGGGCGATCGACGCGCATCAGGCGACCTTCGCCATCCAGCGCGACGTATTCCTCGTAGATCTCACCCTCGCGCACGGTGAAGCGCGTGGTCGGCAAAGCATCGATGACTTCGTTGGCGAACAGCACGCCACGCCAGTCCTGCTCCGGCGGGCGATCGATCCATGTCACGCGCGCGAACAGTTCGGCGGGCAGTGCGGCCTGGAGGCGTTCGCGCTGACGTTCGCGCAAGTCGGCGCTGGGTTCAAGAATGAGATAGCGACGCGGCAGGCTGTTCTCAGCCTGGAGACCCTGCAGCGCATGCTCGGCGAACGCGCCGCTGCCACCACCCAGTTCGAGGAAGTCGGCTTCGTCACCGATCAGGGCAATGACCGGCGCAAGCACCAGCGCCACGGTGCGCGCGAAAAGCGGCCCCAGTTCCGGCGCGGTAATGAAGTCGCCTGCCTCGCCGAACTTGGCCGAACCGGCGCTGTAGTAGCCAAGGCCTGGCGTGTACAGCGCGCGCTCCATGTACTCTGAGAACGGCATGGGCCCGTGCGCGGCGAGGTGTTCGCGCAGGTGCTGCACGAGGCGATCGGAATGCGCGCGCGCATCCGCGCTGGGTTCGGGAAGTCGGGAGGCCATGCCGTGGATGCCATGTAGGAAACACGGCGATTCTAGCGGAACGCGCGTGACCGGACCGGCGACGCAGCGTTCACGCCAGAGATACGATCAGAAATCCTTCTGCAAGCTCAGGTACAGGCCACGACGTGGCCCGAACTGCGGCGCGCCAACGCCGATGCCGGTGCCATCGCGCAATTCATACGTGCGATCAAGCGCATTGATCAGCGCCAGCTGCGTGTGCAGCTTGCCGGTGCTGTCGAAGTTGAAGTCATGCGACACGCTCAGGTCGAGCTGGAAGTACGCCGGCAGGTGATCGCCATTGGGCACTTCGCCATCGCGGCGCAGGCCGGTGCCGAAGACGTAGTTCGCACCGATGCGCGTGCTGTCCGCGAAGGCATAGCTCACGCCGCCGGACGAGGTGTACTTCTGGTCGTGGTCGAGGTGGATGTAGTGATCGGCGATGTAGGCCAGGTCTTCGACCGAGAAGTTGTACTGGCTGGTGATGACGTTCTTGCCCATCGCACGGTTGTAGGACAGGTTGAAGTAGGCCGACCACGGGCCCTCGTCGTAGTTGGCGCTGAACTCGACGCCGCCGACGTGACCGCGCTGGTAGTTGAAGGTGGAGTAGACCAGCGCCGCGCCGAACTGCCCTTCATCCTGCAGGCGATGGACTTTGCGGTAGTAGGTATCCAGGCCCAGCGTCAGCGACGGCGTGACGTTCTGCGAGATGCCGGCATCAAAGTAATCGGAGCGCTCGGCCAGCGGCGTGGCGTTGCCCGGATTGGACACGGCATTGGTGGTGCCGTCGAACTTGGCGATGTTCGAGGTGGTGATCATCTCGGTCGCCGGAGGCGTGAAGTAGCGCGAGTAGCCGGCATGGATCGTGGTGTTGTCGGTCGCCTGGTAGATCAGGCCGACGCGGGGGCTGAGCTGGCTCTCGGTGCGCGCGAGCGAATACCAGTCGCCGCGCAGGCCATAGTTCACCGTCCACTTCTCACCGATGCTCCATTCGTCCTGCACGTAGGCGGACCACGTTTTCGCGGTCAGGCGATTGTTGTCGACGATGTTGACCGGCGTGGTGCTGGTCTGGTTGCCGTCGGCATCGGCGGGGAACACCCACGCGTCGTTGCCACTGCCGGCACGCTCGAAGCTGCCGTACAGGCCGTAGCGCAACGTGTGCGCGTCGCCCATCGGCGTGGAAAAGTCAGCCTGCAGGGTGCTGGCGCGGTTGTCGCGCGATACGTTGGAGGCGACACCGTTGAACATCAGGTCGCCGACCAGGTCGGGAATGAAGTTGACGCTGGTGTAACGCTGGCCGACGGACACCTGGTAGTCGGTGCTGCCGAGCTTGCCCTGCAAGGCGAGCAGGCCGAAGCGGGTGTTCTCGCGCTGGCGCTCGTTGAGCTTGGCCGAGTCGAAGTCGGTGATATCCAGGTAGCCAAACTGCGGCGTCTGGTTCGGGTTGTTCGGGATGTCGAAGCGATTGTTGCTGAGGCCGAACAGAAAGCTCAGGCGCGTCTGATTGTCGATCAGATAAGTGATGTCGCCGAACGCCTTTACCTGATTGGTGTGGTCATGGATCGGCTTGCGGCTGTCGGTGGGATTCTCGATGCCGGCATCGTTCTCCATGTAGTTGGCGGTGAAGAACCCGCTCCAGTTGCCGCTGTTGCCCCACACGGACGCGTTGGGGTTGAGCGTACCGAAGGAGCCGGCGGTGACGCCGACGCTGCCACCGTTGCCCAGGTCATGCCCGCTCTTGGTGGTGATGTCCACGACGGCGGCGGTGCGCAGGCCGTACTGCGCCGGCAGCGCGCCATCGAGCAGCTTGATGCTCTTGATCGTGCGCGCGTCCAGCGTCTGGCCGAAGCCCGAAATCGACTCGGGCAGGATCACGCCGTTGACGCGGTACTGGAGATTGGCGTGATCGCCGCGCACATGCACGCCGCCGTAGGAGTCCTGCACCACGCCCGGCGCCTGCAGGAGCACCTTGTTCAGCGGCGTGGAGTCGCCCAGCGGCAATTGGGCGATGGCCTTGGCATCGATCACGTACTGGCTGCTGCCCGTGTCCGGCGACAAGGCGTTGCGCGACTGATCCAGCGCCGCCGTCACGTCGACGGCACCGAGCTGCTTGACCTTGTCGGCATGCTGATCGGGCGAGGCACCTTCGCTGCTGGCCGGGGGCGGCGCAGCGGTGGGCACTGTCTGGGCCTGGACGGCGGCAAGGGGCAAGGCCATGGCAAGACTGACAGCGAGCAAGGTGCGCTTCATGGGTGACTCTTGGAGGGGGGGATCGGGGCGGTTTCGATACGTTATAACATTGCCATTCTAACCTTTCCGGCACCTGCCCCAGAAGTCATAGGCATCTGTCGTAAGTTCTTGCCACAGGCGGGGTTTAGGAAAATCTGGCCGTGGTGGCGGCCGCCGTATTCGCAGCAGCTTCATGAAGTGACCCTAGACTCTGGGCGCATGGCATCTTTGGAGACAGGGGCATGAGCCAGCGCAGTACCCAGGTTCCCGCCGTCATCACCGACGACCACAGCCGCATCACGCAGGCCATCCTGGATTTCGTCAGCCGCATTCCCGACAGCAAGGTCGACAACAGTCCCGACCCTGCCACGGAGGCAAGGCGGCTGGCTAATCGCGCGGCCCAGCGCGCGGCGCTCACCGCCGGCTCCCTGGCGCTGCCGCCCGGCCCGATGGGCTGGCTGACCATCCTTCCGGAGCTGGTGGCCATCTGGAAAATCCAGGCGCAGATGGTGAGCGATATCGCGGCCGCCTACGGCAAACACGCCGATCTCGGGCGTGAGCAGATGCTCTGGTGCCTGTTTCGCCACACGGCAGCCCAGGCGTTTCGCGACCTTGTGGTGCGCATGGGCGATCGACTGCTGTTCCGGCGCATGTCGTACAAGGTGGCCGAGCATGTCGCCAAGCGCATCGGCGTGAAGATCTCGCAGCGCGCCGTTGGCAAGGGCGTGTCGCGCTGGCTGCCGGTGGTCGGCGCGCTCGGTGTCGGCGCCTACGCGTATTACGACACGGGACAGGTCGCGAGCACGGCGATCGCGATGTTCGGTGGTGAGTTCGACACCGAGGCAGCCCCCGAAGGCGAAGCCTTGCCACACGATGGCAAGCACCCCGTGCGCCGCAAGACGTCGCATCACGCATGACGACGCACACTGCGTTGCGGAATGACGCTTGCCGCCGATTGCGGCAAGCTGCGCGTCACGTCGATGCACGCAGGAGCCACGCATGAGTTCACGCCAGGAGCGCCCGGTCGCCCTGATCACGGGTGCCGCCAAGCGCGTGGGCGCGGAGATCGCGCGCGCCCTGCATGGCGCCGGCTACGACCTTGCCCTGCATTGCCGCCAATCGGTGGAAGAGGCGCATGCACTGGCACAGGAACTGGAAGCGCGCCGTGCCGCGAGCACGTTGGTGCTGCAAGCGGAGCTTGCCGATCTTGAAGCGCTGCCGGCGTTGGTCGACATGACCGTGGCCCAGTTCGGCCGGCTCGATGCATTGATCAACAATGCATCCGCCTTCTTCCCGACACCCGTGGGCAAGGCGACACCGGAACAATGGAGCGAGCTGTTCGCTTCCAACGCACAGGCGCCTTTCTTCCTGACGCAAGCGGCGACACCGGCGCTTCGGGCCAGCCATGGCGCCGTGGTGAACATGGTGGACATCTACGCCGAACGCGCCCTCGCCCATCACCCGATCTACGTCATGGCCAAGAGCGCTTTGCTGGCGATGACGCGCACGCTGGCGCTCGACCTGGGCCCGGAAATTCGCGTCAATGGCGTGGCGCCCGGCGCCGTGATGTGGCCCAGCGACGGCAAGCCTTACGATGACCAGCAGGCGATGCTCACGCGCACGCCCTTGCAGCGTGCAGGCTCACCGCATGATGTCGCCAGCGCCGTGTTGTGGCTGCTGCGCGACGCGCCGTTCGTGACGGGACAGATCATCCGCATCGATGGCGGGCGGTCTGTCGGGATCTGACAGCCATGCGCGCGGACGATGCCGCGCGCACGCCGGAACTTACTTCTTCTTGATGCGGAAGGCGTTTTCGAGCATGGCCTGATCGAAGCCCACGCCGACGGTGCCTTCTTCAGCGTAGCGATACAGGGCGGCCGAATAGATGCCCTGCAGCGAGGCCTGGATCAGCGCCAGCGTGGTAATGCCAAAGACTGCCGCGACGACCGCCGTGATGATCAGAGCCACCGATCCGGTCGCGGCCGCCCCAGCAATGAGCGCAACCGCAAGGAGGACTGCCACGAGCGTGATCAGGCCAAACACCAGGCCAATCCCGGCGTTGCCGATGATGTTCTCGCCCCAGGTGCGCTTGAGCAGCTGGGCACTGTGCTTGACCACTTCCAGCGGCCCAATATCCTGGCTCGCCAGCATCGGCACCACCAGAAAGGTGGCCACCGTCCAGGCAAGTCCGAACATGCCGACGACCAGGCGACCGAGGAAGCCGAGGCGCTCCTGCAGGAATCGCAGAATCAAACCGACCGTTGCCGCGATGAGCGCATAGCCAAAAATGCTGACAATGCGCGAGCGTGCAATGGCAAAGCCTTCGGCCACGCTTGCCGGCTCGCCGCGCAGACGCTTGAGCGCCACGCCGGCCAACGCCGTGTTGAAGAAAATGATGACGAAGTATTGCGCCAGGTAGAACACGAACAGCGCGGCATACATGGCCGGCGACATGGCCACACGCCCACCAGCGGCCTCTTGCATGCCAGCGAAGGCAAAACCAATCGGAATCAGAAAGCTTGCGCCGACGACCAGGCAGCACACGACTGACAACAACGGAAACACCATCAACGACTTATCCGAACGCAGGATATCCGCGCTCGCTTTCATCAAAGCCCAACTACGGGCGAACTTGCCTGCCATCTTGCTCCCCCCATCCGTGTTTGAGGGCGCTAGTGATAACACCGGCAGGAGGGTGGCGACAGTGCTTCGATGCAAGGTATCGGTGAAAATGTGAGCCTAGAGCTCGATGACTTCCAGCGGCTCTTTGCCTGCCGGAAACGCCGCCCACAAGGCCGACAGGGTTTCGCCCGTCACCGGATGCTTCACCTCCGGCGCGATATCGGCCATCGGCCGCAATACGAAGGCGTGGCGCAACTCGTTGCGCGGGATTTCCAGATGATGGTCGCCGGAGAGCACCAGGTCGTCATACAGCACGATGTCCACGTCGAGCGTGCGGTCCGAGTAGCGCGGCACGTCGCGGCGACGGCCGTGGCGATCTTCCAGCGCGTGCAGCCAGTCATTGAGGCCTTCGGGCGGCAGGTCGGTATCGATCCCCACAGCCAGATTCACGAAGTCCGTGCCGTCAAATCCGACCGACTTGCTGCGATACGCCGGCGACACGGTGATGTCGCCGAATCGCTCTCGCAACTCGTCGATGGCAGCGTGAAGGTGACGTGTTGGATCGACGTTGGAGCCCAGGCTCAGGTAAACACGGGACATGCGGGGTCGTCGGCGCGAATCAGGGAGCCGTCATTCTGCCCTTCCGGGTGCGGCGCTTACCAGCACCTCCCGCACATCGTGCCCCGACGGTTGCTGGTACATGCGCAGGCCGAACTCCGGCAGCAAGGCGATCAGATGGTCGAAGATGTCCGCCTGAATGGTCTCGTATTTCGCCCACACCGTGGTGTTGGCGAAACAGTAGATCTCCAGCGGCACGCCGTGTTCGTCTGCCTGAAGCTGACGGACCATGCAGGTCATGTCTTCATGGACGTCGGGATGGCTCTGCAGATACGTCGTCACGTAGGCACGGAAGGTACCCAGGTTGGTCATGCGACGACGATTTCCTTCGCATTCGGCATCGTCACCGAGCTCGCGGTTCCAGCGGGCGATCGCATCGCCCTGGACGCCGAGGTACTCGCGCAACAACCGCAATCGCGTCAGTGATGCCAGTTCGTCGTCCTCCAGGAAATGCACGCTGGCCGCATCGATGTACAGAGCGCGCTTGATGCGCCGACCACCGGATTCGGACATGCCGCGCCAGTTCTGGTAGCTCTCCGAGATCATCTTCCAGGTAGGGATGGTGACGATGGTCTTGTCGAAGTTGCGCACCTTCACGGTATAGAGCGTGATGTCGATGACATCGCCGTCCGCACCCGCCGAAGGCATGGTGATCCAGTCACCCACGCGCAGCATGTCGTTGGAGGACAGCTGCAATCCCGCCACGAAGCCGAGGATGGTGTCCTTGAACACCAGCATCAGCACCGCGGACATGGCACCGATGCCCGACAGCATCCAGCCCACGCTGCGGCCGGTAAAGCTGACGATGATCACCAGCGCGGCGGAGATGAAGAGCGCCAGATTGAGCAGCTGCATCACGCCCTTGATGGAGCGCTGGCCCGAGCCCTGGCGATAAAGATCCTCGATCGCCGAGAGCATGGAACTGACAGCCATCACCGCGAACAACACCATCAGCGCGGTGGCGACATCGACGATGAGTTGCTGAATGTTGGCTGGCAGCCCCGGGATCAGGGGCACGCCGAACTGAATCACGATCGTGGGCACCATGCGCCCCAGCCAGCGGAACGTCCCGCGCTCGAACAGCGCGTCGTCCCAACGCCAGGCCGTTTTCAGGGTGACGCGATGCACGACGCGCGAGAGAAAGGTTCGCGTCAGCACACCAGTGATCCAGGCCACGATCACAATCAACACCGCGGCGGCGATGCCGCGCATCCATGTGTCGGTCAACAGCGTTTGCCAGTTATCCAAGGGCGACTCCTGTTCGGCGGGACGATCCGCACGACGAGCAGGCCACACGAATCAACGCGGCACGATCCCCCGGAAAGGTGCACAGCGAACGAATGGCGTTCCGGGCAAGCGTGCGAGCTTACCCGCCCTTTCGTTCAAACGCTGTCAGATCAGTCTGAGCGCAACCTGTCGCCGCGCTCGATGCGCACGCCCACGGCCTTCGATCCGCGCACGGCGCCCGGCTTGGACAGCTTCAGACGCACCCAGCTCACGCCGAACTCTTCGCGAATGATCGCGGCGCAATGCTCGGCGAGTGTTTCGACCAGGCCGAAGCTCGAGCTGCCGACGAAATCCATCAGGCGCTTGGACACGTCCTTGTAGTTGAGCGTGTCGGCAATGTTGTCGCTTGCCGCAGGCTTCGTGTTGTCGAAGGCCATTTCGATGTCGAACGACAGGGTCTGACGCACGCGTCGTTCCCAGTCGTAGATGCCGATGACGGCGTCGATGCGCAGGTCTTCGATGAAAACGATGTCCATAGGAGCGGTAAACGGTGAAGGGAGGAAGGGGAAACGGGTAAGAGCGTAACGCTTCGTAGAGACGGATGCAGTGTCTACTTGAGGGGCCTGCTTTTCCCGTTCACCGTTTTCTGTTTCTCGCTTCCTGTTTACTGTTCACCGTTCCCCGCTGCCAGCGCAGGTGGCAGCGACTCCAGATCCCAGCGCGGGAACACTTGCACGGACGCATCCTGATGCTGGCCCGCGGCGAGGCGAATGGCGCCGGCAAGCGCAATCATCGCGCCGTTGTCGGTGCAGAACTGCAGGCGCGGGAAATACACCTTGAAGCCTTCCTTCGCACCGGCGTCGGCCAGCTCGGAACGCAGGCGCTTGTTGGCGCCGACACCGCCGGCGATGACCAGGCGGTGCGTGTTCGTGGCCTGCAAGGCGCGTCTGCATTTGATGGCCAGGGTGTCGACGATGGCTTCTTCGAAGGCACGCGCGATGTCGGCGCGGGTTTGCTCGCTCTGGTCCGACTGCTGCCAGGCCAGCAATACCTGGGTTTTGAGGCCCGAGAAGCTGAAATCGAGGCCCGGCCTGTCCGTCATGGGCCGGGAGAAGCGGTACGCGCCCTGGCGGCCTTGCTGGGCCAGTGCCGCGAGCGCCGGGCCGCCGGGATAGGGCAGGCCCATCAGCTTGGCGGTCTTGTCGAATGCCTCGCCAGCGGCGTCGTCCAGCGTGTCGCCGAGGATCCGGTATTCACCGATGCCGCGGACTTCGACCAGCATGGAGTGCCCGCCGGACACCAGCAGGGCCACGAAAGGCGGCTCCGGGGGGTCTTCCTCGAGCAGGGGAGCCAGCAAGTGGCCCTCCATGTGGTGCACGCCGACGGCCGGCACGCCCAGGGCCCAGGCCATGGCCCGGGCCGCGGAGGCGCCTACGAGGAGGGCTCCGACGAGGCCGGGACCGGCCGTGTAAGCTACGCCGCCCAGGTCCTGGGGCGTCAGGCCCGCCTGGGCCAGGGCCTCGCGGACCAGCGGCAGCAGCTTGCGCACGTGGTCGCGGCTGGCAAGCTCAGGCACCACGCCGCCATAGTCGGCATGGAGCTTGATCTGGCTGTAAAGGGTGTGGGAAAGGAGGCCTTTACCCGGCGCGTCCGGCTCCCAGCGCAGCACCGCCACGCCGGTTTCGTCGCAAGACGTCTCTATGCCCAGGATGGGCTTTGAAATTTGTGTCGTGTCCACGCTATACTTCGCGGCTCGCCCGATCAGACGGGCTAGTTTACCACTCGGAGTTTCCATGCCCAGCGTAAAAGTTCGCGAGAACGAGCCGTTCGAGCTTGCCCTGCGTCGCTTCAAGCGCACCTGCGAAAAGGCCGGCGTTCTGGCCGAGACCCGCAAGCGCGAGTTCTATGAAAAGCCGACCCAGGAGCGCAAGCGCAAGCGTGCCGCCGCGGTGAAGCGTCACCTGCGTCGTCTCTCGCGCGATACCTCGCGTCGCACCCGCCTGTACTGAGTTAGTCATCCGCCCCGCGCGGATCGGCTGACTTTTGGCGCCCTCGGCGCCCTTCCTGGCATTCCAGGATCAGGCACGGCTCGGCAGTTGGCGCGTTCATCCGCTGCCACTGCCTCATAGCTCAAGCATTAGCCGGCGTTGCCCATGCGCAACGCCGGCTTTATGTGTTTCCGCTATTTTCTTCACGCCACCACGGAGAGTGACATGTCCCTCAAGCAGCAGCTCACCGAAGACATGAAGACCGCCATGCGTGGCGGCGACAAGCATCGCCTGGCGGTGATCCGCCTGATGCTGGCCGCCGTCAAGCAGCGTGAAGTGGACGAGCGCATCGAGCTGGACGACACCCAGACCCTCGTGGTGCTGGAAAAAATGCTCAAGCAGCGCCGTGACTCGGTCACCCAGTACGAGGCCGCCAGCCGCCAGGACCTGGCCGACGTCGAAAAGGCCGAGATGGTGGTGATCGAGGCCTACCTTCCGGCCAAGCTCAGCGAAGCTGAGATTGACGCCCTGATTGACGCTGCCATCGCCGAAACCGGCGCCAGCACGGCCCGCGACATGGGCAAGGTGGTGGCCGCCGTGAAGGAAAAGGCCGCCGGCCGCGCCGACATGGCCGTGGTGTCCGGCCGCATCAAGGCCCGCCTGGCCTGAGTTTCGCCATCGTGATCGGAAGCGCCCCACCGGGGCCTTAGGCGTGCCGCCGGGCGTTCCCTTCACGTCATCGTGATAAACCTGAACAGCCCCGCGCGCCGCTGCATGCGGCAGCCGCCGTCTTCACATTTCGCCCGCTAAACCTCCCCCACCGCGCCAGACACGTCGGCGCCACCTCAAGAGGGAGAAAGCATGCTCAAGTGGGCCATCATTTTCGCCATCGTGTCCCTGGTCACTGGCTGGCTCGGCTTTACCGGCGTCGCCGGTGCGACCGGCACCATCGCCAAGATCCTGTTCGCCATCTTCCTGATCCTGTTCCTGATCGCGCTGCTCGCGGTCTTCGGCATTCTCAAGATGGCGTAGCGGCAAGGCCCGCCCATCCGCGGGATGGGCGGGCCGCAGATTCAACCCTGGCGTCGCTCCATGCGACGATGCGCCGCCACGGCGCCCTGGGCGTTGGACAAGGCCGAGGGACGTTCCCGCGTCACCACGAAGCCAAGTCGCTCATACAAGGCCTGGGCGCGTGGATTGGCCGCCGAGACATCGAGGGTCAAAGGAAGGGATGGGTCGCGGCGCAGCGCCGCCAGATAGTCGATCAGCGCCCCGCCCACGCCCCTGCCCTGCAGCTCAGGATGAACCGCCAGATGCGCCAGGTAGAGCATGGCGCCCGAAGGTGGCGGGATGACGCCCTCCACGCGCAATCCGCGCACGATCACCCCGGCGCCCCGTCCCCAGCCAAAGTGCCCGAGGATCTGCCGGGCCGCCGCCACCGTGAACGGCCAATGGGTGTCGCCACCATACGCCGCACCGACCACGACCACGCGGCCATCCAGCTCGCCCACATGATGGTTGCGCCACCCAAACTCGCCCCCGCCTTCGGCAAAGGCGTGGCGCAGGAAGGCCTGGGCATCCCCAACGCCGGGCACGCTGAAAACATAGTCAAAGGCGGCGGGGCCGGATTGATGGATCAAGGGCACGGCCGCGTCGATGTCATCGGGACGCGCCGGACGAAAAACGATGGGTTGAGCCACAAACGATTCCCCTGACGTGGATGGCACAGGCCTTACACTACACGGATGAAAGGCCGCATTCCCGACACCTTCATTGACGAACTGCTTTCCCGCGTCGACATCGTCGACGTGATCGAGCGGCGCGTGCCGCTGAAGAAGGCCGGGCGCGAGTGGACGGCCTGTTGCCCGTTCCATAACGAACGCTCGCCGTCGTTTTACGTCAGCCCCGCCAAGCAGTTCTTCCATTGCTTCGGCTGTGGCGCGCACGGCAGCGCGATCAAGTTCCTGATGGATTACGACCGGCTTGAGTTCCCGGACGCGGTCGAGGAACTGGCGCAGAACGTTGGTCTGAAAGTGCCCTACGAAGGGGGCCGGGACAACGCGCCTCGCGAGGACCGCACCGACCTCTACAGCCTCCTCGACGCGAGCGCCCGTTGGTATGAAGGCGAGCTGCCGCGCAGCACCGAGGCGCAGGCCTACTGCAAGAAGCGCGGGCTGGATGCCGACACCATCGCGCGCTTCCGCATCGGCTGGGCGCCGGCCGGCTACGACGGCGTCATCAAGAAGCTCGGCACCGATTCGCGCCGCATGCAGTTGCTCAACGAAGCCGGCATGGTGGCGAGCAACGAGCGCGGCAACAAATACGATCGCTTCCGCGAACGCCTGATGTTCCCGATCATGGACCGGCGGGGACGCGTGATCGCCTTTGGCGGCCGCATCCTGCAGGAGAAATCGGCCGACCAGAACATCGGCCCCAAGTACCTCAATTCGCCGGAAACCCCGCTGTTCCACAAGGGTCGCGAACTCTTCGCGCTGTGGCAGGTGAAGCAGGCCAACAGCAACCTGCAACGCATCGTGGTGGTGGAAGGCTACATGGACGTCATCGCCATGCATCAGGCGGGGCTGCCCATCGCGGTAGCCACGCTGGGCACCGCGACCACGCCCGATCACACCGAAGTGCTGTTCCGTGCCGCGCCCGACGTGGTGTTCTGCTTCGACGGCGATCGCGCCGGTCGTGCGGCAGCATGGAAGGCGCTGGAATCGGCGCTGCCGCGGCTGCGCGACGGTCGTCAGGCGTATTTCCTGTTCCTGCCCGATGGCGAGGATCCGGACACGCTCATCCGCAAGGAAGGCAAGTCAGGTTTCGAGCAGCGCCTGAAGAACGCCACGCCGTTGTCCGAGTACTTCTTCAGCGAACTCGCCCACGATGTCGACGTGGCCAGTCTCGATGGTCGAGCCCGGCTGGCCGAGCGGGCGCGTCCGCTGATCGCACGCCTGCCCGATGGCGCATTCCGCGATCTGATGGGCCAGGAGCTCCAGAAACGTACCGGTGCCCGGGCGGTGTTCGAGGCCGAACCGGCCAAGCGTCCGACAGCGAACACGGTCAGCATCCAGCGCAGTCTCGTGCGCACGACGATCGCCTTGTTGCTGACGCAGCCAGGCATGTCGGATCAGGTCGAGCGCCCCTACGGCTTCCTGCGCCTGGAAAAGCCCGGCGTGGATCTTCTGGCCGAGTTGATTGATCTGGCGCGCTCCCGTCCCGGCATCAGCCCCGCCATGATGGTCGAGCACTATCGCGACCGCAGCGAGTACGGCGCGCTCTCCAAACTCATGGCCGCCACCATGGCAGGCGAGCCCGAACTTCAGCGAGTGGAGTTCTTCGAGGCCCTGCAACGCATGGAGCAGCTCGCCGCCGATCAGCGCCGGCTGTTCCTCACCGGCAAGAGCCGCGAAGGCCAGCTGACGGGCGCCGAAAAGGCCGAGCTGCGCGAACTGCTGGCAGCCCGCGCCCGCCCCGCGACCGCTGCCGAAGGTCCCGGCTGACCCGAAGGCATCGCCACGCCTACGCTGCACCGCGCCATAGCCCGGACTCCAGTCTTCGCCCCGCTTCCGGTTATTCTTGGACGTTCCATCCCATGGGTGATCGGCCTGAACGGCCCCCTGTGGGATCATCGCCCGGCCCACCCGTGGGAGGGGACGGCAACGAACGGCAAGGACGTGGATGGACCTGCTTGAACGACTGATCACGCTGTTTGCCGAGAATGGCTACGCAGCGGTGTTTATCGCGCTGCTGCTCTGCGGTGCCGGTGCGCCTTTGCCCGAAGACATCACCCTGGTCGCCGGTGGCGTGATCACGGGACTGGGCTACGGCAACGTGCACGTCATGTTCGGCGTCTCGATGGTGGGCGTCCTGCTGGGCGACTCCGGCATGTTTCTGCTGGGCCACCATTACGGCGCGCGCATCCTGCAGTGGCGCGTCGTCGCGCGCGTCCTCACGCCCGAGCGCTATGCCAAGGTGCAGGAGAAATTCGAGCGTTACGGCAACCGCCTGATGTTCATCGCGCGCTTCCTCCCGGGCATGCGCACGGCGGTCTACATCACCGCCGGCACCACGCACCGCGTGTCCTTCATGCGCTTCTTGCTGCTGGATGGTTTCGCGGCGCTGATCAGCGTGCCGATCTGGGTCTACCTGGGTTACTTCGGAGCCAACAACCACGAATGGTTGATGATGTGGATTCGCCGCGGCCAGAGCAGCCTTTGGGTGCTCGGCGGCATCATCCTGCTCGTGGTGCTGTTCCTGTGGTGGCGCCACAAGCGCAAGCAGGCGGCTTGCGCGCGGGAGATCGGCGGCTGAGGTCGTCAGGCATTCCGCACTGACAACGATCAAAACAAAAACGCCCTGGGCATGGCCAGGGCGTTTTTTTTGGCGGTTGGTTACAGCCAGCGACCGTAGCGGCGGATGTAGATCACCTTCATCAGCTGCGTGAGTCCGCAGTAGCACAGCAGCGTCACCGCCAGCCAGGCGAAGTACACCGGCGGCAGCGGCACCATGCCGATCTTCGCGCCGAGCGCCGAATACGGCACCAGCATGCCGATGATGATGATCGCCGTCGTCAGGGCCAGTACCGGCGCAGCGGCCACGCTCTGCAGGAACGGCACGCGGCGCGTGCGGATCATGTGCACGATCAGCGTCTGCGACAGCAGGCCCTCGATGAACCAGCCGGACTGGAACAGCGACTGGTGCTCGGGCCCATTGGCGCCGAAGTAATGCCACATCAGCCAGAACGTCGTCATGTCGAAGATCGAGCTGACCGGGCCGATCCACACCATGAAACGACCAATATCACTGGCATCCCACTTGCGCGGTCGCGACAGATATTCCTCGTCCATGCGATCGAACGGAATCGACAGCTGCGAGATGTCGTAAAGCAGGTTCTGCACCAGGATCTGCAGCGGCAACATCGGCAGGAACGGCAGGAAGGCACTCGCCACCAGCACGCTGAACACGTTGCCGAAGTTCGAGCTGGCCGTCATTTTGATGTACTTCATGATGTTGCCGAAGGTGACGCGCCCTTCGAGCACGCCCTCCTCCAGCACCATCAGATTCTTTTCCAGCAGGATGATGTCCGCCGATTCCTTGGCGATGTCCGTGGCCGTATCGACCGAGATGCCGACGTCCGCCTCGCGCAGGGCCGGTGCGTCGTTGATGCCGTCGCCGAGGAAGCCCACGGTGTGGCCCTGGCGCTGGAGCGACTTCACCACGCGCGCTTTCTGCAGCGGCGACATTTTCGCGAACACGGTCGTGCGCTGGACCACTTCGTCCAGCTGCGCGTCGTCGAGCGGTTCGATGTGCTTGCCTTGCAGCGAGTACTCCACATCGAGACCGACTTCGCGGCAGATCTTGCGCGTCACCGCCTCGTTATCGCCCGTGATGACCTTCACCGCAACGCCGTGCTGATGCAGGGCGGCGATGGCCGTGGCGGCCGTGTCCTTCGGCGGATCGAGGAAGGCCAGGCAGCCGATAGCCGTAAGGCCACTTTCATCGCCCACGCCATAGGCACGCTTCGCCGGCGGCTGATGCTTGATCGCAACGACCAGCACGCGAAGGCCATCCTCGTTGAGACGACGCGTCATCGCCTTGATGTCGGCGCGCATCTCGTCCGTCATCGGCAGAATCTCGTCGCCCGCCTTGACGCTGACGCAGATCGACAGCATCTCCTCGACCGCGCCCTTGCACACCAGCAACTCGTTGCCGTCACCATTGCCCAGCACCACCGACATGCGGCGACGCTGGAAGTCGAACGGAATCTCGTCGACGATGCGGTAATGCGCCGCGGCCTCTTCGAGATCGCGATGGGCCAGCACCGCCTTGTCCATGAGGTTCTTCAGGCCCGTCTGGAAGCGGCTGTTGAGGTAGCCGTACTCCAGTGCCTCGTCCGACTCTTCACCGTACAGGTCGAGGTGGCGTTCGAGCACGATCTTGTCGAGGGTGAGCGTGCCGGTCTTGTCCGTGCACAGCACGTCCATCGCGCCGAAATTCTGGATCGCGTTGAGGCGCTTGACCACGACCTTGCGCTTGGACATCGCCATGGCGCCCTTGCCCAGGTTCGCGGTGACGATCAGCGGCAGCATTTCCGGCGTCAGGCCAACGGCGACGGAAAGGGCGAACAGGAAAGCCTGCAGCCAGTCGCCCTTGTCGACCCAGTTGATGAGGAAAACGATCGGCACCATCACCGCCATGAAGCGGATCAGCAGCCAGCTGACGCTGTTCACGCCACGATCGAAGCTGGTCTGCACGCGCTGGCCGACGATGGTTCGGGCGAGTGAGCCCAGGTACGTGCGCGAACCGGTCGCGACCACGACGGCGCTCGCGGTGCCGCTGACGACGTTGGTGCCCATGTAGCAGACCGTCGGCAGATCCAGCGGATTGTCGTGCTCGTCGCGGCCGCCGAATTCGGCCACTTGTGCAGGCGTGGGAGCCGCTTTCTCCACCGGCAGCGATTCGCCGGTGAGGATGGCCTGGCTGATGAAAAGGTCTTTCGCGCTGAACAGGCGCAGGTCGGCGGGCACCATGTCGCCCGCGGCGAGATGCACGATGTCGCCGGCAACCAGTTCGCCGACCGGCACTTCGATCCGTTCGCTGTGACCATCGGACGCACGGCGGGTCACGGTGGCGGTATTGCGCACCATGGCTTTGAGCTTCTCCGCGGCCTGCGACGAGCGGAACTCCTGCGTGAAACTGAGCAGCACGCTGATGGCAACCATCACCGCGATGATGATCGGGCCGGTAAGGTCTTCGTCATCGGTGAACAGCTGCACGCCGGCGAGCACCAGCAGCACGATGATGAAGGGGTTCTTGAAGGCGCGCAGGAGCTGGCGCGACCAGTGCGGTGGCTTCTCGTGCGATACCTCGTTGGCGCCGTCGCGGTCGAGGCGCTCGGCGATCTGTTCTTCGTTAAGGCCGGCAGCGCTGGTGTCCAGCGCGGCAAAGAGGGCCTCGTTATGGCGGAATGCTTCCAATGCGACGGCGACGCGCACGGGGGCGGACGCGCCCTTGCCGGCCGCCTTGCCCGCTACGGTCTGGGTGGAGTGCTTCAACATGACTCGCTTCCATGATGCTGGTGGTGCCCGGGCGGATCAGCGAGTCGGCGGCGTCTTCGCCGCGAATCCTGATCGCCTGCTAAAGCCGCATGTGCGGCCCGCGCCATCCCACTGGCGGGGGCCACCCTTTGCGCGGCGCAAGGCTGGCGGGGATGCGATGCATCAGTGGCTCGAGACCAGGCGCAGCGCCGGCTTGGCAGCATGTCCGTGCCAGCGGGCTTCCGGACGCTGGCCCTTGGTGTTGCTCGTCCAGTGCATGTCGATGACCTGCGCCTGGGGCTTTTCCAGGGGCGCGGGGACGGTGATCGTCCAGGCACGGCCAACGGACGCACGGCGGCCGCCCGCGAGGGCACGACCTGCGGTGCGCAGACGGAAAAAATCGCGAAGGAGCTTCATAGCCCATCTCCTCGTAACGGCGCCTGGGGCAGCCGTCAGGGATGGGCCGGTCTTCCCTAGTCGAGGAAAGCGCCGGCCGACCGCAGGCGGTCGCCGCAGGCAATCAGCTTGTATTGCAATGCCGGCACCCGATGCTCGCGGATGTCGACGTTGCGACTAGGGTAAACGTCCATATGCCTTGGTTTGGTCGGACAGGAATGTCCACAGGCGCAGCGCGCCGGCGGGCGCGCGAATTGTCTTGCTGCGGTGCGGGAGTGTCAAGCCTAAATGGCTGATCGCGGAGCGAATGTTCTTGCGTTAAGGCGCGGTAGGGATTGGGCGGCCCGACGCCGCCCGATCCGGCCGCAAGCGTCACCGCCCTCAGGCGGCGCGCTGGAACTCGAGACCCTGCTGAACCAGCGGATCGACCAGCCAGTGGTCGGCCAGCAGGAAGGCAAACAGCGCCATCAGGTACACGATGGAGTAGTTGAACACCTTCATCGCGTAGAACTCGTCCGGCGGATTCAGGAGCCGCACGGCGTAGTAAAGGAACGCCAGGCCCAGCACAACGGCGCCGGCCAGGTACACGATGCCGCTGTAGCCGGTCACCGCCGGAAGCAGGGTCACGACGAACAACAGCACGGTGTAGAACAGCACGTGCCAGCGCGTGTACACCACGCCATGCGTCACGGGCAGCATCGGCACCTGCGCACGCGAGTAGTCCTCGCGACGGAAGATCGCCAGCGCCCAGAAATGCGGCGGCGTCCACACGAAGATGATCAGGCACAGCTGCAAGGCGAAGGCATGCATCTCACCCGTGACGGCCGTCCAGCCCAGCACCGGCGGGATCGCGCCGGCGAGGCCACCGATCACGATGTTCTGCGGCGTGGCGCGCTTGAGGTAAGCGGTATAGACCACCGCATAACCGATCAGGCCGCCGAAGGTGAGCAGCGCCGTCAGCGTGTTGACCAGGAACACCAGGACCAGCATCGAGATCACGCCAAGCGCGAGCGCAAATGCCAGCACCTGCTTCGGCGTGAGTTCACCCGTCGCCAGCGGGCGATGCGACGTACGCGCCATCACCTTGTCGATGCGCTGATCGATCAGGTGATTGAAGGCAGCCGCCGACGCGGAGGCGAGCCAGATACCGATGGTGCCGAACACCAGCGCGCGCCACGGCGGAATGCCCGGCACCGCGAGGAACATGCCAATCACCGCACAGAACACGAGCAGCGCGACGACGCGCGGCTTGGTCAGCTCGAGAAACGCACGGAAGGAATGCAGCAAACTGCCGCGTGCAACTGCCTTAGTCATGGCCCGTCCCCTGCAGGCTTTCGGTTTTCTGGGTGCGTGCCAGCGTGGCGATCAACACCGCCAGCAACAGTGCCGCCACGCCGTTATGCAGCGTTGCCACCGGCAGCGGCAGGCCGAAGTGCACGTTGCTGATGCCGAGCACGACCTGGCAAACGAGCACGACGCTCAACAATACGGCGAATGCGCGAAGGCCGCGACGCGAGGCGCGGAACGCCAGCCACAGCACATAGCAGAACACCACGAGCGCGCCGATGCGATGCGCAATCTGGATGGCGCTTCGTGCGGCCATGTCGAGCACGCCGCCTTCGTAGTTCACGCCGATACCGCGCCACAGCACGAACGCTTCCTTGAAGTCGGTCGGCGGTGCCCACTGGCCCAGACACTTCGGGAAGTCGGTGCCGCAGGCGAGTGCGGCGTAGTTGGCGGACGTCCAGCCGCCCAGCGCGATCTGCGCAATGAGCAAGACGATGCCCAGCACGATCCACTGGCGCAGATCGGCGAGGCCATGGTCCGGCGCACCGAGTCCGGCAAAGCGCAAGCCGGCATAGGCCAGCAAAGCGAACGTGGTGATACCGCCCAGCAGATGACCCATCACGACAATGGGTTTGAGCAGCAGCGTCACCGTCCACATGCCAAGCATGGCCTGGAAGATGATCACGGCCAGGGCAAGCACACTGATGCGCCATGCGCCCGGTCGCTTCAGCCCGATGGATGCCAGCAAGGGCAGGCCGATGGCGAAGGCGGACAACACCGACGACCACACGTGTTCGCCGCGCATGTACATGGTGACGCCGATCGCTGCGAAAATCGCACCGGCAATCACGCACCAGCGCGCCCATGCGGTACGCCAGCTCGCGATCAGTGCGAGGGCGAGTACGAGCATGCCCAGCGTGCCCGCGAGGAAGCGATGCACCTGCTCACGCCAGGCCTTGTGCGTTTCAAAGGGGCGATCAGGAAACGCTTCGTTGGCTTGCACGATTTCGTGTTGATGCTCCGGCCACGCGACTTTGCCGTAGCAGGTGGGCCAGTCAGGGCACGACAAGCCAGCGTTCGACAGGCGCACGAACGCGCCAAACATCACCACGCCGAACGCGAACACCGCGGCAAGCAGCGCAATGCCGCGCAGGATCTTGACGGTGCGGGGAGCCATCAGCGAATCACCTTCTGAAGGTCCTTGCGCAGACCGGTGGGATCGAAGCCTTCAGGATACAGCGCCAGCGCCGTGCCGTTGGATTCGACCAACAGCGCCGACACGCTGTCGGGCTGGGTGGCGCGCCACGATGCGAGCTTCGCGTCGACATCGGTGCCGAGCTGCCACTGGAAGTCGACATTCGCGTCGGGCAGCCATGCGCCCTTCTCCACCTTGCCAACGGCCGGAGCGTCGCCGACCAGCAGCAGGCGCAGGCGCGGCGCATTGCGATTGAGCGTGACACGTGCGGCGGCCATCTTGTTGAGCGTTTCCACGCAATGCGCGGCGCAGCCCGGTCCCGGCATGGCGATCAAGGTCAGCTGCGGCTCGGCGTTACGCCAGGCCCAGTCGCTGCCGGTCGCCGTCTGCACGCGCAGCTTTTCTTCCTCGAAGTTGCGCTGCGGCGTGATCGGCAGGCCGTTGGCCTTGCCGGTCGGCTGCCAGCCACTCAGGGTCAGCAGGCCTGCAGCAAGGATCGGCGCGATGAACACCGCCATGACGAGAATGAGTTTGAGGCGGCTGCTGCGCTGCGCCGGGTTTGCGGGCTGATTCATGGTGAGTCCGACTTGGGCTTTTTTCGCTTGCGATGCAGGATCAGGAAGATCACCACCGCAGCAACGGCGAAGGTGAACCACTGGAAGGCGTAGGCGCGATGACGCGCGGGCGGCATCGACGAGAAATCAGGCTGGTGTTCGCGCACGTAGATCGCGGCGGGATCGGCATCGAGCGACACGACACGCGGGTACAGCGGCTGACCGAGGTCGCGGGCCACCTGCGGGATGTCGAGATAGATCGTGGTTTTCGGCCAGGCGGTCTGGCGTGACAACGCATCGCCGCCCATCTCGAAGCCCACGCCCGGCGCCGGCTGGTACAGGCCATGGACATCCTGCGGACCTTCGGGAAGCGCGGGTATCTGCGGCGCCTTGTCGGTGCCATTGCCCGGCAGGAAGCCCAGGTCGACCAGCACCCACTGTGTCATGCCTTCGGGGCGGAAAGGCGCATAGACCTCCACGCCGCCACGTTGGTCATGCCGCGGGTTGTCGAGCAGGTAGAGGCGGTCGGCCAGGTAGGTGCCACGCAGGCGAACGCGGGGAAAACCATCGTCGGCCGGGGCCGTAGCGACCGCGGCAAAATCGCGCAGTGGCGCGGTTTCCGCTGCGGCATAGCGCCGCAGAATTTGCTCTTTTTCGTTGGCACGGTCGAGCTGCCAGACGCCTAAACGCAGGAACAGCAAGGTTCCGGCGAGCGTCAGCAACACCGCCCACCAGGCGGGACGCCTCAACAGGCTCATGCAGTGCCACCGCAAGCGGCCGCTATACTGCGAATGTCAACGTCGTTCGGGCCAATCACGTGGAAACCATCTACAAATACGCGCTGGTGATCCTGCTGCTGGTGGTGCTGTTCAATCTCGGTCAAGCGCTGTATTTCATGATGACCGACAAGGATGGCAGCAAGCGCACGGTGTGGGCTTTGACCCGCCGTATCGGGCTTTCGGTGCTCCTCATCCTGATGGTCGTTCTCGGCATCTGGATGGGCTGGCTGCACCCGCACGGCGTGGGTCAGTAATTGTAACTGCCCGCCCGCCTTCGCGCTCCGGGCGCGACAAAAGCGCGCGGGTGTTGTCGGCCTTCAGCCCTGGGGAGGGTTGAGAGGCCCCGGCCCGAGGCCGATCCCTCCATCGCGGGGCTTTGACCCGAATCGAAACACTGGCCTGCCTAGCGCCATGCCGGGCCGAGCAGCCACGCCTTCTTCATTCTTCCCGTCACGGCTTCCGTCGCTGGTTGCCTCGGCCCGGCTCTCGCTTCGAGCATCCGTTCCTATGAGCACCCTCCCCTCATCCCACCCTTCGGGCCATCGTCTTCCCGCTTGTTAAGCCGGTTACATCTTTGCGCCCTCCCCGCGTACCCCGGCGGGGACGAGGCATAAAAAAAGCCCGCCAGTGGCGGGCTTTTTCGTACCTCGATCCCTGAGGATCAGAGAATGTAGACGAACATGAACAGGCCGAGCCAGACCACGTCCACAAAGTGCCAGTACCAGGCGACCGCTTCGAAGCCGAAGTGGTTTTCCTTGGTGAAGTGGCCCTTGGCGCAGCGCAGCCAGATGATCGCCAGCATGATCGTGCCCAGGGTCACGTGCATGCCGTGGAAGCCGGTGAGCATGAAGAAGGTCGAGCCGTACACACCGCTCTGCAGCGTCAGGTTCAGTTCCTTGTAGGCCTCGATGTACTCGTGGGCCTGGAAGTAAAGGAACGTGGCGCCCAGCAGGACCGTCAGGCCCAGGAACCAAAGGATCTTGCCGCGGTGACCGGCCTTGAGGGCATGGTGCGCGATGGTGATCGTGACGCTGGAGGTGAGCAGGATCAGGGTGTTGAGCAGCGGCAGGCCCCACGGAGCCACCGTCTGGAAATCGCCACCGATGCGGGCCGGGCCGCCACCGCCATTGGAACCCCAGGCTGCCGCGTAGTCACCCCAAAGGAACTGGTGGGTCAGCACGCCATGGCCTTCGCCGCCGAGCCACGGCACCGCGAACATGCGGGCATAGAACAGGGCGCCGAAGAAGGCGGCGAAGAACATCACCTCGGAGAAGATGAACCACAGCATGCCCATGCGGAACGAGGTGTCCACCTGGTGGTTGTAGCTACCTGCGAGGGACTCACGAATGACCGAACGGAACCAGCCGAAGAACATCAGCAAAATGCCGATGAAGCCGATCGTCAGCAACGACTTGCCGAAGCCAGCCTGACCCGGTTCTGCGTTGAGCCAGTGAGCGGCACCGAACACGGTGACGAACATGACCACCGCTGCCACGATCGGCCAGTAGCTCTTGGTCGGTACGAAATAAGCGCCTTGCTGATGACCCATGGTGAGATCCCCGTGGACTTCTCTTGTTACTTAAACCCCGCCAAACCGCGCGGGAAATACAAAACCTTTGGCCTTACGAGAACTTCAGCATCTGAATGATCGAGAGCGCGAAGATGGCGATGGCAATAGCTGCCGCAATGATCGCCGTACGTCGTGCACTTTTCTTTCGAGCTTGCTTGACCGCTTCCGCGTCTTGCCGGTTCATCGTATGCCTTGCCTAATCCGCCCCGGTCGCTAGCGGCCGGGGCGTTTATTTACTGATCAGTCATCGACGTGGCCGTGAGCCAGTTCGTCGTCATGAATGACCGGCGGGACTTCGAAAGTGTGGTACGGCGCCGGCGACGGCACGGTCCACTCCAGACCCTTGGCACCTTCCCACACGCGGTCGGTCGCCTTCTTCTTCGAGAACCACACGGCGTGGATGATGACGCCAACGAAGATGAGCTGCGAGGCGCCGAACAGGAAGCCGCCGATGGAGCTGATCATGTTGAAGTTGGCGAACGCGACGTTGTAGTCCGGGATACGACGCGGCATGCCGGCCAGACCCAGGAAGTGCTGCGGGAAGAACAGGACGTTCACCCAGATCACGCTGTTCCAGAAGTGCATCTTGCCCCAGAACTCGCTGTACATGTTGCCGGTCCACTTCGGCAGCCAGTAGTACGCGCCAGCGATGATGGCGAAGACAGCGCCGGTAACCAGCACATAGTGGAAGTGAGCCACCACGAAGTACGAGTCGTGGTACTGGAAGTCGGCCGGAGCCAGCGCCAGCATCAGGCCCGAGAAGCCACCGATGGTGAACAGGATGACGAAGGCGACCGCGAACAGCATCGGGGTCTCGAAGGTCATCGAGCCGCCCCACATGGTGCTGACCCAGTTGAACACCTTCACGCCCGTCGGCACGGCGATCAGCATCGTGGCGTACATGAAGAAGATTTCGCCACCGAGCGGCAGACCCACCGCAAACATGTGGTGAGCCCACACGATGAACGACAGGAAGGCGATCGAGGCAATCGCGAAGACCATCGCCTTGTAGCCGAAGATGGGCTTGCGCGAGAACGCCGGGATGATCTCAGACACCAGGCCGAAGGCCGGCAGGATCATGATGTACACCTCGGGGTGCCCGAAGAACCAGAAGATGTGCTGGAACAGGACCGGGTCACCGCCACCGGCGGCATTGAAGAAGCTGGTGCCGAAGTACTTGTCGGTCAGCAGCATCGTGACCGCACCGGCGAGGACCGGCATCACGGCAATCAGCAGGAACGCGGTGATCAGCCAGCTCCACACGAACACCGGCATCTTCAGCAGGTCCATGCCCGGAGCGCGCATGTTCAGGATGGTCGCGATGATGTTGATCGCGCCCATGATCGAGCTGATACCCATCAAATGGACCGCGAACACCAGGTTGGCGACCGAGTCACCCTGCAGCGACAGCGGCGGGTACATGGTCCAGCCACCGGCGGGGCCACCGCCCGGCATGAACAGGGTGGACAGCAGCATCGCGAAAGCGAACGGCAGGATCCAGAACGACAGGTTGTTCATGCGCGGCAACGCCATGTCCGGCGCACCGATCATCAGCGGAATCATCCAGTTGCCGAGGCCGACGAAGGCCGGCATGACCGCACCGAAGATCATGACCAGCGCATGCATCGTGGTCATTTCGTTGAAGAAGTACGGCTGGACCAGCTGCAGGCCGGGCTTGAACAGCTCGGCGCGGATGACCATGGCGAAACTGCCGCCGATGAAGAACATCAGCAACGAGAAGACCAGGTACAGCGTGCCGATGTCCTTGTGGTTGGTGGACATGCACCAACGCACGAAGAAGTTCTTCGGCGCGCCGTGATGATCGTCGTGGTGATCGTGGGTGGCTGCGTGGGCCATGGCCTTGCACCTCTACCTAAAGCGAAAAACGTGAGACTGCCGGAAGCAGCGGATCAACCCTGGGGGGCCGTGGCGGGAGCAACCTGTGCGGTGGCCGGCGCAGCTGCGGTCGAAGCGGCGGCGGGCGCGGCCGGAGCGGCCGGCTGCTTGGCAGCCTGCTCCTTGGCAGCGAGCCACTGCTCGAACTCAGCCTTCGGCACGGCCTTGACCACGATCGGCATGAAGCCATGGTCCTGACCGCACAGTTCGGCGCACTGGCCGCGGTACACACCCGGCTCCTTGATATTGGTCCAGGCGGCGTTGACGATGCCCGGGATCGCGTCCATCTTCCAGCCGAGCGCCGGCACCCACCAGGAGTGGATGACGTCACCGGCGGTGATCACGAAGCGGATCTTGGTGTCGGTCGGGACGACCAGCGGCTCGTCCACGTTCAGCAGATACGTGTTGTAGCCGTCGACTTTGACTGCATACGGGTCCATGCCCGACTTCAGCTGACGGGTTTCGTCGCTCTCGCGGTCGAGCTTGGACATGAAGCCGACCTTTTCCACGGCCTTGCCCTGGTAGTCGACATAGTCATAGCGCCACTTCCACTGGTAGCCGGTGACCTTGACGGTCATCTGCGAGCCGGTGGTGTCGGCGAAGGTCTTCAGGCCACCGGTGGCCAGGTAGGCCAGCACGATCAGGATGATGACCGGAATCGTGGTCCAGACCACTTCCAGCATGGTGTTGTGCGACCACTTTTCGGCCACGGCACCGCGCGACTTACGGAAGCGGAACATGGCGACGAACATGGCGCCGAACACCAGCACGCCGATGACCACGCAAACGCCAAGCGCGACATTGTTGAGGAAGTACGGCTCCGACGACCATTCGGTCACGCCGCGCGTCATGTTCAGCTGTCCCGGTTCGGGATTGGCCCATGCCGCGCCACAAAAGAGCGCGCAGGCCATCGCCACCCATGCCTTGATCCTGATGCCGCCAGATGTCATGTCTTGCACCTTTGTTGAACCTACCTGCGCGGCTGGTGGTTGATCTCCGCCAGCAGCACCATGAGTCTCTTTGACAGCTCGGCGCGTTCCCCCTCATTGAGGAATGCCCCGATCTCCAGTTCGCGCCCGTGCGAGCTCAGCAGCAGACGACGGCGTCCGGTCCCTTCCTTCAGCTGCACTCGCACCCAGTAAGGCTGGAAGCGCGCACTGCGGCGGGCTGGCAGGGATTGCACCTCCAGCGACGACGTGTCGAGGGTGATGCGCTCGCTGCGGTCCCCGGCCCGCCAGGCTACGCCAAGGGCGAAAGCCACCGCGGAGGATTCGACCAGGGCGAACAGTGGGGCAAATACATTGCCCTGCCACGCGCCCAGACCGGCCGTTGTCAGCGCCAGAGCCGCCAGAACCATGATCAGTCGACGCAGATCGCGCCGACTGAGGGCGCGATTGGGCTTGAGCCACAAAGTCGCGCACGGCAGGCCGGCGGCAGCTGGTCGAAGCACGATCATGGGTATACCGGCGTGCCTGGAACCCGCGAATGATAGGGCGCGGGGAGGCTTCGGGCAAGAATGACGCAGTGCGTTGACGCGAATCAGCGTGCTGCGACCGCGTGCGCCTCCGCATGGACCCAAGCAAGTCCAATAAGAAATTCCGAATGCTCTCAACGCAGATTCGGACATCGTCACCACGCTTCCCGGCTCGGGCCTACCCTCCGGCACCCGACGGGGAGCACGGGACCGACCCACGCCCGGTCGACGCCGGCATGCCCCATGGTCCGGCCCGATCCCCCGCAGGCTCACCCCTGACGCGCCAAGGGCGTACAATCGGTGGATTCTGCATCCCCCACCCCATTGACAACCGTGACCCAGCCCATTCTCAGCCCCGAAATCCCCACCGGCGCCGAGCCGGCCCGCGCGCGCATTACTGCCGCCTGGCTGCGCGACGAGACCGAAGCGGTCAACGACCTGCTCGCTCAGGCCACGCTGCCCGCCATTGAACGCGAAAAAGTGATCGACCTGGCCGCCGACCTGGTGACCCGTGTGCGCGCCCGCGCCAAGGACCAGAGCGCGGTCGAGTCCTTCATGCGCCAGTACGACCTCTCCAGCGAGGAAGGCGTGCTGCTGATGTGCGTCGCCGAAGCCCTGCTGCGCATTCCCGACAAGTCCACGGCTGACAAGCTCATCCGCGACAAGCTCGGCGAGGCCAACTGGGAAAAGCATCTCGGCAAGAGCGAATCGCTTTTCGTCAACGCCTCCACCTGGGGCCTGATGCTCACCGGCAAGCTGGTGAACCTGGCCGAAGACACGCGCCACAACGTCACCGGTGCCCTGCGTCGCCTTGTGGGCCGCGCGGGTGAACCGGCGATTCGCCTGGCCGTGCGCCAGGCCATGCGCATCATGGGCCATCAGTTCGTGATGGGCCGCAGCATCAACGAGGCACTGGATCGCTGCGCACAGAAGGAATACGCGATGTATCGCTATTCCTACGACATGCTGGGCGAATCGGCGCTCACCTCGGAAACCGCCGAGCGCTACCAGCAGGATTACCGCAACGCGATCGCCGCCATCGGCGGACGCGGCCCGTTCGCGAACCACACCGACGCGCCGTCCATCTCGGTCAAGCTGTCGGCGCTGCATCCGCGTTACGAAGTGGCCAAGCGCGAGATTGCCCGCCGCGACCTCACCGCCAAGCTGCTGGAACTCTCGCAGCTGGCGATGAAGCAGGGCATCGCCCTGTCCGTCGACGCCGAAGAATGCGATCGCCTGGAGCTGTCGCTCGACATCATGGGCGACGTCTTCGCCCATCCGTCGCTCGAAGGCTGGAACGGCCTGGGCATCGTGGTGCAGGCGTACTCCAAGCGCACGCCGTTCGTCATCGACTGGCTGATCGAAACCGCGCGCGCCGCCAAGCGCCGCTGGTACGTGCGCCTGGTGAAGGGCGCCTACTGGGACGCCGAGGTCAAGCGCGCGCAGGAAAACGGCATGCCCGGTTACCCGGTGTATACGCGCAAGCCCAACACCGACGTGTCCTACCTGGCCTGCGCACGCAAGCTGTTCGATGCCGGCATCGAGCTGATCTACCCGCAGTTCGCCACGCATAACGCGCATTCGATCGCCGCGATCAATCATCTGTCGCAGGGTCGTCCGTACGAGTACCAGCGCCTGCACGGCATGGGCACCGATCTGTACGCCGAAGTGATCGGCCCGCAGAACCTCAACGTTCCGTGCCGCGTTTACGCGCCGGTCGGTACGCATGAAGACCTGCTGCCGTACCTCGTGCGTCGTCTGCTTGAGAACGGCGCCAATACCAGCTTCGTCAACCGCGTGGTCGACGAATCGCTGCCGGTGCGCGAACTGGTCGCCGATCCGTGCGAGACCGTGCGTGCTTTTGCCTCCATCCCCCACCCGCGCATTCCGCTGCCGGTGAATCTCTACGGTGAACTTCGGAAGAATTCCATGGGCGTCAACTTCTCCAACGACAACGAACTGAAGGCTCTGGCCGAGTCCATCAACGCCAAGTCCGGCCCGTGGACCGCGACCCCACTCGTTCCGGGCGCCAACAGCGCCGGCGCGACTGTTCAGGTCACCAACCCGGCCGATCGTCGCCAGGTCGTGGGTAGCTATGTCACTGCCGACAGCGCCACGGTCGAAAAGGCACTGGGCAACGCCGTCGCTGCGCAGCATGCGTGGGATCGCCTGCCGGCCGCCAGCCGCGCCGCCATCCTTGAGCACGCTGCCGACCAGCTCGAAGCCCGCCGCGCCGAATTCATCGCGATGTGCGTGCGCGAAGCCGGTAAGAGCCTGCCCGACTCGATCGCTGAAATCCGCGAAGCGGCCGACTTCCTGCGCTACTACGCCACGATGTCGCGTCGTCACTTCGCTCATCCGGAACAGCTCCCGGGCCCGACCGGCGAGAGCAACCAGCTCTTCCTCAACGGTCGCGGCGTGTTCGTGTGCATCAGCCCGTGGAACTTCCCGCTCGCGATCTTCCTCGGCCAGGTCAGCGCCGCGCTTGCTGCTGGCAATGCCGTTATTGCCAAGCCCGCCGAGCAGACCAGCCTGATCGGCTACGCCGCCGTGAAGCTGCTGCAGGACGCCGGCGTGCCGGCTGACGTGCTGCAGTTCCTGCCCGGCGACGGCGCCACCGTGGGTGCCGCCCTCACGCGCGATCCGCGCATCGCTGGCGTGGCCTTCACCGGCTCGACCGAAACCGCCTGGGCGATCAACCGCGCCCTCGCCGCACGCAACGCGCCGATCGCCGCACTGATCGCCGAAACCGGCGGCCAGAACGCGATGATCGCCGACTCCTCGGCGCTGCCCGAGCAGATCGTCAAGGACGTCATCTCGTCAGCGTTCCAGTCCGCCGGCCAGCGTTGCTCGGCCGCGCGCGTGCTGTTCGTGCAGGAAGACATCGCCGACAAGGTCTGCGACATGCTCGCCGGCGCCATGGCCGAGCTGAAGGTCGGTGACCCGGGCCAGCTGTCGACCGACGTCGGTCCGGTGATCGACGAAGACGCGAAGAAGATCCTTGTCGACCATGCCGCGCGCATGGACAAGGAAGCGAAGAAGATCGCCGAAGTGGCCATCGACGCCGACGTGGCCGCGAACGGTACGTACTTCGCGCCGCGCGCCTACGAAATCCCGTCGCTCGCCACGCTGACGCGCGAAATCTTCGGCCCGGTGCTGCACGTGATCCGCTGGAAGTCCGATGAACTGGGCAAGATCGTCGACCAGATCAACGCTACCGGTTTCGGTCTGACGCTGGGCATCCACAGCCGCATCGACGACACGGTGGAGTTCATCCAAAGCCGCGCCCGCGTCGGCAACTGCTACGTCAACCGCAACCAGATCGGCGCCGTGGTCGGCGTGCAGCCGTTCGGCGGCGAAGGCCTCTCCGGCACCGGCCCGAAGGCCGGCGGCCCGCACTACCTGTTCCGTTTTGCCGGCGAGCGCACGCTCACCATCAATACGACGGCTGCCGGTGGCAACGCGAGCCTGCTGACGATCGGCGAGTAATTCGCAAGGTCGGTTGGAAAAAAAACCGATTGGAAAAAAGGAACCGCGCTCATGGCGCGGTTTCTTTTTTTGTGCACGTGGAAAGTTTCGTCACTTCTGCGCAGGCGTATGGACCGAAGACGTGGCGACAGGTATGTCAGGACATGGTTGAAACCTCTGCCGTAACGAGCAGGTCAGGTGGGGTATCGCACCGATAAACGTCGCGGCCACTGGATGCCGGCCTTCGCCGGCATGACGGCAGGGTGGAGAGGATGAGACGGTCATCGAGTGTGATCGCCACTGGGTGCCTGCCTTCGCAGGCAAGACGGCATTCTTGGGATATGCCGTGAAAACGTGCGTGGTCGCCCATGGACGACGGCGCGGGATTGTGCGCGAGAGCCATTGCGGTGGGCGGATAGCAAACAGTCGGACGTTAGTTGGCCTCACCGGTAATCACTTGAGACCGCGTGTCCCGTGAGACACGTATCTAACGTGAGCGCACACCGCTCTCATGCCATTTTCTTTGGGTTACTTTTCTTTTGGGCAAGCAAAAGAAAAGTGACTCGGCCGGCGGCAGCCGGTCGAAACGCCCGCTGCGTAAGCGGCCCGGTCGCGGTATCGCACAGATGAGCGTGATCGCCCCTGGATGCCGGCTTTCGCCGGCATGACGACGTGAGAGGGTGAGGCGACAACCGTGTGTGGTCGCCACTGGGTGCCTGCCTGCGCAGGCATGACGGTGTTTTTGGAGCTTGCAGTGAAACTGTGCGTGGTCGCCCCTGGATTATTCGCTGCGCCCATCCCTTCCGGACCGATGTTGGGTCGCCCCCCAACCCCGCTTTCGGCGGTGGGGCGGATAGCCAACGGTCGGACGTTAGTTGGCCTCACCGGTGATCACTTGAGCCTGCGTGTCCCGTGAGACACGTATCTAACGCAAGCGCACCCCCGGGCTCTTAGGCCATTTTCTTTGGGTTACTTTTATTTTGGGCCAGCAAAAGAAAAGTGACTCGACCGACGGCAGTCGGTCGAAACGCCCGCTGCGTAAGCGGCCCGGTCGCGGTATCGCACAGATGAGCGTGATCGCCCCTGGATGCCGGCTTTCGCCGGCATGACGACGTGAGAGGGTGAGGCGACAACCGTGTGTGGTCGCCACTGGGTGTCTGCCTGCGCAAGCATGACGAAGATGGGGAGTGTGAGGCGACAGGCGAAGGTCCCCGCCGGGCTCCGGGATGGCATGGATGGGGTGGCGACCTTTACTCCCACCCTCTCTTTAAACGCAGGCAGAAGCCCAGTGGCGATCACACCAGGTTGTCGCCACGCGCTGTCATTCCTACATCAGTACGGTACCGGCGTAATCAACGCCCGCTCCGCCTTGCACTGCCCTTCCGGCATCGGCGCCGACGACGCACGCACCGCATCGAGCTCCTTCTTCGCCGCCGCAATGTCCGCCTGATACGCCGGCTCCATCTGCACGCGCATCATGATGGTCGCGCCATTCAACATGCCCATCTGAATGGCGCTGAGATTGTGCGCACCGCACACCACGCGGCTTTCGGCGTAACTGCGTGCGCGCAGCATGATCGGCGTGATGCGATCAGGCGCCAGCTCCGACAACACGGTGCCCACGGTCCAGCCCCAGGTGGAATGGCCCGACGGATAGTCGAAGCTGTTCTTCAGACGATCCTTGGCCTGGCAGATGTTGCCTTCGTCGATCAGGAACGGACGCAGGCGCTGGTTGGTCTTCTTCGCCGGGCCGGTAATGCGGTCCGTATCGACTTCCACGCGCTTCAGTACCTGCGTGAGTCTGGGCAAGCGCGCGCTGTCGAGCGACACGCCCACGGAGCAGCTGAAGTCCTGCAGCATGTCCGGGATATCGGTCTTCACATCGCTGGTGGCCAACGCCCAGCGCGGCGAGCCTTCGAGCTTGCGCGTCTGGCGGAACACCTCGCGATCGGCCTCGTAACGCACCGAGCCTGCCTGCGGAGCCGCTGGCAGCACCTCGGCCATGGTCAACTGCGTGGGTTCAGCCAGATAACCTGGCGGCCGGCCGTTCTGCGTCGTCTCGGCTGGCTTGGGGCTCGTCGCCGTGCACGCGCCCAGTGCCAGCACACACAGGCCCAGGCCCATGGTTCGTATCGTTGCGCGTGCGTGCGTCATGCCGTTTCCTCCCAAGCAAACGGTTGATGTAACCCGCATCGGTCCCGCGAGGCAAACTGCCAAACGTCATACGCGTGGCAGTGAATCGCGGCGCGGACGAGACGCACCCCGCTGGCGCCGATGGTGCAACGCGAAAGCAGGCCCCCGCGCTCGCGTGCTATAGAAGTCCCCTTGTCGCCGGCCGTGGCCGGCATGTTTCCAGGGGTTCAACACACGATGGCACGTCCAGCCGCCCTGGTCGGCGCAGCGCCGGCCACTGTCCATCCGTCTCTGGCGGAGGACCCGCGTTTCACCGCCGCCGAGTTCCCGCCCAACAAACTGCTCTATCTGATGCAGATGGGCGATGCGCTGGGCATCGACAGTCGCGCGTGGTTCGCGGGGCTGGCCCTGACGCGCGCGCAGCTGGCGGATCCTGCCCTGCGCGTGTCGTATCGCCAGGCCAGCGTCTTCGTGCGTCGCGCACTGCAGGCGCTGAGCGTGCCGGGCGCGGGCCTGCGCATCGGCAGCGAAGGCACCATTGGCGGCTTCGGCCTGCTGGGCCTGGCGATGATGACCTCGCGTACGCTGGGCGAAGCCATGATGGCGGGCATCGCGCATCACAAGATCTGCGGCTGCCTGCTCGAGCTGAACATCGAGACGCTCAGCGAGCGCGAGGTCGCCCTGGTCGCCTGGCCGCGTTTTGGCGATACCGAACTGTTGCCTTTCTTCTGCGAGGAGCTGTTCGCCAGCTGCGTGATGATCGCGCGCGAACTGGTCAGCGCCGACCTGCGCCCGACGCGGCTGGAGCTGGCCTATCCCGAGCCGGCCTATGCAGGGAACTACCAGGACGTCTTCGGTTGCGAGGCGCGCTTTGGCGCCGCGCAGTGCCGCATGGTCATCGACACGCAGTGGCTTTCCCGCCTCTTGCCCGGCCACAACCCCCTGACCGCCAAACAAGCCCTGGCCCTGTGCGCCCAGCAAATGACGCCCGATGGCGGCGAACCGCACCAGGAAATCGTCGCGGCCGTCGAACGCCTGCTGCGCAGCCAGCTGCGCGACCAGCCGCGCCTGCAGGACGTGGCCAAGACCCTCAATCTCAGCGAGCGCTCGCTGCGCCGCAAGCTGGCCGAGAGTGGCCGCATTTTCCGCGAGATCCACGATCGCGTCCGCGCCGAACGCGCCCTGGAACTGCTCCAGGCCGGCGCGCTCAGCGTCGCCGAGATCGGCTCGGAAATCGGTTTCAGCGACCCGCGCGAGTTCCGCCGGGCGTTCAAGCGCTGGACGGGGATGCCACCCCAGGCCGCGCGACGCGCCGCTTGAGCACGAGCCCGGCTTCGGCCGGGCTCTTCATATCGGCCGGGCAATTTCCATCCACCCCTGACTCCTTACACCCTCCCCCGATCTTGGCCCTTTTGCCCCCCTCCCCTTGGCCGTTTTACCCTCCCTCCCGGGCCTCTGTTGAGCAACAGTGAAGGTCGGGCTGCCCGCGGGCGGCAATGTCTTAGGTTTCGGTTCCTGGGGAGGTACACCGGACATGCGTAAGTTGATTCTCACCGTCGCCATCGGCGCGGTTCTGGCGGGTTGCAGCGGCGGCGAACAGCCGGCAGCACAGAGCGATGCCGACGCGGCCTTCAACGCCAAGCTGCAGCAGCAGTTGCTTGATGCCAAGCCGGGCACGGTCATCGATATCCCGGCCGGTCATTACTCGCTCAAGCGCGGCCTCAGCCTGCGTACGGACGGCGTGACCATCCGCGGCGCCGGCATGGACAAGACCGTCCTGTCCTTCAAGGGCCAGGTCGTGGGTCCCGAAGGCCTGCTGGTCAATGCCAGCGACTTCACGATCGAGAACCTCGCCCTGGAAGACACCAAGGGTGACGCGCTCAAGATCAACCAGGGCAAGAACATCACCATCCGCGGCGTGCGCGTGGAATGGACCGGCGGCCCGAAGACCACCAACGGCGCCTACGGCCTGTATCCGGTGAAGACGCAGAACGTGCTGATCGAGGATTCCGTCGTGATCGGCGCATCGGACGCCGGCATCTACGTCGGCCAGTCGCACAACATTGTCGTGCGCCGCAATCGCGCCGAGTTCAATGTCGCCGGCATCGAAATCGAAAACTCGGTCAATGCCGACGTGTTCGAGAACACCGCCACCAACAACACCGGCGGTATCCTGGTCTTCAACATGCCGAACCTGTCGCAGGCCGGCAAGGCCACGCGCGTGTTCAAGAACCAGGTGCATGACAACAACACCGGCAACTTCGCCGCCAAGGGCGCCGCGGTAGCCAGCGTGCCGGCCGGCTCGGGCGTCGTGGTGAACTCGAACGACAAGGTGGAGATCTTCGACAACGACGTCGCCAACCACCAGACGGCGAACGTGATCATCTCCAGCTACTTCTCGACCAACTACTACAACGCCAAGGGTGTCGCGGCCGATTACAACCCGTACCCGAAGGGCATCTACGTCTACGACAACCGCTTCGGCCCGGCCGGCGAATCGCCCGACGGCATGAAGCTGAAGATGCTCAAGACGGCCGTCTATGGCGTCAGCGGCAAGTTCCCGGACGTGCTGTGGGACGGTTACGCCGATACGAAGTCGATGGTGAACGGCAAGCTGCCGGATGACGATCGCATCTGCATCGTCGGCGCCAATGGCGTGCTCAACGCCGATGGCCCGAACGATTACAAGAATCCCAGCACCGATACCAAGCCTTACGAGTGCACGCTGCCCAAGCTGCCGCCCGTGGTTCTTGAGCCGGCACCGAAAGCTTGAGGTAGACGTTGATGTGGATGAAGTCGTTGAAGCGCACGGCGGCACTTGCCGCCCTGCTCTGCCTTGCCGCGTGCAACCGCGGCATGGATCCGGTTGCCTATCACGCCGATGGGCGACCGGCGAAACTCAGTGAATGGCACGTGGTGGAAGTGCGTGGCGGCAAACTGGTGCTGAACCAGGGCGTCGTCCCGTACGACCTCAACACGCCGCTGTTCACCGATTACGCGCACAAGCTGCGCACGGTGTGGATGCCCAAGGGCGAGTCGGCCAAGTACAACCCGACCGACTCCTTTGACTTCCCCGTCGGCACGGTGATCAGCAAGACCTTCTATTACCCGAAGGTGGCCGGTGGCCAGAAGGACGACGTCGCGCGGACCTACGACAGTTCGAAGGACTTCGCGGGCGAAGGTCTCGACCTGGCCAACGTGCGCCTGATCGAAACGCGCATCCTCGTGCATCGCCCGGATGGCTGGGCCGCGATCCCGTACTTGTGGAACGACAACCAGTCCGATGCGGATCTCGCCCGCACCGGCGCCGTGCTGCCGTTGACTCTCGTGGCCGACGACAAGTCGCGCGAAGACTTCAACTACGTCATGCCCGACGAAAGCCAGTGCGCCAGCTGCCACGCCCAGGACTGGGTGTCGCGCAAGGTGCATCCGATCGGCCTGAAGGCGCGTCACATCAATCGTGACTACCACTACGCCGATGGCAACGAAAACGAGATCGCGCACCTGATGAAGGTGGGTTATCTCACTGGCGCACCGGCACCGGCCGAGGCACCGCGCAATGCCAACTGGCAGGACCAGCACGCCTCGCTCAACGAGCGCGCGCGCGCCTATCTCGACATCAACTGCGGCCATTGCCACAACCCCAACGGTGCGGCCAATACCACGGGACTGACGCTCGACATCAGCGCCCCCGATGACGATCGCCACATGGGCATGTGCAAGCCGCCGGTCGCGGCTGGCCGTGGCACGGGCGACCACATGTTCGACATCGTGCCGGGCAAGCCCGACGACTCGATCCTGCCGTACCGCATGAACTCCGCCGAGCCGGGCGAAATGATGCCCGAGATCGGACGCAGCACCGTGCACAAGGAAGGCGTTGAACTGATCAAGGCGTGGATTGCGGCGCAGCCGGGAACCTGCGTCACGCTGCGCTGAACGCGTTGAGGGGAATCCACCACGCCGGGCGGGGGCCCGGTGTCGACTCTTCCCGTCTTGCGCCGGAATGGGGGCGCGCAGGGCGGGAAGAGGGGTGGTCTTCGGCACGCACCATTCGAATAAACAAGGCAAGAGAAGCCAGGCAGCCGCCCATGCGGCTCACCGAAAAGGGGAGAAGTTGGTGATGAGCATTCGTCCACGTCCGTTGTCCATGTGCCTGCGCCAGTTGCTGGGCGGCACCGCATTGCTGCTCTGCATGCAGCCGGCCTTCGCCGACGACACGCCGCAATCGCAGGACAACACCGCCGCGCAGACGAATGCGCCGGCTACCGATTCGAAGGCCGATCCGAACAAGGCCAAGCTGCTCGACAACATCACCGTGACCGCGCAGAGCCGCAGTCAGGAAATGCAGTCGGTGCCGATTCCGCTGCAGATCGTCACGGCCAAGCAGATCGATACGCTCGCCGCGACCGACATCAGCAAGATGGACATGTTCGTTCCCGGCCTCGTGGTCGGCGGCGACCAGCCCACGCAGCCGCGTTATCAGTTGCGCGGCATCTCGACGGGTGACTTCGGCGTCGGCACCGAGCCGGCGGTCGGCGTGTACATCGACGGTGTCTATGCCGCGCGCTCGGGCGGCGCCATGCTCGCGTTCAACGACGTCCAGCGCATCGAAGTGCTGAAGGGCCCGCAGGGTACGCTGTTCGGTCGCAATGCGGCGGCCGGCGCGATTTCCATCGTCACCAATGAGCCCAGCGATCACCTGGAGCTGAAGGGCCGCGTGCGCCTGGGTAACGAAGGCAAGCGCTACGCCGACGCACTGATCAACCTGCCGATCAACAAGGACATGGCCCTGCGCGTCAGCGCGCTGACCAACCAGAGCGAAGGCTGGATCAAGGACGCCGCCACCGGCAAGCGCTACGGCAAGGACGACGACTGGGGCACGCGCACGGTGTTCCGCTGGAACTTCACCGACAACACCCGCATGCTGTTGTCGTGGGATCACGAAAAGCTCAACCAGGCGCCGCAGCCGGCCATCGGCCTGATTTCGCTGTCGAATGACACGAACCAGCGCCCGCCGTTCCCCGCCGATCCGAACACCTATCTCAACCCGCTACACGCCCCGCTCTACAACGACGCGGTCGGCGCCGCCGAAACGCGTACCTTCAATGGCGTGACGCTGTCGTTCGATCATTCCTTTGGCTGGGGCAGCCTGGTGTCGACGACCGCATGGCGCGGTTTCGACACGCTCAACAAGGGCGATTACGACGGTACCAACCACATCGTTTCCTACCTCGATACCGCCAACATCGAGCACAACAACAGCTGGTACCAGGAGTTCAAGCTCTCCGGCACCACCGGCATCGCCGACTGGGTGGGTGGCGTCAGCTACTACCAGGAGCAGGCGCGCCAGACGAGCCAGACGAATATTTTCACCGATAGCCTCGATACGATGGCTATGAACCTGTACCACCTGGATGCGCCCCCGCTGGCTTCGATCGGCGAAGGGCTCACAGCTTTGGGCTTGCCGGTTTCGCTCCTTGGCGACCCCTGGCACGAAGCCATCAGCAACGAAGGCAAGTTCAAGGCGTACGCGGCGTTTGGCGACGTTATCTGGCACGTCACCGATCGCTTCAACGTCACGACGGGTATTCGCTACACGCGCGATGAGAAGCAGTTCTCCTGGTACAACATGCCGCGGAGCGCACCGCAATACGATGCGACTGTCGCCATGCTCCAACAGGCTGGCGTCATCGCCATGCTTCCGCCAGAAGCGCAGTTCGCACTCGCCCAGTTCAGCAACAACGTGATCTTCACCGACGCCATCGGCGTTCCGGTGCAGAAGAAGAACACCTGGAACAACGTCAGCCCGCGCCTGGTGCTCGACTACAAGTTCACCGATGACGTGATGGGCTACTTCTCCGTCACCAAGGGCTACAAGGCCGGCGGCTACAACAGCGTGCAGGTCGGTTCGCAGTTCGCGCCGGAAAAGGTCATCAACTACGAAGCCGGCGTGAAGACGGTCTTCCCCGAGCAGAACCTGATGCTCAACAGCTCGGTGTACTACTACCGCTACGACAACAAGCAGTCGCTGACGCTCGATCCCAACACGGCCGGCTCCGGCGTCCCGCGTTACCTTGTCAACAGCACCGACCAGGAAGCGAAGGGCCTGGAGGTCGAAGCGCTGTGGCAGCCGATCACCGGCCTGCGCCTGAACTTCACCGGTGCCTACATCGATGCGACCTACCGCAAGGCCATGGCCGATTCGGGCGTGGACCTGACCGGCCAGCCGACGGGCGAACCAAAGTTTTCGTACACCGCCGGCGTCGGTTACACCTTGCAGGGCGTGTTCGGTGGCGCGATGGAGTTCGACCTGAACTACGGCTACCGCGGTCCGACGCGCTGCAATGACGACTCGCGCCTGCAGGGCACCTGCGTGATCAGCCCGAACTTCAAGGTCGGCGAAAGCCAGCAGCGCACCGACGCACGCATCGACTGGCGCGCACCGGGCGATCACTGGGGCATCGGCCTGTTCGCCAACAACCTGTTCAACAACCGCTACGTCACCGGCGTGAACAACATCAGCACCACCGTGTTCGGCACGCCGTTCGCTTCGGTGACGCCGCCGCGCACCTGGGGCGTGGAGTTCCGCGCCAAGCTGTAAGGCATCGCGTTCGCTACGCGTGCCTCAACGGAAACGTCATCCCCGCGCAACCGGGGATGACGTGGAATACGTGAAAGTCATTGATTGTTTGCCATGTTGACCGCATGGAGACACGCCTATGCAAACGTCCTTGCCACTGGATCCCGGCCCGCGCCGGGATCACGCCGACGAGATGCTCAACCGCGCTGCCGATGGCAGCTTTCGAAGCGTACCCATGAACGACACGAACGAGCTTTCCGTCCTTCTCCAGCGCATGCGTGATGCCCACGGGCGCGATCCGATGCCGGCCTGGGCTGTCCGCGCCAAGCGTTTGCGCGCACTCGAAACACTTATCGTCGAGCATCGCAACGAGATCGCCCGTGCCATCGACGCCGACTTCGGCGGTCGTCCTGGCGAAGAAACCGATCTGCTGGAGATTTTCCCAAGCCTCTCCGGCGTACGTCACGCACTCAAGCACGGCCGCCGCTGGATGAAGCCGCGCCGCAGCCTGCCAGGCATACTTTTCATGCCCGCTCGCAACGAGATGCTGCCGCAGCCGCTGGGTGTCGTCGGCATCATCGTGCCCTGGAATTACCCGTTGTATCTCGCCGTGGGTCCGCTGGCGGATGCACTGGCCGCCGGCAACCGGGTGCTGGTGAAGATGAGTGAGTTCACTCCGGCGTTCTCGGAGCTCTTCGCCAAACTGGTGTCGCGTTACTTCCAGCCCGACGAAGTGCATGTCGTGACAGGCGATGCGTCGGTGGCGCAGGCGTTCTCCGCGCTGCCGTTCGATCATTTGTTGTTCACCGGCTCCACGGCCGTAGGTCGCCACGTGATGAAGGCGGCGGCCGCGAACCTCACGCCGGTCACGCTGGAGCTCGGCGGCAAGTCACCGGCGATCATCGGCCCCGGCGCACGCATGGACAACGCCGTCGAGCGCATTCTCGTCGGCAAGCTCTTCAACGCCGGCCAGACCTGCATTGCACCCGACTACGTGCTGGTCCCGCGCGAGCGCATGAGCGAGTTCGTTGGCCGCGCGCGCGAGATGGCGCAGAACCTGTATCCCCTGCCGACTGAGAATGATCAGTACGCGAGCATCATTTCAGAGCGCCAGTACGCGCGCCTGGCCAAACTGCGTGATGACGCGGTTGCTTCGGGTGCCCGCGTGGAAGCGCTGGGCCAGGGCCAGGATCGCGCTGCGCAGCGACGCATGATGCCGGTGATGTTGACCGACGTGCGCGACGACATGTCGGTGATGCAGGAAGAGATCTTCGGCCCGTTGTTGCCCCTGGTGCCGTACGACTCGCTGGACGAGGCGATTGCCTATGTCACGTCGCATCCGCATCCGCTTGCGCTCTACGTGTTTGAAACCGACGCCGCGCTGATCGACAAGGTGCTGACCCGCACTTCCGCCGGTGGCGTCAGCGTCAACGACACGCTTTATCACATTGCGCAGCATGAGCTGCCGTTCGGTGGCGTGGGTCCGTCGGGCATGGGCGGGTATCACGGGGAGGCGGGGTTCCGCACGTTCTCGCATCTGAAGCCGGTGTTCCGGCAGGCGCGATTCAACGGGGCGGGGTTGCTGAATCCGCCCTACGGGGCGCGCTTCAAGAAGATGCTTGGGATCATGTTGAAGCGGATGTAATCGGGGATATCCGCGCCCATCACTGCCGTCATTCCGGCTTTCGCCGGAATGACGGGAAAAGAAAACCCCGCCAATGGCGGGGTTTTCTTTTTCTCCATTCCGATCTTCGATCAGAACTTGTACTGCGCCGAGATGCTCAGCAGATTGCCGTAATCGTCCGACTCGCCGGTGAGCACGTCGCCGGTGGAGCTGGCCACCTGCATGTGCGCCTTGTTCACGAAGATGTGGGCGTACGAAGCATTGATCTCGAAGTTCTGCGTGGCCTTGTAGCCGACGCCGACCGAGAAGAACTGGCGGGTCGAGTCCGGCACGCGCGGGCTGCGGGTGGAGGCATGCGTCGGGGTCGAGTCAATCGCGATACCGCCGCGCAGGGTCACCTTCTCGTTGAGGTAGTAGTCACCACCGATCGAGGCGAACCAGGTGTTGCGCCACTGGTAGTTTTCAACCGTCGGCGGCTGGGCCGGGTTGGCGTAATCCACTTCCAGCGTCTTGAACACGTCCCACTTGGTCCAGGCCAGGTCCATGCCGAAGCCGAACTTGTCTTCCTGGTGCCAGTAGCTGGCCGAAGCCGTGGCCGGGGTGGTGAAGTCGGCGGTGCCGGCGGTGTGCGTGAACGGCAGACCGTTGGCGAACAGGCCGGCGGCCAGCGGGTTGGCCATCAGCGCCTGCACGTTGCTCGGCACGGTGAAGTTCGCGGTGCCTTCGAGCTTGTGCGAGATCTTCGAGCGGTAGTTGAGCGCCAGCTTGTCCTGCGGGCTGAGCTTCCAGAAACCACCGACCTGCCAGCCGTAGCCCCAGTCGTCACCCTTGATGCGGGCATAACCGTCCGGGCCGCCGTACGGGGTGGCAGCGGCCACGCCCTGGATGATCTGCTGGCCGACAGCCAGCGGGATCTGGCCAGCCTGGATGCCCTGGGCAACCTGCTGCTGGATGCCAAGACCCACGGCATTGAAGTTGATCGCCGAGGTCAGCTCAGCGGTGGTCTTCTGCGCGATGAAGCTGGCGCCCAGCGCGAAGGTGTCGGTCACGTCGAACGACGCCGACAGGGTCGCGTCGTACGACTCGAACTTGGACTTCACGCCGTTGTAGCGACCCACCCAGTTCTTGTCGTATTCGGTGACGAAGCCGAACGGCACCGAGAAGCCGGCGCCCAGGTGCCAGCGATCGCTCAGCTGGGTGGCGAAGAACAGGGCCGGAACCGGCAGGGTGGTACCGGCGTCGCCGCCGTTGTTGCCGGAGATCGGACGACCCACCACGTCGTGGGCCGAACCGCTGAACTTGGTGCTGAAGTTGATGGCGGTAACGTCAGCCTGGAAATAGGTGCCCTTGAGTTCGGTCATCGCGGCGGGGTTGTTCACCACCACGGACACGTCACCACCGGCAGCAGCCGAACCGGCATAGGCGCGGCCCAGGCCCTTGGCGCTGTTTTCCTTCAACTGGAACGCGCTGGCCTGTGCGGACTGCGGGGCAGTCAGGGCACCGATGACGGCCAGGCTAAGTGCGGCAAGCGCGAACGGACGAGCCGCGCGCGAAATGGAACGAGAGAACATCTGCATCGGATAGCTCCTGCTTATCGTTGATCCGGCTCGGGAACAGTCGAGTGTAACGCTTTATTTACAAGCATCGTTACGGGGGCCTATCGGCACAAAAATTCATACGCGCGTTTGACACCCCTGCCCGGCACTGTGCCGGCTGGCCCTGACCCTTGCAAGTGCGGTTGCAGCAAAGGCCGGGGTTCGGGCGTGTTGCGCTCCGTTCGTGACGGATAGGCGCATGATCGGCACCGCACGCGTTGACCCCGGACGTAACTGAGGGGACCATGGCGGATTGCCGATGGCGCCCGGATTCGCGGGCGGCCGTTGCCTTTCCTCCATCGGGGTTCCTTCCATGCAGTGTTTTGTCTACGCGAGCCAGCGCAAGACCGATACCTATCTGTGGCTTGCACGCCGCGACGACTTTGCCATCGTGCCGGCCACGCTGACGACCATGCTGGGCCAGCTGCGCTTCGTCCTCGAGGTCCAGCTCGACCCGGAACGGAAGTTGCCGCAAGAAGATGCCCGCGCGGTGCTCGATCACCTGAGCACCCAGGGTTGGCATCTCCAGGTGCCGCCACCGCAATCGCTGACGTCGGCCAATCATTTGCCGTACAACGAAGCGCCGCAGGATCTTTCCGACGAAGCCGGGAAGCGTTGAGCTGTTAACGCGGGATTACCTTCTGCCGTTCTGACGATTCCTATACTCCCCGACCATGTCCTATTCCAAATTGCGCCGCCCGACGCCTTTCCTTCAGGCCCTTCTGTGGTTCGTTCCCGGCCTGATCGCCGTGGCGATCGCCGCACTGAGCGACCATCCGCTGTCGCTCATACCGTTGCTGCTGGCGAATGCCCTGACGATGGCGGCGGTATCGCACGCGATAGGCTTCGATCCGGAACCCCATTTCCTGCGCACGGTGATGCGCCGGGGCGCGGCGCATCTGGTGATGACCTCCGCCTATGTGGTGCTGGTGTTCGTGCTGGTGGCCTGGCCCATGCTCAAGCTCAGCCAGGAACACAGCCTGGGCGCGACGCTGATGCTGGCGGCGTCCCTGGTGATCGCGCTCGCCGCGCTGTGGCGCATGTGGCCCGCGTTTGGCCTGGTGTATCTGTGGGACGACGCCTATCCGCCGCAGAGTGATGGCTCGTGGATTTTCACGGCCGTCGCGCGCAGCGTCGCCTTCGGCAAGCACCTGTCCCGGGAAGAACGCTTCTTCACCCATTTCCTGCCGGCGGCGCTCGCGTTGCTGGTGCTGGCGTTCACCGCCATCGTGCTGTCGGGCCTGTATGGCGTGCTGCCGTCCGAGCTGCGCATCACCGCGCTGGCTATCTATGGCGTGGTGCTGCTCCCGTTGTGCTGCCTGATCATCGCCAACCGCACCTTGCGCGCCTTGCTCTGCGAGGGCCGCCGCCCTTTAAGGCAACCGGCGGGCGGCGTCGAGGAACCGCGCCGCGCGCCGGTTCCGAAGGCCGCGCCGCCGGTGCTGAGCGAGGAAGAACGCACCGCCGGAACGCCGGAACAGGCACAGGCACTGCTGGCAGCGACCCGCGACGGTGATATCGAGCGGGCCCTGGCCCTGGTCGAAGCCGGCGCCGATCCGAACACGGCACCCGAAGCGGGCGATCGCGACCAGCGTCCGGTCCTGATGCTCGCCGCGCTCCTCCCCGACCCGCGCCTGCTGCGCGCCCTGATCGCCAAGGGTGCCAACGTCAATCATTCCAGCGGCGGCTTCACCCCGCTGCTGGCGGCCACGCGCGACAGCTGGCATGGCCGCCCGGATGCGGTGATGACTTTGCTGGCCAATGGCGCCAGCCCGCTGGCTACCGATCTCGAAGGCAACACGGCGCTGCACGGGGCCGTGCTCAGTGGCGAGCCGATCGTGGCGGCGATGCTGCTCGATGCGGGTGCGCCGGTGAATGCGCTCAATCGCCAGCGCGTCAGTCCGCTGGCGGCCGCCTGCCGTGCGGCCAACTGGCCGCTGGTGAAGTTCCTGCTTGAGCACGGCGCCAAGCCGACCGTGCCCGATGGCGAGCCGGCGCTGGTCGCCGCCGCCGGCATCGCCGACGACGATGTCGAAGGCGTGCGCATGTTGCTCAAGGCCCGCGCCAGCGTGAACGCCGTCGATGCACGCCATCGCAGTGCGTTGATGGAATCGGCCAGCGAAGGTCATGAACAGATCGCGCGCGTGCTGTGCGCGGCGGGAGCTGACGCTTCGCTCATCGACCAGCGCGGCAGCACCGCCTTGATGGAAGCGGCGCGCGCCGGTGCCGTCGGCATCGTGCAACTGCTCGCCGAGGCACAACCGGATGCGCGCGTGCGCGACAGTCATGGTCGCGATGCGTTGACGCTTGCCTGCCAGTCGCCTCACGCCCACGCAGAGACCATTCGCGCGTTACTCGCGCTCGGCGCGGAGCCCAAAGCGCTGGGCAGCGATGGCCGCAGCGCACTCGATCATGCGGCCGCTGCCGGACGCTGGGATCTGGTGACCCTGCTCGATCCCGAAACGCCGCTGCCCACCAACCTGCGTTTCGACGAAGCCATGCCGGAGGGCGCCGACAGCCCGGCGCATCTGCTGGACGCGCTGCGCTTCGGCCATTGGGCCGTGGTCTCCACCTTCGTGCACCGCGTGCGCGAGTGGTCGCAAGGCCAGCTCGCCCAGCTCTACCTGGACCTCGCCGGCCCTGGCCTCGGCGCCGCGCGTCGTTGGCTGCTCGATCATGCGCTGACCGCCGAAGCGCGTTTGCAGCCGCAGCTGGTCGACGACGCCGACATGGTGGAGGGCGGCGATGTTGCGCTGCCGCCGCTGGGTCGCCGCCTGTTCGACGCACTGCTGCTGCAGCTGCCGACGTCCATCGAAGCGGTGCAGGACCTGCTCGACGCCGGCGCATCGCCCGCCGGCACCGGCCTGCTGGCGCAGGCGCTGCAGCGTCTTGACGGCAGCGCCAACAGCAACGCCTTTGCCTTGCGCCTGATCGAAGGCGGCGCCGATCCGTTTGGCCCGGATGCGCGCGAACGCACGCCCGTCCACCTCGCTGCCGCACAGGCCCAGCTGCCCGTGCTGCAAAACCTCCTTGCCCGCGGATGCAACCCCAACACGCGCGATGCCCAGGGCCGCACGCCGCTTTTCGCCGCCCTCGAACATGGCCAGGCATCCTTGCCGCTGGTGCGCGTGCTGGTGGCGCACGGCGCGGATGCGGAAGCCACGGACGCCAATGGCGAAACGCCGATGGGCCTGGCCTTTGAGCATGGCGATGTCGAACGCTGGCTCGACTGGGGCGAGTGGCCGCGCCCGACGCGCACGCTACGCGAAGAAGACCTGCCCGCCGCCGCGGCGGCCGGTGGCCTCGCCGCCGTGGAACGCCTGCTCGAACTCGGTTTCAACGTGAATACGCATGACAGCAAGGGCGCCACCGCACTGCTGCACGCCTGCGGCATGGGTCATCGCGAGATCGCAGCGCGCCTGCTCGATCACGGCGCGGATATGGGCCTGGGCGCACGCAATGGCATGACGCCACTCGTCGCTGCGGTCAGCGGCCGTCGCGATGCACTCGTCGCCCTGCTGCTCGAACACAACGTCGCGGTTGACCAGCGACTGCCCGGTGACGCCACCGCGTTGATGGTGGCCGCTGCGATGGGCTTCCCCGACATCGCCGAGCAATTGCTCGATGGCGGCGCCGACATCCAGGCGGTGGATGCCCGTGGTCACAGCGCACTTCATGCCGCGGCGCAGTTTGGCTTCGAGCACAACGACAGCCTGCGCGCCCGTCGCCTGTTCGATGCGCTGCTCAAGCGGGACGCCGACGCGAACCTCGCCGATAGCGAAGGCAAGTCGCCGCTGCTCCTGCTGCTGGGTGCACATCTGCGCCCGGGCAGCGATTGCGATCCGACCCATGTCGGCGCCCTGTTGCCGGTGTTGCTCGACGCCGGCGCACGCATCGAACAGGCCGACCAGCGCGGCGTGACCGCCCTGCACGCCTGCGCGATGCATGCATTGCTGCCGCCCGCACGCGTACTGCTCGCACGTGGCGCCGATCGCAGCGCCGCCGACGCCTTTGGTCGCACGGCCGCCGATGTCGCTCGCCACCTGGGCTTTGTCGACATCGCCCACGAGCTGGCCGCACGTCAGGGCGCCATGCCAAGCGTGCGCCAGACACTGCGCCAGCCGGCCAGCGAGTAAGCCCCGACGAGGCACTTGGCCGGCATGCCGGCCGTGCCTTAGGCTGGATCCGCTTGTTCTGGCGAGTTCGGGGGGACTCATGACGCTGCGCCACGATGCGTTCAAGCCGCTGATGGTCTCGGCGGCTTTTTTGTTCTTGCTTTGCGTATGCGCCGATGCCGCCGGAAAGCGGGGCGACAAGGTCGCGCCCGCCGCAGCCAGCAGCATCAACGCGCCCGCGCAACTTTCCCCGCTTTCGCCCGACGCGCCACAGGACAAGCCGCGCGTCCTGGAGCGTGATGCCATCGATGCCTTTCGCGCAGCCACGGCGCCCTATCGCGAGCAGGCGAAAGCCGCCTATCCCGCCGCGAAGTCCCGCTATCTCGCCGGGCTACCCGCGGGCCAGCATTTCTACGTCACCGTCACGCTGCACTCCGCAGGCAAACAGGAATCCGTCTTCCTTGAAGTGCTTTCGATCAAGGATGGCGTCGTCCGTGGCCTGCTCGCCTCGCAGATGCAGTTATTGACCGACTACCAGCCAGGCCAGGCGATGGCGGTTTCCGAATCAGACATCGAAGACTGGACCATCACCTACCCGGATGGGCACGAAGAAGGCAACTTCGTGGGTAAGTTTCTTGATACCTATCAACCGCCGGGTGGGTGAAACGAAACGCGCGGGGCCATGGATGAAACCGGTGGAGGCATGCACTGCCGGCCAAGGGACTAGCGGTCGCCTTACCATCACAAGGAGCTACAGGTGAAGCAGGAAATCCACGTTGCCGGCGTGAAGTTCATCGTTGACGATCCCAACGGCAACCTGGCGCAAGTCCAGGCGCACGAACGCAAGGTCGCACACGAGGACTGCGCCCCGGTCGAAGTGACGGTGCGCGAGGCGCGCGAGCGGCAAGCTCAAGTGGTACCCAACACCTACGACCCCATCGGCAGTATCCGGGGCCGCACCATGGTGTTCGAGGCGATGGCGGACCAACGCATGGGACCCTTTGGACTGATCGTCAGCTGGTTCGCCATCGGCCTGCCCTGCGCGCTCGCCCTGTGCTTCATCGCCACACTCGAGTGGCAACACCTTGCATACCTGCAGGGTCCGGTCGGCCACGACATCATGCGGGCGATAGCACTCCTTGGTGCGGGAATCATGGTCGGTGCGATCCTGAGTCTTCCTGTGCGCGCGACGCTCGGGTATGTGCGCAGACGCAGGGGCGCTTGAGGCACCCGAACGGACGCCCTTGCCATCGAAGTCACATGCACCGTGCTTACTATCCGGCGACTGAAGCCATCGCGGAGCAACCGTCCGTGCATCCCTCACAGGCCATGACGCAAAGTGCATCGCGCCTGATCCATGCCGATCCGGGCACGATCTATCGCGCCTTTCGCGGCAGGGACGCCATGGCGCACTGGCTCGCGCCGCGCGGCGCCAAAGCCGTGATCGACGTGTTCGAGCCGGTTCCCGGGGGACGCCTCGCCATGACGCTCATCTTCGAGAACGCGCCTGGCAAATCGTCCGAACACACGGACGAGATCACCGGACGCTTTGTTGATTTCGCACCTGATCGCCGCATGGTCATGACGGTCGAATTCAAATCCACCGACCCGACGTTCGCCGGCACGATGACCATGACGTGGCAATTGGATGCTCGTCCGGACGGCACACAGGTGACCGTCGAGGCAACGGACGTGCCTGCGGGCATCGATCCGCGCGACCACGAGGAAGGCATGCGCTCGACGCTGGCCAACCTCGCCGCCTACGTCGAGTGATCAGCTTTCGTCGCTGACGGTATTTTCCACCTTCGCGGTTTCGCGCTCTTCCTTCGCCGCCGGATCGTCGTCGGCATCGAACAGGTGGATGAGGTCCTTGAGGGCCTCCTGCGAGGTCTGCACCAGGCGGGTTTCGTCGTCATAGACGAGGTACTGCGCCTTGAGCAGCTTGACGTCATGCTGGCGGAACCGCTCGACGCGATCGGCCGCCAGCTCCGGCGAAAGCCCCAGCGCTTCGAGCGTCTTGCGCGTCATTTTCAGGCTGGAATAGAACGTTTCGCGCACCGGCTCCTCGACACCCAGGTCCATCAGGCGGAAGACGTGCTGGCGATTGCGTGCGCGCGCGACGATCTTCAGATGCGGGTATTGGCGGCGCACCAGGCGCGCGATGCGCAGGTTGGCGTCCGGGTCATCGGTGGCCAGCACGAACACTTCCGCCTGGTCGGCCTGCGCCGCGCGCAACAGGTCCGGGCGCGCCGGATCGCCGAAGAACAGCGACGTGTTGTTGAAGCGGCGCAGCGTGTCCATCTGCTCCACCGAGGATTCCAGCGCCACGAACGGGATGCGCTGTGCGCGCAACGTACGACCCACGATCTGACCCATGCGCCCGAAGCCGGCGATGATCACGCGCGGCGGCGCGGTGTCGATGGTGTCGTATTCGCGATCGGGCTTCTTGGCCTTGGTGTCGATGAGGCGACCGACCGCCGCCACCATCAGGGGCGTGATCGCCATCGACAAGGTAATGGCCAGCACCACCGTGCCATGCAGCGACGGACGGATGATGTTCTGCTCCAGCGCCTGCTTGAGCACCACGAAGGCAAACTCGCCGCCACACGCGAGCAGCACCACCATGCGCAGCGAATCGGCATGATTGAGGCCACCCACGATGCGTCCAAGCGGCCACAGCATCAGCGCCTTGGTCAGCAGCACCGCGGCCGTCACGCCAAGCACCAGGCCCGGCTTGGACAGCAGCAGGTGCATGTCCATCGACATGCCCACGCTGATGAAGAACAGGCCAAGCAACAAACCCTTGAACGGCTCGATCTGTGATTCGAGGTCGTGGCGATATTCCGAGTCGGCCAGCAGCACGCCGGCAAGAAAAGCGCCGAGTGTCGAGGACACGCCGACCTGTTCCATGATCCAGGCGGTGCCCAATACCACCAGCAGCGCCGTGGCGGTGGACACTTCCTGAGCATTCGCGCGCGCCACGAAACGGAACACCGGCCGCAAGAGATAGCGACCGCCGACGATGACCACGACGATGGCGCCCACGGTGCGCAGGGTGGCGTGGACATCCAGACCATGAGCCGACGACGTGCTCGCCAGCAAGGGCACGGCAGCGATCAGCGGAATGGCGGCCAGGTCCTGGAACAGCAGGATGGCGAAGGTCTGGCGCCCGTACGCGGAGCCGGCCTCTTTGCGTTCAGCGAGGATCTGCAATCCGAATGCCGTCGATGACAGCGCAAGACTGCCACCAATGATCGTGGCGGCGTTCGCGGTAAGGCCCAGCAGGAAATAACACCCGGCGCCAATCACCACGCTGCACGCGAGCACCTGCAACAGGCCCGTGCCGAAGACCTGCCGGCGCATGACCCACAAACGCTGCGGCGAAAGCTCCAGGCCGATCACGAACAGCATCAGCACGACGCCCAGCTCGGAGATCGTCGCCACGCCTTCGGTGTCACCCACCAGCCCCAGCACCTGCGGCCCGATCACCACGCCAGCCAGCAGGAAACCCATCACGGCGCCAAGCCGGAAGCGTTTGGTCAGGGGTACGACGACCACAGTCGCCAACAGGAACACCAGCGCGGTGTTGAGGAAGGAGTGGTTTTCCACGTACGCGCCCAACAGCGGAGGGATGGGCGATTATTTCACGGTGCTACGCACCGTGCGAATCCGGCGACGGGAGCCGGCTGTGAAGCCGCCCGCAAAGCGGGCTATGAATGGTGAATGGTGAATAGGAAATGCGGGCCAAGGTGGCCGTGAGCCGCTCTTCCCTGTTCACCATTTACAGCGACGCGCAGTGAGCGCCCTCACAGGGGCGCGTCAATGCCCCGGCCTCACTCGCCCTTGAGCCAGCGCGCGGCGTCAATGGCGTAGTACGTCAGGATCGCGTCAGCACCGGCCCGCTTGAAGGCCACCAGCGATTCGAGCACCACGGCTTTCTCGTTCAGCCAGCCATTCTGCGCGGCCGCCTTCAGCATCGCGTACTCGCCGCTCACCTGGTAGACGAAGGTTGGCATGCCGAAGGCGTCCTTCACGCGGCGAAGTACATCGAGATAAGGCATGCCGGGCTTCACCATGACGGCGTCTGCGCCTTCAGCAATGTCCAGCTCCACTTCGCGCAGGGCTTCGTCGCTGTTGCCCACGTCCATCTGGTAGGTGTGCTTGTCACCCTTGCCCAGGTTGGCGGCCGAACCGACGGCGTCGCGGAAGGGGCCGTAAAAACTGGAGGCGTACTTGGCCGAATAAGCCAGGATGCGGGTGTGGATGTGACCGGCCTCTTCGAGCGCGTCGCGGATGGCGCCGATGCGGCCGTCCATCATGTCCGACGGCGCCACGAAATCCATGCCCGCCTCGGCCTGGGCCAGCGACATCTTGATCAGCGCCTCGATGGTCGGCTCATTCATCACGTAGCCGTTCTCGTCGATCAGGCCGTCCTGGCCGTGGGTGGTGTACGGATCGAGCGCCACGTCGCCGATCAGGCCCAGCTGCGGATACTTGGCCTTGAGCGCACGGGTGGCACGCTGCATCAGGGCATCCGGATTCCAGGCTTCGCGCGCGTCCTCGGTCTTCACGCCGTTACCGGGCGAGGGGAACAGCGCCAGCGCCGGGATGCCCAGGCGCACGCACTCGCCCGCCAGATCCAGCAAGCCGTCGATCGACAGGCGCTCCACGCCCGGCATCGAGGGAACCGCCTCACGCTGGCCTTCGCCTTCGATCACGAAGGCCACCATGATCAGGTCGCTCGGCAGCAGGGTGTTTTCGCGCATCAGTGCGCGGGAGAAGGCGTCGCGGCGCATGCGGCGCATGCGGATGGCGGGGAAGCTCATGGCGGACTCTCGGGGTACGAATTCGCCCATTTTAGACCCTCGCGCCCTCTGCCTGCCGGATGGGGGCACTTTGCCGCGGCCGGAATCTCTCGAATGACAGCCTCAGGCGGGAAGCAGCACCCAGTTCCCGTCATCCAGCCGCTGGCGGCGCAATGACAGGCCGTAGACCGTCGACAACACCTCAGGATCCAGGGCATGGGCCGGGCTGCCGTGGCGCAGCAGACGGCCCTGGGACAGCACGGCGACATCGTCGGCATAGCGCAGGGCCAGGTTCAGGTCATGGAGCACGGCGATCACTCCAAAGCCACGCGTGGCCATCACGCGGGCGCGCTGGAGCACGAAATGCTGGTGGGCGATGTCCAGGCCAGCCTCAGGCTCGTCCAGCAACAACCAGGGATGGGCTTCCGGCGCATCCCACACCTGGGCCAGCACGCGAGCCAGCTGCACGCGCTGCTTTTCGCCGCCGGATAACTCCGGATAGGCCCGGCCGCGCAGATGCCAGGCGTGTGCCGCGCGCATCGCCGCGTCGACAATGTCGCGCTCGGCGCTGTCGCCGCCTGCGGACGCATGGGCGCTGCGGCCCAGATGCACCACTTCCTCGGCCAGGAACGAAAAGCCCAGCTGCACGTGCTGCGAGAGCATGGCCCGGCGTCGCGCCAGTGCATGCGTCGACCAGCGCTGCAAGGGCTGTCCGTCGAGCGTCACCGCACCCATCGAGGGCGCAAGCAGGCCCGCGAACAGGTTGATCAGGCTGCTCTTGCCCGCGCCGTTGGGCCCGATCAGGACCAGCACGCGACCCGGCCGCGCGCGCAGGCTCACATCCTGCAGAATGCGACGCCCGCCGCGCGTCAGGTGTATGCCACTGACCGCCAGTTCGCCGGCGTGTTCATGCGAGGCCAGCCAGTCGATCGCCACGTTCATGCACCTTCTCCTACGCGATGGCGCAACAACAGCCACAGGAAGAACGGCCCACCGATCAGCGCCGTCAGGACGCCGATAGGCAATTCCGCCGGCACCACGACGACGCGCGCCAGCGTGTCGGCCGCCACCAACAAGGCTGCACCGCCCAGCGCCGAAGCAGGCAGCAACAGACGGTGATCGGGCCCCCAGATCAGCCGAAGCACATGCGGCACGACCAGGCCCACGAAGCCGATGACGCCGGTCATGGCGACCGCCGCGCTGACCATCAACGCGACCAGCACCACCAGCAAGGGCTGCAATCGCCCGGGACGAAAGCCCATCAGCGTCGCTTCGTGCTCGCCCAGCAGCAACGCATTAAGCGCGCGCGCCAGTTGTGGCAGCACCAGCAGCGGCGCGAGGATCAACGGCGCCACCAGACCGATCTTCGACCAGTCACTGCCGCCGAGGCTGCCGAGCGTCCAGAAGGTGAGATCGCGCAACTGGTTTTCGCTGGCGAGGAACGTCAGCATGCCGACGCCGGCCATCGCCATCGCATTGATCGCCACGCCGGCCAGCAACAAGGTCGCCACGCCTTGCCGGCGTCGACCGATCGCGTAGACCAGCGCCGTGGCGGCCAGCCCGCCCACGAACGCCGCCGCGGCCACGCGATACGACGCGGATCCTTCCGGCAGCCATGCACCGAGACGATGCCCCAGCACGATCATCCCCACCGCACCCAGCGCCGCGCCGGCCGACACGCCGATCAGCCCGGGATCGGCGAGCGGGTTGCGAAACAGGCCCTGCATCGTCGTGCCACCGCAGGCAAGCGCGGCGCCCACCAGTACAGCCATGCCAACTCGCGGCAAGCGCAGCATCAGCACGACATGGTCCTCGCTGCTCAATGCATCACCCGCGATCCATCGTCCGATGGCACCCGTGACCTGGGCGATGGAGATGTCCATGGCGCCGCTGTTGAGCCCCCACAAGGACGTCAGCACCAGCAATCCGGTGAGCGCCACCAGCGCCAGTGATCGCGCCTGGCGAATCACCGGCGCTGGCATGACGGCCGAATTCACGGCGCGGCCCCGGCGAGCGTCTGCTGCAGTTCGACGGCCTCGGCGGCATTGCGCGGACCGAAGCCCAGCAAGGCCTGGCCGTCGATGAACAGGATGCGCTGGGCTTTGCCCGCAGGCGTCTGTGTGACACCGGGGAGTTTCAGTACACCCTCGACACCACCGACATCCGTCGCGCGTTCACGCATCAGCATGATCACGTCCGGCGCGAGCGCCACCATCGCTTCGGGCGAGACGGGTTTGTAGCCTTCGAAGCGGGCGGCAACATTGGTACCGCCGGTCAGCGCGATGACGCGATCGGCCGCCGTGTGCCTGCCTGCCGCCATCGGGCTTCCTGCGCCGGCGGACATCAGGAACACCACGCGCGGATGACGCTTCATCGACGCGACGCTGGCACCCAGCGACTGGTAGTGAGCGCTCATGCGCTGCGCCAGCGCCTCGGCCTGCGCCTTGCGATCCAGCAGCTCGCCGATGCGGCGAACCTTCGCGAGCGCATCGTCGGGGCTGCGCGACACCGGCAACATTTCCAGACGCGCACCAGCCTGCCGCAACTGCTCGATCACCGCCGCAGGGCCCGCGTCGTGCGTGGCAATGATCAACTGCGGATGCAGGGCGAGGATGCCTTCGGCGCTCAACTGCCGCACATAGCCGACATTGGGCAGTTTCTGCGCCGCTTCGGGCCACAGGCTCGTGCTGTCGACGCCAACCAGGCTTGATTCGGCGCCCAGTGCATAGATGGTTTCGGTGATGTCGCCGCCCAGCGCGACGACGCGAACCGGCGTTTCGGCAGCGGCGCGGAAACTGGTCAAGGCGACGATCGCAGCGATGCCGAGGAAAGCCATGCGCCGCAGAAGCGACAGACCCAGCTTAGCCATGATCCACCTCCGCTCGCGGAAGCGACGCCACCAGCACACGCCAGTCCTCGCGCTCCGGAATGCCCGGCTTGCGCTTGCCGAAGAACTGCACGATCTGTTGCCCCTTCGCGTCGTACAACTCCAGCGAGGTCACGGCGCCTTCCGGCGACGGCTTGCGCACGACCCAGCTCTGCACGATGTGGTCTTCGCGCAGATGCAGGTTGAAGTCAGGATCGAGAATGTTGAGCCATGGTCCCATGGGCTTGATGTGATGCACGGGCCCGGTGTGGATCTGCACCACGCCCGGCGAGCCGACGAACACCATGATCGGTAGTTCGCTGACCGAAGCCTGTTCGAGCATGACGCGCACGGCGCTGTTGTCGACACGATGTGCGAATTCATCGCCCACCAGGCGCAATGCCTGCGCACGCGTCACCTGCTGGCGCCGCAGCAGTGCAAAGAAATCGTGCGGATCGCGCATCGCCCGCCAGCCGTCCTGCAGGGCCGCGACATCAATCGCGTTGTCCTTGAGCACTTCCGGCAGCGGGTCGGCGACGGTCCGCGCTTCGAACAGCGGCGTCTGCACAGCCGCATTGAACTTCGCCACCAGCCGCGACCACGCCTCCGCGTCGGTCTGTTCGGTCTGGTAGATCTTGTGCACCGCGGTGCCATCGCTATCAAAGAACTGCAGGCTGTTGAGGACGCGACCGCGTGACTCCTCGCGCACCGCAAAGCCGTACTTCCAGTGCTTGAGGAAAATGCGCAGATCGATCGCTTCGTCCAGCACCACGCCCATCATCGGGCCGAGATCGACGTTGTTGAAGCTGCCCTTCTTCTCGTGCACACAGCTATCGTTGCGCGTCAGCACCATCACGTAGCCGACCGAGGGGAGGTCGCGGATCAGGTCCGCCCAAGGGCCTTCAAGCCGCACGACGCCCTCGCCGCAGCGACTGGCCACCACTTCGCCTTCGCTCACGCCAAGCTTCTCGGCAAGATCACGCGCGCGCAGGTTGGGCTCGGCTTGCTTCAGGGCCGCCCATGCATCGCGCAGCTGGGCTGGCGGAAGTTCCACGACGGAGGGATTCACGTTTTCGTTGAGCATGTTGTCTCCTCGCTCACAGAGCGATGCGTGCGGCGATGCTGAAAGTGCGACCGGGCATGGTGAGGCGATCGGCGGGAATGCCACCGGTGCCGGCATCGTTGGCGCCGTTGCCGGTAATCAGGTTGCCCAGCACGCCGCTATTGAGGTTGCCCCAGTCCCAGTACTTGCGGTCGGCGAGGTTGGTCACGCCGGCGTAGAGGGTGAGGTTCTTGACTGGCTCGTAGTGGCCGTACAGATCGATCGTGGCGTAGCCCGGCGGGCGGAAGGCCGTCGGCAGCGAAAGTTGCGTATGACGACGCACACCGGTGCCGACCAGCTCGGCGCCCCATTGCGTCGCGTCGTACGAAACGCCCAGCACCAGCTTGGCCGGATCGACCGTATTGAGCGGGCTGTAGCCATCACTGCCCGGTTCGATCAGTTTGCCGCTGGTGATCGACGCGCTGCCCTTGAGCTGCCATCCCTGCAAGGCATCGGCGAAGGTCTCCAGCCGCAACGCACCGCTGGCTTCGGCGCCCTTGATCACCGCGCGCGGCGCGTTGACCGCCTGGAAGAACATGTTGACGCGCGCGCCGGGCGCCATCTGATACGCCCAGTCTGGCACCTGCGCGGCAGGCAAGGCATAACCGGACCAGATGAAGTCGCGGTACTTGTTGTAGTACGCAGCGACGTTGAACCAGCCGGCCGTGCCGTGGCCGCGGAAGCCCAGCTCCAGGCCCTTGCTGGTTTCAGCCTTGAGGTTGTTGTTTGGCAGATACGCGATGTTGATGCTGGCGATCGGTTGTTCGTTCCACGCGCCGGCGATCTCGCTGTAAAGCGGCGGGCGGAATCCCTGCGCGTAGTTGCCGTACACGCTGTAGACGTCGTTGATGCGCCAGATCACGCCGAGCTTCGGCGAGGTATGCGTCTTCTCGTAGTTCTGCGCGACAAAGGTGGGGTTGTACTTCTGGTACAGCGCGTCGTTGTCCGGCTTGTACTCGTAGCGGTCCACGCGTACACCGGGCGTGATCTGCAAATGCGAGTCGAGCAGCGTGATCTCGTCTTCGGCAAAGACCGACCAGCGATCGGTGTCGCTCTTGGGGATCAGATGCATCGGATAGCGGCCCGGCATGTAGGGCGTGGTGGTGCCCGTGGCTCCTGTCGCCTTGCTCTGCCCATAGCCGCTGGCCCACGAATCAGCGGTGGTGCGCGAAAGCTCGACACCGTAGCTGATGGATTGGGCGACCGCGCTGTCGTCACCCAGCCGCTTCACTGCGACAAGCTTGCCGCCCATGACGCGTTCGCGCAGTGGCATGTTGTTGAAATTGCGGCGGTAGGCTGCCGTTTCGGTCTGCGTATCCGTGGTGCTGCGGGCGTTCTGCGCGTAGACGTTCCATTCCAGTGAACTGACGATCGGCGAGTCGATCGCGGTGTATTCCTGCCCGACGCTGCCGCGCACACGACGATTCTCGTCCTGCGAGTGGTAGTAACCCACCGCGCCGCCCATGGCGGACCAGCTGTTGGTTTTCGTCCGCAGCTGCGAGCCTTCGACGGTGACGCGATCCAGCCGTCCCTTCGCGGAGGTGTGCACGTATTTGGCCAGGAAACTGTCCAGGCCATAGGTCAACGGATCGGGACGCGTGCGCGCGGCGCCGTAGCCGCCGATGTCGCCCTTGTTGTCGGTCTCGTGGCCTTCGCGGTGGTTGAAGATAAAGACGATACCGTTCTGCGCGTTGCCACCCGCCAGCGTCGCCGCGGAGCTCAAGCTGCGGTCGGTGGTGTCGTATTGCTCTTTCAGCGAGAGATAAACGTGGCGGCCATCGGTGAGGTAATCGACCGGATCCTTCGTGCGCAAGCTCACCATGCCACCCAGCGAATCGGACGGATAAATGGCCGACGCCGGACCGCGTACGATCTCCACCTGACGCACGGTGTCGAGATCCACGAAGTTGCGGCCCGCACGGAAGCTGCCGCCACCGACGCCCGCACCAAACGACGAAGGCATGCTCACGCCGTCGATTTCGATACGCGTGCGGTTACCCGACAGTCCACGGATATTGAAGCTGTCCAGACCAAAGCGACCGGCCGTACCGATCACCGACACACCCGGCTCATAGCGCACGAGGTCGCGGATATTGCTCACCAGATGCTCGTCCATCTGCTGACGGCTGATCTGCGTGACCGTGCCGGGCGTGTTGAGCTGCAGCGACGAGCTGATCGCCGTCACCTGCACTTTCGGCAGTTCGGTGGTGTTCTCGGCAGTGGCGGCGCTGTCGTCGGCGCGCACCGGCGCGACCAGGACGGCGAAAATCACCGCGGCAAGCGGTGTAAGGCGAAACATGGACATGGTGTTCCTTTGCCAGGCGTGTTTGCACACGGCGTTGCTGGCAAAGGCAGGCGTTGCGCCTGCGGCTGGCGGCCGGTTCGTTATCGGGGGTGTGAGCTCTTAGATGAGAATGACTCGCATTCGAATAAATTGCAAGCAGCGTGAGACAAGAGCGGAGGGTCGCCCCTTCGGGGCTGTAAACGGTGAACGGTAAGAGCGGGGGCCGCTCTGGCTCTTACCGTTTACTGTTCACCGTTAACAGCGCGCAACGCGCGCGACTTCACCCGATACGCTGCCCGGAGGCTGCATCGAAGAAGTGGAGCTTCTCGGGCGCGAACCCGAACGTCATCGATGCACCCGGCAACGGCAGCGAACGGGGCGCAACGCGCGAAACCAGCTCCGTCGTGCCGTGGCGCAGATTGAGAAAGACTTCATTGCCCACAGGCTCGATGACTTCGAGTTGGGCTGAAAGCGAACCGTGGTCGGAAGGTTGCAGATCTTCCGGGCGCACGCCCACGACCACTTCCTTGTCCAGCCAGTTCGCCAGCGCGCTCGTCGGTGGGAGTTCGCCCAGGGCCACGGTGCTTTCGGGCGTTTCCAGACGCCCGTCAGCGCGCAGCGTGCCGCGAAACAAGTTCATCGCCGGGCTGCCCAGGAAACCGGCGACGAAGAGATTGGCCGGTTTGTCGTAGAGGTTCATGGGCGTGTCGATCTGCTGGATCACGCCGCCGTTGAGCACCACGATGCGCTGGCCCAGTGTCATCGCCTCGATCTGGTCGTGGGTGACGTAGACCATCGTTGCGCCGAGTTTGCGGTGGATGCGCGCGATCTCCACGCGCATGGACAGCCGTAGTTTGGCGTCGAGGTTGGAGAGCGGCTCGTCGAGCAGGAACACCGATGGATTGCGCACGAGCGCGCGACCGAGCGCGACACGCTGGCGCTGACCGCCCGACAACGCCGCCGGGCGTGAATCCAGGCGCTGCTCCAGTTCAAGCATGCGCGCCGCGTCCGCCACGCGCCGGTCCACTTCCGACGTCGGCGTGCCGCGCAGGCGCAGGCCAAAGCCAAGATTCTCTGCGACGGTCATATGCGGATAAAGCGCGTAGTTCTGGAACACCATGGCGATATCCCGATCCTTGGGCGCCACGTCATTGACCACCCGATCGCCAATGCTAAGCGTGCCGCCGCTGATGGATTCCAGGCCGGCGATCATGCGCAGCAGCGTGGTCTTGCCGCAGCCGGAGGGCCCTACCAGGACCAGCAGCTCGCCGTCGGCGATGTCGAAACTGGCGTCCGCCACGCCGACATGGCCGTTGGGATACACCTTGCGCAGCTTGTCCAGACGCACTTGGGCCATGCCTGATCCTCTCCCGTGGCCGAGTCATCGGACCACACTGACAGCCGACGAGCCAGCCCGGAAACCGGGGCAAACCCTGACCCGCCGGTCGGACTGCACAAGCGGGGAACATTCGGATATTCTCCAATGTAAACGTTTACATCAAGCCGCGATGCGGCATCGAGGGCTCTCCCCATGACCCAGACCTACCGTTTCCCCGATGGCTTCCTCTGGGGCGCCGCGACCTCCGCCTACCAGATCGAGGGCTCCCCGCTGGCTGACGGCGCCGGCCCCAGCATCTGGGAACGCTTCGCGCATACGCCGGGAATGATGGTGGGCGGGGATACCGGCGACGTCGCTTGCGACCACTACCGTCGCTACAAGGACGACGTCCAGCTGATGAAGGCGCTGGGCCTGCAGGGCTATCGCTTCAGCATCGCCTGGGCGCGCGTGCTGCCCGAGGGCACCGGCCGGGTGAACCAGAAGGGCCTGGATTTCTACAAGCGCCTGGTCGACGAGCTGCTCGAGCAGGGCATCGCACCCAACGCCACCCTGTTTCACTGGGATCTTCCGGCGGCGCTGGACGACCGCGGCGGCTGGCTCAACCGCGACATCGCGCACTGGTTCGCTGAATACGCCGAAGTGATGTTCAAGGCGCTGGACGGACGCGTGCAGCGCTGGTCCACGCTCAATGAGCCCTGGGTGGTGACTGACGGCGGATACCTGCACGGCGCGCTCGCGCCCGGACATCGCAGCAAATACGAAGCGCCGATCGCCGCGCATAACCTGATGCGCGCCAGCGGCGCCGGCATCCAGGCTTACCGCGCGCATGGCAAGCATGAGATCGGCGTCGTCTTCAATATCGAGCCGAAGTATCCGCATTCGCAAAGCGAGCAGGACCTTGCCGCCACGCGTCGGGCGCACGCCTACATGAACGAGCAATTCGCCGACCCGGCCCTGCTGGGCAGCTATCCGCCGGAGCTGAAGGAGATCTTCGGCGATGCCTGGCCGGAATTCCCGGCCGACGACTTCAAGTTGACTCAGCAGAAGGTCGACTTCGTCGGCATCAACTACTACACGCGCGCCGTCGTGAAACACGATGAAAATCAGTATCCGCTGAAGGCGTCGCCCGTGCGCCAACCGAACAAGACCTACACGGAAACGGGCTGGGAAGTGTTCGAGCAGGGCCTGACCGACACGCTGACCTGGTTCAAGGACCGCTACGGCGATATCCCGCTCTACATCACCGAAAACGGCTCGGCCTTCTACGATCCGCCGGTGGCCGAAGCAGCCGTACTCGACGACCCGCTGCGCACCAACTACCTGCGCAAACACCTCAAGGCCGTACACGACGCCATTCAGGCCGGTGTCGATGTGCGCGGCTACTACGCCTGGTCGCTGATGGACAACCTCGAGTGGTCACTGGGTTTCTCCAAGCGATTCGGCCTGTACCACGTGGACTTTGCTACCCAGAAACGTACGCCCAAAGCCACCGCCAGGTTCTACACGCAGGTCATCGAGAGCCACGGCACGGCTCTTGATGACTAAGCAAAGCCTTAGACATCACGAACATTCGGAACAGTAGGGTCCCGCAGTTCCTGAATTCGTTTGCAGCCTGTCATCCTTCGGTCGTCTACTGACGTACACTCAGACGTTTCCCCACCCGCCGCCAAGCGCGGCGGACAACAGGGACCGACCCCAGGCCCACGCCACGTGGCGGTGCGACCTGACCCGTTGCCAGGATTGTTCATGAGATCTACCGCCAACGCCGCCATCACGCTGCTCGCTGACCTGGGCGGCACCAACGTTCGCTTCGCTCTCGCCGATCCCACCCGCCCCACGCCGCTGCTGCTCGACAGCGTGCGCCGTTACCGCGTGAAAGATTTCCCGTCGCTGGCTGAGACCATCCGCCAGTACTTCGCGGACACGGGCAACCATGCGACGCGCGCCGTGATTGCAGCGGCCGGCCGTATTGCCGATGGCGAAACGGTGAAGGTCACCAACAATCCCTGGGCGGTGTCGGCGCATGGCCTGCAGGCCGAGTTGAAACTCGACTCCGTGCGACTGGTTAACGATTTCGCCGCGCAGGGCATGGCCGTGCCGTTGCTGCGGCACGACCAGCTTGAAGCCGTCGGTCCGCAAGCGTTGCCGCATCTCGGTGCCCATCACACGCAGACTTTCGTGGTGATGGGCCCGGGCACGGGCCTGGGCGTTGCAGGTCTGCTGCTGCGTGAGGGCCGCTGGACAGTGCTCGAAACCGAAGGCGGCCATGCCGGCTTTGCCGCGCACACGGCGGAAGACGTCGAAATCCTGCATCGCCTCAACGCGCGCTTTGGTCGCGTCTCCAACGAACGCATGATCTGCGGCAATGGCCTGGTGAACCTTTACCTCGCCCTCGCCGACATCCACGGTTTGCCCGCCGAGGACTACACGCCGGAAGACATCACCGACCGCGCCAACGCCGGGACCGATGCCCTGTGCATTCGCACGGTCGAAACGCTGGCCGGCATCTTCGGCAGCGTCGCCGGTGACCTGGTGCTGAGCCTGGGCGGCTGGGAAGGCGTGTTCCTCACCGGCGGCGTGCTGCCCATCCTGCTTCCGTGGCTCAAGCACGGCGGCTTCCGTTCGCGCTTCGAAGCGAAGGGTCGTTTCCAGGAAACGATGGTGCAGGTGCCGACGATCGCCATGACGCATCCGGAGCCGGGCCTGCTTGGCGCAGCGGCATTCGCGGTGCTTGAGAGCGGCCTGCCACTGGTACCCGCTGGCGAGTGAGTTCGCCCGCTGCGCGGGCTGTAAACGGTGAACGGTAAGGGCGACCTGCATGTTTGCCCGTGCTTGCCTTGCACCGTTTACTGTTCACCGTTCACCGCGTGCACCAGCACGCGACCTCACGTCCCGCGCGGCTTCGCCCGGTGCGTCGCCACCGCCGTCCACGGATCATCTGGCCATGGATGCCGTGGATATCGCCCCTTCAGTTCCTTCTTCACTTCCGGATACGTGCGTTCCCAGAAGCCCTTGAGGTCCTGGGTCACCTGGATGGGGCGTCCCGCCGGTGACAGCAGATGCAAGGTCACCGGAATGCGTCCGCCACCCACGCGTGGCGTGTCGGCCAGGCCGAATAACTCCTGCAACTTGACCGCCAAGACGGGCGGTTCGCCGGGCGCGTACTCGATGCGGCGCGTCATGCCGCTGGGCACGGTCATGCTCTCCGGCGCCTGTTCGTCCAGCGCACGACGCTGGTCGTAATCGACCATGGAGGCCAGCGCCTGCGACAGGTCGTCGACGCCGATCGCGTCGATGCGCCGCTTGCCCGTGAGATACGGACCAAGCCAGGCCTCCAGCGAAGCCAGCAAGGCTTCGTCGGACACGTCCGGCAATCCGAGCTCGGGCATCCACGCGCGCAAGGCCTGCATGCGCGTACGCAACCGGCGGGCGTTTTCACTCCAGGGCAAGGCATCGATGCCCTTGTCGCGAATCGCCGACAACAGCGCGGGCAAGGCATCCTCGGGCTGTGGCGGCACACTGCGACGCGCGATCACGATCGCGGCGAAGCGCTGCTCATCGAAGGCTTCGACGACGTTGCGGTCATCGTTCCAGCGCACGGTGCGCTCGCGTCGGAACAGCGTGCTGAAGTCACGCTCGAGTGCACGCACGTCCAATGGTGCTGCCGCGAGAATCAGGCTGTCGCGCGCGTCGAAGCGCAAGTCCAGAGCCACCAGCCAGGGCTCGCCCAGCAAGGCCGTCTGCTCGTGCAATCGCGCGCCGCGGCCATTGGCCAGGGTGTAGCGCAACGGATGGTTGTCGTCGCGACGCGCGACGCGATCCGGAAACGCGTGCATCAACAGGTCGCCCACGGCGTGACTGTCCGGCACGCCACTGGCGGGTGAACGGACGTCCAGACGCTTTCGCCATCCCTTGCTCGCCTGCTCGATCGCCGCCAGTGCGCCGGCATCGGCGCCACCTCGCGCACCCGCCGCATGGCGATCGCGCCAGGCGTGCAACGCCAGCAGGCGTTCGCGGAAGTCGTCGCTACGGGCACGCTCGCCCCGCAAGGGTGAACGCGCATCCATCAGGGCGAGAAGATCGGCGACCAGGGCCTGCAGTTCCGGCGGCGCGCGCAATGCTGCCGCACCAAGCCTCGGCGTGGCGCCCAGCTCAAGCATGCGGCGTCCCAGCGCGGTGATGCCACCGAGCGCATCGAGGGCGCCAAGCATGACCAGCAATGCGCGGGCCTGCGCCAGAGCGCCGACGGGCGGCGCATCCAGCCACGGCAGATCCGCACTGCCCCAGGACGCCAGCTCCAGCGCGAGTCCAGATAGTTCGGCCTGCGCAATCTCCGCCGTGCGCGCCACATCGAGGCGCTTGCTCTGCGGCCACAGGCGATACGCGGTGCCTTCGGCGACACGACCTGCACGGCCCGCGCGCTGGTCAGCCGACGCCTGCGAAATGGTCACCGTTTCGAGCCGCGTGAATCCCGAACTCGGATCGAAGCGCGGTTCGCGTGCCAGGCCGCTGTCGACCACGGCGCGAATGCCCGGCAAGGTCACGCTCGACTCCGCCACGTTGGTGGCAAGCACGATGCGACGCATGCCGGGTTCGGCCGGACTCAGTGCGGCCTGCTGCTCGGCCAGCGACAGCTCGCCATGCAGCACGACCACATCCACGTCGTCGCGATCGAGTGACTGCGTCAGCACGGCTTCGGCACGCGCTATTTCGCGTCGGCCGGGCAGGAACGCAAGCACGTCGCCGTCGTTTTCCTGCAGCGCCTGCCGCGTGACGCGGGCAAGATGATGTTCAACGGATTCCTGCGCGCGTGCCGGCGGATAGTCCATCCGCACGGGAAAGCTGCGGCCAGGACTTGTGATGCGCGGCGCGCCCAGCCACTGCGCGATGCGCTCGCCGTCCAGCGTCGCCGACATCACCACGATGCGCAGCTGGGGTCGAAGCGTCGACTGCACGTCCAGCGCCAGCGCCGCGCCAAGGTCGGCCGCCAGATGACGTTCGTGGAACTCGTCGAACAGGATCGCACCGTAAGCGCCGAGCTCCGGATCGTCCTGGATCATGCGCGTGAGGATGCCTTCGGTGACGACCTCGATTCGCGTCGCGGCCGTGATCTTCGACTCAAAGCGGATGCGATAACCGACCGTCTGGCCCAGCTCCTCGCCACGTTGTTTCGACATGAACTGCGCGGCCGCACGCGCGGCGATGCGGCGCGGCTCCAGCATGAGTATCTTGCGCCCGCCCAGCCAGCTTTCATCCAGCAGCGCCAGCGGCACCTGCGTGGTCTTGCCGGCACCAGGCGGCGCCTCGAGCACCAGGCGCGGGTGCGCGGCGAGCGATGCCCGAATACCGGGAAGGATGGCCGCGATGGGAAAAACAGGGGTACTCATCGCCGGCATGATACCGGCGAGGAACGCCCGCCGGTGTCGGGGGCGTTCCTCGTAGGTCGCTTAGTGGGTGACCGGCGCGGTGACAGCTGGCGTCGTGCCCACTGGCACCGCGTGCAGCGGCGCAAGCGATTCGAACTTGAGCTGGTACTCGTCCGTTACCTGCTTGGCCTCTTCGCCATTGGTGATCACCTTCGGGGTGATCAGCACGATCAGTTCCGTGCGTGCCTTGCCGCGGCTCGTGGTGCCGAACAAGCGACCGAAAATGGGCACGTGGTTCAGGCCCGGCACGCCGGTGTCGGTGTTGTCTTCGTTCTGCTGGATGAGGCCGCCCAACAACACCGTCTGACCGCTTTGCACCGCCACCTGCGTCGCCATGGATCGCTGGGAGATCGTGGGATTAGTGGCACCGGCTGGCGTCGTGGGTGAGCTCACCTGCTGCTGGACGTTCAGGTACACGAGGCCACCCGGATTCACGCGCGGCTGCACGCTCAGGATCACGCCCGTGTTGAGGTAATTGACCTGGTTATACGTCGCCGTCCCCACGCCCGGGTTCACGCTGGTCTGGTTGATCGGCACCTGGTCGCCCACTTGGATCTGCGCAGTCTGGTTGTTGAGCACGACCAGCGATGGCGCGGACAGGGTCTTGGTATTGCCGTTGGTCTCCATGGCGTGCACGGCGACCTGCAGATTCTTGTTGATGAACGAGTAGAAGAACGAATCGGTGCCCGGCCTGAACGTGGCGCCACCGCCGCCAATCGCCCACTGCTGCTGGTTGCCCGGCTGGCCCGGCGTGTAACCGCCATTGCCATCCGGCGAACCACCGATCAGGCCTTCGAGGTACCACTGCACGCCAAACTGGAACTGCCCGGTGAGTTTCACTTCGAGGATGCGCGTTTCGATCTGCACCTGCAGCGGCGTGTTGTCGAGGCGGCGGATGGCCGATTCGATTTCCTCCCACTGCGAAGGACGCGCACGCACGAGCAGCTGGTTGTTCGAATCGACCGAGCTGATGCGCACGCTGCCGTCTTCGGAAACGTACTGCTGTCCACCCGACTGTCCGCCGCCGTTATTCGGCGACGCGCCAAATGGCGAGCCGATGCTGGTGCCGGAAGAGCCAAAGCCGCTGTTGTTGTTGCCAAAGCCCGCGCCGGCATTAAGCCCCGGCATGCTGCCGTTGGTGCCGACCAGGCCGCCATTGGTGTTGCTGCCGAAACTGCCGGCCGTGCTGCCCATGCCGCTGGCCGAACCCATGGCGTTATCGGCACTGCCAAGCGTCCCCGACGACAGGCCCGGGCCCACCTTCGCGCCACCGCCGCCGCCGTTACCGGCGTTGTTGGTATAGATCTGCGCAAGGTACTGGGCGAGATCCGAGGCCTTGATGTTGCGCACGTCATAGACAAACAACTGCGGGTCGTTGCCACCACCGTTGTCGATCTTCGTGATCCAGCCACCGATCTCACGCAGGTAGTCGGACTGCGTGGTGATGACGACCAGGGCGTTGGTGCGCTCGATCGGAATGAAGCGGAACATGCCCGCCAGCGGCGTATCGCCCTTTGCGCCGAACATGCCGTCGAGCTTGGGCATCAGGTCGGCCACATTTGCGTGCTGCAGGTTGAATACACCCACCGACATGCCACGCAACCAGTCGACGTCGAAGGTGGTGATCGTGCGCTGGTAGTTTTCCAGCTCCTGCGGCGTGCCCGACAAGACGATCAGATTGCGCGAGGGATCAACCAGCAGAACGGAATCAGCGCGCGCGAACGGCTTCACCAGCTTCTGCATCTCGTTCGCCGAGATGAAGCGCAGCGGAAAAAGGCGCGCCTGCAGGCCCGCGCGCGGCGCCATGGCGCCGAGGCTCGGCACGATCCCGCCGGATACGGCGTCCTTGGACGGCAACACGGTGTAGGTGCCATTGCGCAGCACCAGCGCGTTGCCCGTCCACGACAGCAGCGTTTCGAGAATCGGCAACGCCTGCGTCGAATCGACCGGCTGCGAGGTGGAGAACGAAATATTGCCCTGCACGCCTGGCGTGATGACGTAGTTCTGCTTGAGCAGGTCGCCAAGGATGGCTTTCACCACGGCCTGCACCGGCTGGTTCTCGAAGTTGAAGGTCACCGCGCCTTCACCGGCAGCCTGCGGCTTCGGCGTCGCCAGTGCGCTGGGACGGATGAAGGTGCCGGTGCCGGCGTTGATCTGCGACGGGATGACCGTTTCCGGCGGCGGCGGCTGTCCGGTATTGATCGGATGCGGCTTCGGGGCCGGCTTCTCGGTGCCCGCCATCGCTTCGCGCTGGAGCATGCCGTCATCCGGTGGCTTGGGCAGCGCCTGGCAGCCGGCTAATCCGAGGGCCACCGCCAGGCTACTGAGTCGAAGAGCGGACGTAAGGAATGGGCGGGACATAAATCAATGTGCTCCTTCTGGTGTGCCGGCAGCTTGCTCGGCACGGCGCTTCTGGATGGCGGCCTTGAGTTGTCGAATACGGTCGGCTTGCAGCGATTCGTCGCTTTGCGGCGGGCGTGGCGCGTTGCTATCGGGCGACGGAGCCGCCGATGTCGCACGCGCGGTACCGTCACCGCCGGCCTGGAATGTCATGTGATTGCCGGTGCCCGGCGCCACGCGCTGCATGGCGCCTGCCGGCAAGCCCAGTGCAGGGACGCTGGCCGAAGCCTGGGTCGCGGCAACCTGCTTGGGGGCATCGATCGGTGCGCCGGCGGGCAGCTCCAGCTCGGTGCGACCGCTGCCGGATTCGAACACCGCTGCGCGCGGCTTCAGTTCGACCAGTTTCCAGCTGCCATCGGGCAGGGTCTCACCTTCACGAACACGAATGTCGCTGTCGCCACCCTTGGCGTGCAGCAACGCCATGCGCAGGCCCGGCGTCATGATGATGCCGGTCAACTGCATGTCACCGAGATTGGCGCCGCCCTTGGCCGCGCGCGTCACCGGCTTGCGATCGGGATTGAACAGGGGCTGCTGCCAGACCGCGGCGAACTGCGCCAGGGGCACGGGTACCGGGAGGTTGCCGGCGCGCGCATCGGGCAGTTCAGCGGGGGTCCTGGGGCTGTCCCAGTGCACGCCACGTCCCACGCCGGCCATGAGGACGAGGCACACCACGGCAAGCCCAATGACCGTCCCGGCAAGGACGGGCGTCAGGCGACGCTGGCCGGCGGCGTTCACGAGTCGTCTCCCGGCGTCGCGACGGGTGCATTCGCCGCACCTGCCGCCTTGGTCTGGCGGATATAGCCACTCAGCGTGAACTGCACTTCGAGCGGCAGCGCGTTGTTTTGCTGCGCCGCCACCGGGTTGCGGTAGATGCTCATGTCATCGATGAACAGATAAGGCGAGCCCTGCTCCAGCTGCTGCAGCGCGCCGGCCAGCGGCTGCACGTCGCAACGCAGGCTGATGCTCACGGCCACTTTGCGATACGGCTCGTTGGCCGCGGCGGTCGGATTGGGAACGGGCATTTTCTGGGTGACATCGCAGCTACCGCCTTCCGGATGCGCCGCGACCACATCGACCACGCGCTGCATCAGGCCAGCTGCGGCAGCACTGGGATTGTCTTCCGGCAGGAAAGCCTGGCTGGCCGCCTGGCCCTGCCCCAGCATGGCGATGCGCTTCTGCAGTTCCGGTTTCTCGGCGATGGCGGCGGCGAAGCGCGACTGCGTATCGCGCAAATCGGCCATCTGCGAACGGATGTCCAGCAACGGCGACACGAACCAACCGTGCAGCAAGACGAAGTAGCCGGCGATCAACACCACCAGCAACAGGAGGATGGCGGCGATACGGCTGTCGCGCGGGCTCATGATGGGCATCTTCATGGCGCACCCCGCGCGCTTGCGGCCGGGGCCGGCTCGACCCTGCCCGCATCAGGTTTGCGCATGCGTGCCACCAAATAGAAGCGCTCCTTGCCCGTCGACGGATCCGCCTGGATCGTGCCCTGGAAGTTCACGTCGGTAATCACCTGGGATCCCTTCAGCGCATCGACCAGGCGCGCGGCCTGGGGACTTTGCCCCTGGAAGCCGATCTGGCCGGTGTTGTCGATGCTCAGGCGTTCAAGCCATGCGCTTGTTGGCAGTCGCTCGCTGATGTCTTTCATGACGGCCAGCGCCGACACGGTGTTTCGCTTGCGCGCGGCAAGGAAGCCCGCCGCACCGGCGTTGTCCTGCAATTGCTGGCGCAAGGCTGCCACCTGCTGCGCTTCACCGCGCAGGGTTTCCACCTGGCTCTGCATTTGCGCCAGCACTTCGCGGCGATTGTGCAGCCACTGCGCCAGCACCAGCCCCACGAGCAGGACACAGGCAGTGGCCAGGATGAGATTGATGCGGCGACGCGGGTTGGCGCGACGCGGCGCAAGTTCGGGGGGCAACAGATTGGTGCCGTGGCGGGTAACACCATCGGCGACATCCACCGCATCGACGGCGATGCCCAGGTGCTCCAGGCGCGCCAGCAGCGGATCGAGCACAGCGCGCGTCACCACGACCAGTTCGGCCATCAGGCGGCCGCCACTGGGTGGAAAATCGAGTTCGCGGATGTCGTAGCGCACCTGGTCGATGCGGAACGGCGTCTGGCGATCCATTTCAAAGGCGCCCACGCGATGCAGCGTGTCGCGCGCGGCCATCGGCAGGCTCAGCGAACGACGCAGCACCATGCCGGCGGGCAGGCACAGGGCCAGGCGCAGGTCTTCGCGATCAACGCCGCGCAAGGCGTCGTTCAATGCGACCTGCTGGACGGTGGCGTCCCCCTCGTCACTCCACCGGGCCAGCACCTCGGCGTGGCCGGAGCGACGCACCTGCCATCCGCCGGGCGTCGGCTCGATCAGGAACCAGATGGCGCCCGACTGCAGGGCGTGGCGCCAGCGATCGGGCAGCATGGCCGCCAGCTCCTGCCCCCACCATCCAAGGAATCGCGGCAATGGCGAGGCACGCCAGGCACGGCGCAGGCGCTCGAACTGCGGTTGCAGCGCGTTCGTCTTATTCACTCCCCTTCACCCTCCCGCCAGCGCAGCACGGCGTATGGCTGTGCTCCGGACCTGGCTCCCTGCAACCGCACCGTGGCACGCAAGATCGAGCGCGTTCCATCCGGCAGGGTCGCCTCTGAGTAAATACTATGCGTCACTCCCCGACCGCCGCCTAGGGTGGCGTTTACACCTTGCTGAGCCCTTGCCGCCAGCAGGGTCTGCGCCTGGGCCGGCGTCATGCCCGGCACGGCCATCAGCGCCAGGGGCGGTGCGAACGTTGGTTCGGGCGCGTTGCGGCCCGACCACAGCGTCACCTGCGAGGCGATCTTCTGGTAGATCGCCGGCTCCATGCCCAACACCATCTGCAACTCCTCCACGCTGGCAAAAGGCCCATGTCGCGGCTTGTAATCTCGTCCGGCCATGCCGTAGGCGCCCGTCTGGCTACCGGGAAGGACGCCGAAACTGCGCCACTCCACCACCCGGTTGGCCAGCTCGCTGGCCTGGCCGTCCGGCACGCCGGCAGCGCGGAACAAGCCGCCAAGGACATCCGGCGACGCGCTGTTGATGTCAACTTTCCCGCTTTCATCGACCACGCGCAGCGTCACCCGGGCGTCTTCGTACGTGAAGGTGTAATCGCGCCCGTCCGGCATCCAGCGCGTAGCCGGCGACGGATCCTGCAAAGCGTAGATCGCCCGCATCACGCCCGCCTCCGCGGCGTAATGCGCGCGGGCCTGCGAAAACTGATAGCGCGCCTGCAAGCCCTCCGTGCGCGCGAGCGCGGCATAACTACCCAGCAGGATCGCGAGCAGCGTGCATGCCCAAAGCACCACAAGCAGCGCGACACCGCGCTGGGGGCGACATGCCATGGCTGGCGCGTTCGTCATTGCACCACCGGACGATTGAGGCCCTGCAACAATCCCTGGCCCTGGCCGAACGCCGCGGTCGGGTCCACGCGCAGGGGGGCATCGAGGCGCGGCCAGTCGTAGTGTCCGCGCAAGCTGAGTTCGACGCGCACGATGCTGGGCAGCAGTCGCTGGTCGTCCCAGTGCCCGGACCAGCTGCCGCGCTGCTGGAACGTGTCGGGCGTGCGATAGCTGAAATGGCCTTCGCGAATGCCGTCCATCAGGATTTCCGGCTCGCCCAGTGCCTGTGGCGGGCTGCCATCCGGTGGAATCAGCGCGAAACGTGCCTCGAGGCGCTGGAATCCCTTGCCGTCCGACACCAGTTTCCATTCCTGCAACTGCGGACCGAGCTTGCCCAGATAGCCGGGCAACGGCGCGACGAAACGCATGGTCGTCGCATCGCCGGCAAAGTAGAGATTTTCGCCGCGGTCGTTGCGCCCCTGCGGCACGGCCTGGACCTGCTGCAATTCCTGTCGCATGAACTGCTGCGCCGAACGCAACTGATCCAGTTCGCCGATCACTTGCGTGCCACTGGTGACGCTGTGCGTGGCCGTGCGAATACCCGAGTACACGCCCAGCAACAACAGCGCCAGCAACACCAGCGCGCCGAGGACTTCGAGCAAGGAAAACCCCCGCACGCGCGCCTTCACGGCGCACCCCGCACACCCGGGCTGTTCGATGCGGGCTGCACGAAGCGCAACGTGCTGAAATGCGCGGAGCGTTCGCGATGCGGCGCGCCCCAGCGGACATCCAGATCGAGCTTCACCATCTGCAATGGCGACGGCATGCCCGGATCGACATCGGCGGGACGCCACGGCGCGACAACGAGGTGCCAGCGATACTGATCGTCGAAGCGACCGTCGCTCTGGCCGGGCGTCAGGTCGGTGCCGACGTCGGCCGTGTCGAGCAAGGTGCGCGCCCACATAGAAGCGCGGGTGTAATCGGCAGCGTTCTGCGACAGGCTCATCGAACCGCCCGCCACCTGCATCAGTGCGGTGAACGCGATGGCCAGCAGGAAGATCGCCGCGACGACTTCCAGCAGGCTGAAGCCGCGCGCGGGTCGCAGGGACGGCATGGTCATCATGTCGCGACCACGGACACGGCACCCGTCAGCCACGACACGTTCACCAGCCACTGCCGACGTTCGCGTTGCAACGTGATGTGGCCACCGGTGGAACTGCCATCGGGAAAGAACCGGATGCGACCCGTGGTCGCGTTGGGCTGGTCTTCCTTCGCGCTGGTGATGCTCAGTTTCATGCCTTGCGGCAGTCGCACGTCGCGCTTGTCGGCACCACGATAAACGTGGTGCACCGTATCCACTTCGAACACCTGCGCCTGGCCGCTGACGATGGCGCGCGCACGCGTCGCACGCAGCGCCGCCGCCATTTCGCCGCTGGCGGCGTTGACGCGCGCACTGGCAAGGCCCTGCGTAACCGACACCGACACGGCGGCCGCCGCAATGCCGATCAGCAGGATCACCACCAGGATTTCGAGCAACGTGAAGCCGCGCACGCTGCGACGCGCACGCATGGGACGGCGCGACGCGCGAACACGAAGCGATACACCCGACAAGGGTGCCTCGCCCGAATGGCCCATGTCTGCCGTCAGGAACATGCTTACTGCCAGTTGCCCACGTCGGCGCTATAGCCTTCGCCGCCGGGCTGGCCATCCTGGCCGTAGAAGATCAGGTCGAAGCTGCCATGGTCACCGGGCGCCTTGTAGCCGAACGGATGGCCCCACGGATCCTTCAGGTCGGATTCCTTGGCGTACGGACCCTGCCAGTTCCGTGCCGTGGCGGGCTTGGTGACGAGGTCTTCCAACTGGGGTGGCGGCGCGCCGTTGTCGAGGGCGTAGTTCTCGATCTTCTGGCCCAGCGTGGTCAGCTGCGCCTTGCCGGCGCCGTACTTGCCCTTGTCGACGTTCTTGCCGACCTGCGTGACCACCACCGCACCGATGATGCCAATCAGCACGATCACCGCCAGCATTTCCAGCAGGGTGAAGCCGCGAACGGCGGTGCCGCGAATCTGCCTGTTCTGCATGTATGTACCTCGTGTCATCGATGGGGAGTGGGGGGCGGCGACAAGGGCCGGGCCCTATTGGATATTGCTGGTGAGGCTGAGCAGGGGCAGCAGGATGGCGGCCATGATGATGGCCACCAGCACCGTCATCACGATGGTCAGCGCCGGCACCAGGGCGGCGAGCAGGCGATCGATGGCGCGCCGGCTTTCCAGCTCGAACGTATCGGCCACCTTGAGCAGCATCGTGTCCAACTGGCCGGCCTCCTCGCCCACCTGCACCATTTGCAGGGCCAACCGCGGAAAGCGCTGCGATTGCGCCAGCGCAAGGCTCAGACCCGAGCCACCCTTCACTTGTTCCGCAGCCTGCTCCAGCGCCTGGTCCAGCGCGCGGTTGGAGGTGACCTGGCGCGCAATGGTGAGCGCCGACAGCAGCGGCACGCCGTTCTTCACGAGGGTGCCGAGAGTTCTTGCGATGCGGGCTGTTTCTACCTTGAGCATGAGCGGGCCGGCCACGCGCACCTGGAGCAGCCTCGCGTGCCAGGCCAGGCGGGCTTCCGGGTCACGCAGCCGCGCGCGCCAGAGCGCCGCGCCACCGACGACGACGATCAGAATCAGCCACCACCACGATTGCAGCAGCTGCCCCAGCGCCAGCACGACCTGGGTGATCCACGGCACCGGCACCTGCATGTCTTCGAAGATCGGCACGAACTGCGGCACGACGTAAGCGAGCAGAAGCACCAGCGAACCGAGCACGCCGACCATCAGGAAAGCCGGGTAGATCAGCGCATTGATGATGCTCCCGCGCAATTGCTGGGAGCGCTCCAGGTATTCGGCCAGGCGCCTGAGGGTTTCTTCCAGCGAGCCACCCGCTTCGCCCGCACGTACCAGGCTGATGTACAGCTTGGGAAATACCCCGTGTTCTTCATCGAAGGCCTGCGACAAGGGCACACCGCCGCGCACGCGGTCGCGCACGCGCTCGACCATGCGCCTGGCGTGCTCGGCTTCGGGCAGATCCATCAGGATGCCCAGCGCGCGATCCAGCGGCTGGCCGGCCCCCAGCAAGGTGGCCAGCTGGTGCGTGAATTGGGCGAGCTGGTCGCCGGTGAACGGGCCGCGCTTGAACCACCCTGCGATGCCCATGGCGCTGCCCACTTCCGTCGCCGGGCGCGCCTCCAGCGGCGTATGCCCCTGGTCCTGCAGGCGTGCGATGACCTCGTCGATGGTCGACGCTTCCATATCGCCCTGCACGATGTCGCCGGAATCGGTGACGGCGCGGTAGTGGAATTGGGTCATGAGTGGGAAAGGGTGAACAGTGAATGGTGAACAGCGCGAATGGAGTGCGTCGTAGCTCGAAGCGGATTGCCGCGCGCAGGACGCCTTGGTTTAGGTTTCCTGAGTGACGCGGAGGACTTCTTCGATGGTGGTGATGCCGGTAACGGCTTTGGCGATGCCGTCCTCATACATGGTGCGCATGCCTTCGGCACGGGCCTGGCGTTCGATTTCGCCGGCATCGGCGCGCTGCATGACCAGGCGACGGAGGCTGTCGGTCATCACGAGGAACTCCATGATGGCGCGGCGGCCGCGATAACCTGTCGGATTGGCGGCGCTGCTGCCGGGCTTCCACAGACGGATCGGGCGCTCGTCGGTGTATTTGTGCAGTTCGAACTGCTCGATCACCTCGGGCAGGGCTTCGTATGAAGTTGCGGTTTCCGGATCGAGCCGGCGTACCAGGCGCTGCGCAAGGATGCCGTTGACGGTCGAGCCCAGGAGGTAATCCTCCACGCCCATGTCGAGCATGCGGGTGATGCCGCCCGCAGCGCTGTTGGTGTGCAGGGTCGACAGCACCAGGTGGCCGGTCAGCGCGGACTGGATGGCGATGCGGCAGGTTTCCAGATCGCGCATTTCGCCGATCATGATCACGTCCGGATCCTGGCGCACGATCGAGCGCAGGGCACCGGCAAAATCCAGGCCGATCTGCGGCTTCACCTGGATCTGGTTGATGCCTTCGATCTGGTACTCGACCGGATCCTCGACTGTGATGATCTTCACGTCGGGCGTGTTGATCTTCGAGAGCGCGGTGTAGAGCGTCGTGGTCTTGCCCGAACCGGTCGGACCCGTCACCAGAAGAATGCCGTGCGGACGCTCAAGCACGTCGACGAAGCGCGACTGGAACCGCGGGGTGAAACCCAGCTCCGAGAAATCGAACACCACCGATTCGCGGTCGAGGATACGCATCACCACCGATTCACCGAAGCTGGTCGGCACGGTGGACACGCGCAGGTCCAGCTCCTTGCCCTGCACGCGCAACTGAATGCGACCGTCCTGCGGCAGGCGCCGTTCGGCGATATTGAGCTTGGCCATGATCTTGACGCGCGAAATCACCGCAGCCGTCGAGCTGGAGGGCGGCGCCTCCACTTCGTGCAGCACGCCGTCGATGCGGTAGCGCACCTTCAGGCGGTTTTCGAAGGGCTCGATATGCACGTCGGACGCACGCTGTTCCACGGCGCGTTGCAGGATCAGGTTCACCAGGCGGATGACGGGCGCCTCGGATGCCAGGTCGCGCAGGTGCTCGACGTCGTCTTCGGCGGCGATGCCGCCATCGAGATTTTCCACGATGGTGCCCATCGCCGAACGCCCGCTGCCGTAATACCGCTCGATCAGGTCATCGATCTCCGATCGAAGACCAATGCGCAAGCTGACGGGGCGGCCCGCGGCCAACTCGACCGCCTGAAGGGGATAAGGGTCGGCGGGGTCGGACACCACCAGGGCCAGATCATCGTCGCCCTGGCGGACCGGAACCACGTGGTGGTGCTTCAGGAACCGCAGCGAGAGGTCCAGTTCGGCCGGCGGCAAGTCGGGGGCCTCGCGCGCCGCCATGAGCGGCGTGTGCAGCAGCTCCGACCAGGCATCGGCCAGATCGCGCTCGGACACCAGCCCGAGGCGGGCCAGCAGGGCCGTCAACGTCCCTTCCGGCGACTCTTCATGCAGGCGCCTGGCGCGCGCCAGATCGGTGTCTTTCAGGCGCCCTCGCATGACCAGCAAGTCGCACACGGCGGCCTCGCGGCCCGGCTCCTGCTGACTCTCCATGCTGGTCGCCGGCTTGACCGCTGCCGACATGTCGCCACCTCGTATCGTTGACTGCGCCCGTCATGGGCCACGGGACCGCTTTGCCATCCCGAACCAGGGGTGCATTGGTAGCACAACCCTCACCTAGCGTGGGACCTCGTCGTCTGAATTGGGAGGATTCGCATCAAAATCTGAAAGTCTCCGCTGGTCTGGCCTTCATCCTGCCCCGACACGGCCTTCGATTCGCCGACACCGGCACAGAGCACTCGCCTCTGAGACAATAGGTGTTTTCTGCATCAGATACGCGTATGGAACTGCTCGACATCGGCGCCAACCTCACCCATGAATCGTTTCATCACGATTTTGACGCCGTCATGCAACGCGCCCGTGACCACGGCGTCGTGCAGATGGTGGTCACCGGCGCCTCGAAAGAGGGCAGTACCCATGCGCTGGACCTGGCCCGACGCCTCCCGGGCGAGCTGTACGCCACCGCCGGCGTCCACCCGCACCATGCCATCGACTATGACGACGCCACCGATGCGCTGCTGCGCGAGCTGGCGGATCAACCGGAGGTGCGCGCCGTCGGCGAAACCGGCCTGGACTACAACCGCAACTATTCGCCGCGCGACGTGCAACTGGCCGTGTTCGAACGTCAGCTGCAGATTGCCGTGGACAAGGGCAAACCACTGTTCCTGCACCAGCGCGATGCGCACGAAGATTTCGTGAACCTGCTGCGCCGCTATCGCGAAAAGGTGCCGGCCGCCGTGGTGCATTGCTTCACCGATTCAGGCGACGCGCTGCGCGATTACCTGGCGCTCGACTGCCATATCGGCATCACCGGCTGGATCTGCGATGAGCGGCGAGGCACGCATTTGCGTGAGCTGGTGAAACGGATTCCGTCCCATCGCCTGATGATCGAAACCGATGCGCCGTACCTGCTGCCGCGCACGGTGAAACCCGCGCCGAGCCATCGCCGCAATGAACCGATGTACCTGCGCCACATCTGCCACGAAGTCGCGCGCGATCGTGGCGAGTCGGTGGAGGTGACGGCGGCGAACAGCACGGCGACGGCACGCGCCTTCTTCGGTATCTGAGCCGACTCAGGGCGCGAGCACGCGCGTTTCGCCGGGCGGTAGTCCGTCGAGCGCGTAACCGCCCACGCTGACGCGAATGAGTCGCAGCGTGGGGAATCCCACGGCGGCCGTCATGCGACGCACCTGGCGATTGCGACCTTCGCGCAGGGTGATGCTCAGCCAGCTGGTGGGAATGGCCTTGCGAAACCGCACGGGCGGATCGCGTGGCCACAGCCAGTCCGGTTCGACCGCATGCTCGGCACCGGCCGGCTGCGTGGGGCCATCGTTCAGAACGACGCCGCGTCGCAGGGCCTGCACGGCCTCGTCGGTGGCCGCGCCATCGACTTGCACGAGGTACGTCTTGGGTTGCTTGTGGCGCGGATCGGTGAGCCGGTGCGCCAGCCCACCATCATCCGTAAGCAGCAACAGGCCTTCGCTGTCGTAATCGAGCCGTCCCGCCGGATAGACGTTTTTCTGCTGCACGAATTCAGCCAGCGTGCGCTTGTCGCCTTCGCGGGTGAACTGGCACAGCACGTTGAACGGCTTGTTGAGCGCGATCAGCATGCGCTTCAGTGACTCGCGACGGACGCGGCCTCCGGCTTGACGAAACGCAGCGTCATGCGATCAGACTCGCCGATGGCCAGGTATTTGGCCTTGTCCTGCTCGCCCAGCGTCAGTGTCGGCGGCAAGGTCCAGACACCCTTCGGGTAATCCTTGGTGTCCTTCGGATTGGCGTTGACCTCGCTTTGCGCCTCAAGCTTGAAACCCGCCTCGGTCGCCAGCTTGATCACGTATGCCGTGGGCAGATAGCCGGATTCCTTGATGTCCTCGACGCGCGCCGTATCGAGCGCGCGATGATCGACAACGCCCAGCGTGCCGCCCGGACGCAGCGAGGCGAAGAAGGCCTTGAACATGGCCGGTGCCGTGTCCGCTTCGACCCAGTTGTGCACATTGCGGAACGTCAGCACGAGATCCGCCTTGCCCGGCTCGCCGATAACCGGCGCCTTCGGATCGAACTCGATGATCTGGGCCTTGCCGTAATGCGCCGGGTCCGCGGCGAATTTGGTGTGCAGGCCGCTGGCATCACGACGGGCCTCGCCTTCACCGGCGGGCCGTGCGATGGCGGCGATGTAATGGCCGTTGTCCTGCAGCAGCGGCGCCAGCACTTCGCTGTACCAGCCGCCCCCGGGGGTGATTTCGATAACCGTCATGTCCGGACGCAGGCCGAAGAACTGCAAGGTTTCCTTCGGATGACGATAGACATCGCGGGCGCGGTTCTTTTCCGATCGCCAGTCACCGGCCAGCACGGCATCGATCTGCGAGGCAGTGTAGTCGGTGGCACTGGTCGGCGGCACCAGGCCGCTTGCCGGCTGGTCCTGCGCGGCCGCCGTGCTCGCGGGTATGGAGTTGCCGCTGCAGGCGGCCAGCAAGGCGGTAACCAATACGGCGGAAAGATGGCGCTTCGACATGCGTGAGGCTCGGATGAAGGGTTCGGCGGCAGGCTAGCCGGCGGATTGTGGGGGCGTTGTGAGTACAGGACGGCCCGGAGGGGCCATCCTGCAAGTGTGTAGCCCGATGGCGCACGGTGCCATCGGGCGTTCGGCAGAGTTGCCAGGCGCGGGCGGATGAGACACCCGCCCGGGCGAGCTCAGAATTTGATCACCGAGCGAATCACCTTGCCCTCATGCATCAGGTCGAAGGCATCGTTGATGCGTTCCAGCGGCAGCACTTCGGTGATCATCTCGTCGATCTTGATCTCGCCGCCCATATAGCGCTCGACGTAGCCGGGCAGCTGCGAGCGACCCTTCACGCCGCCAAAGGCGGAGCCGCGCCACACGCGACCGGTCACCAGCTGGAACGGACGCGTGCTGATTTCCTGGCCCGCGCCGGCGACGCCGATAATCACCGACTCGCCCCAGCCCTTGTGGCAGCACTCGAGGGCCGAACGCATGACGTTGACGTTGCCGATGCACTCGAACGAATAGTCGACGCCGCCGTCGGTGAGGTCGACGATCACCTGCTGCACCGGCGTATCCGGGTAATCACGCGGATTGACGAAGTCCGTGGCGCCCAGCGCCTTCGCCATGGCGAATTTGTCCGGATTGGTGTCGACCACGACGATGCGGCCGGCCTTCGCCATCACCGCGCCCTGCACCACGGACAAGCCAATGCCGCCGAGGCCGAACACGGCCACGCTCGCACCCGGCTCCACCTTGGCCGTGTTGAGCACCGCGCCGATACCGGTGGTGATGCCGCAGCCGAGCAGGCATACCTTGTCCAGCGGCGCTTCCTTGCTGATCTTTGCCAGCGAAATTTCCGGCAGCACGGTGTATTCGCTGAACGTGCTGGTGCCCATGTAATGCAGGATCGGCTTGCCGTTGAGCGAGAAGCGCGACGTACCATCCGGCATCAGGCCCTTGCCCTGCGTTACGCGAATTTTCTGGCAGAGGTTGGTCTTGCCTGAGAGACAGAACTTGCACTCGCCGCATTCGGGCGTGTACAGCGGAATGACGTGGTCGCCCGGCTTGAGCGTGGTAACGCCTTCGCCGACTTCTTCCACGATGCCGCCGCCTTCATGGCCCAGGATCACCGGGAACAAGCCTTCCGGATCGGCGCCCGACAGCGTGAAGGCGTCGGTATGACACACGCCCGTGGCGACGATGCGCACGAGCACTTCGCCAGCCCTGGGCTTGGCGACGTCCACTTCCTCGATGGTGAGGGGCTTGCCTGCTTCCCAGGCGACCGCGGCACGAGATTTCATGGGGTGTTTCCTTCTGATCAAAAACCTAACGGACTATTGTGGGGTTTCGCGACGGAGAGGGGTAGCGTTATGTCGCCTCGCCGCGTCCTTCGGCGGCACTCGCCATCGCCGCGGCATAGCATTTGGCTTCGCCACGGATCCAGTCGCGGAAAATGTTGAGGCCCGCGTGATCGCGCGAACGCGCCGGATAGACGAGGTAATAGGCCTCCGGAATGCGCATGTACTGATTGCCCAGCACCTGCAGCAAACCGGCCTCGACGAGCGGTCGCGCCGTGACCATGCGCCCGAGGGCGACGCCCATGCCTTCGAGCGCGGCGCGCTGCAGCGCGTCGGTGTTGTCGAATTGCGCGACGAAGCGTTTGGGCGGTGCACCACCAAAGCGCGCAAACCAACCCGCCCAGCGGCCACCCGGATCGCCCAGCAGCGGCCACTCTTCCACGCTGGTGGCATTGAGGTGAGACATGCGCGCCATCAGCGACGGCGCGGCCACGGGCGCGATCCATTCGCCGAAGAGGTGTTCGGTCTGCACGCCGGGCCAGGTGCCCATGCCATAACGCAAAGTGGCATCGACGGGATCGCGCTCGAAGTCGACCAGCTCGACGCTCGACTGCAGGTTGAGCTCAAGCTCCGGATGCGCCGCCACCAGGCGGGCAAGCCGGGGCACCAGCCAACTCGACATGACGCCGGGAATCGTATTGATGGTCAGCGCCTCTTCGCGTCGGCAGCGGTAGGTCGCCATGGCGCGATCGATGCCCTCGAAGTGATGCGCGACGGCCTCAAGCAGGCGGCGCCCTTCCGCCGTGAGTTGCACGCCACGCGGGCCACGATCGAACAGCTTGCGCTCCACGCGCTGCTCCAGCTGGCGGATCTGGTGGCTGAGCGCGCTGACGGTCAGGTTGGACTGCTCGGCGGCACGCGACAGGTTTCCCAGCCGCGCGGCCATGACGAACTGCTGCAACAGGTCCAGCGATATCCGCGACATGTTGAAATCCCCTCAAGCCTGACTTGCGAATATATCGCTTTTTCGGGACCTGGGACCTGGCTACCTTGAGCGCCCTGCCAGTTGGCAGTCACTCGTGAGGTGTCGTCATGGCTTCCTTGTTTACGGGTTTGCTGTTTATGCACGGGCACATTACGGATCCGGAGCTCGCCCGGCGGCTTGCCGGGGTGGAGTCGGAGGCTGCGCCTCCTGTGAAGCCGGCTGCATACAGAGCAGTGAAGCCGGAGGCTGCGCCTCCTGTGAAGCCGGCCGCTGTCGCAGCCTGTAAAGCCGCTCGCTAACGCGAGCTGTAAACGGGGAAAAGCGGAGATCCGCGGCGAACAGGGCCTGAGGCTTTTCCCTGTTCCCTGTTTACAGCCCGCGAAGCGGGCGGCTTTACAGGCTGCGCAGCAGCCGGCCCCGCAGCCCGCGCAGCAGGCGACTTAACGGCGGCGCGACTTGCGGTCTGCTACCCATAGAGCGACCACCCTCCCAACACCCTCAACTCGCCGCCCCACCGCCATGGCCCAGCGCATCCTGCTCGCCGCCCGCCCCAAGGGTGAACCCACGCCGGCCGATTTCCGGCTCGAGGACGTCGAACTCGCCGAGCCGTCCCAAGGCCAGGTTTTGCTTCGCGTGCTCTACCTCTCGCTGGATCCGTACATGCGTGGCCGGATGAGCACCGCGAAGTCCTACGCCAAACCGGTAGAGATCGGCGAGGTGATGGAAGGTGGCACCGTCGCCCAGGTCATCGCCTCCAGGGATCCTGCGTATCAGGCCGGCGACATCGTGCTCGCCTACGCAGGCTGGCAAACGCATGCACTGGCATCGCCGAAGCAGATCGTGCGCAAGCTCGATCCCACGCAGGCGCCGGTGTCCACGGCGCTTGGCGTCTACGGGATGCCGGGCTTCACGGCGTGGTCCGGCTTGCGCGAAATCGGCAAGCCCAAGGCGGGTGAAACGCTGGTGGTGGCGGCCGCCAGTGGGGCCGTCGGTTCCGTGGTGGGGCAAATCGCGAAGCTGCACGGCGCGCGTGCCGTCGGTATCGCCGGCGGCCCCGACAAGTGCGCCTATGTGCGCGATGAACTGGGCTTCGATGTCGCCATCGATCACCGCGCGCCGGATTTCGCCGGGCAATTGAAGCAGGCCTGCCCCGATGGCATCGATGTCTATTTCGAGAATGTCGGCGGCGCCGTGTGGGATGCCGTGTGGCCGCTGCTCAATACTTACGCCCGCGTGCCGCTGTGCGGACTGATTGCCAGCTACAACGACGACGGCTCGAACAAAGGAGAGAACGATCGCCTTCCCGCGCTCATGCGCAGCGTGCTGACACGCAGCATCACTTTGCGTGGCTTCATCCAGTCGGAGTTCGTGCGTTCGTATCCGGAGTTCCTGAAGGAAATGGGTGGGTGGCTGCGTGATGGCTCGATGCGCTATCGCGAAGACATCGTCGAGGGGCTCGCCAGTGCGCCCGACGCCTTCATCGGTCTGCTCAAGGGTCGCAACTTCGGCAAGCTCCTGGTTCATCTGGGCGACCCGGACTGATCGCCGCAACATCCTTTCGACGTGCCCTCTGGCATGCTTCATCTCTTGCCGCCCAGGAATGACACGTCATGCAACAGCGCCCCCTTGGAAAGTCGTCGCTTACCGTCGCCCCGCTCGCTTTCGGTGGCAACGTCTTCGGCTGGAGCGTCGATGAAAAGCGCTCCTTTGCCCTGCTCGATGCCTTCGTCGATGCGGGCTTCAACCTGATCGATACGGCCGACGCCTACTCGGCGTGGGTGCCGGGCAATCGCGGCGGCGAATCGGAAACCATCATCGGCAAGTGGCTGCGCCAGAGCGGCAAGCGCGACCATGTGGTCATCGCCACCAAGGTCGCCAAGTGGAACGAACATCCGGGCCTGTCGCCGATCAATATCCGCCAGGCCGTGGAGGGTTCGCTCCAGCGCCTGCAAACCGATGTCATCGACCTTTACCAGGCGCATCAGGACGATGCGACCGTGCCTTTGCACGAAACGCTCGGCGAATTCTCGCGACTGATCGAGGAGGGCAAGGTACGCGTGATTGGCGCGTCCAACTACAACGCCGATCGCCTTGAGGAATCGCTGCAGGTCGCCGCGCGATACACCTTGCCGCGCTACGAAACCCTGCAGCCGGAATACAACCTGGTCAGCCGCGCAGGTTACGAGAAGGAACTCGAACCGCTCGCACTGAAGCACGGCCTTGGCGTAATCAACTACTACGCACTGGCCAGCGGCTTCCTCAGCGGCAAGTACCGCACGCAGGCCGATCTGGCCAAGAGCGTGGCGCGGGGCGGCGGCGTGGCGAAATACCTCAATCCCAAGGGACTCGCGGTGCTGGATGCGCTGGACAAGGTGGCGGCGGCGCACAACGCCAGGCCCTCGCAAGTGGCACTGGCATGGCTGATGGCGCGACCGGGCATTACTGCACCGATCGCCAGCGCCACCAGCCTCGATCAGCTCGACGAGCTGCTCGGCGCCACGACGCTTGAACTGCACCGCGACGAGATCGCACTGCTGGACAACGCCAGCGCCTGATCCCTGCGGCGGGAAGGACGTGCGTCAGTTCCCGCCGTTGTCGGCTGCCTGGTCGGCGGCTTCGTCCTGCTCCTGCGGCGACTGCACCGTATAGCCACGCGCCTTGAGCTGGGCGAGGTAGCCGTTCGCGGAAAGGACTTCGTCCATCGGCAGCAAGGCAAACGTCTGCGCGTTGCTGGACAGAGCGCGATCGACCGATTCGAACCACAACTGGCGGACGTGTTGCTCAACGTCCTTGAAGCCCAGCTTTTCCGCGAAACTCGCGCCGGTGATCGCCTGGATGCAGGCTTCGCGGCCATCCTTCATCGGCAGGCTGCGCAGGGCGTCGATATCGCCAACGGCCCAGGCATTGGCGCGCGCCGTCACCTGGCCCAGGCCGTGCTCAACGGTGTCCAGCGTCTGGGTGAAGCACGGCCGGTCTTCCATTGACGCGCTCTTGAACATCTTCACCGCGGCGCGCGGCTCCTCGATTTCCATCTGGTAACGCGTGGCTGTGACCTTCACATTGTGCTTCTTGGCCAGGTCGCGCACGGTGTCCTTGACGCCGCCGGAACTATTGAGGCCATTGCGCTTGATGGCTTTTTCGTAAAGCTCGAAAGCCGCGAACATGGGCCGCCAGTCCTCGATGCTGCGATCGCTGCCAATGTATTGCTGCTTGAGGCGCGTCCAGCGCGCGTAGTCTTCCGGCGAAACCTCTTCCTGCAAACTCTTGCCATCGGGGTTCTTGCGCGCGCCGATCAGTGACGGCAGCAGGAACAGCTTGCCGAAAAAGCCCGTCTTGGCCTTGAGGCCGAATGCCGGCGCCGTCAGCACTTCCTGCGAGTGCGCGATGACGTCGTCGATTTCGTCGGTCTTCCACTGCATGCGCTCAGGCAAGGGCGACAGGGTGCCGAGCACCCACATCACGTGGTCACCCTTGGTGACTTTCCACAGGCCCGGGCCCGGCTGGATGCCGCTGACGACCACTGCATCGAGATTGGCGACCGAACCTGCCGGTGCAGGTGCCGCGTCCTGCGCCATGGCAGAGCCAGAGGCAAGCAGCATCAAGGCAACAAGCGAACGCAACTTACGCATCAATCCGGACTCCTGTGGATGGGATCATTCGCGGCGACCTTGCCGCGTCCCGTCAGACGAAGGATCGCATGAAAGGTTCAATACGACGGAACCAGGGCATTCAGCGCGCAGGCGGCCAACACGCACCAGCACACCGCAGCCCAGGCCGGCAGCCGCCAACGCCATGCCGCCAGCCAGGCGATGGCCACGATGCCCACGTCGCCCGGCGCATGGATGGCCCCTATCCAGACCGGATTCCAGAAGGCCGCCAGCAACAAGCCAACCACGGCGGCATGCACGCCAGCCGCCGCGTGGCGCCACCGGTCGTGCGCGGCGAATCGGTGCCACCACGGCAACACGCCGACGACCAGCAGCAGTCCCGGCACGAACATCGCCAGCAATCCAGCCAACGCCCCCGGCCATCCAGCGATGCGTTGGCCGAGGAAGGTCGCCAGCGAGAACATCGGCCCCGGCACCGCCTGGGCAGCACCGTAACCGGCGAGGAAACTGTTCTCGTCAATCAGTCCGGGCACCACCAGCGATTGTTTGAGCAAGGGCAGCACGACATGGCCACCCCCAAAGACCAGCGCACCCGCCTGGTACAAGGCTGCCGTCGTGCGTTGCCAAAGCGGACCATGCGCGATGAATGCGAAGCTGGCGACCAGCATCAGCGCGTAACCGATCAACGCCCAGCTTCCGCTGCCGCGCGCTGCCGGCGCTACGGCTACTTCACCGCATGACATGTCGCGACGCAGGGCCAGGCCGAGTCCCGCCGCCAGCAACACGGCCAGCCATGACATCCACGGCTGTGGCCAGAACAACAACGCTGCTCCCACCAGCACGGCGATGCATCGACGCGGCGCGTCGGGGATCAGGTTGCGCCACATCCCGGCCATCGCCTGCCCGACCACCACGACGGCCACCAGCTTCAAGCCGTGGATGACCGCGCCACCCCACGGACCACGCGGCAGCCACAGCGCGAACGCGAACATCAGCAAGGCCGACGGAAGCGTGAACCCCGCAAACGCCGCCAGCCCGCCACGCCATCCGGCGCGATGCAGGCCGATGGCGAAACCCAGCTGGCTGCTGGCCGGCCCTGGCAGAAGCTGGCACAGGCCCAGCAAGTGCGCGAAATGGGTTTCGTCCAGCCACTGACGTTGCGTCACGAACGCGCGACGAAAGTATCCCAGGTGCGCGATGGGTCCACCGAACGACGTCAGGCCCAGGGACAGGAAGGCCAGGAAAACGTGCCAGGCGGCATGGGGCTTGGGAGTCGGCATGGTTGAAGACTAGCGGGCCGTCCTTGCGAACGTGTTGCGCTGGCGAGGCGGCGGTGCGATCGGGCACCCAAGAATTTACGCGTTCTATACGCCAACGCTGGATTTCGCTACCCCTTTGTTATGCGCCGCTTTCGACAATGGGCACCGTTCCCAACCCACACGGCGCCTTGATTCCATGGACGTCATCTACCTGCTCTTTTCGTTCGTCCTGCTCGCCGCATCGATCGGTTTCCTGCTGATCTGCGACCGACTCGGTCGCCGTCCCTGACGCGGAGTTTCCCCATGAACATTTTCTATGCCCTGGCCGCGGTCATCGCCGTGGCCTTGCTGGGTTACCTGTGCGTGGCCCTGCTCAAGCCGGAGTGGTTTGAATGACTTCCAATGACTTGCTCCAACTGGCGATCTACCTGGTCGTGCTGTTGCTGCTGGTGAAGCCCGTCGGTGCGTATATGGCCCTGGTCTTCGCCGAGCAGGCCAACGGCGTGACACGCAAGGGTGCGCCGATCGAAAAGGCTCTGTACCGCCTCAGCGGCGTCGATGCGGGCGAGCAGATGGGCTGGCGTCGCTACGCGTTCGCCATGCTGCTGTTCAACATGGCTGGCTTGCTGGTGGTGTATGCGCTGCAGCGCGTGCAGCAGTGGTTGCCGCTGAATCCGCAGCACTTTGGTGCAGTGACGCCGGACTCGGCGATGAACACCGCCATCAGCTTTGTCGCCAATACCAACTGGCAGGGTTACGGCGGCGAAAGCACGATGAGCTATCTCACGCAGATGCTCGGCCTGGCCGTACAGAATTTCCTCTCGGCGGCGACGGGCATTGCCGTGCTAGTGGCCGTGGTGCGTGGCTTCGCCCGTCGCAGCGCCGACAGCGTCGGCAACTTCTGGGTCGACATGACGCGCAGCACGGTCTACATCCTGTTGCCGTTCTCGTTCATCCTGGCTTTGCTGCTGGCATCGCAGGGCGTGGTGCAGAACCTGCGTGACTACGTCGATGTCCCGACGGTGCAGGCCACGACCATGACCGAAACCGTCAAGGATGCTAACGGCAATGTCGTCAAGGATGCGCAGGGCCACGATGTCACGCGTACGTCACCGGTGAGTTCGCAAACCCTGCCGATGGGCCCCGCCGCGTCGCAGATCGCGATCAAGCAGCTGGGTACCAATGGCGGTGGCTTTTTCAACGCCAACTCCGCGCATCCGTACGAAAACCCGACACCTTTCAGCAATTTCCTCGAGATGCTGGCGATCTTTTTGATCCCGGCGGGACTTTGCTACACCTTCGGCAGCATGGTGGGAGACCGGCGGCAGGGCTGGGCGATCCTCGCCACCATGCTGCTGATCTTCATCCCGCTCACCGCTGGCGTCATTGCCGCCGAGCAGGCCGCCAGCCCCGCCATGCACGGCCTGGCGCTCGATACCCATGCCAGCGCCTTGCAGTCGGGCGGCAACATGGAGGGCAAGGAAACCCGTTTTGGCATCGCCTCCAGCGGCTTGTTCACCGCGATTACCACGGCCGCTTCCTGTGGCGCGGTCAACAACATGCACGACTCGCTCACGCCGCTCGGTGGCCTCGTTCCCATGTGGCTGATGCAGCTGGGCGAGGTGATCTTCGGCGGCGTCGGCTCGGGTCTTTACGGCATGCTGGCCTTCGCGGTGGTGGCCGTTTTCATCGCCGGACTGATGGTCGGCCGCACGCCGGAGTACCTCGGCAAGAAGATTGAAGCGCACGAAATGAAAATGGCCAGCCTCGCCGTGCTGGTGCCTTGCGCGCTCGTGGTGGTGGGTACGGCCGTTGCTGTAATGACGCCTGCGGGTGTTGCGGGCGTCGCCAATCCGGGTGCGCACGGCTTCAGCGAAATGCTTTATGCCGTGACCTCCGCCGCGAACAACAACGGCAGCGCCTTCGGTGGCCTGTCCGCCAATACGCCCTTCTGGAACGTCCTGCTTGGCATCTGCATGTTCCTGGCGCGCTTCCTCCTGGCCATCGCCATGCTCGCCATGGCCGGTTCGCTCGCCGCCAAGCGCCATGTACCTGCCTCCGCCGGCACGCTGCCGACGCATACGCCGCTCTTCGTGGTCCTGCTCGCCTGCATCGTCATCGTGGTCGGCGCACTTACCTTCCTTCCCGCACTGGCACTTGGCCCGATCGCCGAGTTCCTGATGTCGGCTCATTGATTCACGAGGCATCGACTCATGTCATCGCATTCGCATGCAATGCGCGGTTTCGATCGCGAACTGATTCTCAAGGCCATGGCCGACGCCGTGCGCAAGCTGTCGCCGAAGCAGCAGTTCCGCAATCCGGTGATGTTCGTGGTCTTCGTATGCAGCGTGCTGACCACGCTGCTGTGGGGCCAGGCGCTGGCCGGGCACGGCGAGGCGCCCGCCAGCTTCATCTTCTGGGTGAGCATCTGGCTGTGGTTCACGCTGCTGTTCGCCAACTTCGCCGAAGCCATTGCCGAAGGACGCGGCAAGGCGCAGGCCGAGTCGCTGCGCAGCTCGCGCAAGGACGTACTGGCCAAGAAGCTGTCGGCGCCGCACAAGGATTCCTCGGTGGTGTTCGTCACCTCCAGTGACCTTCGCAGCGGCGACCTGGTGCTGGTCGAAGCCGGCGAGACGCTGCCTGGCGATGGCGAAGTGGTGGTCGGTGCAGCAAGCGTCGATGAGAGCGCCATCACGGGTGAATCCGCACCGGTGATCCGCGAGTCGGGCGGCGATCGCAGCGCCGTCACCGGTGGCACGCGCGTGCTCTCCGACTGGCTGGTCGTGCGCATCACCAGCAATCCGGGCGAGAGCTTCCTCGACCGAATGATCGCGATGGTCGAAGGCGCATCGCGTCGCAAGACGCCGAACGAAATCGCCCTCACGATCATGCTGGCGAAGTTCACGCTGATCTTCCTGCTGGCCTGCGCCACGCTGCTGCCCTACTCGATCTACAGCGTGCAGGCCGCTGGCCACGGCCATCCGATCACGCTCACCGTGCTGGTCGCGCTGCTGGTCTGCCTGATCCCCACCACCATTGGCGCGCTTCTCTCCGCCATCGGCATTGCCGGCATGGAGCGCATGATCCGCGCCAACGTGATCGCCACGTCCGGTCGCGCAGTTGAGGCGGCCGGCGACGTGGACGTGCTTCTGCTCGACAAGACCGGAACGATCACGCTGGGCAATCGCCAGGCGGTGGCGTTCCTGCCGGCGCCGGGTGTCGAGGAATCGATCCTCGCCGATGCCGCGCAACTCGCCTCGCTGGCGGACGAAACACCCGAAGGCCGCAGCGTCGTGGTGCTGGCGAAGGAGCGTTTCGGCCTGCGCGAGCGCCAGATTGAACAGGACCATGCGGTGTTCGTGCCCTTCACGGCACAGACCCGCATGAGTGGCGTGGATATCGGCGAACGTCACATCCGCAAGGGCGCGCTCGATGCAGTGGAGAAGTATCTGGAGGCCGGTGGCAGCCATCTCCCGCCGCTCGTGAAGCGAGTCGCCGAGGAAGTGGCCCGCCGGGGCGCAACGCCGTTGATTGTCACCGAAGGGTCGACCGCATTGGGCGTGATCGAGCTGAAGGACATCGTCAAGGGCGGCATTCGCGAACGCTTCGCTGAAATGCGCCGCATGGGGATCAAGACGGTGATGATCACCGGCGACAATCCGCTGACGGCCGCTGCCATTGCTGCTGAAGCCGGTGTCGATGACTTTCTCGCCGAAGCCACGCCGGAAGCCAAGCTCAAGTTGATCCGCAAGATTCAGGCGGAAAACCGCCTGGTGGCGATGTGTGGCGACGGGACCAACGATGCGCCCGCCCTGGCGCAGGCGGACGTGGCCGTCGCCATGAACACCGGCACGCAGGCCGCGAAAGAAGCCGGCAACATGGTCGACCTGGATTCGAATCCGACCAAGCTCATCGAAGTGGTGGCGATCGGCAAGCAGATGCTGATCACGCGCGGTGCGTTGACGACGTTCTCGATCGCCAACGACATCGCGAAGTACTTCGCCATCATTCCGGCGGCCTTCGCCACGACCTACCCCGCGCTTGACACTCTCAACGTCATGCACCTGGCCACGCCGCAGAGCGCCATCCTGTCGGCGGTGATCTTCAACGCGCTGATCATCATCTGCCTGATCCCGCTGGCACTGAAAGGCGTGAAGTATCGCGCGCTGGGCGCCGCTGCCCTGCTTCGCCGCAACCTGCTGGTCTATGGCCTTGGCGGCATGGTCGTGCCGTTCGCCGGCATCAAGTTGATCGACATGTTGCTGGTGCTGATCGGGCTCGCCTGATCGCACCGACCTTTGCTGGAGATCCTCATGCACACCCTCACACTTTCCGTTTCGCTCCCCGACGCCGCGCATCCCGCGATGGAACTGCGCCTGTCGTCGGACGACTCGCCTTGCGACGTCGTGATTGCGCTGCCTGCGCCGAACGCGTCCAACGTGATTCCCCTGCCGCCGCGCCAGCGCGATGACGCATCCGCTGACGACGACTACGTGCTTGGCGGTTACGCCGGCATTTGATTTCACCTTCTGCAGCGCGCAGCGCGCGCCGGAGTCCTTCATGAATTACCGTTCCTCCCTTCCGCTTTCCCTTCTTGCCGCGCTCGGATGTCTGGCCAGCACCTCGGCTGATGCCGAGACCACCGTGACGGGCAATGTCGCCGTCACTTCCGACTATCTGTTTCGCGGACTCACCCAGACCTGGGCCCATCCGGCGATCCAGGGCGGCGCCGACCTGAGCCTTGATAATGGCTTCGCCGCCGGCACCTGGGCGTCCAGCGTCAGTGACCACAGTTACCCGCATGGCTCCATGGAGTGGGACGTCTACGCCAGCTACGGCACGTCGTTCGGCAAGGACTGGTCATGGCGCGCCGGCGTGTACGGCTACCTGTACCCGGGTGCCGAACTGAGCCTGCCCGGCATGCACCGCCGCTCCTTCGATACGGCCGAGGCCAATGTCAGCCTCACCTGGAAGTATGTGACGCTGAAGTACAACCAGGCGCTTACCGACTACTTCGGCGTCGATGTGGAGCAGGGCTACCGTGGCGACTCCCGCGGCACCTCCTATCTCCAGGTGGACGCTTCCGTGCCCCTGAGCGATGCGTGGAGCCTGTTGCTTCACGCGGGCCACACGCACTACACCACCACGCTGGTGACGCCGTTGGCGAACGGTGCGAGGGATCCGGGCTACAGCGACGCCAGTGTCGCCGCGAAATACCAGATCAGCACGCATGTCGCGGTCACCGCTGGCCTGTCGTATGCGGACAACCACGACTTCTACGGCAAGACGTGCAGTTTCATGCAGGCGTCGACGTGCCGTGACGTCGGCGGCAGTCGCGTCTTCGTCACCCTCCAGGGCACGTTCTGAGGACATTCGCCATGGGCAAGCTCATTCGACAATCCATCATGATGCTAGTGCTGCTGAGCATCGTCACTGGCATCGCCTATCCGCTCGCCGTCACCGGTGCGGCCCAGCTGCTGTTCCCCCGCCTGGCCAATGGCAGTTTGGTGATGGAGCACGGCAAAGCGGTCGGCTCGTCGCTGATCGGGCAATCCTTCACCGAGCCGAAGTACTTCTGGGGACGGCCGTCAGCCACCGCGCCGATGGCCAACAACGGTGCATCGTCATCCGGCTCCAACCAGGGCCCGAGCAATCCCGCCCTGACGGAGGCTATCCAGCAGCGTATCGACGCGTTGCGCGCAGTCGATCCGGGCAATGCGGCGCCGGTGCCGGTGGATCTGGTGACCGCGTCGGGAAGTGGCCTGGATCCGGACATTTCGCCCGCTGCCGCGCAGTATCAGATCGCCAGGGTCGCGCGCGTCCGGGGCATGACGGAGGCCAACGTGCAGGCCATGGTGGATCGCGCGACAAGTGGCCGTCAGTTTGGCGTACTGGGTGAGCCGCGCGTCAACGTGCTGGCGCTGAATATGGCGCTGGACGGCCGATAAGGCATACCGTATGCACACCCCCGACGCGGCCTTCTCCAGCCCATGAGTGTTTCCTCCCGCGATGCCCGCGCCGATGCCCTGCTCGATCAGGTCGCGGCGGCGTCGAACCATCGGCTGAAGGTTTTCCTGGGCGCGGCGCCGGGCGTGGGCAAGACCTTTGCCATGCTGTCGGCGGCGCGCGAGCTCAAGCGCCAGGGTGTGGACGTGGTCGTGGGTCTTGTCGAGACCCACGGCCGGCCGGAAACGGCGGCGTTGATGGAAGGCCTGGAAATCTTGCCGCGTCGCACGGTCAACTACCGTGGACGCGACTTCACCGAGTTCGATCTCGACGCGGCGCTGGCGCGCAAACCCGCCGTGTTGCTCGTCGACGAACTGGCGCATACCAATCTTCCCGGCGGACGCCACCAACGTCGCTGGCAGGACATCGCCGAGCTGCTGGACGCGGGCATCGAGGTGTATACCGCGCTCAATGTGCAGCACCTGGAAAGCCTCAACGACCAGATCCGTCGCATCACCAACGTGCATGTTCGCGAGACCGTGCCGGATGTCTTCCTTGATCGCGCGCGCGATATCGTGCTGGTGGACCTCCCGCCGCGCGAGCTGATCCAGCGCCTGAAACAGGGCAAGGTCTACGTGCCGGAAACGGCAGCCGCCGCGCTCGATGCCTTCTTCTCGCCAACCAATCTCGCGGCGCTGCGTGAACTGGCGGTCGACACCGTCGCCGGCCATGTCGACAGCGACCTTCGCGATCACATGCTGGCAAAAGGTAGCGCCATGCCGGTGCGGCGGCGCGTACTGGCCGCCATCGACGGGCATGGCCAGAGCGAATACCTGGTGCGCGTGGCGCGGCGCATCGCCGAGCGACGCGGCGCGCCATGGAGCGTCGCGTTTGTCGACACCGGCGCATCGCTGGATACGGCACGGCGAGAGCGACTTGACGCGGCGATGCGCCTGGCGCGGCGCCTTGGTGGCGACACCATCGTCTTGCGCGGCCATGTCGTCGCGGACGAACTGATCGCGCACGCGGATCGCGAAGGCATCGGCCAGATCATCCTCGGACGCACGCGCGAACGGCCGCTGGCGCGCATGCTGGGTCGATCGCTGACGCAAATGCTGTTGCGCAAGGGTGCGCACCTTGAACTGACCATCATCGCGACGCCCGCCGAGCGCGCGCAATCGCGCCGGCGCCTGCACATGACAGGCGGACGTGGTCGTCGCGGCGAGTACGTCTACGCGACGATGGCCACGCTGGTGGCCTTTGGGCTTTCGTTTATCGCCGACCGTTACCTTTCGGTCGCCAATCTGTCGCTGATTTTCCTTACGGCCGTGTTGGTGGTCGCGGTGCGCACGCGCATGGCGGTGGCGGTCTATACAGCCATCCTGTGTTTTCTTGGCTACAACTTTTTCTTCGCGCCGCCGCGTTACACGCTGGCCATTTCCAGCTTCGACGATGTGCTTGCGGTCTGCCTGTTCCTGCTCGCAGCCCTCATTTGCAGCCGGCTGGCCACGCGACTGGCCAGCCAGGTGGAGTCGATGCGTGCGGCGCACGCGCATACGCGCGCACTGCTGTCCCTGGGACAGCGTCTGACGGCCAGCACCGACGCGCCGGCCGTGCGTGATGCTGGCGTCGTGGCGCTCGCGCATGCTTTGCGCTGCGATGCAGCCATCCTGCATCGCGACCCGTCACGCGTACTGCAGATCGCTATCGCGTCGCCGCGCGACATGGCGCTCACGCCCCAGGACCTGGCCGCAGCCGACTGGGCCGAACAGCACAGCGAAGCCGCCGGGCGCTTCACTGATACGCTGAATGCGGCGCCTTGCTGGGTGCTGCCGCTGGGCAGCGGCGGTGCGGCGGTCGGCGTGGTTGCCCTTCGCTTCGGCAAGGACATCCGTGAGCTTTCGCCGGATCAGCGCGGTCTCGCGCTGGCCATGGTGCAGGACATCGCGCAGGCCCTGGAGCGCGCGCGACTGGCCGATGAGCTGGAAGGCGCGCGCGTGCAAGGCGAGACGGAACGCCTGCGCAACGCGTTGCTGTCGTCGGTTTCGCACGATCTGCGTTCGCCGCTTGCCTCGATGATTGGCTCGGCAGGCACGCTGCTGAGCTACGACGCACAACTGCCGCCCCATGAGCGCCACGAACTCCTCGAGGCCATCCTGGGCGAGGGGCAGCGCCTGGATCGCTACATCCAGAACCTGCTCGACATGACCCGCCTGGGCCACGGCACGCTCAAGCTCAATCGTGACTGGACCGACGTCGCCGAAATCGTGGGCGCGGCCGTGCATCGCCTGCACAAGCTTTTTCCCGACCTGCGCGTCGACGTGGCGCTGCCACCGGAAACCCTGCTGCTTTACGCCCATCCGGCGCTCATTGAGCAGGCGCTGTTCAACATCCTGGAGAACGCGGCGCGCTTCTCGCCGCCGGGACAGCCCGTCCGCGTCCAGGCGTCGCGCATCGGCGAGCAGCTGCGCATCGACGTCACCGACCGCGGCCCGGGCATTCCCGAGGACGAACGCGCCCGCATCTTCGATATGTTCTTTTCCGTCTCGCGTGGCGACAGGGCACCGCAGGGCACGGGCCTGGGCCTGGCCATATGCCGCGGGATGATCGGCGCGCACGGCGGCAGCGTCGAGGCCTTGCCCGGCGACGGCGGTGGCACCACCATTCGCATCACCCTGCCCCTGCCGGCACCGCCCCAAGAAGCCTGATGAGTCACGCCACGCCCAGCGTCCTGGTCATCGACGACGAAGCGCAGATCCGCAAGTTCCTTGATATCGGCTTGCGCGCCGAGGGTTATGACGTGCTTCTGGCGGCCACCGGGAGCGAAGGACTGGCGCTGGCCGCCACGCGCTCGCCGGACCTGGTGATCCTGGATATCGGCCTGCCGGACAAGGAGGGCCACGAGGTGCTGGCCGAGTTGCGTGAATGGAGCCAGGTGCCGGTGCTGATGCTTTCGGTGCGCGACGCGGAAGCAGAAAAGGTCCGTGCGCTCGACGCCGGTGCCAACGATTACGTCACCAAGCCCTTCAGCATCCAGGAACTGATGGCCCGGCTTCGCGTCCTGCTGCGCACGCGAAGCGGTGAGGTAACGCGCGCGCCCCAGCGCTTTGACGACGGCCGGCTGGTGATCGATCTTGCCTTGCGCGAGGCGACGCTGGATAGCGCGCCGTTGTCGCTGACGCGCAAGGAGTATGCGGTGCTGGCCATGCTGGTCCAGCATGCCGGCCGTGTGGTCACGCAGCAGCAATTGCTTCGTGACATCTGGGGCCCGACGCATGTGCATGACACGCATTACCTGCGCATCGTGCTGGGCAAGTTGCGGCAGAAGCTGGGCGACGACCCCACCGAACCGCGCTGGCTGAAAACCGAGCCTGGCGTCGGCTATCGCTTCATGCCCGGCACGTCATCCTGATCCTCATCGTCAATTGACGGTTCACGACGTTAGTCCCCGTCAGCACGACACAGCGCGACCGTGGCGCCTCGCCTAAGCCCGGCCTGATTGCCCGTCTGCGTACGCGATTCCCACACTGAAAGCGTGGATGTGTCGCCGCGGCGCGCATGCACGCGCGCACGCCCGGTCGCGTTCGGTACCGGGCGCCGAAGACGTCAAGGAATTCACCATGAAGTGGATGTTCAGGCACGGCCCGCGACTTCTCTACGCCGCCAGCGCGGTCGCGATTACGCTCCTTTCCCTGGCCATTGCGTCCGATGCCCTGGGTGCGCCCGTGGTGCCGATGTCGGTGAGCACCCGACTACCGGTTGGCCACATGCCTCCACGGCAGGAGCCCGCGTCGCGCGTTCACGCAAACGCGCGGCATCACGCCAACGTTTGCTTGACGTGAAGACCCGATGACGGCGGCGGGCGACGCGTGCGTGGTTCATACTGGCGCACCCCTTTGCGGAGCCACCCCGTGCATCGCCACAGCACCCCTTTCCTGTTCGATCTTGACGGCACGCTGGTCGACAGCGTTTACCAGCACGTGCTGGCGTGGAAAGAGGCGCTCGATGCCGAAGGCGTCGAACTGTCGGTGTGGCGCATTCATCGCAAGATCGGCATGAGCGGCGGACTGTTCACGAATATCCTGCTGCGCGAAACCGGGCTCGATATCACCGAAGAACGCCTCAAGCGCCTGCAGCAACGCCATGCCGATGCGTTCAATCGCCAGCACACGCAAGGTTCGGTGCGGCCGCTTCCCGGCGCGCGGGAATTGCTGGCGTATCTCACCGACCAGGGTTATCCGTGGGCGATCGCGACCAGCGGACGCATGGAAACGGCCGCGCCGAATCTGAAGGCGCTCGGCGTCGACCCGTCGAAGGTGCCGGTGGTAACGCGCGACCAGGTCAAGCATGCCAAGCCCGATCCGGATCTGTTCCTTGCGGCGGCCGAACGACTCGGCGTCGACATCCAGCAGTCGCTCGTCATCGGCGACAGCGTGTGGGACATGCTGGCAGCGCAGCGTGCGCGCGGCCTGGGCGTGGGCCTGCTGTCGGGCGGTTATGGCGAGGAAGAGCTGGCGCGCTCAGGGGCGTTCCGCGTGTACGACGATCCGGCCGACCTGCTGCGCCACATCGACGAAGTGGCCGCCCGGCCGTGAGTGAGCCTTCGCCCGATCAGGTGATGGACGAACTGATCGCGCGTGAGCCGATCTTTCATCGTCCGGAATTCGGCACCGCGCGTGCCGACTTCGAGCGCATGACCGATCCGTCCTTTTTCGAGATCGGTGCTTCCGGCCATGTGTATTCGCGCTCGCACGTGCTGGACGTGCTTGAGCAGCGTCACCGTAGTCCCGTGGTCGAAGATCTCGACGCATCGGACTTCCACGTCGTGCGTCTGGCGAACGACGTCTACCTGCTCACCTACACGCTGCACCAGGCCGAACGCATGACGCGGCGTACCACGCTGTGGAAGCGCGGGGACGGCACGTGGCGTGCGTTGTTCCATCAGGGCACCGTCGTTGCGCCAGGTGCGTGACGCCACGGCGTCAGGTTCGATTCACCAGCGGGGCGACGGACCGACGTAAGCTCGACGATGGTCCACCGAACGGAGCATCCGCATGCGCCGTATCATTTTCCTAACGATTCCGCTTGCCGCCATCGTCGCCGCCTGTTCATCGCCGTCGACGCCGCATCCGAATGAACCGCCCAAGCCCCAGGCGGAAGCCGCCGCACCCGTCAACGCCACGCTGGGTTCGAAGGAATGGTTCGAATGGGTCGACCAGCGCCTGGGCGTGAGTGACAGCCAGGCGCATGGCCCGGACTATGGTTCGGTGGAATGGAACAACGCCGTGCAACGGCGACTCGGCCAGGAAGCGCCGCAACTGAGGCCCGGCACGCCCGAATGGCAACAGGCGGTGGATGCCTTGCTGCGCACGCGGGCGACGCCCGCGTCCTAAGGCTCAGTAGCGTCGGCGCAAGCGCACGTAGGTAAAGCGCTGTTCGGCGTCCCACGGCGTACGATGCGATTCGGTTGCCGTTTCGAGCAACTCGAAGGCCTCGCGCCCGAAGGCGTCGTGCAGCGTGTCGACGTCGTAGCGCATCACGGGCAATCCGCTGCATCGTTCCGGACCGTCAAGCGCGAACGTGGCGACGATAAGCTGTCCACGGGGTGCAAGGCTCCGCGCGAGACCTTGCAGGTAGGTCGTGCGATCGGCGGAATCCGTAAGGAAGTGGAAAACCGCCCGGTCGTGCCAAAGATCGAAGGATGCCGGAGCGTCCACGTATCGGGCATCTTGCACCAGCCACTGGACCGATGATGCGACGGCACCCAGGCGTTCGCGTGCCCGGCGCATGCCGCCGTCAGCTATGTCCAGCACGCTGATGCGATCGAAGCCTTCGGCGAGCAGATGATCGACCAGGGTCGATGCACCGCCGCCGACATCGATGATGCGGGCGTCACGCGGTAGCTGCGCGTGGGCGATCAGCGACAACGAAACGTCGGGACGACGCTGGTACCAGCTCACGGCATCCGGCGTTTTGCTGTCCCAGACCGCGTTCCAATGCTGCAAAGGGGTTTCATCGACCATGCGCTTGTCCCAGTGGCGTGTGGAAGGCGATCTCGCGACCACGCTGCCCCGTGGCCTCAACCCGGCGCCAGCAGCGCATCCAGGTCGTCCTGGTCGAAGCTGAGCCGCTCGCGCGTGCCACCGCCCTCGAGGACGGCTTCGGCGAGTTCGGCCTTGCGCGCTTTCAGTTCCTCAATGCGCTCTTCGACCGTGCCCGAGGTGATCAGGCGGAAAACGAACACCGGCTTGTCCTGGCCGATGCGATGCGCGCGGTCGCTGGCCTGCGCCTCGGCGGCCGGGTTCCACCACGGGTCGTAATGGATGACCGTATCGGCGGCAGTGAGGTTAAGGCCCACGCCACCGGCCTTGAGCGACAGCAGGAACAGCGGCACGTCGCCTTCCTGGAACTGGCGCACAGGTTCGGCACGGTCCCGGGTTTCGCCGGTCAGCGTGACGTAACTGATGCGGCGGCGATCGAGCTCGTGCGCAATCAGCTTGAGCATTTCGGTGAACTGCGAGAACAGCAGCACCTTGCGCCCCTCGGCGAGCAGCGCAGGCAGCATGTCCATCAGCAGTTCGAACTTGGCCGATTCGCGCACGCCGCGCGCTGCCTCGAGCTTCACGAGGCGTGGATCGCAGCAAACCTGACGCAGCTTGAGCAACGCATCCAGCACCACGATGCCGCTATGGGCGATGCCGCGCTGCGCGATGACCTCGCGCAGCTCTTCGGCGAGCGACAGGCGCAGGCCTTCGTACAGTTCGCGCTGCTTGCCTTCGAGCACCACGCGCCGTGTGATCTCGGTCTTGGGCGGCAGTTCGGAAGCCACCTGGGCTTTCGTGCGGCGCAGGATGAACGGCGCGAGGCGGCGGTTGAGGCGATCCTGCACGTCAGTGTCGTGCTGCTTTTCGATCGGCACGCGATAGTGACGACGGAACGCGCCTTCATCACCGAGCAAACCCGGCACGGCCAGATCGACCTGCGACCACAGTTCACCCAGGTGGTTTTCCAGCGGCGTGCCGGTGAGGCAGATGCAGCGCGGCGCGCGCAGGCTCAGCACGGCGCGACGCGCCTGGGTGCGTGGGTTCTTCACCTGCTGCGCTTCGTCGAGCACGATGAGTGAAAACGCCTGTTTGCGCAGCGTCACCACGTCACGGGGAATCAGCGCGTAGCTGGTCAGCACGATGTCCTGCGCGCCCAGCTGCGAGAAGTCGCCGCCACGCTGCGGGCCGTGCAGGGCAAGTACTTTCAGCGATGGCGCAAAGCGCGCGACTTCGGAAAGCCAGTTCGGAATCAAGCTGGTCGGCACCACGATCAGCGCCGGCCGCGCCAGCGCCCCACGCTGCTTGAGCGCCAGCAGATGGGTGATCAACTGCAGTGTTTTGCCCAAGCCCATGTCGTCGGCCAGCACGCCGCCGACACCCGCCTCGGCCAGCGCATTGAGCCAGCGCAGGCCTTCGCGCTGGTAGGGGCGCAGTTCGACGGTGAGACCTTCCGGCACAGCGTCACTGGCACGCTCGGCGGCATCGCGCAGGCGCGCGGTAAAGCCGCGCAGTTGCTCGGGCGCTTCGAGCGCACCACCGGCGGGCAGTGCTTCGACGATTTCTTCGAGGCGGCCGGCCTGGACGCGCGGCAGGTGGAGTTTTTTGCGCGGTCGTTCGAGGTATTCGGCTAGCGGCGCCAGCAGGCCGCGCAGTTCTTTCAGGCGCACGGGCACGCGGCGACGTTCGTCGACCGGGGCGTACCACACGGCATCCTCGGGCTCGTTCGGCGTGGGGCTGAGGTTGAGCTGGTGCTCGGCCAGGGCCTGCGCCACGGCGGGCAGCAGGTTGTGGCGCTTGCCTTCCAGTTCGATGCCGATTTCCAGGTCGAAGGCATGGTCGTCGGTGTCTTCCACCGCGTTGCCGTACCAACGCACGGGACCCTCCAGCACTTCGAAGGGGAAGCTGGGCGCGTAGTCGAGCTGGAAACCTTCCACTTCCAGTTTCGGTCGCAGCGCCAGCCATCGCGCCGGGGTGTTCACTTCCAGCGCACCGGCGTAGCCCTTGCCGGGGAACAGCCACGCATCCTCGGGCAAGGTGTCGGCCAGGTCCCAGGGCAAGCCCTCGGTGTCGACGCCCGGCGTGAGGCCGGCGCGTTCGAGCTGCTCCATCGCCGTGAGTTCTTCGGCGCGACGGCGGGTGATTTCGACCAGCGCACCGTTGCGCACGCGTCGCACCAGGGGTTCGCCGCCTCGACCGGGCAGGCGTTCACCCGCGTAGTCGAAGGCCAGGCGCGCATACGCCAGCGGCGGCGTGCCAGCGGCGAGGCGGGCGTGGCGCGTGAGGGCGTGCAGGGTGAGGACGGGCTTGGGTGTCAGCTCCGCGCGCTGCAATGCGTCGAACACCTGCGGCAGCGGCACGCGGTGCGAGAGGCGACTGGCCGGCAGGGCATCGCGCAAATGGCGACTGTCTTCGTGCTTGAGCGCGGGCAGGTCCAGCCAGTGGGTTTCTTCAGGCGCCGCCTCGAGATGGCCAAGCTCGGCGCGCTCGGCATCCAGGAACCACAACGCATCAATGCGCAGCAGGCGGTGATTGACGGGCAGTGACGGCAACAGGCGCTGGCTGCCGTCCTTCTCCAGGTGCCAGTGCCAGTTCAGCTGATGCGAGCGTCCGCGCGACAGGCGCAGGCCGGCGAGGCCACCGAGGAAGCACGGCGCGGTATCGAGGATTTCCGCCAGCAAGGTGTCGCCGACATGGCCGGACAGGCGCGCATAGTTGCGCGTCTTGCGCACGGTTTGCGGAAGGCCCAGCACGGTGGCGGCCAGGCGCTGTTCGTGCGGTTCGAGCGGCTGCTGCGTGAGATGGCGACTGTCGAGCGGTGCCGGTCGCGTATAGCGGCCCTGGTCGCCGATGACGAGCAAGACGGGCGCGACGTCCAGACGACCGTAAGGCTGGCCCTCTTCGGGAACGACATCGAAGAAGAAGCCCAGCACGCTGCGTTCGTGCGAATGCGCTTGCGCGCTTTCGGCCAGCAGTTTGCGCCAGACCGGCGGCAAGGTCTCGCCCGGGTCGTCACCCGACGACGCCGTGGTTTCGCCCAACTGTTTGTCGTCCGGTTGCTGCATGCGCGTGCGGTCCGATGGGGCGATCAAAAGACCGAGATTAGCAAGACCAATGCCCGGATGGGCAAGCCTCGCCTAGGTTTTTTTCTTAGTGCGATTCAGTTTGTGCGGGCGCGCGGCGTCTCAGGATGGGGCGAGCCTGACGAAGGCGCGAACAGACGGGCGCGTCGCTCTCGCGACGCGCCCGCTGCGTTCATCGGATTCAGAAAGGACCGAACAGGCCTTGCGGGTATTCGGGCTTCTGCTCGCGCGACATCAGCGCCTTGAGGCCTTCCACCGGGGTCACCTCGCCGTGCAGGACGGCGCGCACACCCTGGCTGATAGGAAGATCCAGGCCATGCTTGTGGGCAAGGCGCGCGACTTCGTCGGCAGTGACCACGCTTTCCACCACCTGCCCGATCTGGCGCACGGCGTCGTCGATGGCAATGCCGCGACCCAGGGCCAGGCCCAGTCGGCGGTTGCGCGACAGGTCGCCCGTGCAGGTCAGTACGAGGTCGCCCAGACCGGAGAGGCCCATCAGGGTTTCCGGTCGCGCACCAAGCGCCACGCCCAGGCGCAGCATCTCGTTCATGCCTCGCGTGATCAGGCCGGCGCGGGCATTGAGGCCCAGCTCCATGCCGTCAGCCACGCCGGTAGCGACGGCCAGCACGTTTTTCATCGCACCGCCCAGCTCAGCGCCGAGCACGTCGGACCCCGTGTAGGCACGGAAATTCGGCGCGTGAAGCATCGAGGCGAGCTGTTGCGCAAATGCCTCGTCATCCGAATGGACGGTGACGGCGCTGGGCATGCCCAGGGCCACTTCCTTTGCGAACGACGGACCGGTGACGACCGCGCACGCGCGACCCGGCAGCTTCTCAGCCACCAGTTCATGCAGGAACCGGCCGGTACCGGGCTCGAAGCCCTTGGTGGCCCACGCGATGTTGGTGTCCGTGCCCAGGAGCGGAGCGATCTCGTCCAGCATCGAGGCGAAGGCATGGCTGGGCACAACGATCAGGACCGTATCGGCACCGCGCACGGCGGCAGCCAGATCGGCCTGATAGTCGAGTTCAGCCGGCAGCTCGATATCCGGCAGGTAGCGCGAGTTGCGACGGCTCTGCGCCATCGTCGCCAGCGCTGCCGCATCACGGCCCCAAAGTTTCGTGGGAACGCGGTTGCGGGCGGCCAGGGCCGCCAGCGCCGTGCCCCACGAGCCGGCACCAAGGACGGCCAGGGTCGACATGTCAGCCATGGAGTGGGCTCAGCTGTTGAGCACCGGGGTTTCGTCACCGCCCGTCATGCGGCGCTGCTGCTCGGCATACAGGGCGTCGAAGTTGATCGGCTGCAGCAGGAACGGCGGGAAACCACCTTCCAGCACGAGCGAGGAGATCACCTGGCGCGCGTACGGGAACAGGAGATTCGGGCAGTAGCTGCCGATGATGCCGGCCAGGTCAGCTTCGGCGAAGCCGCTGACGCCAAACACGCCGGCCTGCTGCACTTCGGCCAGGTAGGCGGTGCGCTCGCCGAGGGTGCAGGTGAGCGTCAGGCTCAGCACCACTTCGTACATGTCGTTGCCGAGGTCCGTGGCCTTCTGGCCCAGGTTCAGCTGTACCTGCGGCTGCTGGTCGGTCTCGCCAATCTCCTGGAAGATCTGCGGGGCATTGGGAGCCTCGTACGAGACGTCCTTCACATAGATCTTCTGCAGGACCAGCTGCGGCTGGTTGCCCTGGCCATTGGCGGTGACGTCTGCCATTTGGGAAATCCTCTTGAGCGTAAGTGCGGAAACAGCAAAGGGGTTGATTGTTCCATAGAACGACGGGGGAAGTCGCGCCCCTAAATGGGGCGCTGTGGGGTCACTCGCTACGCTCGCTGTAAACAGTGAACGGTAAAAGCGGGAAACTCCGGGGATCCTGGCTTTTTCCCCGTTTACAGCCCGCAACGCGGGCGACTCCTCCGTTCACCGCCCCCCCAGGGGCGGCCTTCCGCCCTAAAGTTGCGTCACCGCTACATTTTCTGGGAGAATACGCGGCTCGGCCATGCCGACCCGGTTCTCCGGGTCCGTCCGCAACGCGATGCGGCCCTTACGGCAGACCCCGAAAGCTTCACCTTCCAGCATCGCGTGGCGCACTGCGTCGCTGGGCCGCTGTCGCCCTGGCCAACGGGCGGTAAACCCAATTACGGAGGTCATCATGGCCCGTGTATGCCAAGTCACCGGAAAGGGTGTGCAGACTGGTAACAACGTCTCGCATGCCAACAACAAGACCCGTCGCCGCTGGTTGCCTAACCTGCATGAGCGTCGCTTCTGGGTCGCCAGCGAAAACCGCTGGGTCAAACTGCGCGTCTCCAGCCAGGCGCTGCGCACGATCGACAAGAAGGGCATCGAGGCCGTGATTGCCGACCTGCGTGCCCGCGGCGAGAAGGTCTGAGGATTGAGCCATGGCTAATAGCAAGCAAGACAAGATTCGTCTGATCTCGTCGGCCGGTACCGGCCACTTCTACACCACGCAGAAGAACAAGAAGAACACCCCGGAAAAGTTCGAGTTCAAGAAGTACGATCCGGTCGTTCGCAAGCACGTGATCTACAAGGAAGGCAAGATCAAGTGACCTGCCTCCGGTAGGTCATCCCTGCGAAAGCAGGGATCCAGTCTTGAATGCCTCAACAAAAAACCCGCCCTCGTGGCGGGTTTTTTGTTTCGCCGGTTTTTGCTTCACATGCGTCGGTTGCCTCGAAGCCCTTCCCTAACCCAGCCAACTTCAGCACCATGCCGCCTGCGCGTCGCGCAAGGGAACAAGGGACAGGGAATGGCTGGCATGCGCGTGGTCGTACTGGGAGCAACCGGCGTCTTCGGCTCGCGCGCGGTGCGCCGGCTGGCGCATGACCCACGATTCAAACTGGTGCTTGCCGGAAGACGCCTGCCGGCACTGGAAGCGCTTCGCGATGAGCTGGGCGATCCATTGATCGACGTCGCAAAGCTGGACATTGGCACGCCTGCATTTGCCGACGCACTGGCCGCGCTTCACCCGCAGCTGGTGATCCACGCAGCGGGACCTTTCCAGGGCCAGGATTACGACGTCGCCGACGCCTGCATCGCTTGCGGCAGCCATTACATCGACCTGGCGGACGCGCGCCAGTTCGTCAACGGGATCACCGCGCTGGACCGACGCGCGCGCGATGCTGGCTGCCTCATCGTGTCAGGCGCATCGAGCGTGCCCGCCCTGAGCGCTGCCGTGGTCGACACCTTCCTTCCGCGCTTCGCCGAACTTCAGACCATCGAGCACGCCATCAATCCCGGCAATCGCACGCCGCGCGGCGACGCCACCGTGGCCGCGATTCTTGGCTACTGCGGCAAACCCATCCGCGCATGGCGCGACGGACGCTGGCAGCAGGTGCACGGCTGGATGGACAGCCGATGGCAGGCCTTTCGATTCGGCCGCCGCTGGACCGGCGCCTGTGACGTGCCTGACCTGGACCTGTTCCCCGAACGCTACCGCGGCGTCCGCACGGTCGTGTTCCGCGCCGGCCTGGAACTGACTTTCCTGCAAGGCGCGACCTGGCTGATGGCATGGCTCGTTCGCTTCGGCTTGATCGACAACCTGGCAAACCACGCGGCACGCCTGCGGCGCATGAGCGAGTGGTTCCTGTCTTTCGGCTCGGACGTTGGCGGCATGGTGGTGGAGATGCGTGGCACGGGGACGGATGGCGCGCCACTGACCCTGCGCTGGTGGCTCGATGCCGATGCCGGAGACGGCCCGCAGGTACCGATCACGCCACTGGTCGTGCTTGCGCGCCGGATGGCCGATGGCCAGGTCGCCGAAACGGGCGCGATGCCCTGCATGGGCCTGATGTCGCTCGATGACATCGTGTCGGACTTCAAAGGCTTCGCCCTGAAATCCGGCGTTGAGGACCTGACCGTCAGTCGATGAATCGCCACGCCTGCCCGGGGTCGGGCAGGTAGCACACGTCACGCTTGCCGAAGAGGCGATAGCGATGGCGGGCAATCCATCGATAGATGGCATCGCGCAGGGACCGCGGCGTCAGGCGCAGAGCCCCGCTTGCGATGCTCCACGGCCCACCCAGCTGGCGCAGCACGCGCACGATGGCGTCCGTATCCTGGTAACCGACACCGTCCTGCACCAGCAGGAACGAACGCGGCGACAGGGCATCCAATCCGTGCGCTTCCAGCATCGCGCGACCTTGTACGCCCTGCATGGCGGCCAGGCGAAACCGACCTTCGCGGTCGTGGCGGACAATGAAACTCGTCCATCGATTGCACAGGACGCAGACGCCGTCGAACACGATGACGGGTTTGTCGGATGACCTCACGGCGCGATCTCCAGCCAGCCCCGATACGCAATCAGACGTCCAAACCAGGGCGGCCGTGCATCAATATGAAAATAATAGCGACCGTCTTTCGCGCCGCTGCGCGAATACACCTCGCCGAGTAAAAATCGCGGCAGCGGCATGCCAAGAAGGCGGGCACCCAGCAGCTGCCAGTCGATACCGTCGCCGTCGCACCGGAGGCGAAAGCGCAACGTCACCGGGCCGAGTCGCTCGAGCAATAAACCCTCCGGCCCTCGCATCAGCGTGGATTGCATCTGGCCGCGCTCGAAGCCGCGCGTCCAGGTTTCACTGCCGGCCTGGCGATCAATGATGAAGGTGATCGGCTGGTCCTGGCCGGGCTCGGGCAACCCAAGGATGCGGCGCAACAGACGCGCATGCCACGCGGTGCTGCCTTCGACATCGGCCGTGCCCGTCGCGCGCAGGCTTTGTGGCGTGCCATGGAGTTGCTGCACGGCCGGCGCGAGATGACCCCAGTCGGCGTCGGAAAGAAGGCTGGGAAAGAGGAGGCGCATGGGGCGCATCCTACCGCGAGCACCGGCATCCATCGCGCCCCTCAAGGCAGAACTGTCATCCGGCCCCGCTGCCTGCCCTCTCCCACTGAAACACGTCGCTCAACGACACGCCAAATACTTCGGCAATACGGAACGCGGCTTCAAGCGACGGCGAGTACTTGCCTGCCTCGATCGCCGCGATCGTCTGACGCGTCACGCCAATGCGCTGGCCCAACTCGCTCTGTGACATCTCACCGTGATGAAAACGCAGCGTGCGGATCTGATTGGAAAGGATGCCGTCCATCAGACCTGCCTGCGATAGCTGACGACGACCACGCTGTAATGAATGATTTCCGCCAGCACGATCGACAGGATCGCCGCGTTGACGATGGACCACCCCACCTGTTTGAACGGCATGATGCAGCCAACCAGGATCACGCCGGCCATCAACGCGTAGTAGGCCGTGGTCATGGCGCGCTGGGTGATTGCGCGGTCGCGCTCGTCCGGCGGGGTACGCGCATCCTCTGGCGAGGCGGAACGCAGGTACAGGTGGCCCACGCCCAGGATGATCATCTGGGTGATGGTGGTGGCAGCGAAGCAGGCCATCAGCGGCAGGTTGGGCAGCGGGTTATCCGCGAAGCGACCCGAGGCAACGATGGCGAAGTACGGCACGAACGTGACACCCATGGCGATCAATGACAGCCAGGCAATTTTTTCCCGGTACGGCATGACGATCCCTCCCTTCAGGTGGATCGCAATGTAAAACCACATTGACTCGATGTCAAGTAGAACTAACATCACGTGCAGAATACCAAACATCCACCCGATCCGGCGGGCCACAAAAAAGCCCGCCATGAAGGCGGGCTTTTCGGTCCCCGAAGGGCAATATCAGGCCGAAGCGACCGAATAGGTCTTCAGGCGCTGGGCGAACTCCTGCAGGGCACGGATACCACTCTGCTCGGCTTCGCTGATCCACTGCTGCAGGCCCTTCAGTGCCTGGTCGGCACCACGCTGCTCCATCAGGTCAGCCAGGCGGGTACGGAACTCGCACACCGTCTTGAGCGTCGGGCGCTTGGCAAGCACGGCCTGCATGCGCTCGCGACTTTCGTTGTCCAGCCAGCGACCGCCATCCTTGAGGGCATGGCGCATGCGGCGCGGGATCGCCTTGATGCTTTCGCCGGCGTGCGCAGCTTCGTCACGCAGGGTAGGCACGATCACGCCGCGGTAGTAGTCGGTCATCGCCTGGAAGCGGTGCGTCAGCACGGCCTTGAGCGTTTCGGCATCCGGCAGGTGCACGTTCGGGCGAACGTCCAGCGTCGGGGCCACACGCAGCACCTTGGCCAAACCGACAGCACGCAATCCGCAGATAGCCGCCCAACCGATATCGAACTCCCACTTGCGCAGGGCGAACTTTGCCGAGCTCGGGAAGGCATGGTGATTGTTGTGCAGCTCTTCGCCGCCGATCCAGAAGCCCCACGGCGACAGGTTGGTCGCGGTGTCGGCGCTCTCGAAATTGCGGTAGCCCCACCAGTGGCCGATGCCATTGACGAAGCCGGCGGCCCAGAACGGGATCCAGATCATCTGCACCGCCCACAGCGCCGCACCAATGACGCCGAACAGCGCCAGATTGATGATGAGCATCAGGGTCGGGCCCCAGTACGGGTGACCACCGAACAGGTGACGCTCGAACCAGTCTTCCGGCGTGCCGCGGCCGTACTTTTCCATATCGGCGCGGTTGTAGCTGGCTTCGCGATAGAGCGACACGCCATCCCAGAACACCTTCTTGATGCCGAAGATCTGCGGGCTATGCGGATCTTCCTCGGTCTCGACCTTGGCGTGGTGCTTGCGATGGATCGCCACCCACTCCTTCACCACCATGCCCGTGGTGAGCCAGTTCCAGAAGCGGAAGAAGTTGGCCAGCACGGGGTGGAAGTCCACGCCGCGATGCGTCTGACTGCGGTGCAGGTACAAGGTCACCGTGAAGATGGTGAGCTGAGTCACCACCAGCATGTAGACCAGCTTGAAACCCCAGCCGGCATTCAAAAGGCCGTTGGAGAGGAAATTGAGCACTGCGTCGAGCATGGGAAACACTCAGAGGGTTTAAGGACCAGTCTAATCGAGGGTTTCCGTACCCACCAGCATGGGAACTTGACCTAAGTCAAGATCGCAGAAGAAAAGTTTTTGCGCGCAAGAACACTCCCCACCGGTTGTTTAAACCATGGGGGCACCCTGACAATCATGCAATGACTCTGCCACAACCCCTGTTAAAGCTTGATCAGCTTCGCCGGCACCGCGCCGGGCGTCCCGCCGTCGAGCGTCTCAGCCTTGCGCTGGACAGGGGCGAGATCCTTGGCCTGCTTGGGGTCAACGGCGCAGGCAAGTCCACGACCTTGTCGATGATTGCCGGGGCCTTGAGGCCCGACAGCGGAACCATCGAACTGGGTGGTAAGAATTTTCTGGAAATGCCCGAGCTGGCGCAAAAGGCCATCGGTTGGCTGCCGGAACGTGCCCCGCTGTGGCAGGAACTGACCGTCCACGAACATCTGCGCACTCATGCACAACTGCGAGGCCTGCGCAGCGCGGCGCTCACGCAGGCCTGCGACGCGGTCATACAGCGGCTGGAACTGACGCCTCTGCTTCGTCGACTCGCCGGCGTGCTGTCGCAAGGCCAGCGCCAGCGCCTGGGCCTCGCCTGCGCGCTCATCCACAGTCCGGACGTCCTGGTGCTGGATGAGCCCGCCAATGCGCTCGATCCGGTGCAGGTAGCGTCGCTGCGCAAAGTCATCCGCGAAGAAGCCGCGCGCGGCGCTGCCGTCATTCTTTCGACGCATCTTCTGGCCGAAGTGACGGCCATCTGCACGCGCGTCGCCATCCTGCACGAAGGTCACCTGCGCCATGACGGCGCCGTGCCGGCGGGCGATCACACCGCGCTGGAGCAGACTTTCTTCGACATCGCCATGCACGGCGCGGGAGCACAGGCCGCATGAGTTCCGTTTTCGCGGTGACCCGGCTCGAAGGGCGACGCCTGCTCGTGCGCCCGCTGGCGTGGGTGCTGGGGGCGTTGTCGCTGGCGATGCTGGCCTGGCGCTTCACTCTGCTGCTGGGCAGTTTCCTCGCCAATCAGGTGCAACTGGCAGCGCTGCCGGGTGGCCCGGGCTACACCGACATCGTCGCCGTGCCCTTGCTGAGCAGCGCGCTGACGCTCGGCATCCTGCCCTTCGGTCTCACCGAACTGGCGCTGCTGGTGGTGCCGCTGATCACCATGAACACGCTCGCTGGTGACCGCGCCCAGGGCACGCTGCCGCTGATGTCGTCGATGGGCCTCTCGCCCACGCGCATCGTGCTGGGCAAGTACATGGCAGTACTCATGTGGCTGCTGGCCTGGCTGGCGCTGACGCTGGCGATGCCACTGAGCCTCGCGCACGGCACGACGCTGGACTGGGGCAAGTTCGCCGCCGCCACGCTGGGTCTCGTGCTGGCACTCGCCGCGCTCGGGGCCATTGGCGTGGCCTGCTCTGCCTTCGTGTCGCATCCGGCCATGGCGGCCGCGGCCAGCCTGATGATCGGTCTCGCGCTGTTCACGATCAATCTCGCGGCACAAAAAGCGGGCATCGATAACGGCGTGATCAACTGGCTGGCCATGAGCATGCATCTGGAAGCGATGCTGCGTGGTCTGGTCTCGGTCGCCGACGTGCTCTGGTTCGTGCTGGTGATCGTGGTGGCGCTGGCGCTGGCATCGCGCCGGCTCGCTGCCGACAAGGAGCGTGGCTGATGCGCGGCACATGGGGACGTCTGGATGGCTGGTTCTTTGCGCTGGCCTTGCTGGTCGGTGCGGGCGCGGTGGGTTATCTGTCCTCGCGACATGACGTGATCGCCGATTGGAGCAAGGACGGTCGCGCCAGCCTTTCGACCGAAAGCCGCGCGGTACTCGATCATCTGAAGGGCCCGGTCGAGATCGTCAGCTACGCGAATCCGCAAAGCGACCTGCGCCAGACGGTGGCGAGTTTCATTGAGCGCTATCGCCGCGCCAAGCCCGATCTTTCGTTGCGCTTCGTCGATCCGCAACAGGATCCCGCCGCGATGCGCGAGCTGGGCATCACGGTCGACGGCGCGCTGATCGTGCATTACGAGGGCCGCGAACAGCGCCTGGACGAACTGTCCGAACGCAGCCTCACCAATGCGCTGGAGCGTCTGGCGCGCGGTGGTGAGCGCATCGTCGCCTTCGTCACCGGCGATGGCGAGCGACGCGCTGACGGCGTGGCCAACGCTGACCTGGGCACGTTCATGTCGCAACTGGAAGGTCGTGGCATGCGCGCCGTGCCACTCAACTTCTCGCAGGTGACCGGTGTACCGCTGCACACCGACCTGGTCGTACTCGCCAGCCCGTCGCTTGCGCTGCCTCCCGGCGCAGTGAAGGCGCTCACGGACTACGTCGACAACGGCGGCAATCTGCTGTGGCTGAGCGAACCGACCAACGACGATCTTGGCCTGCAACCGCTGGCCTCCGCCTTGGGTGTGCGCATCCTTCCCGGCGTGCTGGTCGATGGCCAGGGCGCCGCGCTGGGCCTGAAGGACCCGCGCATGATCGCGCTGGGTGACTACCCGCCACACGCCATCACGCGTGGCCTTACCCTCACCACGCTGTTCCCGCAGGCCTCCGCGCTGGCGCAGGTCACGCAAAGTGGCTGGCAGGTGAAACCGTTCCTGCGCTCGGGCCCGCAAAGCTGGACCGAATTCCAGCCGATCGAAAACGACAAGCCGACGGACATCCGTTTCGACGCCGATGCGGGCGAGCTCAAGGGTCCGCTGGATTTCGGTTTCGCGATGACGCGCCTGTCGCCGAGCCCCGACAAGGGCGAGCAGCGCGCCGTCGTCATCGGCGACGGTGATTTCCTGTCCAACACCTTCCTTGGCAATGGCGGCAACCGTGCGCTGGGTGAGCGCGTGTTCGACTGGCTGCTCGGCGACGACGCCCTGGTCAACATGCCGCCGCGCGGCGCACCGGATCGTGCGTTGCAGATCACGCAGGGCCAGCTCAACGCCGTCACGCTTGGATTCCTGATCGGCTTGCCGCTCTTGCTGCTGATCGCCGGCAGCTTCATCGCCTGGCGGCGACGCCGCGCATGAGTCGCCGTGCGAGCCAGCGCTGGCTTATCGGCGGCGCTGCGGTGTTGCTCGCTGGCCTGGCGATCTGGCAATGGAAGGTCGATCAGCGTCGCGACCCGGGGTTGCTGCTGTCCATCGCCCCGGCCGACGTCGAGCGTATCGACCTGGCGATCCCGGGCACGCCTGACGAGCACTACGCGCGCCGTGACGGCCATTGGCAGGCGGTGGATGGCACCACGGTGGCGGTCGATGCCGGACGCCTGGACGAGCTCACCCAGACGGCAGCAGCCGCCGTGCTCAGCTGGCGGCCAGCCAGCGACTTCGATCCCGCCCGTATTGGGCTGGCCCCGCCGGTCGCCAGCCTCAGCCTCAACGGCCAGCGCCTGGATTTCGGCGAAACGTCCGTCACCGGCCCGCAACGCTATGTGCGTGTCGGCGAACGCGTTGCGCTGATCTCCGTACGGTTCACGCCGCGCCCATCCCAGGGCGTCCAGGCAGCTTCACCCTGACTTGCCCCACACATCCGACTCCCCATATTGCAGGGCATCCCTCGCCTTCGGAGTCACGCCATGAGTCAGTCCACGGTCGGAAAGCCGGAAATCGGTGTCGTCGGCATGGCCGTCATGGGACGCAATCTGGCGCTGAACATCGAGAGCCGCGGGCATACGGTGGCGATCTTCAATCGCAGCCGCGGCAAGACTGACGAGGTCATGGCCGAAAATCCCGATCGCCGGCTCGTTCCCACGTACACACCGCAAGAGTTCGTCGACAGCCTGCAGAAGCCGCGGCGCATCCTGCTGATGGTGAAAGCCGGCGAACCCACCGACGCCACCATCGCCGAGCTCAAGCCTCTGCTCGACAAAGGTGACGTGCTGATCGACGGCGGCAACACGTTCTTCCAGGACACGATCCGCCGCGAGCGCGACCTCAGCGCCAGCGGCCTGCATTTCATCGGCACCGGTGTTTCCGGCGGCGAGGAAGGCGCCCTGCACGGCCCGTCGATCATGCCCGGCGGCCCGCGCGATGCGTATGACCTGGTCGCGCCCATCCTCACCGAAATCGCCGCGCGCGCCCCTGACGGCGAGCCCTGCGTCGCCTACATGGGTGAAAACGGCGCGGGCCACTACGTGAAGATGGTCCACAACGGCATCGAGTACGGCGACATGCAGCTGATCTCCGAGAGCTATGCCGTGCTCAAGCACGTGCTGGGCCTGAAGAACGGCGAGCTGGCCAACGTCTATGCCGAGTGGAACAAGGGCGAACTCGATAGTTACCTGATCGACATCACCGCCGATATCTTTGCCAAGAAGGACCCGGACACCGGCAAGGATCTGGTCGATGTCATCCTCGATCGCGCCGCGCAAAAGGGCACCGGCAAGTGGACGAGCCAGAGCGCGCTGGATCTTGGCGTGCCGCTGCCGCTGATCACCGAATCCGTCTTCGCGCGCCTGATTTCGGCGCTGAAAACCGAGCGCGTGGCCGCCAGCAAAGTACTGAAAGGCCCCGCTCCCGCGTGGTATCGCGGCGATCGCGATGAATATGTCGAATCCGTTCGTCGCGCGCTCTACCTGAGCAAGATCGTGTCCTACGCGCAGGGCTTTGCGCAGCTGCGCGCGGCATCGGCGGAGTACCACTGGAACCTGCCCTACGGCACCATCGCAAAAATTTTCCGCGCCGGTTGCATCATCCGCGCCCGCTTCCTGCAGAAGATCACCGATGCGTACGCGCGCGACGCCGACATCGCCAACCTGCTGCTCGACTCGTACTTCAGCGATATCGCCGAGCGTTATCACCAGGCGCTGCGTGACGTGGTGAGCGCTGCCGTGCAGGCGGGCGTCCCGGTGCCGGGATTTGCCTCGGCGATCGCGTACTACGACAGCTATCGCGCCGCGCACCTGCCCGCGAACCTGATTCAGGCGCAACGCGATTACTTCGGCGCGCACACCTTCGAGCGCGTGGACAAAGCCGGTAGCTTCCACGCCGAGTGGCCCGAAGGCAGCACACCCTCCATCCAACCTACGCACTGATACCGAGACACCGTGCCCGAACTTCCCGAAGTCGAAACCACCCGACGCGGCATCGCCCCGCACCTGATCGGCCGCCGCGTCACCGGCGTGATTCTGCGTCGCCCCGATTTGCGCTGGCCCATCCCGGAAGAGATCTCGACGCTGCTTCCCGGCCAGCGTATCGAGGCTGTCGAACGGCGGGCGAAATACCTGCTGCTGCATACGCAGGTCGGCAGCGCGTTGATCCACCTGGGCATGACCGGCGTGCTGCGCGTGCTGCCGCCGGATGCGCTGGTCGGCAAGCACGATCATGTGGATATCGGACTCGAAGCAACGAGCACGGAAGGCCCCCGCATTCTCCGCTACACCGATGCGCGGCGCTTCGGCTGCGTGCTGTGGCAATCCCCCGGGGGAACGCACGAGCTGTTGTCCGACCTGGGACCGGAGCCGCTCACCGATGATTTCGACGGCGACCTGCTATGGCGCGCCTCGCGCGGTCGCAAGGCGGCGGTGAAACTGTTCCTGATGGACAACGCCATCGTCGTGGGCGTGGGCAACATTTACGCGAGCGAAGCGTTGTTCGCCGCGGGCATCGATCCGCGCAAGGCGGCAGGCACCGTATCCCGGGCGCGTTATGCGCGGCTTGCCGCTGAAGTGAAACGCATCCTGGCGTGGGCCATCGAACGCGGCGGCACGACGCTGCGCGACTTCATCAACCCGGACGGCAAGCCCGGCTATTTCTTCCGCGAACTCATGGTCTACGGCCGCGAAGGCGAGCCGTGCCGCGTGTGCGGCACGGCGATCAGACAGGTGGTGCTGGGGCAGCGTTCAACCTTTTGGTGCCCGTCCTGCCAAAAGTGACTCAGGGCCAGCGGAATTCCACGAACGTGTTGTTGAAGTCCGCGTCCTCTTCCCCGCCACCCAGCTTGGCCACCATGCCGCCCAGCACGCCTTCGGCATCGAGTTCCTGACCGTCGACGAAGTGGGCACCAAGCGCTTCGAGGTCCACCAGACGCTCCGCCAGCATGCCGGCGCGGTTGGAATCACCTTCCGGCACGTTGCGGATGCTGATGTCCGGACGACCCCACTTGCGCATGCCGCGCGTGTGGATCCAGTAGCGACCCGGATTCACTTCGTCTTCGTCGCGCAGTATCAGCAGGTGATTGCGAATCGGCGCTCCGTCGCGCACCAGGTACTGATGGCGCCATTCGTCGGCGCCGTAGAGCGTGAGCACTTGCGGATCGAGGATGGCTACGGCACCGACGTCCAGCAAACCGGCGAGCACGCCGAGCGTGTCGCGCATGTAACCGGTATCGGCGGTGTCCTTGATGCGACCGCGCACCACCAGCACCTGCGGCGACTCGATGGCGGCCTTGTAGGCCTCCGGCGCATCGTCCTTGAACATGCGGCCGATCGCGCCCTTCAGCGGATAGCCGTCCCACTGGCGCAGCGCGTTGTGATGGTGGCTGGTCAGCTCGATGCCCGAGGGCAAGCCGTCGCTGCCGTAGGCCTCGGAAGGGACCCGCCCGTCGCCGAACTGCCCGAACACGTAGAACTGCAGGACGATTTCCTCGTCACTGGGCTGCCAGTGCGGACGCTGCCAGGCGGGGATGGTGATCGGGTTGGCCATGCGGGTCTTCCTTTAGCTCGCCAGGCCAACGCGGCCCCGGCACAAATGGGGTACGGAACGCCTCAGGGCTCGCCCAGCGGCAGGACCGGTTGTTGCAGCTCGATACGGCCGCGTCCTTCGGTGATCTTCTTGAATTCGGGGCGGCTCACGGAGACATAGCGGTCATTGCCGCCGATCTCAACCTGCGGACCCTCGGTCACGGCCCGGCCCTGTTCATCAACGCGCACGACCATCGTGGCCTTGCTGCCGGTGTGACAGATGGTCTTGATCTCCTCCAGCTTGTCCGCCCAGGCCAGCAGGTAACGGCTGCCCTCGAACAGTTCGCCGCGGAAGTCCGTGCGCAGGCCGTAAGCCAGCACCGGGATGTTCAGGCGATCCACCACGTCGGTGATCTGCCAGACCTGCGCCTTGGTCAGGAACTGCGCCTCGTCGACGAACACGCAATGCAGCGGCCCGCGCGCGGCGATATCGGCCTCCACCAGCGCCAGCAGGTTCTCCTCGCCACCGAAGCGGCGGGCATGGGCTTTCAGGCCGATACGCGAAGCCACCACGCCTTCACCGAAACGGTTGTCCAGCGCGGGCGTGAGAATGAGCGTGCGCATGCCGCGCTCGTGGTAGTTGTACGCGCTCTGCAGCAACGTCGTGGTCTTGCCGGCATTCATTGCCGAGTAATAGAAGTAGAGCTTGGCCATGAGGGTGCCGACGGTATGACGGCCTGCATGGTAACGGGGTGACGGGCCAGGGGCGAGGCCGGGTGGCCAGGGGCGTCAAGTCAAGCCTCCCCGCCCACCCCCGCCCCCGCTACCATGCCTGTCCAACCTCCAGCGCACGGCCCCCATGCTCAACCCCCAACAGCTTGCCGCAGTCGAACACTGCGACACCCCGCTTCTCGTGCTGGCTGGCGCCGGCTCGGGCAAGACCAGCGTGATCACGCAGAAAATCGCGCACCTGATCCAGCGGCGGAAGCTGTCGGCCTCGAAGATCGCGGCCATCACCTTCACCAACAAGGCGGCGAAGGAAATGCGCGAGCGCGTGGCCAAGCTGATCAGCAGCGAGGACGCCGCTGCCCTGACCGTGTGCACGTTCCATGCGCTGGGCCTGAAGTTCCTGCAGATCGAACATGCGCGCGCCGGATTGCGTAAGGGCTTTTCCGTGCTGGACGCGGACGACAGCGAAGGCATCGTCAAGGAACTCGCACCCAAGGGCGCCAAGCCCGACGTGCTGTTCGGTATCCGCAACCTGCTCAGCCGCGCCAAGAATGCCGGCCTGTCGCCCGAAGAAGCCATGGCCGCCGCACGCAGCCCGCGTGAGATCGATGCGGCGATGATCTACCAGCTGTACCAGCAGCGCCTGGCCGCCTTCAACGCGGTGGATTTCGACGACTTGATCCGCCTGCCGCTGCGCATCCTCGAAACCGACGAGGAGTGCCGCAATGCCTGGCGCGAGCGCCTGCGTTATCTGCTGGTCGACGAATACCAGGACACCAACGACGCGCAGTACCGCATGGTGCGCGCGCTGGCTGGCGAACGTGGCGGCTTCACTTGCGTGGGTGATGACGACCAGTCGATCTACGCATGGCGTGGCGCGAATCCGGAAAACATCGACCAGCTCAGCAAGGACTGGCCGACGCTGCGCGTGATCAAGCTCGAACAGAACTACCGTTGTGGCAAGCGCATCCTGCGCGCGGCCAACAAGCTGATCGCCAACAACACGCACTTGCACGAAAAAAAGCTGTGGAGCGACCTGCCCGAAGGCATGCCGATCCGCATTCTCGAGTGCAAGGACAATGAACACGAAGCCGAGCGCGTCGCCGCCATCGCGACAACGCTCGCGGAAAAGCACAAGGCGCGCTGGCACGACATCGCCATCTTGTATCGCGGCAATTTCCAGGCTCGCCCGCTGGAGAAGGCCCTGCGACTAGCGCGCGTGCCTTATCACCTCACCGGCGCACTGAGCTTCCTCGATCGCGCTGAAGTGAAGGACGTGCTTTGTTACCTGCGCCTGCTCACCAATCCCAGCGATGACGCGGCGTTTCTGCGCGTGGTGAACGTGCCCAAGCGCGAAATTGGATCGACGACGCTGGAAAAGCTGGGCCAGATTGCGCAGACGCGCAATGCCTCGCTACTCGACGCTGCGCGCAGCGATGCCGTGCTGCGACAGCTGACGCCGCGCCCTGCCGCCGCCCTCGCACAGTTCACGCAATTGATGGATGAGTTGCGTAGCGCCTCGCTGCATGAAAGCGCCGCGGATCTCGTCGAAACGTTGCTCAAGCGCACCGGATACGCCGCGCAGATCGTCGCCAGCACGCCCGACCCCGCCATGCGCGAGCGCCGCCTCGGCAACTTGCGCGAACTGGCCGACTGGTTCCGCGCCATGCAGAAGGGCAACAACAGCGCCGGTGATCTCGCCGGCCAGCTGGCCCTGCTCAGTCACGCTGATCGCGACGAACCGGGCAACGCCGTGCGCATGATGACCATGCATGCGGCCAAAGGCCTTGAGTTCCGCTTCGTGTTCATCGTCGGCTGCGAAGACGGCACGCTGCCGCACGAAGGCGCGCTCGACGAAGGCCGCGTCGATGAAGAACGCCGCCTGATGTACGTAGGCATCACGCGCGCGAAGGAAATGCTGACCTTGTCGTGGTCGGCCAAGACCAAGCGCTATGGCGAGGTGCACAGCAACCAGCCCAGCCGTTTCCTGCACGAACTGCCGCAGGACGACCTGCACTGGCAGGGCAAGGATCCGGAGGCGGACAAGGAAGTGGTGCGCGAGACCGCTGAATCGCACATGGCGAAGATCGCCGCAATGCTCGCTGGCAACTAACCTCCCCTCCCGCACGGGAGAGGAGGTGTGATGGATTACACCGCGTACTTGTCCGCCAGGCCGTCTGTCGCGCGCACCAGCACGTCGGCGATCGTCGGCTCGCCGGCCGCGTGCCCCGCAACAACCACATGGAAATGCGCTTCCGGCCAGTCTGCCGCGAGGTCGAACGCATTCTTCACCGGACACACGATGTCGTAGCGACCGTGCACGATCGTCGTCGGGATATGGCGGATCTTCTGCACGTCACGAATCAACTGCCCCGGTTCCAGCCACGCGCGATTTCGAAAGTAATGCGCCTCAAGGCGCGCCATCGACACGGCCACGCCCGGCTGGGTGAAACTCTCGACGGTATCGGGGCTGGGTTCGAGCGTAAGCATGCCGCTTTCCCAGGCGCTCCACGCCTTGGCCGCCGCCACGCGCACGTCTTCGTCATCGGACGTCAGGCGCTTCCAGTACGCCTCCAGCAGATCGCCGCGCTCGGCTTCCGGAATCGCTTCGACGTAGTGCTTCCAGTTGTCCGGGAAGATGCTCGACGCGCCGCCTTCTTCGTAGAACCAGCGCAGCTCGTCATCACGGCAAAGAAAGATGCCGCGCAGCACCAGACCGAGCACGCGCTCCGGGTGCGTCTGCGCATAAGCGAGCGCCAGCATTGAACCCCACGAGCCACCGAAGACGACCCAACGCTCGATGCCGAGCAGTTCGCGGATCGTTTCGATGTCCTTGACCAGATCCCACGTGGTGTTTTCGCGCAGCTCCGCGAACGGCGTCGACTGCCCGGCGCCGCGCTGGTCGAACAGCACGATGCGGTAGCGCGTGGGATCGAAGAACTGGCGATGGTAGGCGGACTTGCCGGCGCCCGGACCGCCGTGCAGGAAGATCACCGGCAAACCTTCCGGATTGCCGCACTCCTCCACATGCAAGGTATGCAGTTCGCTCACGGCAACCTGGCGGGTGGCGTAGGGTTCGATGGCGGGATAAAGGGTGCGCAACTCGGTCATGTCAGCGTTCTTGGGTCAGTTGGGCGGCGTTGCGCATGGCGAGCGTCAACGGGCGGTTTTCGTGCGACGTCTGCAGCACGATCAAAGTGGTGGTGCTGATGCTGGAATGGATCTTGAGGATCCGGTCCAGCACATCTTCCAGGTGCGCGATCGACATGGCGACGACGCGCAGCAGCGCGGAGTCCTCGCCGGCCAGACGCCGGCAATCCAGCACCTCGGGAATGCCGACCACGAGCTGCCCGACGCGGGCGCAGGTGCCGCCATCGCAGCGCAGGCGAATCATCGCCTCGATGTCATAGCCCAGGCGCTTGGGATTGATGGCGGCGCGGTAGCCCGTGATCACCCCGGCCTCCTCCAGGCGTTTGACGCGCTCGGCGACCGCGGGGGCCGACAGCTGCACTTTGCGGCCGAGTTCGGCGTAGCCCTGGCGCGCGTCCTGCTGCAGGGCTTCGAGAAGCTGCCAGTCCTTGGTGTCCCAGGCGGGTTTCGATTCGAAGGTCAGGGCGTTCATTCTCATTTCGTTCCGTGGCGAAACATGCCCATCCTACGCTGATTCATCATTCCGGCGGAGCCTTCACAGGCATACGATGCGCACATTCCCCACCGGAATTTTCCCCCATGAGCACCCCGGAACGCCTCGACGGGCGAGCCCTGCTTTACGTCGGTATCGCCCTGATCACCTGGTCGTCGGCCTACGCCGCGATCGCCTATGCGCTGGCCTCTTTCACCCCGGGTGAAGTGGCCCTGGCCCGCCTTGGCATCGGCGCGATCAGCTTTGCCATCCTGATGGCGGCCAAGCGCGTCCCCATGCCGGCGAAGCGTGACTGGCCCCAGCTGGCGGCGCTGGGCGTGATCGGCCTGACCGTGTACCACTTGTGCCTCAACACGGCCGAAACCCGCGTGGCCAGCGGCACGGCGGCGATCCTGATTTCGCTGGTGCCGGCCACCACGGCGGCGGTGTCGGCCATCTGGCTGCGCGAACGCCTGTCGCCGCGCACGCTCACCGGCCTGGCAATCGCGCTGATCGGCGTGGTGATGGTCGTGCTGGCCAGCGGCAAGAACGTCCGCTTCGAACCGATGGCGGCCCTGGTGCTGGTAAGCGTGGTGGCTTGCGCGATCTTCTTCGTTGGCCAGAAACCGCTGTTTGCCCGCAACACCTTGCTGGGCGTCACGGGGTTTACCTTCTTCGCCGGGGCGCTCGCCAGCATCCCGTTCGGCCTCGGCTTGCCCGGCGCCCTTGCCCATGCACCGGCGTCGCATATCGCCGCCCTCGTCTACCTGGGCATTGCGCCGACCTTCATCGGGTACATCGCCTGGAACGCGGCCCTGCATCGTGCCTCCGCCTCGCAGGTAAGCAGCTTTATCTACTTCTCGCCGCCGATCGCCGTGCTGATTGGCTGGGCGTGGCTCGGTGAGCAGCCGACACTGCTGACCCTGGTCGGCGGCGTCATCACGGTTGGTGGCGTGGTCCTGGCCAATGCGCGCAAGCGGTCGGCGCCGGCCGTGGTGACGGCTGCGCCCGTGAAACAGTGCTGATCGTGCACATCTCCCTGTAAGCGACCGGCATTAATCTAGGCGGCAGATACCCACATGGATCGGCCGCATGTACACCCTGTACATCGCTAACAAGAATTATTCGTCGTGGTCGTTGCGGCCCTGGTCGGTGATGTCGCAGCTGGGCATCCCCTTCGAGGAAAAGCTCGTTCCCTTTGAGCAGGGCTGCAACTGGGATAGCTTTCGCGCCTTCTCTCCCACCGGCAAAGTGCCATGCCTGCTCGATGGCGACCGCGTCGTGTGGGATTCACTGGCGATTGTCGAGTACCTGGCAGAGCGCCACGACGGCGTCTGGCCATCCGATCCCGACGCCCGCGCGTGGGCACGCTGCGCCGCGGCGGAAATGCATTCGGGCTTCGGCGCGCTGCGTGAGCAGGCATCGATGAACTGCGGCGTGCGCGTTCGCCTGCATCACCTTACGGATGCGCTCAAGTCCGATATCGCCCGCATCGATGAACTGTGGAACGAAGGTCTCGTGCGCTTTGGCGGCCCCTTTCTCGCGGGCGGGCATTTCAGTGCGGTCGACGCATTCTTCGTGCCCGTCGCCTTCCGCATCCTCACCTATGACTTGCCCGTGCAGGCAAGCACGGCCGCGCTCGCGGAGCAGCTTCGCCAGCTTCCATCGTCGCAGCGCTGGTATCAGGACGCGCTACGCGAAACCTGGCGAGACAGCGCGCACGACGACGAAGCGCACCTGGCCGGCGAATGGCTGGAAGACCTGCGCGCACGCTAAGCGCGCTCAGTGATCCTTCTGCGTGCGCACCAGTGAGGCCATGGCCTGCACCGGAGCGTCCGGGGAAACCGCCGTGGTGAGCGTGAAGGTGAGCTGGGTGTTATCGCTCTTGCCAGCCGACCAACCATAGCTGATGGTGTGGATCGGACCGGTCTCGACCATTTTGTTCTGGTCCATGAGCTTTTCGGCGACGAGGGGCTTCGGACTGGTCGAAGCGATCGCATTGAACTGCTGCTCCACCATCACGGTGTCCGCCTTTTGCGCGAATACCGCGCAGATACCGTCATCCCGAAGCGAGACGACATAGCCGACGCCGTCACTGTCGCTACGCACCCAGGCCTTGCCGGGTTGGCCGCCGAGGAAGAATCCGGACTTTTCCGCGGGCAGTTCGGCAGCATGCTCTGCCGCCATCGCGTCCTTCAGGCCCTCGAGATGGGTGTAGTGCTTCATGCACGTGGATGCAAACAGCTGGATGAAGAACGTGTGTCCGTCGGCCGGCGCCGCCCGCGCGGGCATCGCCGGCAGGAGCATCGCAGCGGCAAACAGGACAGCTAGGCTTCGCATCCGAATTCTCCCGGCCCGCCAGGGCGCGCGAATTATGCATCCTGGGCGCAGGCGACGTCAGGCGCGTGACACACCGGCCTCACGACTCACCTGCCAGCGCGCCAGAGCGATCAGGATGGCCGCCACCGCCATGAAGACCAGCAGCACGCCGATCGCGTCCAGCAGCACCCAACCGTAACCCAGGGTCGGTACGTCCAGGAAGGGATAGGGGTACCCGTTGTCCCATGCCCCGCGGATCAGCACGTAGGCGAAGTACGCTGCCGGATAAACCTGCCAGCGCACGACATCGGCCCATCGCAGCGACATCTTGGGCACCCCCAGCCACCACCACAGCACGAAGGCGACCGGCATGACGTCGTGCAGCACGACATCAGCGAAGATCTGCAAGCCATGCGGATGCCACAGTTGCCGCAGCAGCAGGTTGTAGATGGCCCCCACGACGATGATGCTCATCGCCAGCGCCGAATGAACCCCGGCGCGTCCAAACCATCGCGTGCAGGGGCCAACCGGGCCCAGCACGGACGATGCGAGGGCCACCACCACCGCCGCGTTCGTCAGGACGGTGAAGTAGCCCAAAAAGGTCCAGACCCCCGACAGCGTCGACTGACCGCCTTCATGGGCCACATTGATGGCGAGCCAGGCCTGCAGCAGCCAGCTCCCCCCGCCCAGGAGGGCAAAGAGCATGGCGTACCAGCGCAGCCCGGCGCGCATGGGGCGTCCCTCAGGCTCCGCTTGCCACGGCCTGCACCCGCTGGGCGCGGCGCCGGCCCAGCGACGCGAACAGCCGCACGAGGAACGGAATGCCGATCAGGAGGAAGTTGTTGTAGCCCGGCGCGAACCAGGCCGCGATCAGGGACAGCGCGGTTGCCGTCGGCAGGCCCCAGGCGCGCCAGCGCGTGGCGATGATGTCTTCGGCAGGAACGTCGGCGTGAACGTACTCCGGTCGCAAGACCATCGAGAACAGCCATCGCTGCAGCAGGCCGGCCGTCAGCAACGCGCCTGAATAGAACAGCTCGGGCACCCGTGCCAGCGGATTGCTGGCCATGAACGCCGTGGCGAAGGGCATGAAGGCCACCACCATCAGCAGCAACATGTTCGGCCACACGAATTTGGGGTTGTAGTTCTCCAGCATGCCGAACACGCGATGGTGCGCCACCCACAGCGCACCAATCACCAGAAAACTCAGCATGAAGCCCATGAAGCTCGGCTGCAGCTCGCGCAGGGCCTGCCAGAACGCCGCATCGTCGGTGCCGCTCAGGTGCGGTACGTGCACCTCGATGATCAGCAACGTGATGGCGATGGCGAACACCGCGTCCGAAAAGAATGTGAGGCGTTCGAGCTGCGAAGCACTGCGATTCATGTGGCCTTCCCCATGGCATTTTCCGGATCGTGCGGCATGAATGGCAGGGGGATCAAGGGACATCCGCCCGAAATCCAGAAGCGAGGCGACGGCGATGAGTGCAAGCTGGTACTCCTTTTCACCAAACGCACGCTGTGTCAGGCATTTGCATGCACTTCCCTCAACTCCTGACCAAAGCATTGTTCGCGCAGCAGGCCATTGCCGGCCTTGGGAACCCCCGTGCCACCTACGCAGATGTCCAAAGCGACAGGCTTGAAGCAGCGTTCAAGGCCGCTACCAATGAGCTTCCCGCGTTCGGCGCCTTGAAAGTTTGGCAAGCGCAGGACAAGCAAGACACGGCGACGGCTGTACAGCGGATGGCGCGTGCGGCCCCTGACAGCCAGCCGCCCTTTCCCCCCGCGGATTGGGAATCAAGCATTCTTGAAGTCGTCCATGCGCTTCCGTTGCGCACACTGGACCGTGTGCGGATTGATTTCGACGAACCGCCAAAGCTCATGTGTGTCAGCGTCGATAGCGCAACGATGACGCGCCATGCGCCCGAAGGCTGCCGGCCTGAGGCGCTGCGGGAGGCGCGACGTGCCCGGCTCATCGGTGGCGTACGCGTTGGCCCGTCCCGCGACAACAGTGCCATGCAGACATGCGTCCACCCCCGACCGGGTAGCTATCGCAGCGAAGGTGCGCTCAACCCGATACCGATCATCCGCTCCGACGACACCCGGACAACCTATCGCCTGGACGTGCGGTTTTCCCAACCGCCACGCCAGGGGCCACCGACGATTTTCATGCAGATCAAGGAATGTGGCGGCGAACTCAAGAGAGCTTTCGGCCATGGATGCAGCAAGCCTGCGGTCGCGCTGAAAATCACTTCAGAGGGAAGGATCTTTGCGACCATCAACCAGGTCGCGCCTCGCTTCGACGGGAAACCACGCGAGCTCAGGAAAAACATCGACCTTCACTGGCTCAACAGCGAGCGGATGGGCGCAAACGCTGACTTCCAGCAATTCGAGGTAGCGCTGCATCGGGTGCGGGGCGCGCACGGCGTCGTCGTTCGAATGAACGGCAAACTCGTGCTCGCGTATCGGGGTCCTTTTGGTTCGCCGGACTCGAATGCCGAATACGTCAAATGGGGCATTTACTCGCCCCAAAGCCGGGAGAACGGTCCAGGCGAACGGATCTGCCTGCAGTTCGACAACCTCGAGATCCTGCGCGAGGAAATGCCACCCGATGCGGGCCGCGGCATCTCAAGCAGGCAGGTTAAATCTTGTAACCCTTGTGTATGGCCACCACGCCGTTGGTGAGGTTGCGCACTTCCACCTTGCCGAAGCCGGCGCGCGCCATCATGCCCTTGAGCGTTTCCTGATCCGGATGCTTGCGGATGGACTCGGCCAGGTACTGGTAGCTGTCGGCGTCACCGGCGAACAGCTGGCCAAGCTTTGGCAGGATCTTGAACGAATGGAAGTCGTAGAGCTTGCTGAAAGCTTCGCTCTGCACCCGCGAAAACTCGAGGATCAACGCACGGCCGCCCGGCTTGAGCACGCGGCAGATATCGGCCAGCGCCTTGTCCTTGTCGGTGACGTTGCGCAGGCCGAACGCCATGGTCACTGCGTCGAAGCTGTTATCGGGGAACGGCAGGCATTCGGCGTTCATCTGCGCCCAGCGCAGACCGGACACCAGGCCGCGATCGGTCAGGCGATCGCGCCCGACACCCAGCATGGCGGCGTTGATGTCACCCACGACCACCTCGCCATCGGCGCCGACGACCGGCTTGAGCAGCGCGGCGATATCGCCCGTGCCACCGGCCAGGTCGAGCACGCGATCACCCTTGCGCACGCCGCTGATGGCGACGAAATGGCGCTTCCACAGGCGATGCACGCCGAACGACATCAGGTCGTTCATCAGGTCGTAATTGCGCGCCACCGAGGTGAACACCTGGCCGACGAGCTTCTGCTTGTCGCCCACGGGAACGTCACGGAAGCCGAAATGGGTGGTTTTGGACTGATCGCTCATGGGCGCATGGTACCGCAGTGGCCGGTCAGGCCTGGTGAAAAGGGTGGCCGAGCCGCGTCAGGAACGCGGTTCGACGTCGGTGGGGGCCTTGTCATCGACCGTGCGCACCGGCTCATGGGCGTGCTCGTGGTGTTCGGTGGCCACGTGGCGAGCATGCAGATCGTCGCTGGAGGCATCCGGCGGCAGCAAGGACGGCTGCACGGGTGTTTCCTCGACGGACGCCGGCGGCGGTGTGGCGACAGGCGCGGCCTCGGCGGCTGGCGTGGCTTCCTTGTCGTCGCCACCGGGCGTGATCTTGAGGATCGAATGGCGCACTTCACGCGCCAGGATCACGCGCGCATCGCGCACCATCACTTCGAGATTGGCGTCGTAATCGAGCTTGCCGTTCGGATCAGTCCACACGATGCGACTCTCACGCAGCTTCTGGATGAAGCCCCGGAACAGCGCCTTGTCGAAGAATTCCGGTGCGGACAACTCGTTGAGCAGGCTCAGGCGCTGCGCCGTGAGGGTACAGGCGTTTTCCAGCTCGGCGGCCGTGAGCGTATGCGGGCCGTTCTTCACCAGCGCGGCGATGGTGATGTAGTAGCGCTCAAAGGCCTGGATCAGGCTGCGCGCGATCACTTTCAGCTGGAAGGCGCCATCGTCCTGACCCGGGCCGCGCTCCAGCAGGCGACCTTCGCCGCTGGATTCGAGCAAGCCGCGACGCACGAAGAAGTCGATGGTGGCCTGAAGCTGCATGGCGAAACCATCGGCATCCCAGGGCAGGAAGAGTTCGCCCTGGATGAAGGGGTAGATCACCTTGCCAAGTCGCAGCACCGACGCGCGCGACATGCGGCGATTGTTGAGGAAGCAGCAGGCCACCCACGCCGCAGCGGCGGTGAGGTGCAGCACGTTGTTGCGGAAATAGCTCAGCAACACGGCTTGTTCGTCTTCAGTGACCAGCACGTCGCCCAGCGGATGGCGCACGCGGCGAATCCAGCCCATCTGCTCGCCATAGGCGATGATGCCTGGCGGATCCATCGGCGTGAGGGTCATGCGATCGGAGTACGGCAGCTCTTCCAGCAGCGCCTTCATCAACTCCAGCTGCGCCAGCAGATCGTTCTCTGCCATCGCGTGCTTGGGCGTGGCCAACAGCGCCACGGCCAGCAGGTTGATCGGGTTCACGTCGGCGGCGCGGTTGATGTTGATCTGGATCTTCTCGGCCAGATCGTCGACCACGCGACCGAGCCACTCGGGCTTGGCATCGGGGTCGTTCGTGTTCTCGCGCCACTGGGCATCGGCGGCATCGAGGATGGGATTGAGCTCGATGGGTTCGCCGAAATTGAGCGCGACGTGACCGTAGCGCTGGCGCAGCACCTTCAGGCCGCGCAGCAGGCCAATCAGCGATTCCTTTTCCTTCGGCTTGCCGGAGAGCTCGCCGATGTAGCTCTTGCCTTCCATCAGCTTTTCGTAGCCGATGTAGACCGGCTGGAACAGCACCGGTCGACGCGGCGCGCGCAGGAAGGCACGGACGGTCATCGCCAGCATGCCGGCGCGCGGCGCCAGCAGGCGACCCGTGCGCGAGCGGCCGCCTTCGATGAAGTATTCGATCGGCACGCCGCGATCGATCAGCTGCGCGAGGTATTCGTTGAACACCACGGAATACAGCGCGTTGCCCTTGAAGCTTCGGCGCAGGAAGAACGCACCGCCACGGCGCAGGATCGGGCCGATGCCCGGCAGGTTGAGGTTCACGCCGGCCGCGATGTGCGGCACCACCACGCCCGCCTGGTGCAGCTGGTAGCTCAGCAGCAGGTAATCCGTGTGGCTTCGGTGGCAGGGCACGTAAACCACTTCATGACCCGGCGCGGCGGCACGGGCCTTGTCGAAGTGATGCATGGCGATGCCGTCGTACAGCTTGTTCCAGAAATTCGACAGCAGGAACGACACCGAACGCACCACCGGATGGGAGTAGTCGGCGGCGATTTCCATCGCCATGTCCTGCGCGCGACGCCAGGCCTTGGCGGGCGGGATGTTTTCCTTGGCGGCGGTGGCGGCAATCGCCGAGCGCACCGGTTCGGCATTGAGCACGGCGTCGACCACGGTACGGCGGTGCGACAGATCGGGGCCGATCACGGCCGCGCGGATGCGGCGGAAGTGGGTACGCAGCACGCGGGCGATCTTGCGGGCGAAGCGCTCAGGCCGCAGGTCGCCACCTTCGCTCATCACCTGGCGCAGTGACACCGGCGCGGAGAAATGCACCACCGTGTCGCGGCCATTGAGCATCACGGCCAACAGGCGGCGAAAGCGACCGACCACCACCCAGTTTTCCGAGAACAACACGCTGAACCAGCCGGATTCGCGCGTGGGTGCACGACCGACGTAGATCGACACGGGCACGATCTGGATGTCGCGCTCGGGCTCGCCTTCCAGCGAACGCACCAGTTGGCCGAGCGGCTCGTTCGGCGCGCGCTGGCGACTGCGACCGAACAGCCAGCCGTCGCGGCGCGCCAGGGCGAACACCGAGCGCTTGCGGCGCGTGCCGGGCAACGGCTGCATCGGACTGGGCAGGCCCGCCTCGCGGCAGGCACGGTCAAGGATCAGCGCGTCGGAAAATCCGTCGCGCTCGATGACATAGCAAACCGGCGTACCCGGTTGCAGCAAGGTGGCCGGCTCCGCCGGATCGCGGCGGATGCGCACCCACGGCTCAAGCAGCTGCCCGGCGAGGTTGAACCACCAGGGAGCGCGGCTGCGGCTTGGAGAATCGTTGGACATAGTCGGCATCCGCCCATTCTAACGGGTCGAATGTTCAGCCCTTCTTCGGAGACTTGGGTTCGGGTGCTTTCGCCTCGGCTTTGGCCGGGGCTTCGACGGGCGTCGTCGCCGCTTCGACGGCCGAGGTACCGGCCGCCGGCGGCGCCATCAGGCGTTCGTGGGAGTCGTGCACGTTGCGCAGCAGGTCCTCGCTGTACCAGCGCCCGTCCTGCTGGATCAGCACCGATTCGGTCGTGATCGGCTTGCCCTGCAAGGTGTAGTCGATCTTCACGCGCGCCCAGTTGGGGCCCGTTTCCACCGTGGCGACCTTGACCGAATCGAGCGCGGCATCGACCGACAGGCCGTAGACGTTGAGCAGCTCCTTCAGACCGAGGAAGCCGACGGAGTACTTCTGCATGGCCGTGTCGAAATCCATGGCGCGCATGTCGTCGGCACTCTTCAGGTCGAGCTTGCGCGCGGTCGCCACGACGATCCCGATCGCCTGTTTGGCGCGCGCCTGATCGAACCAGGGCGTCTGCTGCGCCCACGGCGCCAGCACGTCAAGCACGTCGGAGACCTGCTTCTTCTGCGTGGAGCTCATGTCCTGGGACTTCTCGATGCCGGCACGCGCAATGCCCTGGAAGATGCCGACCATCAGCGGCAGCTGGTCGCTGTACTGCTGCTGGTACTCGATGAGCTTGGGGCGGGCGGCGGCGAAGAGCTTGTCCTCGGCGCCCGGCTCGGTCAGCTCCTTGATGTGTTCCTTGAATTCGGCCCGGTCCTCGTCCGTCAGTGGCGGCTGGTCCGGCGGGGTCTTGGCCCAGTCGGTGCGCAAGGTTTCATAGTCAGCCGGTGGCAGGGCGTGCTTCCAGAAGCCGGCGAAGTCACCGGTCTTGAGCAGGGTCACGGACTGCTGGACGGCTTCCACGGGGGTGTCGCCACCGGACTGGGCCGCCTGGTCCTTGTCTTTATTGTGGCAAGCCGCCAGCGCCAGCACGCAAAGCAGGCTGATCGAACCGAGGCGGAGGAAAGCACGACGCATGGGCGAGTCTCACGGTGGTAGGCGACAGAGCGCCTGTCAGGGAGCCGAGAGCGGCGGAGCGTACGCGGGCGTGTGGCGATGAAACAAGGGCCGCGGGGACTGGGCCTGTGTTCCTGTTAAGGAGGCCCCAAAAGAAAACCCCGCGGGCGTTGGGCCTCGCGGGGTAATCCGGCAGAGCCGGAAGGGAAATGGCCTTGCCCGCAGAATTTGTAGGTCAGCAGGGTTGGCGGGAGCGATCTTAACCGCACCCTGAAAGCTAAAGCAATACCTTACATTGTATCATGTAAGTTATTGATTTTCATATTTCGACCAAATCAATCAAAGCGCAAGGCGTTGATCTTCAAGCGACGACGCTCGTCGCGTGGCGCGGTCCAGTCGTTATTGAACAGCGACGGCTCCCAGGCGCCATAAGTGGGGTTAGGCAGTACGAACCACCGGGTGCCGATCCACTCCATGTACGGCTTCATGGCCTTCTCGCGACCTTCGGCGTTGTTCGCCAGAACGGTGACAAAATCGCCGATCTGGTCACCAAACTGCATCAAAACGCGATATTTGCGACTGATTAGCTGACGGCGGCAACCCTTTTCGGTGCCGATCTGCTCGCAGTCTTCAACGAAGGTACCCAGGCCCAGGAACGACTGGGGGCCGGACACTGGCAGGCCCGCCTTGCGCAGGTTTGCCAGCGTGGACTGGTCCAGATCCTTGGCGCGATTGGAGATATAGATCACTTCGACGCCATGCTTGGCGGCGAACTGGGTAAACGCGACCACGCCCGGCAGTGCGCGTGCGTTCTGCTCGTTGCACCAGGCGGCCCAGTCGGCTTCGTTGAATTCGCCGCCGCTCTTGATCAGGCGTGCCTGGTAAGGCGAGTTGTCCAGCACGGTTTCGTCGATATCCAGCACGATGGCGGGCTTGAGGCCTGCCACCGGGGCGAGACGATCGTCCTTGGGGAGCGCATCCCAGCTTTTGTCCTTCATGGCTGCCAGCAGGCGAGCCTGGGCGTCACGGTAGGTCTGCAGGTAGATCAGGTCGTGCTCGATCGCCGTTTGCGACCAGGCCACGGCATTGAGGTTGTCGTCAGCGGCAACGCCCGGCGCGGCGGACTTGGCGGCGACCGGGGCGGCAGGCGCCGAGGCATCGGAAGCAGGTTTGACCGGGGCCTGCGAGGCACAGCCAGCCAGCAGGGCGAACGCGACAAGCGTCGCCGGCAATCGAATGGACATGGAGTTCCCTGTTCTTGCGGGTGAAACGGACAGAATGCCCCTAGTTTATGACAGCGTGAATCCGGGCGCTGCGCGCCCTGTGAGGTCGCGCCTACGGCGCTGTGAGGCCGCCCGCTACGCGGGCTGTGAAATCGCGCCTGCGGCGCTGTAAACGGTAAACGGAGAAAAGCAGGACGCAAAGTCACCGGAACCCGCTCTTACCTGTTCACCGTTTACAGCCCGCGCAGCGGGCGGCCTCACAGCTCGCGCAGCGAGCGACTTCACCAGCGTGCAGCGCCCTGCCACACTGCCCCCTCCCCGGCCAACGCAAGATTTCATGTCGACCTCCTACATCCCGATCCAGGCACGCCAGCACAGCCTCGCCATTCGCATCGCCACTTATGTCCTGACGGGCATCCTGCTGATCGCGGTGCTGGTGCTGCGGTTGCTTCCCGCGCTGTTCGCGGGCCTGCTGGTGTTTGAGATCGTGCAGTCGACGGCGCCACTGCTGGGCAAGCGGGTGCCAAGTGACCGGGCGCGCATTGTCGTGGTCGCCTTGCTGGGCACCATCGTGGTGGGCCTGCTGACCCTGCTGATCCTGGGCGCGATCAGCTTTTTCCGCACCGAACTGGGCAACCCCGAGTTGCTCTGGCAGCAGCAGCTGATGCCGCTGGTAGAAAAGGCGCGTCAACAGATGCCGCCCTCGGTGGTGGGCTGGCTGCCCGACAGCGTGGACGACCTGCGCGATATGGCCATGGAGCTGACGCGCAAGCATTCGGTGAGCCTGCAGTCACTGGGCAAGGAAACCGCCCGCGTGTTTGTGCACATCATCATCGGCATGGTGCTGGGCGCGATCGTGGCGCTGAGCCGCACGCGTCCGCCGCATCAGGTCGGGCCGCTCGCGTCCGCACTGAGCCTGCGCGCGCTGCGCCTGGCCGAAGCGTTTCACAACATCGTGTTCGCGCAGATCAAGATTTCGCTGATCAACACGGTCGCCACGGCGATCTTCCTGCTCGGCGTGCTGCCAATCATGGGTATCCATATTCCGCTGGCCAAGACCCTGGTGGTGATCACCTTCATCGTCGGCCTGCTACCGGTCATCGGCAACCTGCTATCCAACACCGCCATCACCATCGCCGGCCTGTCGGTGTCGCTGGGCGTGGGCGTGGCCGCGCTAGGCTTCCTGATCCTGATCCACAAGCTGGAATATTTCCTCAACGCGCGCATCGTCGGCACGCAGATCCGCTCGCGCGCCTGGGAGTTGCTGGTGGCGATGCTGCTGATGGAAGCGGCATTCGGCTTGCCTGGCCTGGTCGCCGCGCCGATCTACTACGCCTACTTGAAGAGCGAGCTGGAAGCCGAGCAGTTGATCTGACCCGCCGCCCATCGCGCACAGAAAAACGGCCCCGGAAATCCGGGGCCGTTTTCGTTTCCTGACCTGCTGGCCTCAGGCATCGGCAGGACGCGGCAGACCGAACCACTCTTCCATCTTGGCAAGCAGTCGCTCGAGCTCCAGCGTCAGCAGCGCGAAACGTGCATCCATTTCGGCGGCGGCGTCCTGGTGACTGTCGCCCATCTCATCGAGCACGACGTCCAGGAATTTCAGCTTGCGCACGACGAGGTCCTCGCCGAGCACGAAGCTCATGCGGTCGTCGAAGGTGAGCCCCAGCTGGAAGACCTGCTTGCCGTTGCGCAGATGCTCCTTCACTTCCTCGCTGTCCAGCTCCTGGCGACGGCACCGTGCGATGGCACCGGTGGCACTGGCCGGATCGCGCAGTTCGCATTCGTCGCCCAGGGCAAGACCGGCCGGCAAATTGCCCGTAGCGAGCCAGTCGGTCATCAGTACGCGCGGACCTTCTTCCGGTGCGAGCGGGACCGCCGGGAAGCTGCCCAGCGCCTCGCGCACCTGGGTCAGGGCGTTTTCGGCCGACTTGCGGCTCGAGGTATCGAGCACCAGCCAGCCATGACGCTTGTCCACGTAGGCGGACAAACGCGAGCTGCGCACGAACGCGCGCGGCAGGAGCTCCGTGAGGAGGTCTTCCTTGATGCGCTTGCGCTCGCGGCCGCCGACCTTGCGGCCTTCTTCTTCGACGATCTTCTGCACCTTGCGATGCAGCTCGTCGTTGACGACGGCGGCCGGCAGCAGCTTGTCCTCGCTGCCGACGGTGACCAGCGTGGAAGCGTTGACCGCATGCGTCAGCGGCGCTTCTTCGCCGCGACCCACCGGCGGCACGAAGCCCTTCGTGCCCATTTCCAGCGGACCGCACGAACGCAGGCGATGGTCGGCGAGTGCGTCATCGAGGCGATGGAGGTCTTCGGCAACAGCAGGGGAAAAGCGGAACAGCGTGAGATTGCGAAAGAACATGCATTGTCCGTGGCTGGTTTGTCATGCCGGCTCAGGCCGGCATCCGGCGTATCGACAGCGCGAAACGCCCAGGTCCCGACTTGCGCCGGGACAACGATCAGGAGTGATTTGGATCAGCGACTGACCGCAGCGACTGCGGCGACCACCGTATCCAGATTGTTGGTGTTGAGCGCTGCCACGCAGATGCGACCGGTGCCGATCGCATAGATGGCGAATTCCTCGCGCAAGCGATCGACCTGCGCCTTGCTCAGCCCCGAGTACGAGAACATACCCGCCTGGCGCTGGATGAAATCAAACTGCGGCGCACCGTGGACGGCGAGCTTTTCGACCATGCCCGCACGCATCGCGTGGATGCGCTCGCGCATCTCGGTCAGCTCCTGCTCCCACATCGTGCGCAGCTCGGCACTATTGAGCACGCCCGCCACCAGCGCGCCGCCATGCGTAGCCGGGCTGGAATAGTTGGAGCGGATGGTGCGCTTGACCAGCGACTGCACGCGCAGCACTTCGTCACGCGTCGCAGCGACGACGGACAACGCACCCACGCGCTCGCCGTACAACGAGAACGACTTCGAATACGAATTGGCGACCACGAACGACTCAATGCCCGAGGCGGCAAGCAGGCGCACGGCCGTGGCGTCGGCATCGATGCCCTTGTCGAAGCCCTGGTAGGCCATGTCGATGAAGGGGAACAGCTTGCGCTCCTTCACCAGCGCCACCACCTGCTCCCACTGCTGCGTGGTCAGATCCACGCCCGTCGGATTGTGGCAGCATGCATGCAGCAGCACGACCGTGCCCGATTCGAGCTTGCCCAGATCGGCCAGCATGCCTTCGAAGTTCAGGCCATGCGTGGTCGGATCGTAATAGGCGTATTCCACCACTTCGAAACCGGCCGCGTTGAACACCACGCGATGGTTTTCCCAGCTCGGGCTGCTGATGGCAACCTTCGCCTGCGGGAGCACTTTCTTGAGCAGGTCCGCGCCAATGCGCAGCGCGCCGCTGCCACCAATGGTCTGCGACGTCGCCACGCGGCCGGCGGCCAGCAGCGGCGAATCCGCGCCGAACACCAGCTTCTGCGTGGCCTGGTTGTAAGCCGGCAGGCCGTCGATCGGCAGGTAGCCGCGCGGCTTGGCCTCCAGGGCCAGCGCCTGCTCCACCTCGCGCACTGCGCGCATCAGCGGGATGCGGCCCTGTTCGTCGTAATAGATGCCCACGCCGAGGTTGACCTTGCCCGGACGCGTATCGGCCACGAAGGCTTCAGTGAGGCCCAGGATCGGATCGCCCGGGGTCATTTCAACGTTTGCAAAGTGGGACACGGCGGTTGCTCTTCAAAAAGGTGAAAGGTCAGGCTTCGTCCGGCGAACCGGCAAGCCATCGATGGGCATCGGCGCGGTTGGCGCCGTCGCGCGAACCCAGCGACGCGAAATCGAACAGGTTGCGGTCGGTCAGTTGCGATGGTGCGACCGAACCCAGCGCGCGGAAGATCGTCTCACTGCGGCCGGGATGCTGCTTTTCCCATTCGTCCATCATGCGGCGAACCGACTTGCGCTGCAGGTTTTCCTGCGAGCCGCAAAGATTGCACGGAATGATGGGGAATTGTCGCTGCTCGGCGTACGCGGCGATATCGTCTTCCCGGCAGTATGCCAGTGGGCGAATGACTACATGGCGACCATCGTCCGAACGCAGCTTCGGTGGCATCGCCTTGAGGCTGCCCTGGTAAAACATGTTCAGGAAGAACGTGGCCAGGATGTCGTCGCGATGATGGCCCAGCGCAATCTTGGTGATGCCGTTGGCGGCCGCCCAGTGATACAGCGCACCGCGGCGCAGACGCGAACACAGGCTGCACATCGTCTTGCCTTCGGGAATGACCCGGGTGACGGTGCTGTAGGTGTCCTGTTCAATGATGTGGAACGGCACGCCCAGGCCGGTGAGGTACTCCGGGAGCACATGCTCCGGGAAACCCGGCTGCTTCTGGTCCAGGTTCACCGCGATCAGCTCGAAGCGCACCGGCGCCTTCGCCTGCAGCGAGCGCAGCACGTCGAGCAAAGTGTAGGAATCCTTGCCGCCGGACAGGCACACCATCACCTTGTCGCCATCTTCGATCATGTTGAAGTCGGCGATGGCCTGGCCCACCTGGTGGCGCAGCCGCTTGGCCAGCTTGCCGGCTTCGTACTGCTGCTTGCGGGTGGCGTCGGGTTCGGGCCGGATCTGGGCGGACATGGGGCTGGTGCATTCGGAGGGACCGCCTATTGTAGCCACCTGACCGCCCGGGGTCTGGCGGGGGTACACTCGACGCTTACCCTTCCGCTTCCGACGAATGCCATGCAGGTCCAGGACCCCGCCGAGATTGCCCATCTGCTGGCCGAATTGCGGATCGAGCACCGCGACCTGGACGCCGCCATCGAGCAGATGTCCGGCGCCACGGGCCGCGACGAGCTCCAGCTGACCCGCATGAAGAAGCGCAAGCTCCTGCTCAAGGACGCCATCGCCCGGCTGGAAAGTCGGCTGATTCCCGACCTGGACGCCTGACGAGCCCATGCCCCACTCCGCCCCGATCCGCCTGGAGGACGACTACGTCGTCCTGGAACCACTCGCCCCCGAACACGCGCCCGGCCTGGAGGCCGCGGCAGCCGACGGCGAACTGTGGCATCTGTGGTTTACCAGCGCTCCGGCGCCAGGACAGGCCGCGACCTATATCCAGGCCGCTCTGGACGGCCAGGCCCGCGGCGTCATGTTGCCGTTCGCGGTCCGCGAGAAGTCGACGGGCGAGATCGCCGGCACCACGCGCTTCTACGACATCGTCGCCGATCCTGCCCGCGCGGCCATCGGCTACACCTGGTACGCCCGTCGCTGGCAGAAGAGCCACCTCAACACCGCCTGCAAGCGCCTGCTGCTGCAACATGCCTTCGAATCGCTGGGCTGTGTCGCCGTGGAATTTCACACGGATAGCCGCAACCAGGATTCGCAGCGGGCGATCGAGCGCCTGGGCGCGGTGCGCGAAGGCGTCCTGCGACTGCACAAGCGCCGCCCCGACGGCACGCTCCGCGACACGGTCTGCTACAGCATCCTCGACCGGGAATGGCCGGATGTGTCGAAGTGGCTCACGTTGCGCCTCGCTCGCCTTGCTTCGATGTGAGGTCGGGCGCTGCGCGCCCTGTGAACGGTAAACGGTCAACAGGTAAGAGCAAGAACGGCAACCGTGCGCGCCCTTTGCCTTTACTGTTCACCGTTCACTGCGCCAAAGGCGCGACTCCCCCCTTTACAGCAACCGGTTCAACAAGCGGTCCAGCCTCACGCGGCTAAGCCGTCGAAGCAGCTTGCGCACCTCTTCCGGATACGCGCGTGGCGATTCCAGCGAGTGATAGTCATCCAGGCGGGTGGCATGCGCTCGCAGGCGGTCCCATTCGGCCAGGTGCTGTGGCAGGAGCAGGTGCTCGGGATCGCGCAGGATCAGGCCGTTTTCCAGATCCAAAGCCCATGCGCGTGGATTGAGGTTATTGCCGGTCAGGACGGCCACCTCGTCATCGATAAGCATGCCCTTGAGGTGATAGCTGTTATCGCCGTGGCGCCAGAGCCAGAGGTTGAGCTGACCGCGCGTGACCTGCGCCTGATGCAGGCGTGCGAAGCGTCGCAGGTTGGCTTCGTAGAGATACGGCAGCAGGCCGATGCGCGTAAACGGCTGCGTCGGCGGGATGTAGAAGTCGTTGGCGGTTTTGTCACCGACCATGATGTCCAGTTGCACGCCGCGACGAAGTAGCTGGCCCAGCACCGCGCGCACCGGACGCGGCAAATTGAAGTACGGGGTGAATAGCACGACGCGGCGACGCGCGCCATGCAACAGGCCGAGCAGCGTTTCGTTGAGCAGGTTGTCGCTGCGACCGAAGCCGGCCAAAGGAGTAACCAGCACGTCGCCTTCGCCGCGCGACGCAACCGGCACCTCGTACTGCGCTTTGGCCAGGTTCTGCCGAAAGCGCACGATCGCCGGCTGCAATTCCCTGGTCACCGGCAAGGGGCGACGGTCAAGCGCCTGCACGGCGTCGCTGTCGCGAAACTGCGTGCGCACGTACCCGGCCATGCTGTCGGCCAGCGCGGCATCGCGAATGAGGTGATAGCGATCCAGGCGATAGCGCTGCTGCGCGGCAAGGTACACATCGTTGATGCTGGCGCCGCTGTACAACACCGCGTCGTCGATGATGAAACCTTTCAGGTGCAACACGCCGAACAACTCGCGCGTCTGCACCGGCACACCACGGACTGTCACTCCCGGACCCAGGCGCTCGGCAAACGCGCGATACATCGCCGCATTGCCTTCGCTGCGATCCTTGCCGATCAGGCCGCGGCGGGCGCGATGCCAGTCGACATATACCTCGACCTCCAGCGACGGTCGCGCCTGCTTGGCCGCGTACAGCGCCTCCAGCACCTCCCGTCCCGCGTCGTCGTCCTGCAGGTACAGCGCGACCAGCACGATCCGCTGCTGCGCCCCGGCGATCAGGTCGAGCAAGGTCGCACGGAACGCCTCCGGGCTTTGTAGCTCCCGCACCTGCCCCGCCGGCACGGCAAACGCCGGCAGCGCGGCCGGATCGGCCAGACCCGGACGACGGAACGGATTGAGTCGGCGCGCCAGCGCGCGCGGGGAGGGAAAGGTGCGGCTCATGGGGCGACATGGTAACCCGCGTCGCCCCCGGCCTCGTCAAACCGGCATCACGGCGTGCGCTTGCGCCCGTCCTCGTTAGGACTGACCACGATCGTCGCCGTCATGCCGGCAGCGATGATGGTGCCTTCGGGAATGTGATTGGTGTCGATGTCGATGCGCACCGGCACGCGTTGGGCCAGGCGCACCCAGTTGAAGGTGGGATTGACGTCGGCGAGGAGGTCGCTTCCGGCGGGATTGTCGCGATCGGTGATGCCGCGGGCGACGCCGGTGATGGTGCCTTTCAGGTGCACGCCGCCGGCCATCAGGCGGATGTCGACGGGGTCGCCGATGCGCAGGTGCGGCAGCTTGGTCTCTTCGAAGTAGCCGTAGATGTAGAAGCTGTGGGCGTCAATCAAAGCGAGGCGCGGGCTGCCGGTGGCAGCGTAGTCACCCACGCGCACGTCAAGGTTGGTGACGTAGCCGTCGACGGGAGCGCGTACTTCGGTGCGCTCCAGGTTGAGCTTGGCCTGGTCGAGTGCGACTTGCGCCTGCTCGACAGCGGCTTCCGCCTGCTGGCGTGCGGCGCTGGCCTGGTTGCCGCTGGCCTGGGCCTGCTGCCAGTTGGCCTTGGCCGAATTGGCCGCGGAAATGGCGTCGGTACGCACTTCCATCGACACCACATCACCCAGCTTCTGGCGACGCTCGGACTGGGTCGACGCCATGTCGAATTCGGCCTTGCGCGCGGCGGCACTGGCGAGCGCGGCGTTGATGTTCGCCCCCGCGGCGCGTCCGGCCGCTTCGGCAGCGGCGAGATTGGCCTCGGCCTGCGAAACGGCGTACTTGAAGCGCGGCTGGTCGATGGCGAACAGCAGGTCGCCCTTCTTCACCAGCTGGTTGTCGATCACGGCCACCTGCGTGACCAGACCGGATACATCCGGTGCGATCCGGACCACTTCAGCGCGCACGCGGCCATCGCGCGTCCACGGCGAGTACATGTAATGCCGCCACAAGGCATGACCGAGCCATGCGGCGGCCACGACAACCACGGCGGTGATGAGGAAACGAAGCAGTGACTGGATCTTCATGGAGTGGACTCAGCGGAACAACAGCAGTCCGGCGGCGCCGAACATGCAGACGAAAATGGCGAGACGGAAAAGCGGCGGATGCCACACGAAGCGGTACAGGCCGAAGCGGCCGACGATCGTGTCCACCACCCACAGCATCAGCAGGCAGGCTACGAACACCAGCAGCAGGCCGGGAACAAAGGCATCAGCCAAAGCGATTTCACGAGGCATGCGAAGGCTCCGGCGGGAGTTGAATGAAGGGCCCCATGGCCGACTCGTCATCGCGCAGCGCGGAGCGCAGCAGGTGCAGATGATGGAGCGTCGGCTGGCAGGCCGATCGGGCGAGATCGAGCTTGCCGGCGGTCGCGGCAATGGCGCGCTCGACGGCCTGGTCGGCTTCGAGCCAGTAGGCCTTGCTCGGCGCCTGGTAAAGATGGGCCACGGCGCGCACAGCTTCTTCCGCACAGACGCTTACTTCGTGCGGCACGTTGGACGATGCGATATCCCGGCGCAGTTCGATCACGGCGCGACCGCATTCGTGCACGGCCAGCGCCCACGCCAACAGCGAGCGCGATTCCGGACTGCCGGACGCGGTATGCGACACGATCTGGTGGAACAGATCGCGATTGACGCTTTCGAAGCGGTACAGCAGACCTTCGAGCGGCGCCGTGGCGGCAAGCACCACCTGTCGACGCAACTGACCGAGCTGACGGCGGCGCTGCCACTGTGTACCCGTGACCGCAGGGACGAACACAAAGGCGACGGCAGTCAGACCCAGGCCAACGATCTGCGCAATAGCGTCGTTGAGGAAGTGCGTCGGGTCGTACACCATCGGGTTCTTCAGCGCGAGGATGTAGACGAAGCCTAGCGTGTAGCCGGCGCCCACTCCCGGCAGCGTGGCGCGCGTGCTCAGGTACGGTCCGATCATCAGCAGCGGCATCGTGGCGATGATCAACATGGTGAAGCCGTCGCCGCCGGGCAGCAGCCAGAAGGTGACGATGTAGCCGGCCAGCATGCCCGAGGCGTAGCCGATCATCGTATTGACGATGCCCGACATCGGATGCGCCGACGCGCCGAACAGTCCGCTGAAGATCGTCGCCAGCAGCATGGCGCTGGAACCGAACGGCCAGCCACTCATAAGCCAGAACACGCTCAACGCGGACATGGTGAGAAAAGTACGCAGGACGCTGATGCTGGCGCCGGCAAAGTCATTGCCGCGCGGGAAGCGCACGGTCTCGACGGTGCCCCTGAGCTTGCCTTCGCGCAGCGACGCTTCCAGCGCGGTGAAGTCACGCATTTCACTGGCGAAGCGGCGAAGCAGGCCGGCGCCGGTGTCGAATTCCAGCCAGGTTTCCGGCGGCAACGAGGTGCGCAACTGCGCGGCCATCGGCGGCAGGATGTCTTCGCACTCGGCCAGTCGTGGCGCCAGCACACCCGGATCCTGGTCGCGCCCCTGCCCCGGCGACAACGCCTTGCCGATCGGCGAATAAAGCGCGATCAGCGCCTGCGCAACATCGGGACGACTTCGTTCGAGGCGATTGATCAGGTGATGGACCGACTGAAAGCTGGTCGACGCCGCCATGTAACGCAGGTTGAGCAGGCGCATGCGACTGCTGCGCGCGCGGGCTTCCGGATCTTCGAAGATCACCGAGGCGCGCAAGTCTTCCAGCTGCACGGCCGCGCGCACAAAACGCATGTGCGCACGCTCCATGTCGGCGCGCGCAATGGAGCCGCCGGTGCTTCCGCGCGCAAAATCGATGAAGTGCGCGAAATGCTCGCGTGCACTGCGACGAAGGACTTCGCGCAGGCGCTCAGGGAAGATCAGGTCGCTGACGACGCCGGATACGATGATGCCCAGCAGCACTTCGCTCACGCGCATCACCGCCGAGTCAAACACATTCAGCGGATCGCTGATGGCCGGCAAGGTAACAATCGCGGCGGTGTAACCGGCCAGCACGAAGCCATAGGCGGCAAAGTTGCGGTACAGCGTCGCGCCACCGGCACAGATGGCGACCCACAGCGAAAGACTCAGCAGGAACAGTTCTCGCTGCTGCGGAAACACGCTCATCAAGGCGAGGCCGAACAGGCTGCCGGCGAGCGTGCCGATCGCGCGGTAGAAGCTTTTCGCCAACACCATGCCGCTTTGCGGGTGCATCACGATCGCGACCGTGATCATCGCCGTGGCCGGTTGTTCCAGCTGGAACAGCATCGCAAGCCAGCAGGTGATGTACATCGCCAGCAGGGTCTTGGCCACGAAGATCCACGCGGCGCGTTCCTCGACGAGGAACGCAGCCAGCCACGGCACGCGCGCAGGCTTGGTGATCGAAGGGCCGGGGACAGCGGACATGATCAGGCAGCGTCGAGGTTATCGAGGAAGCGCTTGAGCAGGTGTTCGAGCTGCTGCATCTCATCGGCGGCCAGCGCCTGCGTCTGGCGTTCGAGCAGCTTGCAGATGTCGGGCAGGAAGTCTTCGATCATCGCAACACCTGCAGCTGTGAGCGTGAGCGACACCTTGCGTCGATCTTCATCGCTCGCGGTGCGCTCGATCAGCTGCTTATCACACAGCGCATTGGTAAGCCGCGTGATGTTGGCCGACTTCTCGCCCGCCGCGTCGGCGAGCTGGCTCGGGTTGAGGGTGAAGCCCTCGGTGCCGTACAGCATCATCAGGATGTTGTACTCGGGGTGGTTGATGCCCCAGGGCTTGAGCATGGCGTTGGCGTCGTCGTGCACGCGCTTGTAGATGTGCTTGACCAGGCGCACGAGGACGGCCGGCTCGCGGGGAAAATCCGGGTATCGCCGGCGGGTGACCGCCAGACGCTGTTCGGTAGGAAGGAAGCTGCTCATGGGACTCTTGGGGCCAGTAGTGGCCACGGCATTAGTACATATATGTACTTTACAGTTATGAAGGATACGCTTGGGAACGCGGGGGTGCAAGAGCGGCGATCGGTGAACGGCTAACGGAAAGAGCCAAGTGCGAGTGCCGAAAGGAAGTCCTAAATATCTGTTTTTACGCAATAAAAAAGGCGACCTCCGGAGAGGTCGCCCTGGATGGCAAAGCCCGTGGCGCCGCGATTAGTTCTTGACCGGGAAGGTCTCGGCGTTGCCGGGGTTGGCGTTCTGGCCGGCCGGTGCCGCCGTCGGGCGGGAGGGGGCGACGCGGTTGGCGCCGCAGCGGTACACGCCCCAGGCCTGGGAGCCGTCGACCGGCTCGGCCAGTGGTTTGATGGTGTCGGCCTGCATCTTGGCGGCTTCGTTGCGCGCCATGACTTCGAGCTCGTCGCGCACCTTGATGTCGTTGCGGTTGACCGGGCCCATGCGGCTCATCACCGACACGGTGACCTTGCCCAGGTCCTGGCAGGAAGCAGCCACGTCACCGGACCAGACCGTGCGCACGTTCTTCGCGGCATCGTCGAGGTTGATGCCCCAGGTGCAGGCGCCGAGCAAGGCGATGGGAACAAGCAACAGCGGCGTCTTGCGCATGGAACACTCCAGTGAGGTGGCAAAAAAATTGGCCGGGCACGTGATGCGCCCGGCCAACATCCTAACGTGATGGGATGGTGATGGTTCAAGCCTGGCTGAACGGCGTGACGAAACTCGCCACGCCGTTCACGATCACTTGCCGGACTTCGCCTTGGCTTCGCCCTTGCCTGCCGCCTTCGCGGCCGGCTTGGTCGACGTGACCGGCTTGCCATCGGCGTCGATCACATGCAGTTCGCCGAGGTTGAGCGCACGCACCGGGGCTTCGATCTTCTTCAGATCGCCCACGATCACCCAGGTCAGCGCCTGCGGATGGACGATCTCGGTGATCGCCGCCTGGGCGCTCTTCTGGCTCACCGCTTCGGTGTGCTGCTTGAGCGTCTGCACGTAGTCGTCTGGGCGACCGTACTGCACGATGTCATTCACCGCCGCCAGCACTTCGGACGTGGTTTCGAAGCTGCCCGGCAGACCGCGGATGTTGGACGACTTGATCTTGTCGACCTCCGCCTGCGTCAGCGGACGCGAACCGACGACCTCGTCCGACTCCTTACGGACCTCGTTGGCCGACTCGGCCGTCTTGTCGGTCTGCACCGGCGCGTACATCAGGAACGGACGCTGGCCCGTCGCATCGCGCAGGAAGCTGAAGGCACCGTAGGCCCAACGCTTGTCTTCGCGCAGATTCATGTTGAGGCGCGAGGTGAAGCTGCCGCCGAAGGCACCGTTGGCGACGTCGATGTCGATGTCGTTCGGGGCCTTGCTGGACGGTGCCAGGAGACCTGCGAGGATCAGCGACTGCGGCGCATCCGGACGATCGATCAGGAACACGCGCGGCTTCGGCTGGGCGGCCACGGTGGCGACGTTCTTGGTCGGGACCGGGGTGGCCGGCGCCTTCCAGTCATCGAACACCGCTTCGAGCTGCGGAATGATCTTGTCGAGCGTGGTGTCGCCGGCCACGAGGATCTTCACGTTGTCCGGGCGCAGCCAGTCGCCCTGGAACGCCGCAAGATCGGCCGCCGTGATCGACTTGATCGCCGCTTCCGTGCCGGTGCCGGTGAACGGAATGCCATAAGCATGGCCGGCGCCGTAAAGCAGCGGCGGCAGCGTACGCAGGGCCAGGCCGGTGGGCTGGGTCTTTTCCTGCGCGATGCTCGCCAGCCACTGGCCACGGATGCGCTCGATGTCTTCCGCCTTGAAGGCCGGGTTGCGCACGATGTCGGCGAACAGTTCAAGCGACGGCTTGAGCTGATCATTCAGTGCATTGAGCGACGCGGTGCAGGTGTCCAGGCCGCAACCGATGCTGGTGATCGCACCCAGGCGCTGCTTGCGCTTGGACACTTCCACCGAATCGAGCTGCTTGGTGCTCTCGTTCATCAGCGTGGTGGTGAAGCTGGCGGTGCCGAGCTTGCGACCCTGGTCCGCCGCATAGCCGGCGTTGAACAACAGGCGCACCTGCGTGACCGGCACGGTGTGACGCTGCGCGAGCACCACTTCGATGCCATTCTTGAGCTTGCCGCGTTCGAGCTTCGGGAAGGTCAGGTCGGGGAACTTGGTGACGTCGGGCACGCCCTTGGCGCGATCGACGGTGTTCTTCTCGACCGTGAAGTCCTTGGCCGCCGGCACCTTCGCTTCGGGACGGCCGGTGGCATCGCCGAGCGCGACGACCTTGGCGTCTTCCGCATCCGGATTGAAGCCCTTGCCCGCCGGCAGCACCGTGAGCACGTAGTCGCCCTTGGTGAGCCACTTGTCAGCCGACGCTTTGACCGAACCGATGGTCGCGGCATCCATGATCTGCAGGTCTTTCTTGTAGGCCGCCGGATCGCCGCGATAGACCTGGCCTTCGGCCAGGATCACGGCCTTGCCGCCGAAGCCGCCGACCTTTTCCAGGCCACGGGTGAAGGCGGCACGCGTACCGACCTTGGCGCGATCGAGTTCGTCCTGGGTCGGGCCCTGGGCGAGGAACTTCTGCAGTTCGTCGGCTATGGCCGCTTCGACCTTGGCCGGATCCACGCCTTCCTTCACGTCGGCCTGAATCTGGAACTGACTGGCCAGCGCAAACGGCGCGATGCTGGCGGACACGTCATCGACCAGCTTGTCCTGGTAAACCAGGCGCTGGTACAGGCGCGAGGTCTTGCCGCCACCGAGCGCGGTCGAGGCGAGATCCAGCGCGATGGCGTCTTCGGTACCCAGCTGCGGCACGACCCAGGTGCGGTAGATGCGCGGCTGCGACACGTGGTCGTGCTGCGTACCGCGCGTGGACTTGGTCAGCGGCGTGATCCACGGCTGCTGGCGCGGCACCGGCGGGCCAGCCGGGATGTCGCCGAAGTACTTGGCAACCTTTTCCTTGGCCTGGGCCACGGTGATGTCGCCGGCCAGCACGATGGTGGTGTTGGCGGCGCCGTAGTAGTCGTGGAACCACTGCTTCACGTCAGCCAGCGAGGCGGCATCCAGGTCGGCCATGGAGCCGATGGTGTCGTGCTGGTAGGGGTGATTGGCCGGATAGGTGTTGGACAGGATGTTCTGGTCCACGCGGCCATACGGACGGTTCTCGCCCTGGCGCTTTTCGTTCTGCACGACGCCGCGCTGGGTATCCAGCTCCTTCTGGCCGATGGCGCCCAGCAGGTGCCCCATGCGATCCGATTCCATCCACAGCGCCATGTCCAGCGCGGTGGTCGGCACGGTTTCAAAGTAATTGGTGCGGTCGAACCAGGTGGTGCCGTTCATGTCGGTGGCACCGGCCAGCTCGAACGGCGCGAAGTACGTGCCCTTGTGGTTCTCGGAGCCCGAGAACATCAGGTGCTCGAACAGATGCGCAAAGCCGGTCTTGCCCTTGGGTTCGTCGCCGGAGCCGACGTGGTACCAGATGCTCACGGCCACCACGGGCGCCTTGTGATCCTCGTGGACCACGACGGTCAGGCCGTTGGGCAGGGTGAAGCGGGTAAAGGCGATGTCGGGGGTGGACTGGCTCGCCGGTTCGGCGGCCATGGCCGGCATGACGCCGCCCGAGATGGACATCAGCCCGGCGATGAGCAGGGCCAGCGGTTTACGCATGAGGTGAACCTCCTGTTTCACGGAACCTCCGAGGCTAGTAGTGGTGATCGAGAACCGCAAATGACCAACGGCACGCGCCGGAACGGACAGGTTTTGGTGTGTCCGGACGCTGTCCGCGCCGGTACGTACGCTGTCCGCGGACAATCCAGCGAACCTGAATGGGCGACGAAAATATCGGCATTTCAGTCACTTGTTAGTGAACGAACGGTTGGCACGGGCCTTGCCATATCTGGGGTGCAGGACCCCATTTGTTCATCGGAGCATGACCATGAAGTTCGAAGCCTTGATGTTGCGCGGCCTGTTCGTCGCCTGCCTGGCGATGTGCGGCCTGATCCTCGGTGCCATGGTGACGGCCAAGCCCGAAGCGGTTCGTCTGGCCGCGACCGCGGCAGCCGGCCAGGTGGTGATGTCGGCCCATTCGGATTGCATGCTTCCCCCGGACGGCATCGTCTGCCCGCGCATCAGCAGCTGATCGACCCGCTCCACGGGCGATCAGCCACGCCCTGCACAAAAGCATCGATAATGGCCGGATGCTGCATGTCATCCTTTTCCGACCCGAAATTCCGCCGAACACCGGCAACGTCATCCGCCTCTGCGCCAACACGGGTGCCTCGCTGCACCTGATCCGGCCGCTGGGCTTCGAGCTCGATGACGCGCGCCTTCGCCGCGCCGGGCTGGACTACCACGAGTACGCAAGCCTTGCTGTCCATGACGATATGGACAGCTGTCTGGTAGCCATCGGGCCTACCCGGGTCTTCGCGTTTTCGACGCGCGGTCGCGTGGCCCACGTCGACGCCCGCTTCCAGGACGGCGATACCCTGTTGTTTGGGTGCGAAACGGCCGGCCTTCCGGGCGAAGTGCTCGACGCCATTCCCGCCGAACAGCGCCTGCGCCTGCCGATGCGCCCGAATAGCCGCAGCCTCAATCTGTCGAACACCGTGGCCATCGCCGTGTACGAAGCCTGGCGCCAGATGGGATTCGACGGCGCGGCCTGACGCGGCAGCGGATGCCATCCACCGGCCTGCGGCTACAATGCGCGGATGACCGACGCCACCCCACGCTCCTTCTTGCCGCGCCCCTTGCGCGTCGTCGCCGGCCGCGCGCTGGAGACCGCGCTCAACCACGTGCTGTCACTGGACCCGGACACGATCCAGCGCCTTGAAGCGCTCGACGGACGCAGCGTGCAGCTGACCCTCGACGGCCCCGGCCTCGCCCTGGCGATCACCGTGGAGCAAGGCCGCCTGAAGGTCGGCCCCGCGGCAGACGATAGCCACCTGCGCGTGCGCGCCTCGCCGGGCAGCCTGCTGGCCATGGCACTGCGTCGGGACGAAGACGGTGTGTCGCCGGGAAAGGTGGATATCGCCGGCGATGCCGATCTCGCCCGTCGCCTGGAAAAACTCGCCAGCAAGTTCGCCCCCGATTTTGAAGAAGCCTTCGCCCGCACCTTCGGCGACGTGCTCGGCGTCCCCCTGGCCAAAGCCGTGCGCAAAGCGCTTGAGCAGGCCAAGCGCAGCGCATCCCACCTCACCGAAGACACCGCCGACTGGCTGCGCGATGAAATTCGTGTCGCGATGGCGCCGGGTGAAGTGGAAGGATTTCTCGATGGCGTGGACGCGCTGCGTGAACGCAGCGAGCGCCTGGAAGCCCGTCTCGCCCGCCTGGAGCGCCAGGCGAAAGGATCGCGCGCGTGACGCCGTTGAAAGTGATACCGCGCGTGATGCGCGTCGCTTCCGTGCTGCTGGCCTACCGCCTCGACGAACTGGTCGACGACGCGCACCTGTTCCGCCCGCTCAAGCTGGTGCGTCCGTTCGTGTCGCGCCCGAAGGTCGACGTCTCACAGCTGTCGCGCGGTGCGCGCCTGCGACTCGCCCTTACCGAACTCGGCCCCATCTTCGTCAAGGCCGGCCAGGTGCTGTCGACGCGCCGTGACCTGGTGCCAGCCGATATCGCCGACGAACTCGCGCTGCTGCAGGATCAGGTGCCACCGTTTCCGGGCAGCGAAGCGCGTGCGATTGTCGAGAGCCAGCTGAAGGCGCCCGTCGCCACGCTGTTCGCCGGCTTCGACGAAAACGCCCTCGCCTCAGCCTCCATCGCTCAGGTGCACGCGGCAACGCTCCACGACGGCCGCGAAGTCGTGGTCAAAGTGTTGCGCCCCGGCATCGACAAGCGCATCGAACGCGACATCAAGCTGCTGCATTCGCTCGGCGAACTGGCCAACCGCTGGCACCCGAACGCCGACAAGATCCGTCCGCTCGACGTGGTGGCGGAAGTCGAGAAGATGCTCGAGAACGAGCTGGACCTGCAGCGCGAAGGCGCCAGCGCCAGCCTGCTGCGCCGCAATTTCGTCAGCGGCGTGGACCTCTACGTTCCCGAAGTGCACTGGGACCTCACCAGCGAACGCGTGCTGACGCTCGAACGCGTGCACGGCGTGAGCTGCGACGACATCGCTGCCATCGATGCGGCGGGCGTCGATCGCAAAGCGCTCGCGGTGAAGGGCGTGCGCGTGTTCTACGAACAGGTGTTCCGCGACAATTTCTTCCACGCCGATGCGCACCCGGGCAACATTTGGGTGGACGTCGAGCGCGCCAGCGAACCGCGTTTCATCGCGCTGGATTTCGGCATCATGGGCTCGCTGCCCGAGGCCGACCAGTATTGGCTGGCGCAGAACTTCATCGCGCTGTTCGAGCGCGATTACGCGCGCATTGCGCAGCTGCATATCGACGCCGGCTGGATGCCCGGCACGGTGCGCGTGGATGAGCTGGAAGCGGCGGTGCGCACGGTGTGCGAGCCCTACTTCACGCGCCCGCTGTCGCAGATTTCGTTGGCGGAGCTGGTGGTGAAGCTGTTCCAGACCGCGCGCAAGTTCGAGCTGGTGCTGCAGCCGCAGCTGATCCTGTTGCAGAAGACGCTGCTGAACATCGAAGGCGTCGGTCGCATGCTCGATCCGGAGATCGACATCTGGGCCGTGGCGCATCCGGTGCTCAAGCGCATCCTGCGCGAGCGCTACAGCCCGCGCCGGACGCTGCGCGAAGTGCGCAAACGCCTGCCCGAGTGGTTCCACGCGGCACCGCAGTTCCCGGAACTGATTCGCGATGCGCTGCGCCAGACCGCGCGTGGCGAACAGCGCCAGCTCGTCGATCCGCAGGCTCTGGTGCAGCGGCGCGAGGAATCGGTGCGTCAGCAGCGCACGCTGATCGCCGGCTTGCTGGGCGCGACGTTGATCATCTGCGCCGTGCTCATTGCCACGCTCGCGCCGATGCGCAGCTTCTGGTTTCCCGCGCTTGCCACCGTGGCTGGCGTCATCAGCTTTGCCGTGGGCTGGCGCCGTCGCTGACGCTATTCAGCTCACTTTCTGAATCTCATGCTCGACATCCTCTACGCCGACGACGCGATCATCGCCGTCAACAAGCCCGCGGGTCTGGCCGTCCATCGCTCCAAGATGGTCGGCAACGCGGACGAATTCCTGATCGACCTGCTGCGCGATCAGGTCGGCGGCACCGTGTACCTGGCGCATCGTCTGGACCGCGCCACCAGCGGCGTGCTCCTGATCGCCCGCTCGACCGAGGTCGCCTCGGCGCTGGGCGAACAGTTCATGGGCCGCGATGTGCACAAGCAATACCTGACCGTGGTGCGCGGCTGGCCCGACCCCGAAGAGGGCGTGGTGGACTACCCCCTGCCCGGCTCGCGCGACACCGGCCCGCGCCGCGATGCGCGCACGCGCTTCCAGCGCCTGGCCACGGTCGAGGTGCCGATCGAACTGGGTCGCTATCCGCAGCAACGCTATGCCCTGGTCCTGGCCGAGCCGGAAACTGGCCGCTTCCGACAGATCCGCAAGCACATGGCGCACCTCCATCATCCCGTCATCGGCGACTGCCAGCATGGGCGCAGCGACCATAACCGCCTGTACAAGCAGTACTTCAGCTGCCATCGCATGCTGCTGCACGCCTGGCGCCTGTCGTTCCGACACCCGGTCAGCGGCGAGCCGATGCGGATCGAGGCGCCGCTCGACCCGGCGTTTGCCGGCGTGATGGCGCGGTTCGGCTGGTCGATGCCCGCGTAACCCCGCACCCACGGACACCCGCTAGAATTTGGCCATGCTTACCGTCAGCCGATCCATCGCCCTGCCCGAGACCGAGCTGACCGAGCGTTTCCTGCGCGCCGACGGCCCTGGGGGCCAGCACGTCAATCGCACCGAGAGTGCGGTGGAGCTGCGCTTTGACGTGGTCAACTCGCCGTCCCTGCCCGAACCGGTCCGCGCGCGCCTGCTGGCCCGTCGCGACCGCCGCCTGACCGATGACGGCGTACTGGTGATCCAGGCCCGCCGTTTCCGCGATCAGGGCCGCAACCGTGACGACGCCCGCGAACGCCTGGTCGAGATCATCCGCAGCGCGCTTGAGCCACCCAAACCCCGCATTGCCACCAAGCCCACCCGGGCCTCGAAAGAACGTCGTCTCGCCGGCAAGCAGCAACGCTCGCGCGTCAAGCAAGGGCGCTCGCGCTCATGGAGCTCCGAATGAAATCACCCATGTTGCCGCCCTCCCCGCCGTCGGCACCCAAACTCAACAGCCGCTTCTGGCCCTGGCTGGCGCGCGTGCTGCTGCGGATGTCGGGATGGCGCCTGGTCGGCACGCTGCCCGACGTCCCCAAGCTGATTCTGATCGGCGCGCCGCATTCGTCCTATTGGGATGGCTTGTGGGGCCTGCTGATGAAGATCGGCCTGGGCGTGGACATCAACATCATGATCAAGAAGGAAGTGCTGGATGGGCCGCTGGGCCTGATCCTGCGCCCCATCGGCATGATTCCGATCAATCGCAAGGCGGCACTGAACGTGGTCGACCAGATGGTCGAGCGCTTCAATGCCAAGGATCGCCTGTGGCTGGGCATCACGCCCGAAGGCACGCGCAAAAAGGTCACGCACTGGAAGTCCGGTTTCCTGCGCATCGCGCATGATGCCAATGTGCCGATCCAGACGCTGTTCCTCGATTACCCCACCAAGACGTTCACGCTCGGCCCGGTCGTCACCACGACGGACGACCACGAGGCCGACATGGCGCGTATCCGCGCGCTGTTCAAACCCTATCGCGGCAAGCATCGCAACACGGAATGATCATGGAATCCCTGGGCATCCATCAGTTTGGCGCGTTCCTGCTGGCCTGCGTTGCGCTGTCGCTGACGCCCGGGCTCGACACGTTCTACATTCTCACGCGCAGCGGTCGCGAAGGACGCACGGTGGGTGTGGCGGCGGTGCTTGGCGTCAATGCCGGATGCATCGTGCACACGCTGGCGGCAACGCTCGGCATCTCCGCGATCCTGATGACGTCGGCGCTCGCCTTCAGCGTGCTCAAGTACGCGGGCGCGGCGTATCTCGTGTGGATCGGCGTGCGCATGCTCTTGTCGCGCAGCGAGGGTCCGCGTGAAGCCGTCACGCGCGGCAGCGGTTTTTCCGCCGCCTTCCGCCAGGGCATGCTGACCAATGTGCTCAATCCGAAGGTGGCACTCTTCTTCCTCGCCTTCTTGCCGCAGTTCGTTTCGCCGCATGCGGCCCATCCGCAACTGGGACTGCTCGTGCTCGGCGTGGCCTTTATCGGCGTGGGCATGACGTGGTCGATGGTGCTGGCGATGCTCGGCGGCCACATGCATCGCTGGATGCATGGACGTCCCAAAGCCAGTCGCTGGATGGATCGCGTGTGCGGTGGCGTCTTGCTTGGCTTCGGCGTGAAGCTCGCCACGCAGCGCATCTAACGTTCGGAGTGGCCTGACTCGTCGTAGTCGCGATGGGTCAACATGCCCGGCTTGATGAGATCGATGAACGCTCGCGCCTCGGCGCTGAGGAATTTACCCTTGCGCATCACCACGCCGTAGCTGCGTTGGGGGAAGTATTGCCTGAGGTTGCGCACGGCCAGTCGCCCGCGATCGGCTTCCGTGATGCAGATGCCGGTGACGATGGAAATGCCCAGGCCCATCGCGACGTATTCCTTGATGACGTCCCAGCCACCCACTTCGATGGCGACGTGGTACGGCACCTGCCGTTGCTGAAAAACGAGATCGACCAGTCGATACGTGGAGAGGCGTTGCGGCGGCAGGATCAAGCCATAGGGCGACAGGTCTTCCAGCGTGATGCTGGTCTTGTGCGCCAGCGGGTGGTCCGGCGGCGTGATCAGCATCGGGTCGTAGTGGTAGATCGGTGCCCAGGCGATGTCGTGCGGAACATCGAGCATCGAGCCGACCGCGAAATCCGCCTCGTCCGCGCGTAGCAGCGCCATGCCGTCCTTGCCGGTGACATTGGCCAGCTGCAACTGCACCGCAGGAAACGTCTCGCGATAGCGGCGAACCAGATCCGGCAGCAGGTACTGGATGGTCGAGGTGCCGGCGGCAATGGTCAGGCGCCCGGATTGCAGGCCTTTCACCTTCGCCTGGAATTCGCGATCGAGGCTCTCCCAACCTTCCACTAGCGGTCGCGCCAGTTCGTAGAGCGCCTCGCCCGCATCGGTGAGGTTGATGCGTCGCCGGCTGCGTTCGAGCAGCTGAACGCCCAGCTCGCGCTCCAGGGCCTGGAGCTGGAGACTCACACTCGGCTGAGACAGAAAGAGCGCCTCGGCGGCGCGTGTCAGGGTGCCTAGCTTGACCGTGTACACAAAGGCACGCAGCTGCTTTTGCCGGTTGCCCTTGTAGTAGAACCGACCGCTCTCACCGGCCTCCCTACGCGGACGCACGGTTCGTTTGGTCGTTGATTTACGACTTTTCCGTGCCTTGTTCAGCTTTTCGGGCGGCGTTTTCATAGCGAACCGTCAATGGCTTACACCATGCATTGAATTTGATAATACCAATAATTGAAACATTTGCTTTGTCAAAGCCAATCCGTGGGACCTAGTGTCATCCCATCGTCATCGCGGAGAACGCTCATGGCTGTCCCCAAGGAACGCATCCTTCTTCAGCCGGCCCAGATCCATGCGGCAACCGGCCCGAGCCACGCCCAGATCCTGACCCCGGAGGCGCTCGCCTTCCTGGCCGGACTGCACCGCCGCTTCGACGGCCGCCGCAGGGAGTTGCTGGCCGCCCGCCGCGAGCGCCAGGCCCGCTACGACGCTGGCCAGCTACCGGATTTCCGCGCCGACACGGCCGCCATTCGCGAGGGCCAGTGGACCGTCGCCCGCATCCCGACCGCCCTGCTCGACCGCCGCGTCGAAATCACCGGCCCGGTTGAGCGCAAGATGATCATCAACGCGCTCAACTCCGGCGCGAAGGTGTTCATGGCCGACTTCGAGGATTCGAGCGCGCCGACCTTCGCCAATCAGATCGACGGCCAGATCAACCTGCGCGACGCGGTCAACGGCGACATTTGCCACACCTCGCCGGAAGGCCGTTTCTATCGCGTCAACGACAACCCTGCCGTGCTGATCGTGCGTCCGCGCGGCTGGCATCTGCCCGAACGTCACGTCACCGTCGACGGCGAAACGATGGCCGGCGCGCTGGTCGACTTTGGCCTGTTTGCTTTCCACAACGCCCGCACGCTGCAGGCACGCGATCGCGGCCCGTACTTCTACCTGCCCAAGCTCGAAGCCATGGAAGAGGCCGCGCTGTGGGACGAGGTGATGTCCGCCACGGAAGAAGCGCTCGACCTGCCGCACGGCTGCATGAAGGCCACGGTGCTCATCGAGACGCTGCCGGCGGTGTTCCAGATGCACGAGATCCTGCACGCCCTGAAGGATCGCGTCGTCGGCCTCAACTGCGGCCGCTGGGACTACATCTTTTCCTACCTGAAGACCTTCCGCGGCCATCGCAATCGCCTGCTGCCGGAACGCAGCCAGGTGCAGATGACGGTGCCGTTCCTTAAGGCCTATTCGGAACTGCTGATCCAGACTTGCCACCGTCGCGGCGCCTTCGCCATGGGCGGCATGGCGGCGCAGATCCCGATCAAGGGCGACGAAGCGGCGAACGATGCCGCGCTGGCCAAGGTGCGCGCCGACAAGTTGCGCGAAGTGCAGGCCGGACATGACGGCACCTGGGTCGCGCATCCGGCGCTGGTGCCGGTGGCGCAGGAGATCTTCGACAAGTACATGCCCTCGCCGAACCAGCTCAATGTGGTGCGCGCCGATGTCAGCGTGACGCGCGACCAGCTGATCGCACCCTGCGCCGGCTCGATCAGCCGCGCGGGCTTCGACAACAACGTCGACGTCGCCCTGCGCTACACCGCTGCCTGGCTCGACGGCCTCGGTTGCGTGCCGATCCATCACCTGATGGAAGACGCGGCCACGGCCGAAATCGCCCGCTCGCAGCTGTGGCAATGGCTGCATCACGGCAACGTCGAATTCACCGACCACGCGCCGATCAACGTCGTGCTGTTCGATCAGGTGCTCGCCGCGCACACACATCGCCTGCGCGCCAGCCAGCACCCGGGCGCCGCGCGCGCCGACGAAGCGGCCACGCTGCTTGCCCAACTCACGCATGCCGAACAGCTCGGCGACTTCCTCACCCTGCCCGCTTACGCCCAGCTGCACTGAGCGACCAAGCCTCAAACGTATCTCGCGAATCGAAGGAGTTTTGCCATGAAGAGCCAACTGCCGACCGCCGAACAGATCGCGCTGGACTGGAAGAACAATCCCCGCTGGAAGGGCATCGAGCGCAATTACGGCGCCGACGACGTGACCCGCCTGCGTGGCACGGTCGCGGTGGAACACACGCTGGCCCGTCGCGGCGCCGAGCGCCTGTGGAAGTCGCTGCACAAGGAAGACTTCGTCAATGCGCTGGGTGCATTGACCGGCAACCAGGCCATGCAGCAGGTGAAGGCCGGCTTGCAGGCGATCTATCTCAGCGGCTGGCAGGTGGCAGCGGACGCCAATCTCGCCGGCGAAATGTATCCCGATCAGTCGCTGTATCCGGCCAACTCGGTGCCGCAGGTGGTCAAGCGTATCAACAACACACTGATGCGCGCGGACCAGCTGCATCACGCCGAAGGTAACGACGACACCGACTGGATGGTGCCGATCGTCGCCGATGCCGAAGCGGGTTTCGGCGGCGTGCTCAATGCCTTCGAACTGATGAAAGCGATGATCGAAGCCGGGGCTGCGGGCGTGCATTTCGAAGACCAGCTCGCATCCGTGAAGAAGTGCGGCCACATGGGCGGCAAGGTGCTGGTTCCGACGCGTGAAGCTGTCGACAAGCTCAATGCGGCGCGCCTGGCCGCCGACGTGCTCGGCGTGCCGACCCTGCTGGTCGCACGCACCGATGCCGATGCGGCCGACCTGCTCACCTCGGACATCGACGACAACGACAAGCCGTTCATCACCGGCGAACGCACCGTCGAAGGCTTCTTCCGCGTACGCCCGGGCCTGGACCAGGCGATCAGCCGTGGCCTCGCCTACGCGCCGTATGCCGATCTGATCTGGTGCGAAACCAGCAAGCCGAATCTGGAAGAAGCACGCAAGTTCGCTGAAGCGATTCACGCGAAGTTCCCCGGCAAGCTGCTCGCCTACAACTGCTCGCCGAGCTTCAACTGGAAGAAGAACCTCGACGACGCGACCATCGCGAAGTTCCAGAAGGAACTTGGCGCCATGGGCTACAAGTTCCAGTTCATCACCCTGGCCGGCTTCCACAGCCTCAACTACGGCATGTTCGATCTGGCGCATGGTTATGCGCGCCGCCAGATGAGTGCGTTTGTCGAATTGCAGGAGCGTGAGTTCGCCGCGGCCGATCGCGGTTTCACCGCCGTGAAGCACCAGCGTGAAGTGGGTACGGGCTACTTCGATCAGGTGACGCAGGCGATCCAGCAAGGCAAGTCGTCGACGACGGCGCTGAAGGGCTCGACGGAAGAAGCGCAGTTCCATGCGCGGGCTTCGGCGGCCTGAGATGTGCGTCCACTCCCCTTCGCATGCGAAAGGGAGTGGACATAAGGCTAGGTCACCCCGATGCCCGGTGGCACCAGTGCGATGATGTGCCACCCCGGTCGCGGCTCAAGCTCTCGCTTGGCCGACGCGACGCGCAGCGCACCGCGTTCCTCCACGCCGAACATCAACACCGTATTCGAGCCGTACTGCTCGATGAAGTTCGGCCAGTCGAACGTCGCCGTGAGTTTGGTCGACTTGATGCGCCAGCCGCGATCGAGCAGCGCGCCGAAGCGCGCATGGGTCATGTCCTCGGCGAACAGCGGCGGTGCCAGCAAGTTGGTGGCAAACGCGTCGCGGTCCTTGTCAGCGGTTGGCGGCCGGATGCGCAGCCGGTAAACGCGCTCGCGGCCAAACTCCTGGCGATAGTGCACGGACACCAGTGAATTGCGCTCGCGATTGGTCGACATGGCCAGCAGGCGACCGACGCCCGTGAGGTCCAGGTGCCGCTCCGCGTAATTCGAGGCGGGATAGCCGTAGAAGGTCGAGAAACCTTCCATGCGTGCTGCGCTGATGCCATCCCAGTCGTCATCGGCGATCACCACGCGAAATCCGGCGTCGACCAGTGATTGCGCGACGGCGCGCGACACGCGGTCCGCACCGAAGATGAGCACGCCCGTGGGATCGGGCTCGGCCACCTTGAGCCAACGCGCCAGGGGCCTCGCGGTGGCGCTTTGCAGCACCACCGTGCCGATGATCAGGATGAAGACCAGGGGCACGAGCGCCCCAGCATCGTTCATGCCCAGGGCATCGAGCTTCAGGGCAAACAAGGCGGACACGGCGGCGGCCACGATGCCGCGCGGCGCCACCCACGCGATGAGTGCGCGCTCGCGCCATGTCAGGACGCTGCCGATCGTCGACAGAAGCACCGTGACGGGACGAACGATGAACTGAGCCACCAGGAAGATGGCGACACCCGCCCAGCCCATGCCATCGGGCAAGGGCAAGGTGAGTCGCGCGGCGAAGAGAATGAAGAGAATCGACACCAGCAAGGTGGTGAGGCTCTCCTTGAAGTCCAGGATGTCCTCGATATGCACGCCGCGCATGTTCCCCAGCGCGATGCCCATCACCGTGACGGCGAGCAGGCCGGACTCGTGGGCCAGTTCATTCGACAAGGTAAAGGCCAGTAACACGGCGACAAGCGTGCCGAAATTCTGCAGGTAATCGGGAATCAGGTGGCGGCGCAGAAGTGCGCCAAGTATGAGCGCCGCGACATAGCCCATCAGCGCCCCTGCGCCGATGGTGGTCAGGAAGATCCAGAGGCTGTGCCCTTCGCGACGCGACACGATGGCCTCGAAGATCAGCACGCCGAACAGCGCGCCCAGCGGATCGATGACGATGCCTTCCCAGCGCAGCGTATTGGCGATGCGTGCGTTGGGACGCACGGTGCGCAGCATGGGAGCAATCACGGTAGGCCCGGTGACGCAGGTCAGCGCGCCAAACAACCAGGCGATTTCCCAGCGCAGGCCGGCCAGCAGATGCGCGGCGCCCGCGAGCAGGATCACCGAGAGCACGGCGCCGTAAGTCACCAGGCCGCGCACCGCCGGTCCGATGCCGGGCAGCTCCTGGAATTTCAGGGTGAGGCTGCCTTCAAACAGGATGATCGCAACGGAGAGTGACGCGACGGGAAACAGCATGTCGCCCAGAAGATGCTCGGGATGCAGCCATCCCGCGACTGGCCCGAGCAGGATGCCCGCGAGCAACAGGAAGAGAATGGCCGGAAGCCGCACGCGCCACGCGAGCCACTGCGAGAAGAAGCCGATCGCCAGGATGCCGGCGAGAACCAGGCTCAGTTCCATCATGCGCTCACACTCCCCCAGGCTGGCGATGGCGCGCTTCGAACGGCGCGCCGCCAGAGCATCCCTTAAGGAACGCGCAGGATTCGTATAGCCAACCGGATCATCCGCCGATGGCCTGCGCCAAAACAAAAACGCCCTCTCGGGGGACCCGGAGAGAGCGAATCAAACGGCAAACGGCAGGAGCTTTTTGAGATGCCGAACCCCGGTATCGGACGGGGGGAGGGAGGAGGGGCCGATACCGGGGCGGCGGGGGGACGTAGTCCATAAGAGAACTCGTCGGTGCAGATATTAGATTGTTCGGGAGACAAGTCAATACCCGTCAGTACATAAATTCGGATTTGACTTATTTATTCCACACAATCATGCCTTTAGGACCCACGTTTGTTGTTGCCTCCGGTTCGGACAACGTCCTCTAAGCTCTTTATAAGCGCGCCTCGGCTACTCCTGCATGATCACCCTGAGGACTCCGCCATGTACGTCATCCCGCTGCGAGCACTTGCCGTCGCCCTGGCCCTGCTGCCCTGCCCCGCAGGCTTGCTGGCGGCCGACGCCCCGCCCGTCCAGGTCATCAAGCGGATTCCCCTGGGAGGCACGGGTGGATGGGATTACCTGGCTGTCGATCCGGCGCACCACCACCTTTTTGTCAGCCATGGCGACAGGGTGATCGTGGTCGATACCTCCGACGACCACGTCGTGGCCGACATCCCGGACACCCAGGGCGTGCATGGCATCGCCGTCGCGCCAGAGCTGGGCCAGGGGTTCACCAGCAACGGTGCCGCCAACGCCGTCACCGTCTTCGACCTGGCCAGCCTGAAGACGCTCGCCACGATCCCGGGCACGGGTGCCAATCCCGATGCGATCCTTTTCGACCCCATGTCACACGATGTCTTCACCTTCAACGGCAAGGCGCACAGCGCCAGCGTCATCGATCCCGAAAAGCGCAGCGTGGTGGCCACGATCGATCTACCGGGCAAGCCGGAATTTGCCCAGGCGGACGGCGCGGGGCATATCTTCGTCAACATCGAAGACCGCGCCGAGATGGTGCAGATCGACGCCTTGCAACGCAAAGTCACGCGCACCTGGTCACTCAAGCCTTGCGAGTCACCCAGCGGCCTGGCGATGGACAAGGCACATCACCGGCTGTTCTCGGTTTGCGACAACGAGACGATGGTGGTCAGCGACGCCACGAAAGGTCGCGTCGTAGCGAAGCTGCCGATCGGACAAGGCCCGGATGCCGTGTCGTTCGACGATGACACGGGAACCATCTACACCTCCAATGGACACAGCGGCAATCTCACCGTGATCCATCAGGACGGCGTCAACCGGTATCACGTCGTGGCGACGGTGCCGACGCAGGTCGGTGCACGAACGCAAGCGCTCGATGCATCAGCGCACCGGCTCTATCTGTCGGTGGGTGAGCGAAGCGTGGCGGCGGCCGGCAAGCCTGCCACGACCGAGGCCGGCACGTTCCAGGTGCTGGTGCTCGGGTACTGACGGAACGACGGCCTCACAGGCGGCGGTATTGCAGCGCCTCGGCCAGATGCGCGCGATCCAGCGTACCGGCGCCGCCATCGAGGTCGGCGATGGTGCGTGCCACGCGCAAGGTACGGTGATAGGCACGCGCCGACAGGCCGAGTCGTTCGAGCGCGCCGTCGAACCATGTGCGTTCGGTGGGCCCCAGGGCGCAATCGCGTTCCAGTTCGCGCGTACTGATTTCAGCGTTGGAACGACCGGCACGCATGAGTGCCTGGTGGCGCGCCCTGATCACGCGCGCCCGCACGGTGGCGGAATCTTCATCGTGCGCGCTTCGTCGCGCACTCAGATCGGATAGCGGCTGACGCGGGACATCGACGCACATGTCGATGCGGTCGAGCAGCGGTCCGGAGATCCGCGAACGATAGCGTTGCACCTGGTCGGGCGTGCAGCGGCAACGCTGGCGCGGATCACCCGCATATCCGCAGGGACACGGATTCATCGCGGCTACGAGCTGGAATTGCGCAGGAAACGTCGACTGGCGCGCCGCGCGTGAAATGACGATGCAACCGGATTCGAGTGGCTCGCGCAGCACGTCGAGTACGTGTCGCGTGAATTCGGGGAGTTCATCAAGGAACAGCACGCCGTTGTGCGCAAGCGAGATTTCGCCCGGACGGGGCTGCGAACCGCCGCCGACGAGCGCTGCAGCCGATGCTGTGTGATGCGGCGACCGGAACGGCCGCCGACGCCATTGCGCCGGATCCACTTCCTGTCCGGCCACCGAGAGGATGGCGCAGGTTTCCAGCGCCTCCGATTCCGACATGGGTGGCAGGATGCCGGGCAAGCGCTCGGCCAGCATGGTCTTGCCCGTGCCCGGCGGCCCCATCAGCAGCAGGTGATGTCCACCCGCCGCGGCGATCTCCAGTGCGCGGCGCGCCTGGCGCTGGCCGCGGACATCGATCAGGTCCGGGCCGGAGCGCTCTTCGATCGCTTCGACACCGAGCGGGACGGCCAGATCCCGGGCGCCGCACAGCCACCCACAGACATCGCTCAGGGTGTCGGCGACGCGAACGTCGGCGTCCGGGATCAGGGCAGCTTCGGCGGCATTGGCGCGAGGCACCACCACCTTGCGCCCGCGCGCACGGGCTCGCAGCAGCGCAGGCAGCACGCCGGAGACGCCACGCAACGCGCCTGACAAGGCGAGCTCACCGAGAAATTCGCAGTCGTCGAGCTTCTCGCGCGGAACCTGGTTCCCGGCCGCGAGGATGCCCAGGGCGATGGCCAGGTCAAAACGGCCGCCATCCTTGGGCAGCTCGGCGGGCGCCAGGTTCACGGTGACGCGGCGGTTGGGGTATTCGAAAGCAGTGTTCTGGATAGCCACGCGCACGCGGTCGCGCGCTTCGCGCACGGCGGCTTCAGGCAGGCCGACGATGTTGGTGCCGGGCAGTCCACCGGATAGATGGACTTCGACCATGACCTGCGGCGCGCTCACACCTTCCTGCGCGCGGCTCAACGTTACCGCGAGGCTCATGGGACGTCGGGGTGACGGACATCAGGTGAGTCGCTACCGGACTGAAACATGGGCGACTCCCTTCGATGCGCGCGCGATAGACATGACCGCCCCCGATCGTTCTCGGGGTGAGGGTGACGGATCGGGGGCGGCTCCCGGGAGGGAGGACTTACCTGTCTAGCCCTCGCGTGCACCCAGGCTGGATTCCAGCTCGGCGACCCGGCGTTCGAGTTCGTCGACCTTGGCTCGCGTCCGCGCAAGCAGAAGGCTCTGAACTTCGAATTCCTCGCGAGTGACTAGATCAAGGCGGCGCAGTCCCTGCGCCAGGACATCGGAAAAGTTGGCGCGCAAATCCTCATGCGCTTTTGCCAATCCTGGCGGGACCAACGAAACAAGTCGTGAAGCGAGCTGGTCGATATCCTGTCTATCCATCATGGATAGCACCTCGAACCGGTCGATCCAAAGTTTACGTAAAGGTCAAATTCACACGCCATCGGCCTGCTCCACTGGTTAATGTAGGAATTCTCCTACACGAGACGATTCAGGCGACAAGCCAAGGCCCCAAAAGGCAGAATGCACGCCTGTACCGGGCCTGCGCCCGGCACCCTTCTGACGAGGAATATCCATGAAACTGGTGGTCGCAGTCATCAAGCCGTTCAAACTCGACGATGTGCGCGAGGCGCTGGCCGAAGTCGGCGTACAGGGCGTCACGGTGACCGAGGTGAAGGGTTTTGGCCGCCAGAAGGGCCATACGGAACTGTACCGCGGCGCCGAGTACGTGGTCGATTTCCTGCCCAAGATCAAGCTCGAAGTCGCCGTGACGGACGATCAGCTGGACCGGGTGGTGGAAGCCATCTCCCAGTCGGCGCGTACCGGCAAGATCGGCGACGGCAAGATCTTCGTCAGCTCGCTGGAGCAGGTGATCCGGATTCGAACGGGCGAACTGGATAACGACGCGCTCTGAGCGCCCGCCAGAAACGCAAACGGGCGGCCGCATCGCAGCCGCCCGCATCCGGACACGCGTCTTACTCGGTCGCTGAAGCCGGACCACCGAGCTCGCCGCGCTGGAAGCGACGGTGATGGATCAGCAGGCCGATGAAGTAGGCGATGTAGTAGCCGAACGTCAGGCCGATCACCACGAAGGTCAGCGCGCTGTTGCCCATCGGCGGCGCATGCGCGGCGATGGCCGGGTCCTGCATCTGCGGCATCACGTAGAGGAAGCGCCAGGCCAGGCGACCCACCAGCAACACCGTCAGGCCGGCACCGATCCAGGGATTGGGCAGGTAGATGTCTTCGCCCGCGGCATTGCGGCCGAAGGTGGTCAGCTTCAGCCCCAGCAGGCCGAGCCCGCCACCGAGCGCGAGGCCGCCGAGCAGGCCTTCCAGCAACCGGATGTTGTAGAGGCCAGCCGTGGCGGAGAGGCAGGCCACGATGAAGAACATCACCACGCGCCCCATCATCCGCTTGCGCCGGATCGGCTGCATGCCAAAGCTGCCGCGCACGCGGCGATAGATGGCCAGCGCCATGAGGGGCGCCATGATGACGGGGAAGACAGGCACTGCCATGGGAAACCTCCGTGTGTGTCGAGACTGCTGATTCAGCGTATCCGTTGATGGCAATGGTTTCGATTGACGCGCCACAGGATCTGCAGGTGACAGCCGTCAGGTGGGAATCAGCAAGAAACGGTGAACGGTAAACAGTGAACGGGTAAAAGCTGGGCTCCGTTTACCGTTTTCCGTTCTTCCCTTTACTGATCACCCTTTCGCCTTGCCCTGGTTCGCCACGGCGGCCATCTTCGCCGCGATCGCGTCGGCGTCGCCGAGGTAATAGCTGCGCAGCGGCTTCAGGTCGGCGTCGAATTCATACACAAGCGGCACGCCGTTGGGGATATTGAGCTCGACGATGGCTTCGTCGGAGATGTTGTCGAGGTACTTCACCAGCGCGCGCAGCGAATTGCCGTGGGCCGCGACGACGACACGCTGGCCGGAACGGATGGCCGGCGCCAGCACGTCATGCCAGTACGGCATCACGCGATCCACGGTGTCCTTCAGGCATTCGGTATCGGGAATGACCGACGGATCGAGGCCGGCGTAGCGCGGATCCTGCACCGCCTCGTTGTCGGCGCGATCAAGCGCCGGCGGCGGAATGTCGTAGCTGCGGCGCCACACCTTGACCTGGTCCTCGCCGAATTTGGCCGCCGTCTCAGCTTTGTTGAGGCCCGTCAGCGCGCCGTAGTGACGCTCGTTGAGGCGCCAGTCGGTGATCACCGGGATCCACAGCAGATCCATCGCGTCCTGGACGCCCCACAGCGTGCGCACGGCGCGCTTGAGCACCGAGGTGTGAGCCACGTCAAAGGTGTAGCCGTTTTCCTTCAGCAAGCGCCCCGCCTCGGCCGCCTCGGCGCGGCCCTGCTCGGTCAGGTCGACATCGGCCCAGCCGCTGAAGCGGTTGTCGAGGTTCCACTGGGATTGGCCGTGACGGATCAGGACGAGCTTATGCATGGCGGGGGCTGCTTGGCGGGAAAGAGGGAATGGTGAGGCCCGCTTTCCGGGGCGTCAAATCCCGCCCGTGTCAAAGGTCACGCTAAACCTTAGGCCGCAGGGGTGCATCCTAGGCTAGGAACCGTTCAATGGAGTCGAACCATGCGCCGTACCCTGCTCATCCTCAGCCTTGCCCTCGCCCTGCCCCTGGCCGCCCTGGCCAAAGACAACGATATCGACAAGATCAACGGCACCGTCCGCGTCGAAAACGGCCAGACCGCCGGCGACGTCAGCACGGTCAACGGCGCGGTCCGCATTGGCGACAACGCCACGGTGGAAAAGGCCAGCACCGTCAACGGCTCGGTCGAGCTGGGCGACAAGTCGCAGGCTAAAGAGATTTCCACCGTCAACGGCGGCGCTTCGCTGGGTGCCGGTTCACGCGTGACCGGCACCGTCGAAACCACCAATGGCTCCATCCGCCTCAATCGCGGCGCGGAAGTGCTGGGCAAGGTCAGCAACGTCAATGGATCGATCAACCTCGAAGGCGGCCACGTCGCCAAGGGCATCGAAACCGTCACCGGCGACGTATACGTGGGCACCGATTCCCACGTGGAAGGCGGCATTCTGGTCGACAAGCCCAGCGGCTGGTTCAGCAGCCGTCGCAACCGCCCGGTGCACGTGGTCATCGGCCCGCATGCCGTGGTCCAGGGCACGCTCGACTTCCGTCGTGAAGTGATCCTGCACGTGAGCGATTCGGCGACGATCGGCCCGGTGAAGGGCGCGACGGCCGTGAAGTTCAGCGGCAGCGAGCCGCCGTCGATCGACTGATCGTGCGTCACGCGCGGGAAGCGCGGGTGTCGCCGGATGACGGAGGGGTCACCGGCTCATGCGCGCTTCCCACGCCCTTGATCAAACCCAGTCGCGCGGCTTCAGGTAATCCGCCAGCCGCGCTTCCGCCGAGCCGGCTTCAGGCTCGTACGCATACTCGAAGCGCACGCGCGGCGGCAGGCTCATCAGGATGGATTCGGTGCGCCCGCCGGACTGCAGGCCAAACAGCGTGCCGCGGTCGTAGACGAGATTGAACTCCACGTAGCGGCCGCGCCGATAGAGCTGGAACTCGCGCTCGCGCTCGCCATAAGGCGTGTCCTTGCGACGTTCGGCGATGGGCAGGTAGGCATCCAGGAAACCTTGGCCGACATCGCGGGTAAAGGCGAAGCAGCGATCGAATCCGCCCTCGTTGAGATCGTCGTAGAACAAGCCACCGACGCCACGCGTTTCACTGCGATGCTTGAGATAGAAGTACTCATCGCACCATTTCTTGTAGCGCGTATAGACGTCCGCACCATACGGCGCGCAGAGGTTCTGTGCGACCTGGTGCCAGTGCCGCACGTCGTCCTCGAACGGATAGAACGGCGTCAGGTCAAAGCCGCCGCCAAACCACCACACCGGCTCCACGCCTTCCTTGCTGGCTTCGAAGTAGCGCACGTTGGCGTGCGTGGTCGGCAGGTACGGATTACGCGGGTGCAGCACCAGCGACACGCCGGTGGCAACGAAACTACCGCCGGCCAGTTCAGGGCGATGCGCCGTGGCACTGGGCGGCAACTGGTTGCCGTAGACACGCGAGAAATTGACGCCCGCCTGTTCGAACACCGCGCCATCGCGCAGCACGCGCGTGCGGCCGCCACCACCGGCAGCACGCGTCCAGGCGTCTTCCTCGAAGCGCGCGCTGCCGTCGAGCTGCTCGATCGCCTGGCAGATGCGGTCCTGCAATTCACGCAGGAACAGTTCGGCGCGGTCGGCTTGCTGGCTCATCGAAAATCCCGGGATGGCGTGACGAAAGCGCCAGCTTAACAAGTGCGGCCGGGCCTGCCGATGCGGCGTCGCGTCGCTCAGCTGAGCCGCGTGACCATCCGCTCATGGCCGATGAGCCGCGCCCAGCGCCAGCCCAGATCGATCCACATCACGTAACCCGATTCTGCGGCAAGGCGCTTCCACAGGCGGACATTCCAGCTCAGGCGGTCTTCCGCGCCGACGGGATAGCACCGGTCGAACCCCAGGCGCCGCGCCAACATGCGGCAGCGCGCCAGGTGATAGCGGCTGGTGACCAGGGCAACCGGCGGCAGCCCGGCGCGCAGGGGGCCCTCTTCCTGCAGCAGGGCGCGGGCGTGTCGCAGGTTTTCGAGGGAGTCGATCGACGCCTGTTCCAGCACGACGCGGGTACCTGCGGGCAGGCCGCGCTGGTGCAGCCACGCTGCGCCGGCCGCCGCCTCGCTCAGTCGTCCACCGCCATGGCCGCCCAGCAGCAACAGGGTGTCGCTCTGGCCGTGGCGCACCAGTGCCAACGCACGAGCGAGGCGCGCCTGGAAGTCGGCCTCGGGCTCGTCATGGACCAGCTTTCGTCCGAAGACCAGGACCGTCATCGCCCGATCCAGGGTTAGAGGACTCCGCCGCGCCACCCGCCAGACGTGCAACCAATACGCCGCCCAGACGATGCCTCCCGTCGCCACCACGGCCAGGCCGGTGATGGCCGCCGCGTGCAACACGTCGCGATCGCTCAGGTAGCGCCAGGGACCGCGTTTCAGGACAGAAGTGAGCCGGAACAAGCGCCGCGCCAGGGTTGGTTGCGAATCAACCTATTCTCCTGCGCCGGCATTGCCAAGAGCTAGCCCGATGCAGGCAGGGCGATGGCGGAATTTCTTAGCAGCCAACATGAACCAACCCACGCATGCCTCATGAAGCCATCACTAGGCAATCACCAAGTGGCTAAGTAGGCTCATTGAATGGCAGTACCCATCAAACCTCTCGCCGTCAGCGCCTATACCGTTACGTCGGCGCTGGGTCACGGGCTCGATGCCCACCTCGAAGCGCTGACCGCCGCGCGCACCGGCCTGCGTGCCAACGATTTCAGTCGCGATGCGCTGACCTGCTGGATCGGCCGCGTCGCCGACGTGGAATCAACACCCATCCCCGACGACTGGCGTCACCGCGACTGCCGCAACAATCGGCTCGCCTGGCTCGGCTTGCAGCAGGACGGATTCCTCGATCAGGTGAATGCCGCGCGCGATCGATACGGCGCCTCGCGCGTCGCGTTGATCCTCGGCACGTCGACGGCCAGCATCGGAGCGACCGAAGAAGCCTATCGACGCCTGGAGGATCAGCGCATTCCCCCGGACATGCGCGAGCCGGACATCCACAGCCCGCACTCGCTGATCCTCTTCGTCGCCGACGCGCTGGGCCTGGAAGGCGCCGCGCTGACGATGTCCACGGCGTGCTCGTCCAGCGCCAAGGTGTTTGCCAGCGCCGAGCGCCTGATCCGTCTTGGCGTCGTCGATGCCGCCGTGGTTGGTGGCGTCGATACCCTGTGCGACAGCGTGCTTTACGGCTTCAACGCGCTGGAGCTGGTGTCGCCGGAGCCGTGCCGGCCGTTCGATCGCACGCGCAATGGTATTTCCATCGGCGAGGCGGCGGGCTTCGCCTTGCTCGAACGCGCCGCCGCACGGCCTGGCGCGGCGCAGCTGATCGGCTATGGCGAGTCGAGCGACGCTTACCACATGTCCACGCCGCATCCCGAAGCCGCTGGCGCGCGACTTGCGCTGCAGGACGCGCTTGACCGCGCCGGAATCACGCCCGAACAGGTCGATTACGTGAACCTGCACGGCACCGCCAGCCAGAAGAACGACGACGTCGAAGCTGGACTGATCGCGCAGGTTTTTCCAGACCACACGCGCGTTAGCTCCACGAAGGGATTCACCGGGCACACTCTGGGCGCGGCAGGCATCGTCGAAGCGGCGATCACGCTGTTGGCCATGCAGCAGGGGTTCGTGCCGGGCAATCTCGGTGCCAGCGAACCGGATCCCGTCTGCGGCCCGCAGTTTGCCTGGCGCAATGAAACACGCGCGGTCAACGTTGCGCTGAGCAACTCGTTCGGTTTTGGTGGCAACAACGCGTGTCTGGCCTTTCGCCGAGGCGGGGTATGAGCGTGCTGGAAATCTTCATTGACGGTGCGGGCTTGTGGTCGCCGTATGCGGCCCGCTTCGACGCGTTCCGGCACTGGCTGGAAAGTGGCATGATCGACGCGCCCGAAACCGCGCGCCCACCGGCCGAACGCCTGCCGGCCAACGAACGTCGCCGCGCGCCGGAGCACGTGCTGCTCGCCATCGAAGCGGCGGGCCAGGCGATCGGCATGAGCGGCTATGACGCAGCGGAACTTGCCTGCGTCTTCACTTCGGCGCATGGCGACCAGGCGATCACCGATTACATGTGCGCGACGCTGGCGGACGATCCGACAGCGCTGTCACCCACCCGTTTCCACAACTCCGTCCACAACGCGCCCGCCGGCTACTGGACCATTGCCACGGGATGCCGCGCGCCATCGGCCGCCGTGTGCGGCCATCGCGCCAGCGTGGGCGCGGGCTTGCTGGAAGCGGCGATGCTCACGCTGGCTGATGAACGACCCGTCCTGCTGGTGTGCAGCGACATCGCCGGAAGCGGCCCCATCGCCGAAATGACAGGCAGCACGCAGTCATTCGGCTGTGCGTTCGTGCTGTCGCCCCGGCCCGGCCCGCACACGCTGGCGCGCCTGGTACTTCACCCCACGCACGGCGGGGAACGCGCGCCGGCCGGCGCCTCCGTGTTGCCGCCGGACTGGAGCCGGGCCAACAGCACCGCCGCGGATGCGCTGCCGCTGTTGATGCTGGTCGCCGGGCATGGACGGCAGCATCATCTGCCTGCGGCGGCCCATATGGGCCTGGAGATTCGCCGGGAGGTGCTGGCGTGAACATCGAACCGCGCTGGTGTGTACTGATTCCCTGCCTCAACGAAGAGGCGGCGATCGGCGGGGTCGTGCAGAGCGTGCTGGATCTGGGCATACCGGTGATCGTGGTCGACGACGGGTCCGACGATCGCACGCCCGCCATCGTCGGCGCGCTGCCGGTCACGCTGGTCCGTCATCCGACCCGACGCGGCAAGGGTCATGCCCTGCGCAGCGGTTTTCGCGAAGCGCTGCGACAAGGCTTCGACGCCGTGGTCACCATGGATGGCGATGGACAACACCTTGCCTGTGACGTGCCACGCATCGCCGATGCCGCGAAGCGCTATCCGCGCCATATCGTGATCGGCGCGCGCCTGCTCGATCGACAGCAGCAACCCATGTCGCGCCGACGCGCCAATGCCGTCGCCGACTGGGGCATTTCCTGGGCGTGCGCGCAGCCCGTCGCCGACACGCAAAGCGGCCAGCGCTGGTATCCGCGCGAAGCACTGGACCTGGTTGACCTGCCGGCCGAAGATTTCGTCTTCGAAGCGGCCATCCTGATCGCGGCATGTCGCGAGAAAGGGCTGGGCGTGGCCTCCGTGCCGATCGCTTCGCGCTATCACGGCGACTTTCGCGGCAGCTACTTTCATCCGGTGCGCGACGTCAGCCGCATCACCTTCTACACGGTCGCCCGCGTCTTCCATTACGGTCACGTCATGGCGAGCTATCGTCGCTCGCGTGCGCACGGCCCGTTGCTGTTCGATGCCGCGGCAACATCTACGCTGACGAAGTTCTAGACGAAGCCCTGCGGTTGGGGATGAATCACGGCAGCGCGACCGCTCGCCAGGAGCCGTTCGCCCTGCATAACGCGAAAACTGTACTGCGCGCCCGTGGCGTCGCCGTAGAGACGTTCGGCATAGACGTCCAGGTCGCCTGAGGGATCGACGTATTCCACGCCAAGGACCACGTCACGCAGGCTCACCAGCCGCCCCTGCCGCACCGTGGTTTCGCCCCGGTCGCGCGCGAGCAACGCGCCGTGCACCGCCATGCACTGCGCGCCGTACTCGGCCAGATGCACCGCATGCAGGCCATGCTCGCCGCGCAGGGGATGTCCTTGATGCCCATGGCTTGCGCTGCGCGCATGGATGCTGCCGTCACTCCAGCTGACCACGCTGTCGAGCAGGCACATGGTGCCGGCATGCGGAATGAGATGGGCCCAGTCGGACTTATCGAGCATCGGATTTCGCCGCATGCGGCGCCATGAGAATGGACAGGCAGAAGTGGAAGGCCACGCCAAGCGCCACGGTCAGGCCAATGGCGCGCAACACCGGAATCGCGCTCCAGGCCAGCATGCCAAACACCAGCAGCGCGGACGCCACGCACACCAGCGTGGCGTGCAACGTGCGGCGCTGCTCGGCCGGATCGCCCGTGTCGCGCTCGAAGAACAGCGCGTAATGCAGGCCCAGGCCAGCGGCGAGGATCAACGCGACGAGATGGAAAAGTGAGATCTCCACGCCGACGATGCGCTCAACCGCAAGCACCAGGAACGTGGCCAGCGTCATGGGCGCCAGCACGTGCCAGGCGCGACGCAGGCTGCGCAGCGCCACGCTGATGGTGATCACCAGCAACAGCGACGCCACCATCAGCGCATGGAGGATACGCGTGCGGTAGGCCTGCACGAGGGACTCGGAGGCCTGCTTGAGATCGAGGAGGCGCATGGCGCCGTGACTGGACGCAGCAAAGGCTTCCACGGCGGCAAGATCATGCACGCCGCTAAGCGTGGCGAGCCCGAGCGCATGCCCGTCACGCTGCATCAGCATGGCCGCCAGGCGCTGACCCAGGGCGCTTTGCGCGAATACTTCGGGAGTCAGGGGCGGGAGCTCGCGCGCGGCCTCGACATCGGCGAGAAAGGGCTCGAACAGATCGCTGCGGAACGGCAGACCTGTCGTTGCCTTGCCCAGCTCGGCCCGGAGCGTCGCCGCATCGGGCAATCGCGCCTGGCGCGCGCGCTGTACGTCCACACTGGAGAGATAGCGCGAAGGCAGCTCGATGGCATCGACCGCGCCACGCTTCACCAGCGCGTCCGCCTCGCCTTGCATGGATTCCGACAGCCTCAGCAGGGCCTGGCTGTCCCCGGCCTGCAGCACCAGCAGGTAACGCACGTCCGGTGCACCCAGCGCACCGCGCAGCCGCGCATCCTGCTGGAGCAGATCCTGGGGCAGCGGCGTCAGCGCGGCGAGGTTGTTCTGCCAGAACGAGCCCGGTGCCACCACCAGCATGACCACGGTCGCAACGGCCACCAGCGCAGGGACCCAGCGCGGACGCGGCAGGCGATCGACGCGCTCGCGCGCCTTCACCAGCCAGGGCATGTCGGCCACGTCGCGCACGCGATCGGGCAGGATGTGCGGCAAGGCGTAGCGCGTCGTCAGGCCCGCCACCAGCAGGCCGGTGATGGTGAAGGCCGCAAGCTGCTGCAGGCCTTTCACGCCGGAGGCATAGAACGCCAGGTACGCGATACACGCCGATGCAATCGCGGTCAGCAGCAACGGCCACAGATCACGCACGCTGGCGAGCGCGTTCTCGCCGGCACGCCGATGGCTGAGCACGCGGATGGGATATTCCTGCGCGACACCCAGCAAGGTGAAACCAAACGCCAGCGTGATGCCGTGCACCTGCGGGAAACTCAGGATCAGTACACCGATACCTGCAAGTCCGGCGCTGGCGATGGGCAAGGCGGAAAGCACCAGCGAGCCGAAGCTGCGATACGCCAGCAGCAACAGCGCGATAAAACCCACGGTAGATATGTTGCCGATCCATTCGGCCTGCTGGCGTGTCTGCGTCGCCACCCGCACGCTGAAATAGCCGGGGCCGCTGAAGATCAGCGAAGCCGATGCGCTTTGCGGCAAGGCACGAAATGCCTGCTCGATGCCGTCGATGGCCTTCGCCTGCGCATCCGGATCGAAACCGGGCGCCTGCGTCTGCACCAGCATCAGCGCTTCGTGATCGGCGGAAAACCACACGCCTTCGCGCACATCGGGCGACTTGGCCGGCGCCCACTGTTCGGCGAGTTTCAGGATTTCCAGCGTGGGGTCGCGCGGCAACCAGGTTTTTAGCAGGCTCGCTGCAGGCGAGGACAAATCGTCCAGGCGCTGGTCCAGTTGGTCGGCGAGGTAGGCCTCGTCCAGCGGCTGGTGGTCGAGCGTGTTCGACAGCAGATAGCGATAGGGCAAGAGTTTGGGATCGAGCGCCGTCGTGTCGAAACTGCCATTGACGACCTGGCTGTAGCGCGCGTCGCCGTGCAATGCCTGCGCCAGCCCCTGGCTGAGCGCGGCTGCCTGCTCGTCACTGGGCGCGCGAATGGCCAGCATCAGCAAACGCGATCCCGGACCTTCGCCCACCTGCTCCATCAGCAGGCGTTGGTCGGCCGTGGTGGCCGCCGGCATGAAATCGCGCAGATCGGTGCTGACCTTGAGCCGCTGGATCACCACGACGGCAAGCGCCGCCAGGACGACCAGCCAGACAGCCAGCAGCAACCAACGAGCCCCCCGGCGCATGCTCAGTTCGGCGCCTGGCAGAGGGCGAGCAGCCCTTCGCGCGTCGGTGCCGCCGGCATCTGCGCCGCCAGCGGGCCGAGCAGATCGATCGACAGGTCGCCATCGGCTTCCTGCATGCGCATGCAGCGCGCTTCGTCGCCGCGGCCATCGATGGCGATGCTCGCCACGGCACCCGCGACCTTCGCGTCGCGCGGCGTCAGCACCAGCGTCCAGCGCGCGCCGTCACCGCTGTGCTCAAGCGTAAAGGCGCGATCCAGCCGGGACGCATCGCCCCCGAGCAGCGCCACGAAACTATCCACCAGCACCTGCAACTGTGGTGCGCGCTTGAGTGAGAACGTACGCGGCGAACGACCTTCGCGCGTCTGCGTGACCTCGCCGTCGGCAATGGTTGAGGTTTCGCGCTGCGGTTTGTCGACACGCCGCTCGAGCTTATCCCCGCCTAACCAACCCAGCTCACCGGACAACACCAGTGGCTGGTCGAGCATCTTCATGAAGCGCGCCTCGGCAAACGGGGTGCGCGCGGGCGCCGGCCTGGCCAGCGAGGCGATCAGCGCATGCGCGTCCCCGAGGGTCGCGGGCGTCGAGGCCTCAGCGCACAGGGGAAGCGCCAAAGCGAGCAGAAGCGTGCCGATCTTGCTGCCAGAAGTCATAGAAATTGAACCAGTTGTAGGGGGCCACGTGCATGTAATGCTCCACGCGCGCAGCGTAACGCGCGATGACCGCATCCAGGGCCTCGTTGCGGGTCTGGCGCGGAATCTCCACGCGTTCGGCGAAGGCTTCGAAGATCAGCTTGTAGCGGTTGCCGCCCAGGTACAGGCCAAAACACAGCAGCACGGGCACCCGGAGCGTATGGGCCAGGAGCCAGGGGCTCACGGGGAAAGGTGCCGGCTCGCCCAGCAACAGGGCATGGCGCAGCACTTCGTGCTCGCGGCCGCGATCGGCAAGCAGCGCCACCATCGCACCTTCGCGGCAGGCTTCAGCGATCGCCAGCACCATGCTGGTGCCATCGCCCGATGCATCGATGATCGAGCGTGCGATGTCTGGCGCCAGCGATTCGAGCATGTCGGTGAGTTCGGGGGTTTTCTGCTTGTCCAGGACCACGCGCAGGCCCAGGTCCGGGCGACGCGTACTCAGTACGCGCAGCGCATCGAAACTGCCCTGGTGCGAGCCAATCAACAGCACGCCGCGTCCTTGTTCCACCTGTTCCACCAGCAGGTCGACACCTTCGGTTTCGATCACGAAACCGCGCTCTCCGTTCGCCAGCAGGTAGATGCGGTCCAGCAAGGTGGCGGCAAAACAATGCATGTGCCTGTACACATGCCAGGCACGCACCCGCTGTGGCAAAACACGGCGCAGATAGTCCCGCGAGGCACGCCGGTCATCACGGCGGTGCATGATGTAGAACAGCGTCAGCGGATAGAGAATGGCGCGCATCAGGGGCCGGCCCAGATGCAGCGCCGACCAGCGCAGGACCGCAAAGCCCTGGCGCCCGGCGCCTTCGGGCTGATCTTGCCAGTGACCGCTCACGCCGACGCTGCTTCGACAATGCCCTTGGCGAGCAGGTGCTCGTCGCGTCGGACATCGAATCGGATCTTCTCACCGGTGCCGCTGAGCGCGATGGTGGCTTGCTCCCCGGGCAGCAGGGGCGCCAGGAACTTCACTTCGACAACGCGCGCCAGGCGCATGCCACGCCACGCGCGCAGCGCATCGGCCACGGCTTCAAGTATGACCACGCCCGGCACGAGCGGCTGATCCGGGAAATGCCCCGGCAAGCTCGGATGCGACGCGGCGATGCACAGCGGAACGTGGAATGCGTCGTTGGGAGTCACCGGACCTTCGCCCTTGTGTCGGGTCGGCGCACGCAGGTTACGTGCGCGGACGGAGTTACGACGCCGCGCGGTTCTGTTCGACGTGATCCGACAGCGCACGCAGGTTCGCGAAGATGCGGGCATTGTCCGGATTGTCCGAGCGCAGTTGGAAGCCATAGCGCTTGGACACGGCCAGCGCGATCTCCAGCGCGTCGATTGAGTCGAGGCCCAGGTCGCCGCCAAACAACGGCGCATCCGGGTCGATCTGCTCGGGCTTGAGCGATTCAAGATTGAGGCTCTGCACGATGAGTGCGGCCAGTTCACGTTGTGCGGCGGTTTGCTCTGCCATGCTCGTCCCGTACTGCTAAAAACATGCCTCCACCCCGTCGGCACGGGCGCGGAGTGTAACATAGCCCTCCGTTGCTCCCCGGTGACCGCTCCATGGCACAAGTTATTGAAGGTGCAGCCTTTATCGCCCCTGATCGACCGGCTCCGCTGGTGTCCTACCGCCTCGCCACCTGCACGGAAGTGCTGGCCGAACCCGGCACCCTCGCCGTCTTCGGCTTCGGGTCCGGCGCGCCGCAGCATGATGACCCGCGCTGGCTGAACATCCCGCTGGAAGGTCTGGAAGCACCCTCCCCGCTGGAGGTCTGGCACGTGCAAGGCCCGGTCGAACATGGCCGCGAAGGTGCACTGTCATGGTCCGCAGGTGAAGGCTGGATGTTCGCCTCGCTCACCCTGGACGAGCGCGACTTCGACGATCTCAGGCAAGCGGCGGCAGCAGCCTATGAGGCACTGGGGGAATTCGTCGTCCAGCGCGACGAACACCACGTGCTGCGCCTGTGGAATTACCTCGGGGCGATCAATGACGGTGACGGTGACGTCGAGCGCTACAAGCTGTTTTGCGAAGGCCGCGGCGACGGCATGCGCAGCCAGTTCAAGCACGGCTTTCCCGCTGCCACGGCCATTGGCCATCACGGTGAACCGCACTGCCTGGTGGTCTACCTGCTGGCCTGCGACAAGCCAGGCAAACGCGTCGAGAATCCCCGGCAAGTGAGCGCGTGGCAGTACCCGCGTCGTTACGGCCGCACCGCGCCGAGCTTCGCCCGTGCGATGGCCTTGCCCGAGGGTGATGCGCTGGCCATTTCGGGGACGGCGGCCGTGGTCGGCCACAGCTCCGCCCATGCCGACGATCCGGACGCGCAACTCGAAGAAACCCTCGCCAATCTCGAAGCCCTGCTGGCCAGCGCGGGCATGCCCTCGGGCTTCGATACTCGCTCACCGCTGAAGGCCTATGTGCGTCGCGCCAGCGATGCGCCGCGCATCATCGAGCTGCTCAACCACCGTCTTCCGGGCGTACCCGTGCTGGCTTTGCATGGCGACGTGTGTCGCCGCGAGTTGTTGGTGGAGATCGACGGGTGGCGGTACGTGTGATGCCTGCGGCGGCCTGAAGCCGGCCAGGGGTTCAGGTGGGATCCGACGCCCTGGTATCGCAACCGGGCAGGGTCGCACGGAAGACGTCAAGCATCGCGTCGACGGGTACCCCGCTTTCATCCGGCAGTTCGACGGTAAAGGCCGTGTAGAGCGGACCATCGTTCTCATAGCGACTGACCACGTGTTTGCGCATGCCATGGCGCACCGGCCATGTCTGGGTGGCGATGCATGGCTGCGTAAACGTCGTCTTGATCCTGCGGTCGGGCTTGTCAGGACTTTCGCCGGTCAGCTCGCGATAGGCCTGGCGTGCATTCGGGTGGACCGATGCGGCGGCGCTGATGGCGCAACCGGCGCAGGCGATGTACTCGACGAACTGGGCGCGACCGGGGCGTCCCGTCGCCGGCTCGAAGACATAGAAGAGCGTGGTGTCGCCCGTCAGCATCGCGAACTTGAGCCGCCAGTCGCGCGGCACGGCGAACCAGGAGGACCCATCCGTGAAGAGCCTGAGCCTGGCTTGCAGCGCAAGCGGAAGGTCGACAGGCAAGCGGGGGATCGCGCGCGAAGGGTCGTCCCATTCGGCGACGTCACCGGGGTAGGCCTGGTTGATGTCGATTCGGGTTGCTGGCAACGCGGTGAGCGGGTGTCCGTCGTGATCCAGCGCGGTGATGTCGGCTTGTCGGTAATCGACGCCCTCGACCAAATGAGGCTCCCATCCGCTCGTCTTCGGCGGCGATGACGCCTTCTTCCGAGGCATGCCAGCCGACGCCATCGCGGCACACGCCAACAACACGAACGCCATGATGCGAAACATGCCTGTTCCCCTGAAGCGTGTTTTCAACGGGTTACGGCGACGACATGTCCTTGCACGTTGGCAAGACTTGACGGTAGGCGCCCAGGATCGCCGCCACGACTTTGGCCTGAGTCTTGGGGGCGGCGAGCGTCAGCTGCCGGAACTGCGGGTCGTAGGCATCGTCGGCGAAGAACGCCACGGTACGCACGGCCGGCGATGCCGGCAGTCGATAGCCGAATTCCACCATGCAGGCGCTTGGGTGGTCGATCTTGTCGGGGTTGGGCGCGAGGATGGGCGCCGGCGTCGACTGGCCAAGCAATTTGTCGAGTTTGTCGTGCGCACCGCTGAACAAGCCATCGGCTTCCTGATACATGCACCCGACGCAGGCCGGGATAGACACCACGCTCAACCAGCCTTCGACCGGGCCCCTGGCCGCGGTGAAGCTGAAAACCGCCCCGCCATCGATGCCCTGCACCGCGCGCACCAGCTTCCAGTCGCGCGGTACGAGCATCCAGCCGACCGGCGATGCGTAGAACAGTGCCAGTGACGGGCGCTGCGCCGCGGGTACATCGAAATGGATCGGCGGCAAGGTATCGCCCTGCTGTTCCCAGCCGTCGAGGTCGCTGCGCAAGTCGATGCGTTGCGCGGGTACATCGGGGATGGGCTGACCTTGCGCATCACGCGCCTGCACGGTCGCCAGTCGAAAATCTTCGCCGGGTCGCGAGAGATTGCTCACCGGCGGGCCGGGCAGGTGCCGTTCGACGTGCGTATCGGACGCGCGGGCTGGCGCCAGCGCGGCGAGCCAAAGGCAAAGGACGACCACTACATTGCAACGAGTCACGACACACCCCCTGATGTGGCCAAGCCGTATGGACGGCTATTTCCTGGTCGGACGGTGCCATCCTTGCAGCGTTCCCTGACGCGCACGGGCCAGCGTCAGGGCATCTTCGGGCGCATCCTTGGTAATGACCGAACCGGCACCGATCGTCGCCATTTTGCCGATGCTTACCGGTGCCACCAGCGAGCTGTTCGAGCCGATGAAGGCACCGTCCCCGATGCGGGTGATGCTCTTATTCACGCCGTCGTAGTTGCAGGTGATGGTGCCGGCACCGATATTCACCTTGTTGCCGATCTCGGCGTCGCCCAGATACGTCAGGTGATTGGCCTTGCTGCCTTCGCCGATGCGGGTTTTCTTGGTTTCGACGAAATTGCCGATATGCACGCCGGGCGCCAGCTCGGTGCCTGGGCGCAGCCGCGCGAACGGACCGATCTGGCAGGGGCCGTGCGTCACGACGCCTTCCAGGTCGCAGTGGCCCAGGACGATGGTGCCGGCGGCGAGATTGACGTTTTTCAGGCGCGTGAAAGGACCGATGCGCACGTTTTCGCCCAGGCGAACGTCACCCTCCAGGATCACGTTGACGTCGAGTTCCACGTCGCTGGATGCCACGACGGTGCCGCGGACGTCCAGCCGTGCCGGATCGGCGATGCGCACGCCGTCGAGCGTGAGTTCGTAGGCGGCGCGCTGGCGGAAAACCGCTTCGAGTTCGGTCAACTGCCAGGGATTGTTGGCGCCGGCGGCTTCCATGGCGTCTTCGCATTCGATGTTCTGCGCGGCGCGATTTTCGCTGGCGGCCATGGCGAAGATATCGGTGAGGTAGTACTCGCCCTGGGCGTTGTTGCGATCAAGCTTCGACGTCCAGCGCCTGAGCGCTTCCGATTCGGCGGCGAGGATGCCGGTGTTGATCAGGTTGATGGCGCGCTGGGCGTCATCGGCGTCCTTTTCTTCCACAACGGCGCGTACGAGGCCGTTGCCATCGCGGAGCACGCGGCCGTAGCCCTTCGGGTCGGGAACGCGCGTGGTCAGCAGGGCAAGCGAACCGTCCGTGCCGATCAGTCGCTGCAAGGTCGATACGCGGGTGAGCGGCACGTCGCCGTACAGCACGAGGACGGCGGCGTGATCGGGCACATTCTTGAGGGCCTGGGCCACGGCGTGGCCAGTGCCGAGGCGTTCGGCCTGCAGGGCCCAGCGGAGGTCTTGCTGACCATCGAAGGCCTTCAGCACCTGGTCGCCGCCATGGCCGTAGACCACGTGGACGGCCTGCGGCTGCAGGGCGCGAGCGGCGGCAAGGACGTGTTCGAGCAAGGGGCGGCCCGCCAGCGGCATCAGCACCTTGGGCTTGCTCGATTTCATGCGCTTGCCTTCGCCAGCGGCGAGGACGATCACGTGAAGCGGCTTGTTCTTCATGGTCATGCGTCGGGTCCCTGATAGCGGCGCAGCATAGCAGCGCCTTTCGCCGGGCCGGGCTGGCATACGCCGTCCGGCTGGGTCAGCCCTGACTTGCGTCCGTTACCACGGCGCCCTGCCCGGCCTTGCACCTGAAATGGAATACATAGTTGAGGCTGAATGGCTGCTTCTTCTGATCCACCACATGTGCTTCGTCGTTCGCATCGGCGGCCATATGCGTGATGAGAAGCGGCTCGAAGCGCCAGCCAGTCACGGCCGCCCGCACGGCGTCGTCGAATGCCGGCGCATGCGTGTCGGCGGCGATGCGTGCCTCACTGACCTGGCCTTGCTCGTCCACGACCAGCAGGGCAGGAACGTCGACCGATTCGGGACAAGCTCCCAGCTCGGAGGCGGGATAGGCGGGGCTTTCGTGGGCGATGGGCCCGGCGCCGCTGGCGACCTGCCCCAGCGCAAGCTGGTAGTGCTTCATGCCCTGCGGCTCGACCGCTTCATAGGACGAGGATCCGTGCGAGGGCGCTTTGGCTTTGACGACCGGGGGCACCGGTCGCTGCGCGGCGCAACCGGCGATCAGCACGATAGCAGCGATGAGGGCACCGTCAGTTCGCTTCATGCGTGGAGTATCTCCGGTCCGGGAGGACCGACAATGCATGAAGGGGGGCACGGATGTGAAGGGTCCGGGCCCACCTCAGACGGCGCGTTCTCGCCGGGCCGTTCGGTACCCCGAATTCGACAACGCCGGCACAAGGCCGGCGTCATGGTCACCAGGCTGCGCCACGAGGGCGCCGCACTCAGTGCTTAAGGTTCTTGCGCATGCGCTCGAGGGCCTGCAGCTGCGTCAGCGCTTCGGCCAGCTTGGCCTGGGCTTCGGCAATTTCCACCGCGTCGGTGCGGTTGGCCAGGGCGTCCTCGGCTTCCTGCTTGGCGCGCTGCGCCGCGACTTCGTCGAGGTCGGCAGCACGGGCAGCCGTATCGGCCAGCACGGTGACGACCTGCGGCTGCACCTCGAGGATGCCGCCGGAAACCCAGAACTGCTGGCGCTCGCCGTTGGGCAGCACCACGTCCACGTGGCCCGGCTTCAGGCGCGTGATCAGCGGCGCATGGCGGGGGGCAATGCCCAGCTCGCCCATTTCGCCGGTGGCGACGACCATCGCGGCTTCACCGTGAAAGATCTCGGCTTCTGCGCTGACGATGTCGACTCGAAGAGTGCTCATAGTGTTCTCGCTTGGTTCAACGGGAGCGGGGAATCGGGCTTAAGGAAACCGGCCAGGCCGGCTTCCCCTGCCCATCTCACGATTCCCGTGATCAGGCTGCCTTCTTGGCGCCCATTTCCTCGGCCTTCTTGATGGCCTCGTCGATGCCGCCGACCATGTAGAACGCCTGCTCCGGGATGTGGTCCACGTCGCCGTCGACGATCATCTTGAAGCCACGGATGGTTTCCTTCAGCGGCACGTACTTGCCCGGCGAGCCGGTGAAGACTTCGGCCACGTGGAACGGCTGCGAGAAGAAGCGCTCGATCTTGCGGGCGCGGGCCACGGCCTGCTTGTCGTCTTCCGACAGTTCGTCCATGCCCAGGATCGCGATGATGTCCTTGAGCTCCTTGTAGCGCTGCAGCGTGCCCTGCACGCGACGGGCGACGTCGTAGTGCTCGGCGCCGATCACGTTCGGATCGAGCTGGCGGCTGGTGGAGTCCAGCGGATCCACGGCCGGGTAGATACCCAGCGAGGCGATGTTACGGCTCAGCACCACGGTCGCGTCCAGGTGGGCGAAGGTGGTGGCCGGCGACGGATCGGTCAGGTCATCCGCGGGAACGTACACGGCCTGGATCGAGGTGATCGAACCGGTCTTGGTCGAGGTGATGCGCTCCTGCAGGACGCCCATTTCCTCGGCCAGCGTCGGCTGGTAACCCACGGCGGACGGCATACGGCCGAGCAGCGCCGACACTTCGGTACCGGCCAGCGTGTAGCGGTAGATGTTGTCGACGAACAGCAGCACGTCCTTGCCCTTGCCGGTCTCGTCCTTCTCGTCGCGGAAGTACTCGGCCATGGTCAGACCGGTCAGCGCCACGCGCAGACGGTTGCCCGGCGGCTCGTTCATCTGGCCGTACACCATGGCCACCTTATCGAGCACGTTGGAGTCCTTCATCTCGTGATAGAAGTCGTTACCTTCACGAGTACGCTCACCCACGCCGGCGAACACGGACAGACCCGCGTGCGCCTTGGCGATGTTGTTGATGAGTTCCATCATGTTCACGGTCTTGCCCACGCCGGCGCCGCCGAACAGGCCGACCTTGCCGCCCTTGGCGAACGGGCACACCAGGTCGATGACCTTGATGCCGGTTTCGAGCAGGTCGCTGGCAGCGGCCTGATCGTCATAGCTCGGGGCTTCGCGGTGGATGACCCACTGGGCCTTCTCACCGATCGGGCCGGCTTCGTCGATCGGGTTGCCGAGCACGTCCATGATGCGGCCCAGCGTTTCCTTGCCGACCGGCACCTTGATGCCTTCGCCGGTGTTGCGGGCCACGAGGCCGCGCTTGAGGCCGTCGGTCGAGCCGAGGGCGATGGTACGGACGATGCCGTCACCGAGCACCTGCTGGACTTCCAGCGTGATGTCCGTGCCGTCAACCTTCAGCGCGTCGTAAACCTGCGGCACCTGATCGCGTGCGAATTCCACGTCGATGACCGCGCCGATGATCTGTACAACTTTGCCCTGGCTCATTTGAGAACTCCGGATGTATTCGATTCTTTGTGCCTGGCCGCGAGATACACGCGCCTGGGCGTTAATTCGTAAGTAGCCGGCAGCGACGAGTCGCTACCCACCGTAGACCGCTTAGACCGCCGCCGCACCGCCGACGATTTCGGAAATTTCCTGGGTAATCGCGGCCTGACGGGCCTTGTTGTAGACCAGGGTCAGTTCGCCAATCACCTTGCTCGCGTTGTCGGAGGCCGACTTCATGGCCACCATGCGCGCAGCGTGCTCGCTGGCGAGGTTTTCGATCACGGCCTGGTACACGACGGACTCGATGTAACGCGTCAGCACGTGCTCCAGCACGGTCGCGGCATCGGGTTCGTAGATGTAATCCCAGTCGTGCGACTGTTCGAGCTTGATGCCTGCCGCCTGGGACGCTTCCATCTCCGACGCCACCACCGGCAGCGGCAGCAGCGCATCGAGCGCCGGCTTCTGCGTCATGGTGTTGACGAAGTCGTTGTAGGCCAGGAACACGCGATCGACCTTGTTGGCCGTGAACGCATCGAGTACGACCTTGATCACGCCCACCAGCTGCTCGAGCTTGGGCTTCTCGCCCAGGTGGGTGACGCTGCCGATGAGGTTCACGCCCTTGATGCGGCGGAAGAACTGCGAGGCCTTCTGACCGATCGCCACCACGTCGACTTCAACGCCCTTGTCCTGCCACTCGCGGATGGCCGGCAGCATGCGGCGGAAGAGGTTGGAGTTCAGGCCACCGCAAAGACCGCGGTCGGTCGACACCACCACATACGCCACGCGCGCAACCGTCGCGCGTTCCTGCAGGAACGGATGGCTGAAGTCGGTGCTGGCCTGGGCCACGTGCGCGATCACTTTGCGCATCTGGCGCGCATAAGGACGCGAGGCCTTCATCAGGTCCTGAGCCTTGCGGATTTTCGAGGCCGAGACCATTTCGAGCGCGCGCGTCACCTTGCGCATGTTCTGCGTGCTCTTGATCTTGGTTTTGATTTCGCGTCCGCTTGCCATTCTCTACGCTCGCTTAGTTAAGTCGCGCCTTCGGCGCTGTAAACGGTGATGGGACCACCTGCTTCGCAGGCTCAACGGGAAGATGGTGTGAACCGGCTCCTCCCGTTGACCGTTTACGGTTTGCCGTTTACCAGCTGCCCGTCTTCTTGAACTCGTCCATCGACGACTTGAAAGTCGCTTCGATGTCGTTGTTCCAGTCACCGGTGGCGACGAGCTTCTTCATCAGCTCGCCGTGGTTCTGGTGCATGAAGGCGTGCAGGCCCTTCTCGAACGGCAGCACCTTGTCGACCGGCAGGTCGTCGAGGTAGCCCTTTTCAGCGGCGTACACCGACAGAGCCAGCTCGGCGATCGACAGCGGGGCGTACTGCTTCTGCTTCATCAGCTCGGTGACGCGCTGACCGCGGTCAAGCTGGGCGCGGGTAGCCGGGTCGAGGTCCGAAGCGAACTGCGCGAACGCAGCCAGCTCGCGGAACTGGGCCAGGGCCAGCTTCACGCCGCCGGACAGCTTCTTGACGATCTTGGTCTGGGCGGCACCACCCACGCGCGACACCGAGATACCGGCGTTCACGGCCGGACGGATACCGGCGTTGAAGAGGTCGGTTTCCAGGAAGATCTGGCCGTCGGTGATCGAGATCACGTTGGTCGGCACGAACGCGGACACGTCGCCGGCCTGCGTTTCAATGATCGGGAGCGCGGTCAGCGAACCGGTCTTGCCCTTCACTTCACCGTTGGTGAACTTCTCGACGTATTCCTCGGACACGCGGGCAGCGCGCTCGAGCAGACGCGAGTGGAGATAGAACACGTCGCCCGGGTAGGCTTCGCGGCCCGGCGGGCGCTTCAGCAGCAGCGAGATCTGGCGGTAGGCCACGGCCTGCTTGGACAGATCGTCATAGATGATTAGCGCGTCTTCGCCGCGGTCACGGAAGTACTCGCCCATGGCGCAGCCGGAGTACGGCGCGATGTACTGCAGGGCGGCCGACTCGGAAGCCGAAGCAACCACGATGATCGTGTTGGCGAGGGCGCCGTGCTCTTCGAGCTTGCGCACCACGTTGGCGATCGACGAGCGCTTCTGGCCGATGGCGACGTAGATGCACTTAATGCCGGAGTCTTTCTGGTTGATGATCGCGTCGATGGCCAGCGCGGTCTTGCCGGTCTGACGGTCACCGATGATCAGCTCACGCTGGCCACGGCCGATCGGGATCATCGAGTCGACGGACTTGTAACCGGTCTGCACCGGCTGGTCGACCGACTTACGCCAGATCACGCCCGGAGCGACCTTTTCGATCGGCGAGCTGGTCTTGGCCGGGATCGGACCCTTGCCATCGATCGGGTTGCCGAGCGAGTCGACGACGCGACCGAGCAGTTCCGGACCGGTCGGCACTTCGAGAATGCGGCCGGTGGTCTTGGCCACGTCGCCTTCGCGCAGGTGCTGGTACTCACCGAGCACCACCGCGCCCACCGAGTCACGCTCGAGGTTCAGCGCGAGGGCGTAGGCGTTGCCCGGCAGTTCGATCATTTCGCCCTGCATCACGTCGGCCAGGCCGTGGATGCGAACGATACCGTCGGACACGCTGATGATCGTGCCCTCGTTGCGGGCTTCCGCGCCGAGCTTGAACTGCTCGATGCGGGTCTTGATCAGTTCACTGATCTCAGACGGGTTCAGGGTGGTGCTGGACATGGTCGTTATCCTTGGGTTCGCGCCGCGCTAGCGGCACCCGGTGATTTGAAACTTGTGTCAGTGCGTCAGCGCGCCGGAGAGGCGCTGCAGGCGACCGCGAATGGAGCCGTCGATCACTTCGCTGCCGGTGTCGATCACCACGCCGCCGAGCAGCGATGCATCGACCTGGGTTTCCAGTTCGATGTCGCGCTTGAAGCGACGCTTCAGCGAGGCCTTGAGCTGTTCGGACTGGGCGGCATCGAGAGCCATCGCACTGGTGACCTTCACCAGCAGCTGCGACTCCGATTCACGCTTGAGTTCTTCGAACAGATCGGCGATTTCCGGCAGCAGCGCCATGCGGCGGTTGGCAGCCAGTTCGCCCAGGAACTTCGCGAACGGCGTGTCGCTGCCCATGCCTTGCGGCAGGTGCAGGGCGACGAGCTGCTCGTGCGTCACGCGAGGATCGGTGCCGAGGTCAGCCACGCGCGAGTCCTTTGCCACCAGGGCGGCAAAGGACAGCGCTTGCGACCACGCAGCCAGCGAGCCGGCCGCATGCGCCACTTCGAAAGCGGCGCGTGCGTACGGACGGGCGAGAGTGATTGCCTGGGCCATGGATCAGATCTCGGCTGCGAGCTGGTCGAGCATGGCCTTGTGGGCCGACGCGTCGATTTCGCGCTGAACGATCTTTTCCGCACCCTGCACGGCCAGACGGCCAACCCAGCCACGGAGCTCTTCGCGTGCACGCTGCTGCATGCTCACGATCTCGTCGGCGGCGGCAGCCCTCAGACGCGCGGCTTCGGCAACCGCGTCTTCGCGGGCCTTGTCGACAATCTGGTTGGCCTGCTGCTGGGCTTTCTCGACGATCTCGGCAGCCTGCTGACGGGCCTGCTTGATCTCGATGGCGACCTTGGCGTCGGCGTCCTTCAGTTCGGCGCGCGCCTTTTCAGCGGCGGCCAGACCTTCGGCAACCTTCTTCTGGCGCTCTTCGATGGCAGCATTGAGCTGGGGCCAGATGAACTTGGTGGTGAACCAGACCAGGATGGCAAAAGAGACCATCTGGCCCAGGAAAGTCAGGTTGATATTCATGAGCTTTCCAAATAACTCCGGTAACGCGTTAAACCGCCGATCGCCGCAGCGCCATTGCGCCGCGGCGACTCCTGTCGCGCCTGATTAGTGAGCGACAGCCGCCTGGATGACGGCGGTGAGCGGGTTCGAGAACGCGAACAGCAGGGCGACGGCCAGGCCGATAATGAACGCGGCGTCGATCAGGCCGGCGAGCAGGAACATGCGACCCTGCAGCAGCGGAACCAGTTCCGGCTGGCGAGCGGCCGACTCAAGGAACTTGGAACCCATGATGGCGATGCCCAAGCAAGCGCCAAGGGCACCCAGGCCAATGATGATGCCGATGGCGATGGCAGTCAGGCCCTGCACATGGGCAAGAAGTTCGGCGAGATTCATGGTGTTCTCCTGTAAATCTTTCTAAAGGTGATTAAGGGCGAAGCGGATTAAAGCGAAACCGGATAAAGCAACCGTCAGTGATGTTCACGTGCCGTGGCGATGTACACGATCGTAAGCATCATGAAGATGAACGCCTGCAGCAGGATGATCAGGATGTGGAAGATCGCCCATGCGGTGTTGAAGATCACACCCGGCAGGAAGCTGATCCAGCCCGCGAACAGGCCCGCGATCAGCATGAACACCAGCTCGCCACCGTACATGTTGCCGAACAGTCGCATGGCGAGCGACACCGGCTTAGACAGGTATTCGACGACGTTGAGCAGGAAGTTGAACGGCACCAGGATCGCAACGACGATCGGGTTGTGTGCGTGGAACGGCGCAGTCAGCAGCTCCTTGCCGAAGCCGAGGCCACCCTTGGCCTTGATGCCATGGGCCAGCACGATGAAGAACACGCACAGGGCCAGGCCCACGGTGGTGTTGATGTCGGCGGTGGGCACCCAGCGGAAGAAGGAGTGGTGCATGGCCTCTTCGCCGGCAGCGGCCTTGACCGCGAAGCTCGGGGCGTCGAGGGGCAGCAGGTCCATCGCGTTGAGGAAGGTCACCCACATGAAGATCGACAGTGCCAGCGGCGTGACCGTGCGGCGGTCGCCGTGGAAGGTGTCCTTCACCTGGGTATCGACGAACTCGACGATGAGCTCGACGAAGGCCTGACCCTTGGACGGCACGCCCGAAGTGGCCTTGCGGGCACGCAGCCAGAACCACAGGCAGAACAGCGCGCCCAGCAGGAAGGCAACGACGATGGAATCCAGGTGCAGCTTCATGAAGGCGCCATCACCAAAGCTCACCACGTTGTGGTGAAGGTGATGCTGGATATATTCAGTCAGTCCGCCCTGCGGCTCGCTTGCCATGTGTTAACCCTTGAATCTGAATGCCAGCAGATTTATTGCGTACGCAGCCACCAGCCCCGTCATAGCGGCCAGTGGCGGCAATTTGAATTTACCCATGATCAGGATCAGCCCCCCGCCGATCGCGATCCATTTCAAAACCATGCCCATCAACAGGCGGCCCATGGTCATGCCGCCACCGCCATATCCTGCAAAGGCGCGCGCAGCAAGCAGCGCGGTACCCAGCGCCACAAGGGCAGCACCCGAGGCGGCCGCGATACCACTGCGGACGCCCTGCGTGAGGAAGACGAGGCCTAAAACAACCGCCATTCCCAGCTGCAGCATGACGATGCGCAGCGCAAGACGGCGGCCAGAGGCAAGACTGTTGAGCACGTGAGGTCCCCGCGGTTTCGCACTGGGCGGCACCGATGCAGCGACGGGCCACGGTTCAATCCGAAAAAGTATATCAGCGGGGTCTTTGGAGCGACAAGCTGAAAACCCTGCGACAACTTGTCCCGCCAGCGGAAATTCACACTTTGTGCACTGGAAGAGGACGCGCAGATGTGCGCGGACAACAAAAAGGCCGGGCTGTCGCCAGCCCGGCCTGGGTCGTCGCGGAGGGGTCGCGACGCAAAGCGATTACTTGACGCCAGCAGCCTTCTTGGCAGCAGCCACCGGAGCGGCAACGGCATCATTGGCGGCCTGCTGCTGCTCCTGCACCAGCGCACCCAGGGACTCGGCGGTCTTCTGGGAGATAGCGGCGATTTCCTGGGTCAGGGCGACGGCACGCTCGGAGTTCTCGCGAGCCACGGCAGCGCCCTTTTCCCACAGGGAACGCAGGCCATCGGCGTCGCGGGTTTCGAACGCGTCGCTGATGAAATCGGCGGCGGACTGCGACTGGCTCTCCAGCGCGCGGACCTGCAGGGAAACGACCTTCTCCAGGCTGCTCAGTGCAACCGACTGCGCCTTGAAGGCGTTATCGATGAACTGCTTGGCGTAGGTGAAAACCTGGGTGTTCAGTTGCTGCGACATGGCTTGCTCCCTCACGGGAAGATGGGTTGGTAGGACAAAGCCTAGCAAGCCGTTTGGTGCGGTGCAATATAATTTTTCTGAACGAATCGATCCAACTTCAAAAGTTCATGTAAAACAGTGAACTATGACAAGCGGATGAAATGCTGTGCCGCGTCAGAAACTGTCACGGCTACAACTTGCACCGGAGGTGCAGGTCTCGTGGACCACGACCTTGTCCAGACCCGGGAGGTCTTTCGACAATCGGGTAAAGATCCAGCGCGCCAGCATCTCGCTGGTGGGATTCTCCAGGCCCTCGATGTCGTTGAGGTAGTGATGGTCGAGCTGGTCGTAAAGCGGCGCGAAGGCCGCCTTGACGTCGGCGAAATCCATCACCCAGCCGAGCTTCGGATCGGGCTCGCCGCTCACATGGATTTCCACACGGAACGAATGGCCATGCAGGCGCGCGCACTTGTGGCCTTCCGGCACGTGGGGCAGGCGATGGGCGGCTTCGATATGGAACAGCTTGAAGATGTGCATGGGCCGAATTCTATCGTCGAGATCCGTTCACGCCCGATGAGCGCCGCGACACGGGGCCGACCGGAGGGAATGCACGGAAACCAGGGAAAAAACCAAGCGAAGGAAAATGGTGGCTAGAGGCGGGATCGAACCGCCGACCTCAGCATTATGAGTGCCGCGCTCTGACCAGCTGAGCTACCTAGCCACGGATTCCTGCAGTGCGGAGTCATAGGTTGACCCCGGCGAGGGCCCGGCAGTTTAAAGTGGATTGGAATCACGTTCAAGCCTTCGCTTGCTGACGATTTGCGCGCTGTGGTTGAATCGTCCACGGGAACAAGGTGTTGCCGATCGACCGTAACGCCGTAAGCCCCCAGGAGAAGACATGATCGACGTCGATGGCTACCGACCCAATGTGGGCATCGTGCTGCTGAACGCCGACGGCCGCCTGTTCTGGGCGCGCCGCGTCAATCGTGATGGCTGGCAGTTTCCCCAGGGCGGCATGCGCAGCGACGAAACCCCGCTTGAGGCCATGTACCGCGAGCTGGAAGAAGAAACCGGACTGTGCCCGGGGCACGTCGAAGTCATTGGCAGTACGCGCGGCTGGCTGCGCTACAAGCTTCCGAGCCGCTATATCCGCCACCACCAGCGCCCCACCTGCATCGGCCAGAAGCAGGTCTGGTTCCTGCTGCGCCTGGTCGGGGGCGAAGACGCCCTGCGCCTGGATGCCAGCGAAAAGCCGGAGTTCGACATCTGGCGCTGGGTGGATTTCTGGTACCCGGCCAACCACGTGGTGAACTTCAAGCGCCAGGTCTACGAGCGGGCACTTCGCCAGTTTGCCCCGCTGGTGGAAACCCTGCTGAGCCTCGAGCTGGGCCCGCTGCCCCATGACGATCCAGGCGGCCCGCCGACCAAGGGCCGCGAGGCCGCCTGAACGGCCGATCTCAGGCAATGTGAAGATTGTTGACAATCATTCGCATTTGCGTTCGAATGCGCGCCATGTATATCTGCATGTGCAACGCCGTCACCGACCACGACATCCGCCGCGCCGCGGCCGATGGCGTGCATAGCTTTGCCGAGCTCCAGGCTCGCACGGGCTGTTCCGATTGCTGCGGTTGCTGCGAGCAGGAAGCCCGCTCCACCCTGAGCAAAGCCGTCGACCAGGTCATGATGACCTTGCCGATCGTCACGGCTTAAGAGCATTCCCCGAGGTAGTTTGGTCAGCCGTGCTTCCGGCGGGAGCGCGGCTTTCGTTGTGGCGAACCATTTCCATTCGCGTTCCGTCATCGCACGATCGAACTTCGTATAGTCGGTCGGCCAAGCTGCATGGAGAACAACAATGAAAGGCGACGCCAAGGTCATCGAGTTCCTCAACAAGGTGCTCTATAACGAACTCACGGCCATCAACCAGTACTTCCTGCATTACCGCATGTTCAAGGACTGGGGATACAAGGAACTGGCCGAGCATGAGTACAAAGAGTCGATCGAGGAAATGAAGCACGCCGATCATCTGATCGAACGCATTCTGTTCCTCGAAGGTCTGCCCAACCTGCAGCACCTCGGCAAGCTTCGCATTGGCGAGAACGTGCTGGAGTGCATTCAAGGCGACCTCGACCTGGAGATCATGGCCGTCAAGGACCTGCGCGAAGCCATTGCTTACAGCGAAGGCATCGCCGACTACGTCAGCCGCGACATCTTCAAGAACATCCTCCATGACGAGGAAGAGCACATCGACTGGCTCGAGACCCAGCAGAGTCTGGTCAAGGACATCGGCGCCGAGCGCTATCTGCAGAGCAAGATGTCGAGCTGAGACGTCGACGTAATAATTTCGTAAGAGCTTTCCGAATGCGCCGCACGCCGATCTGAAGCGTGCGGCGATTCCTTGACGCTCCCGGCAACTCAAGGCTATATCAGGGTTTTGCCGAATCGGGGCCAAGCATGGCTTCTCGCCCACCACCGCGCTTTGTCGTGCGCCCCCATGACGCTGCCGTTCCGCGGCGTCGCTGGTGGTGGCTGGGCGGTGCGTGGCTGGTCAGCATGGTGGCGACGGGATGGATCGTTGGCCTGGCCGTGCACAGCGGCACCCCCACGGCCAGCGAGCACCGGCAGGTGCGCGCCCTGACTGACCAGAACGAATCCCTGCAGCAGCAGGTCGCCAACCTGCAGCGCGCGAACCAGGTGTCCGATATCGCGCAGCAGTCGCTGCGCAGCTCCCTTACGGAGCGCGAGGAAGAAATCAGCGGCTTGCGCGCCGATCTGGGTTTCTACGCCCGCCTGGTGGGCAGTGACACGCAGAAGGAGGGCGTACGCGTCCAGGAAATTCGCTTGCGTCCGATCGAGGGGACGCGCGGATGGAACCTCTCGGTCAGTCTCACCCAGAACGCCCGCCGCAACGACGATATCGCTGGCATCGCCACCGTTACCGTGGAAGGGCTGCGCGCAAACAAGGTGGTCCAGTTGCCGTGGGCAAGCCTGGGCGATGCCGCGCAGAAGGAAGGGATTCCCTTCAAGCTTAAGTATTTCCAGCAATTGCACGCCACCATCGTGCTGCCGGCCGACGTGCGACCGAACCGAATCCGGATCGATGTCACGCCCGATGGCGGATCGCCCGTCACCCGCACGGTGGCGTGGAGCGATGCTCTGGCTGGTGCCATGACAAAGACCGAAGGGGAAACCGATGCTAAGCCGTAAGCGCAACGACCGCGCCCAGCCCGACCACAGCCATGACACCAGCCTCATCGCCCGCGGCACGACCGTTACGGGGGATCTGCGCTTCAGCGGCGCACTGCACCTGGATGGGCGCGTGGAAGGCTCCGTTATCGGCGAGGGTTCCGACGCCGTGTTTACCCTTAGCGAATCGGGCCACATCAAGGGCGACATTCGCGTTCCCCACGCGGTCATCAATGGGCCGGTGCAGGGCAACATCGTCGTGAGCGAGAAGCTGGAGCTGGCTCCCCAGGCAAGGATCTCGGGCGACGTCAGCTACAACCTGCTGGAAATGGCAGCCGGTGCGCAGGTGAATGGACGGATGTCGCACCAGATTACCCGCCCTCAGGAAGATCCGGTGGCGGCACTGGGCCTGGATGACGCCGTCCCGGCCTGAATTGGCCTGCCTGGCGCCATGGAGGGCATGGCCTGACGGGGCGAGGCACCAAGCTGACCATCTCAACCAGCGGGCGACACCCTGCCCGTCCAGGCGCGGTATCCTTGCAGCCAACGCTCAGCGGCCCCATAAAGCAGCACATGGATACCGTCGTCCCCTTTCCTACCGTTCCCGATTACCGCAGCACCGGCGCACCCCTGGTGTTTACCGAAGCGGCTGCGCACAAAGTGCACGAATTGATCCTTGAAGAGGGCAATCCGGCACTGAAGCTGCGCGTCTACATTTCTGGCGGCGGATGTTCCGGCTTCCAGTACGGTTTCACGTTTGATGAAGCCCAGGCAGAGGACGACCTGGCGCTTGAGCGCGAAGGCGTCACCCTGCTGGTCGATCCGCTGTCGCTGCAGTACCTGATGGGCGCGGAAATCGACTATGCGGAAAGCCTCAGTGGCTCGCAGTTCGTGATCCGCAATCCAAACGCCAAAACCACCTGCGGCTGCGGCTCGTCATTCTCGGCCTGAACGGCATCCCATGACCCCGATCGCACCGCCGCGGCCCAACACGTTCGCCGGGCTCAGCCTGGTGCTTGATCGCGTGGCTGAACGGCGCGAGGACACGGCCTGGGTCAACGACCTCGCTGCTTCGGCTGGCGCACGTTTCATCGTGATCGATCCGCTGGGCGAGACCTTCGTGCAGCGCGATGACATGCTGCTGCGCTGGTTGACCGCCGCCGAACGGGAACGCCTGCTTGGCGATCATCGCGCCAGTCTCCTGGGCATCGCCCACGGGCGACCGCACTTCATGATTGCCGTCGATGACGTGGAACGCGCAGGCAGTTTGGCGGAATCGCTCCATGCCCAGCGCGCAGGACTTCGTGATGCGGGGCTGCAACTGCCTGCGGATGAAGCCGCGCTATTCGCCTATGCCAAAGGCCTGGCGCACTGGCAACGCGAGACGCTTCATTGCGCCCGCTGCGGCACCGAGTTGGTCATGGTGGCCGCGGGCCATCGCGCCCAATGCAACAATCCCTCATGTGGCCGCCTGCATTTCCCGCGCACCGACGCAGCCATCATCGTGCTCGTAGAGCATGAGGGCGCGTGCTTGCTCGGGCGCCAGGCCGGCTGGCCCAAAGGGCGATACTCGACGCTTGCCGGATTCATCGAGCCGGGCGAGGCGCTGGAAGACGCGGTGCGACGTGAAGTCGCCGAGGAATCCGGCGTCGCCGTCGGTGATGTTTTCTACCATTCGTCGCAACCGTGGCCGCTGCCGGCGTCACTGATGGTGGGCTTCTTCGCCAAGGCACTCTCACCGGAGATCCGTCTGCGTGACGACGAGCTGGAAGAGGCCCGCTGGTTTACGCCCACCCAGATTCTCGACGGGCTCGCCGATGGAAGCTTTCTGCCATCGCCACCGCTTTCGGTGTCCTATCGCTTGTTATCGGACTGGTTGAAGATGCGCGCCGGCGTCGAACTTGAATCCGCAGTGAGGGACGCCCGCGCTGCGCGCGCCGAACGTCCGGTGGCCTGAGTGCTCATCCCCATGAGTCGCCGTCCATCCGCCAGGTCGCGGTAGTGTTTCCGGCTTGGTTGATTCGCCCGGCCGGGTGAGTCCAGCCGTGAGTAGCCATCACTGAGCGTGGCGCACTACTGGGCAGGCGGAACAGCGAAGCAACATAAGTGATGCTCAGCAGCGCAGCGCGTCACCGATGGGGCACTGCCGGCGCCCGCGCTGCGATATTCGTCCAGCTAGCGCGCGTGACTGATCGAGCAACAACGACACAGGCATCCGCCGCGGTCTGAAGCCGAACGCGTCGCCCTCACACCCGACGTGCCCAGCGAGCCAGCCCGCGGCTACAATGCCAGCAACGTACGGGAGTCTTCGCATGGCCGTCAGTCTGCTCGCCGCCCTCATCGCCATCGGTCTGCTCCACCTGCAGCCCCACCTTGCGCACTGGCGTGGCGATGGCGGTTTTCGCCGCTGGGTGACGCAAATTGGTGACACCTCGGGAACGGGGCGCGTGCTCCTTGCGCTACTGGTTCCGGTAGCCCTTTGTTTGCTCGCACTGTGGTTGATTGGCCTTCTGCCGATGGCCGACCTGTTCCGGCTGGCATTCGCGCTGGTTGTGCTGCTGTATGCCTTCGGACCTCACGCTTACGAGGCCGACCTGGAGGCGATCCTGCGCGCGCCGGATGGAGCAAGCCAGCAAGCCGCCGTGCAATCGCTAACCGATGACGGCGAACCGATCGCGTGGAACGCCATCGCGGTCGGCGAAGCCGTTGCCTACGCCGCGCTGCGGCGCCGCTTTGGCGTGCTGCTGTGGTTCTTCATTCTCGGTCCCGCGGGCGCGCTGCTGTACCGACTCGCGCAGACCCTGGCGCGCGGCCCGTTCGATCTGGATCCGGAAGCAAAATCCACTTCGCGCGCCATCGCTCATTTCATGGACTGGCTGCCCGCGCAGCTGCTCGTTTTCACCCTCGCCCTTGTGGGCCACTGGGATGCTGTCGTGCATGCGTGGAAGGAGTGGCATCGCCAGGCCATTCCCGGCAGCTGGCTGCGCGACGGCCCCGGCTTCCTGGGTGCCGCCGCACGTGCCGATATCCAGGTCGATATCGAAGCTGGCGATGGGTACGCCGAAGAGCGCAGCGATGTCCTGGCCGAGCTGAAGCGACTGCGCAGCGCCTTCGTCCGCGCGCTACTCGCCTGGTTGAGCGTCGTCGCGTTGATCGTGATTGCGGGCTGGATGAGCTAACGAGCGCGGGCGGCGCGCCTTGCATGCCCTTCGCCACATCCATCGTCGATGACATGTTGGTCGCGCCCAAATCAAGCCAAAGCGATCAGGCCATATCGCCACGCAACTGACGAACACGCTCTTCCATGGCATCCATCCGCACTGAGTCCGGAGCGATCGACGGACCGACGACCAGCTCTACACGCGCCCTGAACCGACGTGGGACGCGGGCACGGTGGAGCATCGTATCGCGACGGCTCCACACGCTTCCCCACAGTCCCCGCAATGCCATGGGAATGACAGGTACCGGTCGACGGTCGAGCACTCGCAAGACCCCCGGCTTGAAATGCGCCATGGCACCATCCTTCGTTAGCCCTCCCTCCGGGAAAATGCAGACCAGCTGCCCATCGGCAAGCGCTGCGTCGATCTCCTCATAAGCCTTTTGAAGGATTTCCGGATCCTCCTTCTGACCCGCAATGGGGATGGCCTTTGCGGTGCGGAAGACGAATTTCAGCAATGGAATGTCGAATATCTTGTAGTACATGACAAAGCGGACGGGGCGACGCAGATTGGCCATCAACAACAGTGCATCCATGTAGCTGACGTGGTTGCACACGAGTATCGCAGCGCCCTCTTCGGGAATGTTCTGCGTCCCGTCCACGCGCACCCGATAGAGCGTATTCACCAGGATCCAGGTGATGAACCGCATCAAGAATTCAGGCACAAGGGTAAAGATGTAAACCGCGACGGCGACATTGAGAATGGCAGTCGCGAGGAAGATTTGCGCCGGATGCAGACCTGCGGCGGACAGTGCCAGCCCAAAGCCCGATGCGAGACAGATCAGCAACGCGTTGAGAATGTTGTTTCCAGCGATAACGCGCGAGAGCCTGTCTGGCGGCGTCCTGCTTTGTACGAACGCAAAGAGGGGGACGACGTAGAAGCCGGCGAAGACACCGATCATCGTCAGGTCGAAGGCGATGCGCCAACTACCGGTACTGTGAAGGAAGCTCAGCCAGTTCAGCCCATGCGCCGTTGCCAGGCCCGACCGGGCGAAGAATAGATCGACCCCGAAAAGGGTCAGTCCGAATGCCCCGAGTGGAACAAGCCCCACTTCGACGCGGCGACCCGACATTCGCTCGCACAGGAGCGACCCGACTCCCGTCCCTATCGAGAACAGTGTCAGCACCAGCATGTTTACCGTGCCGTCGCCGCCGAGGTTCATGCGCGTGTAATTGGGCAGCTGCGCAATCAGCACCGTGCCGAAGAACCAGAACCATGAAATGCCGAGCACGGCATTGAACACAGCCGCATCGTCGCGCGTCAGCTTGAGTACTTTCGATGTTTCAGTGAAGGGATTCCAGCTGAACTTCAGGTTTGGCGCGGTTGCAGGAGCAAGGGGAATGGCGCGACTGGCGAAGTACCCCATGAGGGCGATGAAAATCGTCGCGCACGAAGCCGCGACCGGACCGACACCAGCGATCAGCATGAGCGCGCTGCCGGCGATCATGCCAATGAGCATGGCCAGCTGTGTTCCGGTCTCCACCAGGCCGTTGCCGCCAACCAACTCCTGGGCCTTGAGCGCTTGCGGAAGGATCGCGTACTTAATTGGTCCGAACGCCGTCGAATGCATACCCATGAGAAACAGGACGACGAGCAGCAACGTCGTGTGATGCGTGATGAAACCCACGGCAGCAATCACCATGGCCGCGATCTCGAAGAGCTTGATGTAGCGGATGATGCGCGTTTTCTCGTACTTCTCCGCGAGCTGACCCGCCGTCGCGGAAAACAGGAAGAATGGCAGGATGAACAATGCCGGCGCGAGATTTGTGTACAGCGACACGGTTTGGTCATCCAGTGACATCTGAAATGCCACCAGCATGACCATGGCGTTCCGGAAGGCGTTGTCATTGAACGCACCCAGCGCCTGCGTCAGGAAAAATGGCAAGAACCGGCGACTGCCTAAAAGGGCGAACTGACTCATGCGTTTCCTCGACGGGTTCGGCTGGCCATAGCGTAGCGGGAAGTTGTATCGGGCGCAGACCCGCCGACCGCGATGATCCGCCTGACGTTGCATTCTCCGGAACCTGGACAGGGGCGTCCATCCGTCTGGAGCGATGGTCCCGGAAAGTGATGGCCCATTCGCGCGTGGGCCTTCGCTGCAATTTGACCAGCACATCACTTACGCAAATGGGGATTTGACGGACATGCAGCCAGGCATTGAGCCGCTATGCGACATACGACCCATGCCAGGAAACTACGCGTTCACTCCGAGAGCGACCGAAACCCTACATGACCGCTGAAACGCAGGCCCAAAGTCTCGTCATGCCACGAAGTCATTGCCAATCGATTGCCGGAGCTTTCGCATGCTTGCTGACGCTTCTGGTCAGCGCAGCGTTCCCTGCACGGGCTTCGGAGCCGCTCCCGCCCCATCGCACACAGACTACAGACACTTCGGTCTCGGGCTCGATACGGAAATTCACGGGACCTACTGCCGTGGTGAAAAAGCTTAGCGTGCTCAAGACGAAGGCAACCGGTGGGCGTGACATCGCCATCATTCCACCGGGCGCCCTCGTGTTCCCCACGGGACAGAGAAAGGGGCATGTATGGCAGGTTGAAGACGCGGGCGGTCTCAAGGGCTGGATCTCGTCGAAGCGACTCATGCCGAACTGGAGTCCCTGAGCCGATGGTGCGGTACGCAGCAATATGTAGCGCTGTCATCCCTACTGACTGCAATGCGTGCTGCCAGGCACGCATATCCTGCATTCGCCGTCGCGCTCCGCGAAGGTGTCTCGGACGGAAGTCTGCGCGAACTTCAGCATGAATTTCCTGGCTGACCTTCGCATTCGACGGCGACCCTCGTGGCGCTTACACGTCCTCGGTGAATCCTGACATTCAAAGACGCTCCATAGGTCGAGTTCGCGCGAATCCTCCCGATGTAGTCCGAGTTCGCGCGTCGACATACTTCGCAAGCGCAGTACAGGAAACGCCAAGCGAGGCAGTTCCTTCCATTACTTCAGGGATTGATGATGAAAAGACGTACTCAGTTCTCCGTTCGCAGCTGCGCTGCGGCAGCCATAATGTGCCTGTCCATGACGGGTTGCGCCGAACTCATACCAAAGTCCGCTCAGGAACAGCGTAAGGAAATGTCCGCACAGATCCCCAAGTGTTCCAGGAATCTGGGTTCGATCGCAGTCCATGAGCCGGATGGCGGAAAGCACTGGTGGACAGAAAAACAGTTGCCGGCCCCATCGAAGCTGATCAAGGTTTACATAAGCAAGTCTGGATGCTTCAAGCTGGTTGATCGCGGTGTGGGTATGGACATCGCGATGAAAGAGCGCGAGCTCGCTTCCCAGGGTCAGCTGCGTGTTCAGTCCGCCGTAGGTAAGGGACAGATCAAGGCCGCGGACTACATCCTGGTTCCCGATTTCATTTCAAGCAACAACGATGCAGGTGGTGGTGGCGGTGCCGCGGCACTTGGCGGACTTATTGGAGGCGGCGCTGGCGCACTGCTGGGCAGCATCAATTTTCGATCACGCACGGCAGACGTCGTGCTGACGGTTACCGACGTGCGCAGTTCCGAACAAGTTGCGATGGTCGAAGGCTCTTACAAAAAGACTGACATAGGCTTCGGCGCGGCAGGAGGTCTTTTCAGTGCGGGCGGCCTGGGAAGCGCGTCAGTAGGTGGTTACGCCAACACCGAAATGGGCCAGGTGACGGCGCTTGCCTACTTGCAGGCATATACAGAGCTCGTGCGCCAGCTCGGTGGGCTTCCGGATGACGCCAAAGAGGCCAACGCGAAACAATCCGTAACTGTCTACAAGGCCGGCAAACTGTTATCGCGGGCAGATGGCTCAGGCAAGTCGGTTCGTGACGTGACGCCTGACGTACTGCTGTATCCAACGGGCAACAAGCAGGGTGCCATGTGGGAAGTCGAGGACGACGTAGGCAACAAAGGATGGATTTCTTCCACGCTACTTAAGTTGGCCCACTGAGTACTGAACGTCGAGTTCGTCGATGAGCGCCAGACGATCCTGAACATGACTCGCCGGCGGCGGCCATGGGCCGCCGCCCCGATCCGGGGCTATGCTGAGGCATCACAGTGACGTCCGGAGCTTCTCCCATGAGTCATCCCCGATCGCTCCTGAAGGCCGATGCCATCGCGAAGATGGAGCCTGTCAGCAACGCCCATCCACTTAATCCGGAATCTTTCCGCCACAAGCGTGCATTGTCCGACGCCACCGGTATCTCGCAGTTTGGTTTTCACCTGATCGACATTCCGCCAGGCAAGGATTCCACGGAATATCACCGGCATCACTACGAGGAGGAATGCATCTACATCGTGGAAGGATGTGGTGAGGCTTTGATTGATGATGAGCGTTTTGCCGTCGGTGCGGGCGATTTCATGGGATTCGCACGTCTAGGCGCAGCGCACTCGCTCACCAATACGGGCACTGGTGTGCTGCGCCTTATCGTGGCTGGCCCGCGCCTTGAGCATGACGTCTGTGACTACCCCCACATCCGCAGGCGGCTGCACGCTAACGGCGCAATGCACGTACTGACAGATTTGCCTGAGGGTTAGACCACACCTTCACGTAGAACACGGAGGGCGAGGTACAAGCCTGGGAGTCGGTGACCTGGGCAGCGGAAGGAGCGGCTCGTGGCTGGAGCCGGCCCCCTCGCGACCTTTGTCAGGCTTGGCTTAGCTGCGATGAAGTGCTCGATGTGCGATATCACGGCGACAGAACATTCCGTCGAAATGAATTTTCGCGACCGCGTCGTAGGCGTTTTCGCGTGCCGCGGCGATGTCTTTGCCCAGTGCACAGACGGTGAGAACACGGCCACCCGCGGTGACTGAGCGGCCATCCGCGTCGGTTCGGGTTCCGGCGTGAAAAACCTTCACGTCATCTGAGAAGTGCGCATCGAGGCCTTCGATGGCATCACCGGAACGGACCTTCCCCGGGTAACCGCCAGCAGCGAGGACGACGCCGATGGATGGACGCTGATCCCAATGGATCGATGTGTGGTGGAGTTCGCCATCGAGCGCCGACTCAATCAACTCCAGAAGATCGGACTTCAGGCGAAGCATGATGGGCTGCGTTTCGGGGTCACCAAAGCGGACGTTGAATTCGATGACCTTGGGCGTGCCGGATTTGTCGATCATCAGGCCCGCGTAAAGGAATCCAATGAAGGGCGCGCCCTCCGCGGCCATGCCGTGCAAGGTCGGTTCGATGACTTCCTTGAGAATGCGCTTTTCGATGTCCGGCGTGACAACCGGCGCAGGCGAGTAGGCGCCCATACCGCCAGTATTGGGGCCAAGATCGCCCTCGTCGCGACGCTTGTGATCCTGGCTGCTGGCCATGGGCAGCGCGTGACTTCCATCGCTCATGACAATGTAGCTGGCTTCTTCGCCTTCGAGGAATTCCTCGATGACCACGCGGGCCGATGCATCACCAAAGCTGTGGGCACCGAGCATGTCATGCAGCGCCAGTTCGGCATCGGCCAGCGTGAGTGCCACGACCACGCCCTTGCCCGCCGCGAGGCCATCGGCCTTGATGACGATCGGTGCGCCATGTTTGCGCACATAAGCCAGCGCCGGCTCCAGCTGAGTGAAGACCGCATAGTGGGCTGTAGGGATGTTATGGCGCAGCAGGAAATCCTTGGCAAAGGCCTTGGACCCTTCCAGCTGAGCGGCAATGGCGCGCGGGCCGAAGATGCGCAGACCAGCTGCGCGGAATTTGTCCACGACACCTGCCACCAGCGGCACTTCGGGTCCCACCACGGTGAGTTCGACCTTTTCCTCGCGCGCCAGCTTCAGCAAGCCCTCGATATCGGTCACGGCGACATTGGCATTGCGCACGCCCCGTTCGCGTGCCGTGCCGGCATTGCCCGGGGCAACGATGACTTCACTGACCCGCGGCGACTGCTTGAGCTTCCACGCCAGGGCGTGTTCGCGCCCGCCGTTGCCGATGACCAGAACCTTCATGTCGTGCTCCACTTCTTTGGGCGCCCGTTGACGCAGCGCGCCATTGTAGCGGCTGACTGTGCTGGACCGGCCAGTTTTGCGTCCGCCTGTCAGGCGATCGCCGCCACGTGTCGCCGTGGATTGGATCTCCCGAAGCCGCCCCGTCTGCGGCTCTCTGGCCCGGCTTCCCCTGCGGCGTGACCCTTCATGCGTTGCTGTTGTTGGGCACCTTCCGGCTCAAGACTCGCCGAGACCGGCGGTCTGGCGATGATCGCTGCATTCGCCATGCGGACGACCCGATCCGGGCAGGTCAGGAGTCGCCCACCGTCGCAGCCGTCTCCGTCATCCCGCGAAAGCCACGCAGCTTCCGGTGTCCAACGGGTGATGCGGTCTCGAATGGGAATGGGTGGCCGCGCGAATGGCGCGGACCGTCTTGTGGCGTCGCCCCTGCATCACTATCGCGAGCAGGCAGGTTTTCGTTGGCCTGGCGGGTTTGTCTCAACAGACCTCGGCGGCAGGAACCGGACAACCTCGTTCAGCCAGCTTTTTCAAGCATGGCCATCAGCTCTGCGCGAGGAAGCTTGCCGGTTTCATTGCGAGGCAGCGCGGAAACCAGGCGAAGGGGACGGGGGAGGAAAAGCGGCTCAACCGATTCGCGAAGCCGGTTCAGGATGGTCTGCTCGTCCAGATCGGGAGCGACTACCAGAGCAGCAACGCGTTTGACGCCGATGACGTCGCCATCAAGTTGCAGCATCACGCCATCGAGCACACCAGGAATGGCGAGCAGGCGACGCGTGAGATCGCCCAGGGATGCGCGTTTGCCCGCAATTTCAAGCAAGTCGGCATGGCGGCCGCACAGGCGGAAGCGGCGTCCGTCATCCTGCAGCACGACGATGTCCGCCAGCGTGAGCAGGCCGTCGAGCTGAGGCGCCTCGACCGCGGTTCCGTCGGGCTGAGGATGCAGGTGGATACCGTCGTAGAGGGTCCACGGCTCATCGTCCGCAGCACGTCGCGTGGCAATGACACAGGTCTCGGTCGAACCGAACACCTCCAGCAACGGCGCGCCAAATCGCGTTTCGGCTTCGCGCGCGAGCTCGGCTGGCATCGGTGCCGTGGCCGACACCATGGCAGCGATCGGCGGCAGGGTCACGCCCGATTCGACCAATGCACGAAGGTGGATCGGCGTGATGATCAGGACACGGGGGCCAGGCACTTGCGCCAACGCGGCGGCCACGTCGGCAGGAAAGAAGGGCCGTCCCGCATGGACCGCGACATCTCCCAGCAACGGGAGGAGCACCGACATCTCCATGCCGTACATGTGCTGAGGCGGCACGGTGGCGACCACGTCGAAGTGCTTGCCGACCAGCGCGTGCAGCACGCGAACGTTGCCGGCTGTGCTGGCATGGAAACTCCGCCAGGTCTTCGGATAGGACTTGGGCACGCCCGTGGAGCCTGAGGTATAGCCGAGGGCCACCACCTGGTCTGCGGGAATGAGGGGCACCACGAATCCGTCGACAGAGGTCGGCGCATGCGCCAGGTCCACCAGGGTGGGCATCGGGTGATACGAGGGCGGTGCCGGCTCAAGGGCCTGCTCACCCACGGCATAGCTTCCGGGATAGCCCGCCATGACGTCGGTTACCGCCTGTGGCGCGCGCGAGGAGGGCAGAAGATTGGCTTGCCCGCGCAGGACGATCGCGCAGAAGGCGACGAGGAACGCGTATCGGTCCTCACACAGGTTGACGGCAGCCGAGCCACTCGGCAGCGTCGCCGCGACCTGCTGCACGTGGGCCAGAAACTGCGCTGCGCTGATCGGAGCGCCATTGCGCCACGCCACGGTGCGCCCGGGCTGACCGGCTGCCAGAAGGGGCAAGCTCGAATCGGCCAGTTCCTGGCGATAGCTGTCGTAGACGATGGCCAAACGTATGTCTCCTGTTGCCCTAATCGGCATGACATGCCCGCGCCGCCCGTGTAAGCCGGGCGCCAAGGGTGCACTGCGGAACCGGTGAGGCTCCCCCCATCCTCACAAGAGCCGCTGAATCCCTCCCCACTTGCCCCAGCGGCATGGCGGAAACCGTTCATGAACGCGCGAGGCGTCTGGCGAAGGTTTCGCGTCAACTACGGATGATAGCGCCGGTCAGGGCGTCTCGAATCATGGTGGGGCGGTCGAGTTGTCCCAAGGGGGCGTCGACGATGCCATCGACAGTGTCCCCGAAATATTCGCGAAGCATGGCGACGGAGCGTGCCGGCGGTTGGCCATGCGGATTGGCGCTGGTTGAAACCAGGGCGCCACCGTAGGCCCGGCAGAGCGCAGCAGCCGGTGCGTGAGCCGTCACGCGCAAGGCAATGCCCTCGTGAGACCCGGCCACCCAGTCCGGTACGTCGCCTGAGCGCGGGAATATCCAGGTGATCGGGCCCGGCCAGCTGGCCAGAACTTCAGCCATTACCGTATCCGGTACCCGGGATCGGTCGATGTAGCGCTCCACCTGCTCAAAGGTTTCCGCGATCAGCAGCACGCCCTGCGTGGGCGGACGCTGCTTGAAAGCAAACAGACGCCGGAAGGCATCGTGGTTGTGGGGGTCGCAACCGAAGCCAAATACGGCTTCGGTGGGATAGGCCACCACACCGCCGCCATGCAAAAGCGAGGCGGCAGCGTCCAGTTCGCCCAGGGTGAACGTCCGGGTCACTCAGGCGCCAGCCGGCTTCTTGGCAGGGGTCTTCTTGGTGGCGGCTTTCTTGGTCGCCGTCTTCTTGACGGTGGCCTTCTTGGTAGCGGTGGCAGCCTTCTTCGTCGCCGCGCCGGTCGTCGACTTGGCCGCCGCCTTCTTGGTGGCGGTCTTGGTGGCGGTCTTGGTCGCCGTCGACTTGGAGGCAGCCTTCTTCGCAGGTGCTTTCTTGGCCGCCGCCTTCTTGCCCGCCGCCTTTTTGAAACCGCGGCCCTTCTTGACCGGCGCCGCCGCCAGCAGCTCCAGGCACTGGGCCTCGGTCAGCTCCTTGGGCTCCTGGTCTTTCGGAATGCGCGCGTTCTTTTCACCGTCGGTGATATACGGACCAAAGCGTCCGTTGAGCACCTGCACGCCGTTACCGAAGTCCAGGATGATGCGGTTGGCCAGCATCTCGAGCTTTTCCTGCACGATCTGCAGCGCACGCGGCAGCTCGATCGTGTAAGGGTCATCTTCGGGCTTCAGAGAAGCGTAAGTGCTGCCCTGCTTCACGAAGGGGCCGAATCGGCCGACGCCCACACTCACGTCGTCGCCGTTTTCCGCCTGGCCGAGCTGGCGCGGCAGCTTGAAGAGTTCCAGGGCCTCTTCCAGCGTGATGGTATGCATGCTCTGCCCGGTACGCAGGCTGGCGAACTGGAGCTTTTCGTCCTGATCCTTGTCGCCAATCTGTGCGTACGGTCCGTAACGACCCAGACGCACGGACACGGGCTTGCCCGATTTTGGATCGGTGCCCAACTCGCGCGCGCCAGTGGCTTCGCTGCGATCGACCGTTTCGGTCTTCTCGTCGACCTGCTGCTTGAACGGCTGCCAGAAGCGTTCCATCAGCGGCACCCAGGCTTCTTCGCCACGACTGACCGCATCGAGCTCGTCTTCGAGCTTGGCGGTGAAGTCGTAGTCGACATAGCGGGTGAAATGCTGGGTCAGGAACTTGCTCACCGCGCGGCCCACGTCAGTCGGCTTGAAGCGGCGACTGTCGAGAAGGACGTATTCGCGATTCAGAAGCACCTGAATGATGCTGGCGTAGGTGGACGGGCGACCAATGCCATATTCCTCAAGCGTCTTCACCAGGCTCGCTTCGGAGTAGCGCGGCGGCGGCTCGGTGAAGTGCTGGTCTGCAGCGATGTCGTGCAGGGCGACCTGCTCACCTACTTCCAGGCGCGGCAGGCGACGACCTTCATCGTCATCCTCGGCACTACGCTGGTCACGACCTTCTTCGTATACAGCCAGGAAGCCCGGATCGACGACGGTCGTACCCGTGGCGCGAAACGCGGCATCGCCGCCTGCGACGTTCTTGACGTCGAAGTCCACGGACACGGTGTTCATCGTGGCATGGATCATCTGGCACGCCACGGTGCGCTTCCAGATCAGTTCGTAGAGCTTGCGCTGTTCCTCGTTGAGGTACGACGACACTTCGCGCGGCGAACGCATGGCCGAGGTCGGTCGAATCGCCTCATGCGCTTCCTGGGCGTTCTTGGACTTGGACTTGTAGACCTGCGCGTGATCCGGCAGCGCCTTCTTGCCGAAGTCGCGCGCAATCAGCTGGCGCAGCTCGCCCACGGCATCTTCGGACAAGGCAACGGAGTCCGTACGCATATAGGTGATAAGACCGACGTTGCCTTCGCTGCCGATCGACACACCTTCGTACAGGCCCTGCGCCACTTTCATGGTGCGGCTGGTCGAGAAACCAAGCTTGCGCGCGGCTTCCTGCTGCAGCGTGGACGTAGTGAACGGCGGAGCCGGGCGACGCTTGCGCTCCTTGCTACCCACATCGCTGACGGTAAGGCGACCGTGCGCGGCTTCCTTCAGCGCAGCGCGGGCCGCAAAGGCATCGGTCTCGTTGGTCAGGTCGAACTGCTCGAACTTCTTGCCATTGAGCCTGGTCAGACGCGCCGAAAAATCGCCTTCCGGATGACGAAGTGCCGCTTCAATCGTCCAATACTCGCGCGCCACGAAGGCTTCGATTTCCTCTTCGCGCTCGACGATCATGCGCAGCGCCGGACTCTGCACGCGACCTGCGGACAAGCCGCGCTGTACCTTGCGCCACAGCACCGGCGACAGATTGAAGCCCACGAGATAGTCCAGTGCGCGACGCGCCTGCTGGGCATCCACCAGGTCATGGGAAAGCTGGCGAGGCGCGGCGACGGCAGCCTTGATCGCTTTGGGCGTAATTTCCGAGAACACCACGCGATGGAGCTGCTTGCCCTTGGTCAGGCCGCGCTCCTTGAGAATCTCGCTGATATGCCAGCTGATCGCCTCGCCTTCGCGATCCAAGTCGGTCGCGAGGTAGATGTCGTCGGCCTGGCGAGCCGCCTTGGCGATGGCATCGACATGCTTTTCGTTGCGGTCGATGACCTCGTAGGCCATGGCAAAGCCATGGTCGGGGTCGACCGCCCCCTCCTTGGGCCGGAGGTCACGGACGTGACCATAGGAGGCCAGGACCTGGAAGTCCTTGCCCAGATACTTGTTGATCGTCTTCGCCTTGGCGGGGGATTCGACGATGAGCAGGTTCTTTGCCATGAAAAAGGGGTATCCGAAACTTGGGGCCCGCTACGTGGGCGGGCCCTACCTATATTTAGTTAAAGGCATGCCCTGAACGCGCCGTCAAGCTGGACCTCGTGAAAACGAGGCCCAGCGCGGTTTTGCGCCAGGCATACCTTTCGCCAGACCTACCATCCCCGCCGGGTCGCGGGGCTCTTGAGACGGACATAGCGATTGCCGGGAAGACTCTCAACCCGACCATCGAGTTCGAGCATCAGCAACCGGGAGGTCAAAGTCCCGGCCGACTGGCCCGTACGCTCGGCGAGCTCATCCATGAGGATCGGATCGTAACCCATTGCCTCCAGCAGCTCGGTATCCACCGAACTGGCCGTCGTCGCTTCATGGGTATCGGCCGATGCGTCGTGACTTGAGCCAAGTCGCCGCGCCAGTTCGGCGCCCATATCGGCCGCCAGGGGCGCAAGCACCTCGACAATCTCGCTGGCGCACTCAACCAGTCGCGCGCCGTCCCGAATCAGCTGGTGGCATCCTCGAGCCAGGGGATTATGAATGGACCCGGGCAAAGCGAAAACCTCCCGGCCCTGTTCGGCAGCAAGTCGGGCTGAAATCAGTGAACCCGATGGCAAACCCGCCTCGACCACCAGCGTCCCCAGGGCCAGACCCGAGAGAATCCGGTTGCGGCGGGGAAAATGATCGGCCTTGCCCGGAGTATCGAGCGGGTACTCGCTCACCAGCGCGCCCGATGCCGCTATCCGTCGCGCCAGGCCACGGTGCTTTGACGGATACACCCGGTCCACGCCGGTACCCACCACCGCCACCGTCGGCTGCCCCGCATCAAGTGCCGCCTCATGGGCAGCGCCATCCACCCCGTCGGCAAGGCCACTGGTGATGACGAAGCCTGCTCGCGCCAGCTCGCCTGCAAAGCCGCGCGCGTGGAGCCGCCCCGACATGCTCGCCTGCCGGGCGCCCACCACGGCCACCTGCGGGCGCAGGAGCGCACTGGCATCCCCCATGACAAACAGCGCCGCCGGCGGCTGGTCGATGCCTTGCAGCAGCGGCGGAAAGTCGAGGTCCGTGCAGCGCACGAAGGCGTGTTGCGGTTCGGACAGCCAGCAAAGGTCGTCCTCCAGACGCTTTTCGTCCGGTCGCCGCAGCCAGGCCTGAGCTGCGGCATCCAGACCGTCGCAGCGCTCACGAACCAGCCGCAGCGCGCCGCAGGCGGTGCCGTCAGCCCGCGCCACGGCCTCCCGGACCATGGCTGCGCCGAATCCCGGCGTGCGCAGGAGGAGCATCCATGCCCTCAGTTCTTCCAGTTCGTCCATCCGGGAAGTTTAGACAGCACCAGACAGCAAAACGGCGCGGGATTTCCGCGCCGTTCTGTCGTACTTCGATGATTCGAGCCGGGATCTTACTCAGGCATTGTCAGGCGATCGCCCATCTTCACCGGGCGAATGCCATCCATCACAAGGCCGTAGCTGACACGATCGAAAGTGCGGAACACCATGACATGGCCGATGAACTCTTCAGGCAAGGTCACATGCGGCGAGGTACCGCGATTCCAGCTGTTGCCAGCGACATCGTCGGCAATCGTCTCGCCCGGCTGCCACACGGAGAAGGTCTGGCCGTTTTCCACGCCATCCTTCGCGCCGATGGACAGCGCCACCACCTGGTTCGGGCCCACGGCATCCAGCGCGTCAGCAAATGCGATCACGCGTGCATTGGGAGCGATCGCCTTGGGCGCGTGCGGGTAGTAGTACGCGTCGTAGGGCTTGTCGTCGATCGGCAGGATGCGGTCACCCTTGCGGATTTCCTGCGTGGAATCGAGCAGGAGCAAGGTCGTCGGATCGCCGGTGCGCAACACTTCGGCCGTGCCGATCACCGCCACTTCCACGCCCAGGTCGCGACCACGGCCGTAATGGCCATCGTTGCGGAAGTTCTCGCTCCACGGCGCATGCACCATCGACACGTCGCTATCGATCAGATGGCCGACGATGCCGTTCTTGTCGGAGTCATCGCTGCGATCGTCTTCGTTGAATCCGCGGAACACATGGCTGGGACGCACGATGGCGAAACGCTGGCCCGGCGAGGCATTGAGATTGCGCACGTAGATGTTCTGGCCAACCGCGCCGCGCAGGCGGGCCTCTTCCAGACCCACGACGTACGGCAGATCGTTGACCGCGCCCGAATCCATCACGGTCAGTTCCTTGAGGAACGTGCGCAACTGGGACAGCGGGATCGCCGGGACCGGCTCACCTTCGGTGCGCACACGCGGCTGCAGGCCAAGGCGCGGACCGTTGATGAAGGAAAGATTGAGCACGTCACCCGGGTAGATCAGGTGCGGGTTCTGAACCTGCGGATTGGCCTGCCATATCTCCGGCCAGAGCCAGGGCTTGGACAGGAAACGCGCGGAGATACCCCAGAGCGTGTCGCCCTTGCGCACGGTATACGTGTCCGGGTGATCGGCACGCAGCTGCGCTCCGGCGGCATACACGGCGACAGTGACCAGCATGCCGGCCAGCAGCCCGATGGACTTTCTGATCATAAACGGGATTCCCCCATCCCCCGATGCTCGGGCGAGTTTAACCGAACAAGTCATGCCTGCAAGCAGCGCCAGTTGGCAAATTTGCCTGCCAGACACGGGCTTGCCGGCGTACAATAAGGCTCATTCTAGAGGGCGCACGGGCTTGGATTTCACCAAATCGCCCGCACTTTCGGCGCCGAGGTATATGAAATGTCCACCCTGACCATTCTCGAATTTCCCGATCCGCGCCTCCGCACCAAGGCCGAGCCCGTGCGCGTATTCGACGCTGAGCTCAAGCAGTTCGTGGCCGACATGTTCGAAACCATGTACGCCGCCAATGGCGTGGGCCTGGCGGCGACGCAGGTCAACGTGCACCAGCGCGTGCTGGTGGCCGACATGAGCGACGAGCGCAATGAGCCCCTGGCGCTGATCAACGCCGAAATCATCGAGAAGGACGGTTCGCAGGTGTATCAGGAAGGCTGCCTGTCCTTCCCGGGCATCTATGCCGACGTCACCCGCGCCCTGAAAGTGAAGGTGAAAGCCAACGACGTGGACGGCAAGGAATTCATCGTCGAGGCCGAAGGCCCCCTGGCCGTGTGCATCCAGCATGAGCTGGACCACCTCGCCGGCAAGGTCTTTGTCGACTATCTGTCGCCCCTGAAGCGTTCGCTCCTGCTCAAGCGCATGGAAAAGCAGCGCAAGCAGGCGGCCAGCGCTTGAGCGGCGCGCCACTGCGGGTTGTCTTCGCCGGCACGCCGGAGTTCTCGGTTCCCTGTCTTGAGGCCTGCCGCGCCAGCGGCGCCGAAGTCGTGGCCGTCTATACCCAGCCCGACCGCCCGGCCGGCCGCGGCCGCAAGCTCACGCCCAGCCCGGTGAAGCAGGCCGCGCTCGATGCCGGCATCCCGGTCGAGCAACCCGAATCCCTGAAAAGCCAGGAGGCCCGCGACACGCTGGCCGCCTATCGGCCGGATCTCATGGTGGTCGTGGCCTATGGCCTGATCCTGCCGCGCAAGGTGCTGGCGTTGCCGCGCCTCGGCTGCTGGAACGTCCACGCCAGCCTGCTCCCGCGCTGGCGTGGCGCCGCGCCGATCCAGCGCGCGATCCTCGCCGGCGACACCGAAAGCGGTGTCGACCTGATGCAGATGGAAGCGGGCCTCGACACCGGCCCCGTCCTCCTTGAACGCCGCACCCCGATTTCCCGCGAAGACACCGGCGGGTCGTTGCACGATCGCCTTTCCGCGCTCGGCGCCAACGCGCTGGCTGAAGGCCTGCGACGCGTCATGGCCGGCGAATCGCTCGCTGCCAAGCCGCAGCCGGAAGAAGGCGTCATCTACGCCCATAAGCTCGACAAGGCGGAGGCCCGGCTGGATTTCCAGCGTCCCGCGCTCGAGCTGGAACGCCAGATCCGCGCCTTCAATCCCTGGCCCGTCGCCGAAGGCGAGTTTGCCGGCGAACACCTGCGCGTGTGGAATGCCACCGCCATCGACGACGCTCCATCGGCCGCCCCCGGCACCGTGGTGGGCGCCAGCGCCCGCGGCATCGCCATCGCCTGTGGCCAGGGCACCCTGGTGGTGACCGAGTTGCAGCGCGCCGGCGGCAAGCGCATCACGGCCGCCGATTTCCTCAACGCCCGCGCCGACCTGCGTACCGCCCGATGAACGACACCCGCGCCCTCGCCGCCCAGGCATTGGCTGAAGTGGCCCTGCGCGGCGCATCCTCCCGCGACGCCATGGAGCGCTACGCCCCGCGCCTGCCCGACAGCCGCGATCGCGCGCTGCTGATGGCCCTGGTCAGTGACGGCGCCCGCTGGTGGCTGCGTTTCGATGCCGCCGTGGATCGCCTGCTCGAGAAGCCGTTGCGCCAGAAGGAACCGGCCATCCATGCCCTGCTGGTGCTGGGCCTGGTGCAGCTGGAAATCCTGGAACTCCCGGATTACGCCGCCGTCGCCGCCACCGTGCAGGCCGCCCGCGCGCTCCAGCGCCCGCGCCTGGCCGGCCTGGTGAACGCGGTCCTCCGTCGCTGGCAGCGCGAACGCACCGAACACCTCGCTGCCCTCGACGCGAAACCGCAAACCCGTCACGCCCATCCGGCGTGGCTGGCCAAGGCCATCGCCCGCGACTGGCCGGAACAGGCCGATGCGGTCATGACCGCCAACAACATCGAGCCACCGCTGATGCTGCGCGCCAATCGCCGCCGCACCACGCGCGAAGCGCTGCTCGCAACCTGGGCAGCCGCCGGCATTGAGGCGGGGCCGCATCCCTGGCTCGCCGACGGCATCGTCCTTCCGCACAGCACCGACGTCACCCGCATGCCGGGTTTCGCCGAAGGCCTGTTCGCCGTCCAGGATGGCGCCGCCCAGGCGGCCGCCGACCTCGCCGACGTGCGCGACGGCCAGCGCGTGCTCGACGCCTGCGCCGCTCCGGGTGGCAAGGCCTGCCACCTGCTCGAACGCGCCGATATCGACCTGACCGCCGTGGAATTCGACGCCGGGCGCGCCCAGCGCATCCAGCAGAATCTCGATCGCCTGGGCCTCAAGGCCCGTCTGATCGTCGGCGACGCCAGCCAGCCCACGTGGTGGGACGGCAAACCCTTCGCCCGCATCCTCATGGACGCGCCCTGCTCCGCCACGGGCGTGTTGCGTCGACGCCCGGACGTGCGTCTGCATCGCCGCGAGACCGATATCCCGGCGATGGTCGCCCAGCAAAGCGCGATCCTGGCGGGCCTGTGGCCACTGCTCGCCCAGGGCGGCAAGCTCGTTTATGTCACCTGTTCGCTGCTGCGCGCCGAGAACGAAGCCGTGGTGAGAGCATTTGCCGATAAGCACGCCGATGCCCACGCCATCGCTTTCTCGTTGCCCGACGGCCATCTGGCCCAGCCCGGTTGGCAAATCCTGCCTGGCGATGGCGATCTCGACGGCATGTACTATGCCGTGCTTGAAAAGCGCTGATTCGCGTCTAAGCCTCGGGTAAGGGCCGCTGGGCTACAAAGGCCGCCCCGCCCGCGGCCCGACCCGTACGCGTCCCGATCCTGGAACCCCACGCATGCCCGTTGTCTCCCAAGCCACTCCGCAGGAACGTCGCTATTTCTGGCTGCTGATGCTGTTCGCCTTCGTGGTGATCGCCGCCGGCATGGGCCTGCGCGACCCCTGGCCGTCGGACGAGCCGCGCTTTGCCCTGGCCGCCAAGCAGATGGTGGAAAGCGGCAACTGGCTGTTCCCCCATCGCGGCAGCGAGCTGTACTCGGACAAGCCACCAATGCTGTTCTGGCTCGAAGCGGCCAGTTACACCGTCATCGGCAACTGGCGGATCGCTTTCCTGCTGCCCTCGCTGCTGGCCGCGCTCGGCTCGCTCGCGCTCGTCTATGACCTCGGCCGTCGCCTGTGGAGCCGCCAGGTCGGCCTCTACGCCGCCGCCGCGCTGCTGATCAGCTTCCAGTTCGTGTACCAGGTCAAACGCGCGCAGATCGACCCGCTGGTGATGTTCTACATCACCGCCGCGAACTGGGGCCTGTTGGTGCACATGCTCAAGGGCCCGAACTGGCGCGCCTTCTGGCTCGGCTGTTTCTGCGCCGGCCTGGGCGTGATCACCAAGGGCGTCGGCGTCCTCGCGCTGTTCCTGTTCGTGCCTTATCTCGTGGGCGTCTTCGGTCGATGGAACGGCATCGCCCGCATGGGCGAAGGTGCCTGGTGGCGCTGGGCGCTGGGTGCCGTCGCGCTGGTGCTGGCGATGATGCTGTGGCTGGTGCCGATGCTGATGGGCGCAAAGGCGCATGCCAACGATCCGGCTTACGCCGGCTACGTCAACGACATCCTTTTCCACCAGACCGCCGGCCGTTACGGCAAGTCGTGGGATCACCACCACTCGCCGTTGTATTACGTGCCGATCGTGCTGTTCACCTGGTTGCCGCTTTCGCTTACCTACCCCGGCACGCTGCCGCGCTGGTGGCGCGCGCTGAAGGAGAAGGACGGCCGCATCCTGTTGCTGCTCGGCTGGATCGTGCTGGTGCTGGTGTTCTTCTCGATCCCCAAGGGCAAGCGCGACGTGTACATCATGCCGGCGCTGCCCATGCTCGCCGTCGTTACCGCGCCGTATCTGGGTGAGCTGCTGCAGAAAACCTGGCTGCGTATCGCCGGCCTCGTGTTTATCGGCGTGATGGGCGCGGCGATGCTTGGCGTCGGTGCGGTCTCATTGGTCAGTCATCCGAAATTCGCCGCCGATTTCGCCACCGCGCGCGGCTTCGACGACGGCGGCCATGCGCTGTGGTGGATGTTCGTCACCATCGGTGCGGCGCAGCTGTTGCTGGTCGCCGCGCTGCGCGTGCGCAAGGCCGTCTGGGCCGTCAGCGGTGGCATGGCCGTGATGTGGCTGGTGTGGAGCCTGTGGGCTTACCCGATCCTCAACGATTCCAGTTCCGCCGCTGGCCTGATGGCCGATGTGCGCGAGAAGGTACCGGCCGGCGATGAACTGGGCATGGTCGCGTGGAAGGAACAGAACCTGCTTATGCTCGATCGCCCGGCCGTGGATTTTGGTTTCACCCAACCCTGGCATGAGCAGTACGCCAAGGCCATTGCCTGGCAGGCGCAGGATCCGGCACACCGCTGGATCTTCGCGCTGGATACCGTGATGGCCGATTGCGTGGATCGCAGCAAGGCCGTCAGCCTGGGCCACGCCAACCGCCGTGAGTGGTGGCTGTTCAAGGCCGATGCGGTAAAGCCCGGCTGCGTGCCGTCCGACGACGTCGATCGCGTGCCGCAGTTCTCCGCTGACTGATGACGCGACTGAACGTCATCGGCCGTGACAACGGCGCCGGCCTCAGTCGCGACATGCACCTGCTCGCCGACGCCTTGCGCGAAGGCGGCCTCGACGCGCAGCTGACGGCGCTACCGCACCGTGGCGGCTTCGCCGAGCTGCTCACGCGCCTGCAATGGCAACTGCGCAAGCCTGCGTTCGACATCAACCTGATGCTCGAGCGCATTCGTCCGGAATATTGGCGTGCGGCGCACCGCAACGTGCTGATCCCCAACCCGGAATACTTCCGCGACAAGGATCGCGCGCAGTTGCACGCGATGGATGCGGCGTGGGTCAAGACGCGCCACGCGGAACGCTTGTTTGGCGCCCTGGGCGTGCGCACGCATTACATCGGCTTTAACAGCCCCGATCGCCTGCTGCCGGCCGTCCCGCGTGAGCGCACGTTCTTTCATGGCCCTGGCCGCAGCGGCAACAAGGGCACGCGCCAGCTGATCGACCTGTGGGCCCGCCATCCCGAATGGCCGACGCTCACCGTCGCCTGGCGCCGCAAGCGCGTCGACGTGGGCGACATGCCGCCGAACGTGCAGCTCCTTCGTGATCACATTGACGACACGGCGTATCAAGAGCTGCAGAACCGACACGTGTTCCATCTGTGCCCGTCGCAGACGGAGGGCTTCGGCCATTACCTCGTCGAGGCCATGAGTTGCCGCGCCGTGGTGATTACGCTCGATGCGGAGCCGATGAATGAGCTGGTCACCGGCGCCCGGGGCGTACTCGTGCAGGCACGCGCCAGTGGCACGCAGGATCTGGCCACGCTCTATGAAGCGGACGAAGCATCGCTGGAGCAGGCCATCGAACGGTGCATCGCCATGCCGGATCACGTCCTGACCCGTCTGGGGTCGGCGGCGCGTGCGTGGTTCGAATCCAATCGCGATGGATTCGCCGGGCGCCTGCGTGATGCCGTGGCTTGCGTCCATCGCTCCGCGGCTTCATGACCCCTTCTCCCGTCAGGAGAAGGCACACCGCCCGGTTCCCGTCACGGCGTGACGAATTCACCCATGTGATCGGCGATCCCCCGCTCGCACCACGTCACCTTGCGCTCCACGGTTTCACGCAGCAGCCGGTTGTTGGGTAGCGTCGGATCGTTCACGTCTTCCTGGGCCCTCGAGCGATGCTCCAGGTGCACCGCCAATGCCGACCATTTCAGCTGCCGTCGCTTCAGGCCCGTGTTTTCCAGGCGCACCGCCAGCTCGCGATCTTCCGCGCCGTAACCTTCCATGCGCTCGTCGAAACCATTGACGCGCAGCAGGTCCTCGCGCCAGAAGCTCATGTTGCAGCTCATCACGCGGCCGCCATTGCGACCCTTCGCCTTCCATCGCGCCAGTGCCGGCTGGCGAAATGCATACAGGCGACGCGTGCCATCGAATTCATGGAAATTCGCCGGGATCCACGGCGCAAACACCGGCCTACCACCGGCCAGCAAGCGCGCGCTTTCGGCCGTGTTCGCCTTCAGGCGACCGCCCTGCAGGAACACGCCGGGTGTCGCCAGCATCAGGTGATCGGCGATGAACTGCGGATGCAACACCATGTCGCCATCAAGCAGGACGATGTAGTCGCCGCTCGACGCCGCGATGCCGCGATTGCGTGCGCGCGCCGCACGGAAACCACGATCCTCGTGCCACACATGCCGCAGCGGCACGGGGAAATCCGCACGCACGCGATCGATAACCGCCAGGGTCTCGGGACCCGAGCCGTCGTCGGCCACGATCACCTCATCCGGCAATCGCGTCTGCCGCGCCAGCGAGCGGAGTACCAACTCGAGTGCGCCAGGCCAGTTGTAGGTGAGCAGGATGACCGAGACCTTCATGCAGGATTCGCGGAAGGAGTGAGGGAGCGCTGTTCCAGCGAGAGGCAAAGCGCCAGCGGCAACCAGGTAAACAGCCAGGTCGGACGCGGACTGGCCAGCAGGTAGGGCAGGTCGAACTGCACCAGCACCGTGCCGAACAGCCACAGGCCGAGCACCACGCGTCCCAGCGGATCGTGGCGATGGGTCCACCCTTTCCAGCCGACAGCCAGCCAGATGCCGGTCCACAACAGGAGCCCGGGCAGGCCCAGTTCAATCGCCAGCTGACTGAACATATTGTGGGCGTGGGTGAGGGTTTCATGGCCGGCGGTGAGCTGGATCGGCGTACCTTGCCCCACGCCGAGCCACGGGTGTTCAAGGAACAGCGTGGTCGCCCTGGCAAAGATCTCCGGGCGCAACGACAGGCCACGCGCCAGGAGCAGATCCGCCCCCGCCACCATGCCGACCAGCGCCAGCACGGCCAGGGCGCCGGCGAACCACCAGGCACGCCGGCCACCGGTGCATAGCGTCATGGCGATGACGGCCAGGAACATCGCCGCCATCGCGCTGCGGGCAAATGTCAGCAACACACCGAAAGCGAGCACCGCGATCGCCACCCATTTGAGCGCCATCCATCGCTTGTCGTCCGCGCGCCAGGGCCAAAGCCACATCAGCGCGGCGCCCATGCCGCCCGCTGCCAGGTTGGCATTGGCCATCACGCCAAAACCTTCCAGACGTGCGTCCGCCACGGGATTGATCAGATCCAGGACAATCGCGATCGACGCGGCGACGGCCATGCCCAGCCCGCAGATCACCAGCAAGCGCTTCGTCCAGTCCTGCTGGCCACCCAGCGCCTGCTGCCAGGCAAACAGGAACAGCACGATGCTGACGTTGTGTCCAAGCACGTCTTCCTTGCGACCGGCGTGGCCCCAGAACAGCGTGACCGACGCCCACGCCAGCAGCAGCAAGACCCAGGGCATCAGCGACTGCCGCCAGAACGGCACGATGCGCCGGGGCTGCATCAACAGGAGGACAAACGCCGGGAGATAAAGGGTCAGCCCCAGCAGGCGCTGATAGAGCTTGCCGGGGTTGTAGGAAACCCCCGCCGGCATGAAGGCCATGCCCAGGATCAGCCAGGCCATGCCTACGATCAGTACACGACAAAGCCATCCGGCGACGCCCAGTGGCGCGGGTGCCGTGGCCGATATGTCCTGGTGGTTCAACAGCGTTTCACTCATGCATGGCAACCGATCGCTCGCGCAGATCCGCGGGCTGCTCGACAAAATCGGGCAAGTGGCGATCAAGACCGTGTTCGGTGCGGATCAGGCGCGCATCCTGGCTCGCGAAGAGCAGCTTGTTGTTCGGCAACTCCGGATCGGCCGGGTCGCCGAGCAGGACGCTGCGGTGTTCGAGGTGCAAGGCCAGCGCGGCGAACTTGATCTGGCTGCGGCGCAGGCCGGCATTGCGCAGGCGGATATCGATCTCCAGGTCCTCGCTGCCATAGCCGTGCATGCGCTCGTCGTAACCATTGACCCGCACCAGATCCTCGCGCCAGAAACTGATGTTGCAGCCCATGGGGTGGCCGCTGGAGCGCGATTTCAGGCGCGCCAGCCAGGGCAGTCGCAAGGTGTGGTGGCGCCGCCCGAAGTGGTACGTCGCGCGATCCTTGTCATCCCGATAGTAAGCATCGGTGAACCAGCTGAAACGCGGCGCGCCGCCGGCGATCAGACGGGCGGTTTCCTCCACGGTGGTGCGGATGCGCGTGCCCTGGAGGAAGCGGCCGGGCTGGGCCAGGCTCAGGTGGTCGGCCACGAAATGGCGATGGATCACCATGTCGCCATCGACCTGGATGACGTATTCACCACGGGCGGCGGCGATGCCGCAGTTGAGGATGCGCGACTTGCGAAAGCCCTCGTCGGGCTGCCACACGTGGCGCAGCGGCACCGGGAACGTGCGGGCGGCCTCGCGAATCAACTGCGCGGTGTCCTCGCGCGAGCCGTCGTCCACGATGATCACTTCGTCAGGCAAGCGGCTTTGCGCGGCCACGCTGCGCAGGACCAGCGCCAGGGCTTCCTTCCAGTTGTAGGTGGAAATCAGCATCGAGACGGTGGTGGGGCGCGCTTGGGACATGGATATCCTGTGTGGTCGGTGAAGAGCTACCACGGTGATCGGCGCCTCCTGCACCTCGCCTGACGCATCACCGCTCGGGTTTTGAAGCGGTGTCCGGTCAGGCTGGCATTCTCGCCTCGAAGGCGTCTACCAGAACGGGGTGACGGTCGTATTGATGCACGATGGGCGCGACGTTGCCGTCACGATTCAGCAACTGGCCGTCGCCCGTCAGTACAAAGTCCTCGGGCTTCATGCACCCCAGGGTGGCGATGCGCGACACCAGCGGCTGGCAAAGATGGGCCGTCGCCAGCTCGCCACAGTGCAGCAATTTGTTGTGGAAGGCCTGGTCGTAGATGCGCGTCTTCATCTTCCTGAACGGGAGATCGAGGGTCTCGCGCAGGATCTGCCGGATATACGTGGTCATCGAGGCCATGTCGCCGAGCGTCACGCCCGAACAGGAGACCTGGCGATCGCCGATGCGGTCCAGCATGGCCGGGCCGTAGGCGTCGAGCAGCCAGTCGCGGTCGAACGGCTCGGTGGCCAGGGTCAGGCTCGGCGTTTCCATCCCCAGGTGAAGGCCCTCGCCCACGCCGTGGAAAGGATCGTCCTGGAACACCACGTCGCGCACGTCACTGAGCAGCACGTGGCTGAAGCCGGGGTGCCGCGCCAGGTATTCCTCGTAGTGGAAGTACCGCGTCACATGGGGCATGCCCTGGAATCGCAGCATGCGGCGCTTGAGCCGGGGCACCTGCTCGGCGGGTACGACGGAGAACAGGCGCTTGTAGCAGGAGCGCACGAACTTCGAGTGTTCGCGGATACCGCGAATGCGCACGAATTCGACATCCAGCGACGGCGCGCGGGCGTGCACCATGGCCGGCACGTCGGCCATCTGACTGGCATAGACGAACAGGACCAGACGCCCCCGGAAGCCGACGGCCTGGAGGCTCTGGACGAAGAGTCGGATCTTGTCCGGCGTGTATCCCGCCGCCGCCCCCAGGATCAGGTGGGCGGGCTTTCCCGTGGATTTGCTATGCGTTCCGCTCACTTACAACCGCCTTTCCATAGTCGTGCCCATGCCAAAAGGCCGGCAGTGCCGGCCCACCAGCTTCCATAGGAAACGTTTGAGGCTGCCATCGGTTGCAATCCCGACGCCAACCCTCCTCAAGCCCCCGCTCGCGGTGGCGCATCTTAGACGATCCATATGAAGCCCAATCGAACGCCGCCCCGTCCCGGTCCAGCCCCCGCCAGAGACGCTCTCCGGCGGGTTGGCTAAAATGCCCGCATGACCGAGTTCCCCATCACCCTGGCCGTCATTACCCACAATGAGGCCGACAACATCGCGCGCTGCCTCGACAGCGTGCCCTTCGCCGCGGAGAAGCTGGTGGTGGACAGCGGCAGCACCGATGACACGGTTGCCATTGCCCAGGCCCACGGCGCCCGCGTCGTCCATCAGGACTGGCTCGGCTTTGGCCCGCAGCGAAACGCCGCGCAGGCCATGTGCGCGCATGAGTGGATCTTATTCCTCGACGCTGACGAGTACCTGAGCCCGGCCCTGGCCCAGGAGCTGCAGGAAAAGCTCCCGGCCCTGATGGCCAGCGACATACCTGCAGTCGTCCTTCGCCGCAGTACGGTCTTCATGGGCGCGCCGATGCGCTGGTATCTCCCTTCCATGGGCGAAAAGATGGCGCGCCTGTACCATCGCGGCCGCGCCCGCTGGTCCGACGCCCGCGTACACGAATCCTTGAAGTACGACGGCGACGCGCCGGTGCTCAATGGACGTTTCAATCACACCAACAATCCGACGCTGGTGCACAAGCAGCTCAAGGTGCTGCGTTATTCCGAACTGAAGTGCCGCGACTGGCTGGACAAGGGCAAGCCCGTGCGCATGTGGCAGGCCCCGTTCGTGTTCTGGCTGGCCTTCATCAAGGACTACGTGTTTCGCCTTGGCATGCTGGACGGCTGGCGCGGCTTCATCGTGGCGCAGACCGCGGCGACGTACGCCATGTACAAGCGCATGCGTTACTTCGAGATGCGTCACAATCCCGAATCTGTCGCCCTCGCAGAGGCGGCCCTCCATCGCCACGGCATCGATCGCTGACCCATGAGCAAGCAGCACTACCTCCTTTACGGCTCCGAGCGCTACGCGCTGGCCATTCTCCGCCCGGTGCAGGACGCCATCCGCGCGCGCGGCGACGAGGCTGCCTGGTTCTTCGACGGCCCCGGCGCGGAAGACCTGGAGGAAGGCGAGCGCCTGCTCACCGTCGAGGAAGTGCGCAAGTGGAAGCCGCGCGCGGTGATCACCTCCAGCAATGCCGTGCCGCATTTCTTCCCCGGCGTGAAAGTGGAAACCTTCCACGGTTTCGATGCCGGCAAGCCGCGCCACATTTACATCCGCGGCTTCTTTGACCTGTATTGCACCACCGGCCCGCGCGACACAGCCAAGTTCCAGGCCATCTCCGACCAGCTCGGCCACTTCGCCGTGGCCGAAACCGGCTGGCCGAAGATCGACCCCTTCATGAAGGAGATCGCCGGCGCACTGCCGCCCGTGCGCCAGCCGCCGGTGATCCTCTATCACTCGACGTTCTCGCCGTCGTGGAGCGCCGCCGAAACGCTGTACGAGGAAGTGAAGCGCCTGTCGCGCGACGGTCGCTGGCGCTGGATCGTCACCTTCCATCCGAAGATGAATCCGGAGACGGTGGCCAAGTTCAAGGCACTGCAGAACGAGCACCTGACGTTTGCCGAGAACGACAACATCCTCGAACTGTTCCCGCAGGTCGACATGATGTGTTCGGACACGTCGTCCGCACTCAACGAATTCCTGCTGACTGGCAAGCCGGTGGTCACCTTCAAGAACCGTCGCCCGGGTCCGCAGCTGATCGACATCCATGAGGTCAGCGAATTCGAACCGGCGATCGAGCGTGCGCTGGCGCGTCCGCCGGAACTGATGCAGGCCATCCGCGAGTACGCCGATGCGATCCATCCGTACCGCGACGGCCATTCCAGCGAGCGGGTACTCAAGGCGATCGACGATTTCATTGCCAGGGGTGCGCGCAACCGCAAACGCAAACCGCTGAACTGGTGGCGCAAGCTCAAGCTGCGACGCCGCATCGGCTACTGGGGCCCGGCGTAATCCGCTGGCGTTCCGGATCGACCCCGTACCCTCCGCCCACCGACACGAAAAGAAACGAACCGTGCCCTCCAGCGCCTACAGCCGTTCCGAACACCTGCGATCCCTGTGGCCCTGGCTGCCGCTGTGGACGGCGGTTGCCCTGATTGCCATTTTCTCGCACGGCCCGATGCCGCTGTATTCCACGCGCACGCTGGCGGTGGCCTGGGAGATGTACACGCACGGGCACTGGCTGGTGCCGCACATCAATGGCCAGCCCTATAGCGAAAAGGTGCCGCTGCTGTTCTGGATGATCCACGCCGGCTGGTTCGTCTTCGGCGTCAACGACGTGTGGCCGCGCATCCTCGAAGTCATCTTTGGCGGCACCGAACTGGTGCTGCTCGCCACGATGGCACGCCGCCTGTTCCCGAACCGCCCCTGGGTGGCCAAGGGTGCGCCGTGGATCGCGCTCGCGCTGGGCTACGCGTTCCTGTTCGGCCTGCAGATCATGTACGAGGTGCTGCTGTCCGTCTGGGTGCTGGCGGCGCTGCTGTGCCTGACGCCCAAGGCCCATCGCGAGGAACCGCGCTGGTGGCTGTTCGGCCTGTGCGTGGGCGCCGGCCTGATGACCAAGGGCCCGGTGATGTTCCTGCACGTGGCCTTCCCGTTCCTGCTCGGTCCGCTGTGGAGCGACTGGGCGAACCAGAACCGCAGGCAATGGTACGTCCGCGGCGTGCTGGGGCTGCTGCTTGGCGGCGCGATCCTGCTCGCCTGGGCACTGCCGGCCGGTTTCGCCGGCGGCGAGGCTTATCGCAACCGCCTGTTCTTTACCCAGACGGCCGGCCGCGTCGTCGATGCCTTCGACCACGCCCGTCCCTTCTGGTGGTACGTGCCGATGATCCCGGCGCTGCTGTTCCCCTTCAGCGGCTGGCCGCGTGCGTGGGCCGCGCTCATCATGCTGCGCCGTCCGCTGGACCCGGGCATTCGCTTCGCCCTTTGCTGGCTGGTGCCCATCCTGCTGGCGTTCTCGCTGATCAGCGGCAAGCAGCTGTATTACCCGCTGCCCGAATTCGCCGGTGCGGCGCTGCTGGTCGCCGGTGCGGTCGCCGTGCTGCGTGAGCGTCATCCAACCCTCGGCACCACGCCGTGGCTGGGCACCTGGCCGCTGGGCATCGGTGGCATCGCGTTCGCCGTGCTGCTGTTCGTGCTGCCCAACCTGGTGGCCAGCGACGCGCTGCATGGCGAGTACGTCGACAGCTTCTCGCACTACAGCCGCTTCTTCAGCGTCGTGTTCCTGCTGCTGGGCCTCCTGCTGTTGCTGCGCGGACGCGGCGAAATGCGCCGCCTCGCGGTGGCCGGACTGATCGGCGTGCTGGCGCTCAACACGCTGTTCACCCTGACGATGTGGCAGAACTTCGACCTGCGCCCGGCGGCGCACCTGCTGCAGGCTGCGGATGCCGATGGTCGCGCCATCGGCATGATCGGCACGTACGAAGGCCAGTTCCACTTCGAGGGCCGCCTCACCCGCCCGATCGAATACCTGACCCAGGGCGAATCCGTCGACACCTTTGCGCGCGAACATCCCGATGGCCTGATCATCACGCGCGTGGAAGGCAACAAGCTGCAGCCCAGCGACCTGCGCTATCCGCTGCTGGTGCAGCCGTTCCGCTCCAGCTGGATCGTGATCTGGCCGGCCAGGTCGCTTGCCGAACTGCGCGCGGGCCGCACGCCACCGGAACCGACGCATCCCACCCGCATCGTGCAGGTCGACGACTGGCGCTTCCGTTCGATGCAATGAGCACGATGATCGACAACCTGCGCGCCCAGTGCGGCGGGCCGCGCGACGGCGCACTGCTGCGATTCTCGCTGGGCAATGCCTTGTCCGGCGAGGGACGTCACGCGGAAGCCGTCGAGGAGCTCCGCCGCGCCGTGCAGTTCGATCCCGGTTATTCCGCCGCCTGGAAATTGCTGGGCAAGACGCTCGTGGCGCTCGAAGACAACGACGCCGCAGCCGATGCCTACCACCATGGCATCACCGCCGCCCGCGCTCGTGGCGACAAGCAGGCGGAGAAGGAAATGACGGTGTTCCTGCGGCGACTCGGTCGGTAGGCCGGCGGCGTTGCCGCCTGTGAATTCGCGTGCTGACGCACGCTGTAAACAGTAAACAGGTAAGAGCAAAGCACGAGCAAGCGAAACCACCTCTTTGCTCTTGCCTGTTTACTGTTCACCGTTTACAGCCCGCTCCGCGGGCGGCCTTACAGCGAGCGCCAGCGAGCGGCCTCACCCGTAAGGGCTTGGCCGGTCGTTGGCCGAATATCGCTTGTAGTGCCACTGATACTGCGCAAAGGCCAGCCGCACACAGGCCTCGACGCCCTCGTTGAGCGCCGTGCAGGCAAGCAGCTGATCCACCTCCGCCAATCCCTCCGGTGCCTTCAGCAGGTGGATCCGGTAACCCTCGCCGTGCGGCAAGCGCTCGGCAAACGAGAACAGCACCGTCGCGCCCGTGCGCGCCGCCAGGCGCGGCAGCAGCACCATCGTCAGCGCCTCGCGTCCGAAGAATGGCGCGAACTGGCCTTCGCCCTCGCGCGGCTTCTGATCGGGCAGGATGCCGACCGTGCCGCCCGCGCCCAACCGTTTGAACAGCGTGCGCACACCGGCGCCCTCGGCTCGCACCTGCTCCGGCGCCAGCGCCCCGCGGGCCTTGCGCAGCAATTGCTCGACGGCGGCAATCCGCGGTGGCCGGTAGAGGATCGCCATGGGCGTCTTCTTGCACAGCCAGTAGTTGAGCAGTTCCCAGCAGCCCAGGTGCGGCGCCGCGATGATCAGCCCCTTGCCGGCCGCCAGGGCCTCGTCCATCAGCGCCTCGCCCCTGACCTCGCGGACCAGTTCCAGCACCCGCTCGGCATCGTTGCCCCAGATCTTGGCGATCTCGGTGATCGACTTGCCGCTCTCTTCCATCACCTGGCGCAACAAGGCCTTGCGCGCGGGCTCGTCCAGATCCGGGCGAACGATTTGAAGATTCACCTCGGTATTGCGAACGGTCTTGCCGTGCCGCCACAGCGAGAACCGGCCGATCGCCGCGCCGACGCCGTGCAGCACGCGAAGGGGGAGCCGGCCGAGCAGGCGAAGAATCAGGTACAGAAGGTAGATATCGGGACGCATCGGACGATTTTAGGGGATAGCGGCGGCGTTGCCGCCTGGGGGGGTCGCTCGCTGGCGCTCGCTGGTGAACGGTGAACGGTGAACGGTAAACAGAAACGGCAAACTCCACGCCAGTCCGCGATATTCCAGCCCCCGCTCTTACTGTTTACTGTTCACAGCGAGCGCCAGCGAGCGACCCCCCAGGCGGCGCAGCCGCCGAACTCACCCGAGGCCCCATGATTTCACTCATCCAGCGCGTCCAGTCCGCCCGCGTCGACGTCGACCACGAAACCGTCGGCGCCATCGGCCCCGGCCTCCTCGCCCTCGTGGCCGTCCAGCCCGGCGACGACGAAGCCCGGACCAAACGGATGCTGGAACGCCTGCTGGGCTACCGGGTGTTCAGCGACGAGCAGGGACGGATGAACCGGTCGCTGGCTGACACCGGCGGGGAGCTGCTGCTGGTAAGCCAGTTCACCCTGGCCGCCGATACCCGCTCGGGCATGCGTCCAAGCTTCACCACCGCCGCCACGCCCGAGGAAGGCCGCCGGTGGTTCGACCGCCTGGTCGAATTGGCCCGGGCGGCACACCCCCGGGTGGAAATCGGGCGATTTGGCGCCCATATGGAAGTACACCTGGTCAACGATGGCCCGGTCACTTTCTGGCTCGAGACGCCGTAATCGCGGCGCTGCAGCATGCGCTCTCAAGAACCCGGCAATTCCGTCGAAACATCTTCGGAAGAGGCCGTTTGGCGCGCTTTTTGCGTACCCGAGCCTTCGGTAAAATCACTTGAAAACTGGTCAAAAAAGCATCACATGGCTATACTGATCGGTTCCTGCATATGCGGCGGTAGGTATGAATAGCAAAGCTCCTGAGCAACAGTCCGAAATCAAGGCCCTCATCTCCAAGGGTTTGGAGCAGGGCTATCTGACCTACGCCGAGATCAACGATCACCTCCCCGACGACATCGTCGATCCGGAGCAGATCGAAGACATCATGGCCGTGCTCAAGGGCGTGGGCATCGAAGTACACGATGCCGCCCCTGACTCCGACCCGCTCTCGGACAATGCCTCCACCGGCAGCGCCGATGACGAAGCCGCGGCCGAAGAAGCCGTCGCCCTGCTTTCGGCCGTCGACTCCGAGGTGGGCCGCACCACCGACCCGGTCCGCATGTACATGCGTGAGATGGGCACGGTCGAGCTGCTTACCCGCGAAGGCGAAATCGCCATCGCCAAGCGCATCGAGGAAGGCCTGGGCCAGGTGCAGACCGCCCTCGCCAGCTTCCCCCTCACCATCGAGCTGCTGCTCGAGGAGTACGACCAGCATCTGGACGGCAAGCGCCGCCTGAGCGAAATCCTGGCCGGCTTCGCCGACCTGGAAGAAGCCGCCGACGCGGCCCTGGCCGCCGCCCAGGACGTCGAAGTGTCTGACGCCGACTCGGAAAACGACGACGACGACAACAACGACGACTCGAGCAGCGACGAGGACGAAGGCCCGACCGGTCCGGATCCGGAAGAGGTCAAGCGCCGCATGGAGCTGCTGCGCGACTACTACAGCAAGTTCCAGAAGGCGGCCCCCAAGGCCACCGACGTCAACGACAAGAAGGTGCTCAAGCTGCGCGACCAGATGGCTGAGGAATTCCTCAAGCTCAAGCTGCCGTCCGCGCTGATCGACAGCTTCGTGCGCAAGCTGCGCGAAGTGGTGAACGACATCCGTCACCACGAACGCGCGCTGATGGACATCTTCGTCAAGCAGGTGAAGATGCCCAAGGCCGAGTTCCTCAAGGCCTTCCCCAGCAACGAGGGCAACCTCGAGTGGGCAAACGAGCTGGGCCGCAAGCGCCAGAAGTGGTCGCCGAACATCAAGCCGTTCAAGGAAGTGATCGACGGCGAACAGGAAAAGCTCGGCGCCATCGAGCGCAAGCTGTTCCTGCCGCTGACCGACATCAAGGAAATCAACCGCACCATGTCGGTGGGCGAGGCCAAGGCCCGTCGCGCCAAGAAGGAAATGGTCGAGGCCAACCTGCGTCTCGTCATCTCCATCGCCAAGAAGTACACCAACCGCGGCCTGCAGTTCCTCGACCTCATCCAGGAAGGCAACATCGGCCTGATGAAGGCCGTGGACAAGTTCGAATACCGTCGCGGTTACAAGTTCTCGACCTACGCCACCTGGTGGATTCGCCAGGCCATCACGCGCTCCATCGCTGACCAGGCCCGCACCATCCGTATCCCGGTGCACATGATAGAGACGATCAACAAGCTCAACCGCATTTCCCGCCAGATGCTCCAGCAGTTCGGTCGCGAACCGACGCCGGAAGAGCTGGCCAAGGAAATGGAGATGCCCGAGGACAAGATCCGCAAGGTGCTGAAGATCGCGAAGGAACCGATCTCGATGGAAACCCCCATCGGCGACGACGAAGATTCGCATCTTGGCGATTTCATCGAGGACACCAACGCCAGCTCGCCCATCGAGTCGGCCACGGAAACCGGCCTCATGGAAACCGTGCGTGATGTGCTGGCCGGTCTCACCCCGCGTGAAGCCAAGGTTCTGCGCATGCGTTTCGGCATCGACATGAACACCGATCACACGCTGGAAGAAGTCGGCAAGCAGTTCGACGTCACCCGCGAGCGCATCCGTCAGATCGAAGCCAAGGCCCTGCGCAAGCTGCGTCACCCGAGCCGCTCGGAGCAGCTGCGCTCATTCCTGGATATCGATTGATTCCGGCGAAACGATGAAACGAAAAGGCCCTGCATTTGCAGGGCCTTTTTTTATGCCCGACCCATTTTTCATCGTCATGCCTGCGCAGGCAGGCACCCAGTGGCGAGCACGCGCAGCTCTCACCCCATCCCCCAAGGCCCGTCATGCCGGCGAAAGCCGGCATCCATGGCGACAACGGCGCGTGTTCACTCAAGGATGGCGGCTTTCGCCACCATGACAGCCAGTGCGTGCACGACGTAATTCAAACATCATCGCCACTGGGTGCCTGCCTGCGCAGGCATGACGCCGGGGTGGGAGAAGGCATCGCGAACGGCGCGACGTCACTCAGCCCATGTCATAGAAGAACTGCTCCCGATCAATCTTCCCTTCCTTGTTGACGTGATAGACGCAGATCTCCGTCATGTTGACGCGACCGTACTCTTTCATCGTCACATCCAGCGTCATCGAGCAGGAAAACCAGTTCCCCGCCACGACCGGATCGCTGATCGAGCCACCATGCACTTCGGTCACCGATTCCTGGAATTTCTTTCCCTTCTCGAAGATCGCGTCCAGCCCCTTCACGTTACCCAGCGACCCCGGCGGCCCGCCTTCCGGCTCAATGCTCTGCGCGTCCTGTGAGTACAGCTCCCGCTGCGCCTCCTCGTACATCCCTTCCCGACACAACACCACCAGCCGCTTCGCCACCGATTCAGTGCTCATGACCCGCCTCCAGCGCTCAAAGGGACCCCCGAGGCTACGCCCGCGCACATAAAGCGGATGTCAGACCGTAAGAGTTCTCCGATCCTTGCCCGCCTCCCTCGACGCTCCGCCATCGCGCGGCTACCATGACCGGCCGCGCAGCGCGCCTTGCGCTGGGAACAACGGGCCTATAGCTCAACGGTTAGAGCAGGGGACTCATAATCCCTTGGTTCCAGGTTCGAATCCTGGTGGGCCCACCAGCGCCGCGACACGGTTGTGGCATTACGGAGGACGCACATCCGACCGCATTCGAGAAGGGTCGCACCGGGGAAGAACACGCCCGTGCGTGGGCACGGCGAATGTCATCTTGGACCGCACTGCACGAGGGGCGCACTGATGCTTCCAGGACGCCGGAGACCCTCACCTCACGCCACGCCATTCCATCGGCAAAATCCACTGGCGACCGATGTCACCTGGCATGCTGCTCTTCATCACGCGTTGCACACATTCTCAAGTGAAACGTCTGAGCCACGGGGAAAGGACTGAGTCTGGTCAGATCGCCAGGGCCATGCACAGAGTCATGACGCGGTGCATCGCATGGCGCAGTTCATGATGACGGCATGCCGGAAGCCATCTGCGGAGGCGAAAGGAAGCCGCACGCAGCGATCCCTGAGGTCTCGGACCTCATTTTTCAGTGTCAAATCGAGTAAGGTTTATCTGAGTACTCTGCAGGAATGGCCTTTGGCGATCCTCTCCACGGCACAGGGATGCCGGCAGAAGCAGGGATGATTCGTGGGGGCAAAACCTCCACTTCGGCGAGAACAGCGAGAGCGTCAAGCAATATGACAACACCCGCGCAGCTAGATGCCAGTCACCTGGTCAACATTCGCAAGCGGCTCGTACGCATGCACTACGAGAGCGGCGTCGGCCACATCGGCGGCAATCTCTCATGCATCGATGCACTGAGTGTGCTGCTCAATGAGCGCATGGGGTCGGAAGATCACCTGGTGCTTTCCAAGGGTCACTCCGCCGGCGCGCTCTATGTGGCGCTCTGGAGCGCAGGCAAGCTCCGCGACGAAGATCTCACCACCTTCCACCGCGACGACACCCTGCTCGCAGGCCACCCCCCGGCCAGCGGACTGAAAGACGTCCTGTTTGCAACCGGCAGCCTGGGGCATGGCCTGTCGCTGGCAGCCGGCACGGCACTGGCGCAGCGCCTGAAGGGCGAGTCGGGCCACGTGTACTGCCTGACCTCGGACGGTGAATGGCAGGAGGGCTCCACCTGGGAGGCCCTGATCTTCGCCTGTCACCAGAAGCTGACGAACCTCACCATCCTGGTCGACCATAATCGCCTGCAGGGCTTCGGGGGCACCGACGACGTCGCGTCCATGGCGCCGCTCTGGGACAAGCTGCAAGGCTTCGATATCGACGTACAGATCGTCGAAGGCCACGACCTCGAGCAGATTCGCGCATCACTGGACCGCCCCGCCGACCGGCCACGCCTCATGGTGCTGGAAACCACCAAGGGCAAGGGCGTGTCGTTCATGGAGAACCGCATGGAGTGGCATTATCTTCCGCTCGACGAAAAGCACTACCAGCTTGCGATCGAGGAGCTTTCGCGTTCATGAGAAAGCCATTGTGTGATTCGCTGGTAGCGCGCTCCAAGAACCCGAACATGGTGTTCCTGACGGGTGATCTTGGATTCATGGCGCTGGAACCGCTGCAGCAAACCATGGGCGAGCGCTTCATCAATGCGGGCGTCGCCGAACAGAACATGATCTCGGTCGCCGCCGCGCTGGCACGCCAGGGGCTGGACGCCTGGGTCTACAGCATTGCGCCGTTCTGCTATGCACGACCCTTCGAGCAGATCCGCAATGACATTGCCTTCCACCACCTGCCCGTCAAGCTCGTCGGCAATGGTGGCGGCTACGGTTATGGGGTGATGGGTCCGACCCACCACGCCATCGAGGACTACGGCATCCTCCTGGCCCTGCCGAACCTTACGGCCTATGTGCCGGTGTTCGACCAGGACATTCCTGCGGTGATCGATGCGGCTGGTGACAGCTCCACGGCCAGCTACATCCGACTCGGCCGTGGCGAACAGCCCGCCGATTTCGAGGTGCCGGCCTATGCACCGTGGCGTCAGCTGCTGAAGGGCCATGGCGCGCCCGTCGTCGCCGTGGGCCCCCTCGCCGGGACCTACATCCAGGTCCTGCGCGAGATGCCTGAGGCCACCCGACCCAGCCTCTGGGCCGTCGCGGAGCTGCCCATTCATCGCCATGCCCCGCCCGCCGAACTGCTCGAGCAGATCGACCGCACAGGCCACCTGTGCGTGGCCGAGGAGCACGTCGAGCGAGGCAGCTTTGGCGCCGAATTCGCGCTGTACCTCATGAAACAGGGTAAGCAAGCGCGCATCAGCCATCTTTACGCCCGCGCGCACCATTACCCGCGTTACGGCTCGCAGAACTACCTTCGCAAGGCTTCTGGCCTCGATCCCCAAAGCCTCCTCCTTGCCCTGGCAGACCCTTCGTGAGCAACCCCGATATCGCGTTCCATATCCGCTCCCTGACCGGTCCCATCCTGGTCACCGGTGCCACCGGCTTTATCGGCGCCACGCTGTTCCACATGATTCGCGCGGTGCGCCCGGACGTCTATGCCGTGGTGCAGCGCGAACGCAACTGGCGCCTGGCCGGCGTGCCCGAAGAAAACATCCTTGCGGCCAACCTCAACGATCCGGCCGCGGTGAAGAACCTCATCGGCGCCACGTCGCCAAAGACCGTGTTCGATTGCGTGGCCTATGGCGCCTACTCGTTCGAGCAGGACCAGCAGCTGATCTACCAGACCAACTTCAACGCCATCACGATGTTGGTCTCGCTGTTGGCCAAGCAGTCGATTGCCGCGTTCGTGCATGCTGGCTCATCGTCCGAGTACGGCATGAACTGTGCCGCGCCTGAAGAGTCGGATCGATGCGAGCCAAACAGTCACTACGCGGTATCGAAGGTGGCGACGGCTGAGTATCTGCAGTACATGGGCAAGTGCCATGCCTTCCCCTGCGTGAACCTGCGCCTGTACTCGGTCTATGGCGCCCTCGAAGACAGCTCACGACTCATTCCCAATCTGCTGCGCTCAGCGCTCGCCGGCACGCTGCCGCCGCTGGTCAACGAACACACTTCGCGCGACTTCGTCCATGTCAATGACGTCTGCGCGGCCTTCATCATGGCCGCCGCCAAGATGAACCCCTCGCTGTACGGCGAGGACTTCAACATCGGTGCCGGCCAGCGTGTCACCATTGGTGAGCTTGCCGAGCTGACCCGTTCGCTCTTCAAGATCGACGAGCCGGCCAAGTTCGGCACCATGGAAGGCCGTGCCTGGGATCTGCAGGATTGGTACTCCAATCCCGCCAAGGCCGAGCGCCTGATGGGCTGGAAGGCGAACATTCCACTGGCCGACGGCCTGCTGGACATGTCCAAGGCATTCGTTGGCGTCACCGACGAAGAGCTGGCCAGCCGCACCAAGAAGACGACCCAGGCCCGCCGTCGCTCCGTCTCGGCGATCATCGCCTGCTACAAGGATGCGCAGGCCATTCCGTTCATGCACAAGCGCCTGACGGAAACGTTCAACAAGATCGGCATCGATTACGAGATCATCTTCGTCAACGATGGCAGTCCCGACGACAGCGCGGAGCAGATCCGTCTCCTGTCGGAAACGGATCCACACGTCATCGGCATCACCCATTCGCGCAACTTCGGCTCGCAGATGGCCTTCCGCAGTGGCATGGAGCTGGCGACCAAGGACGCCGTCGTGCTGCTCGATGGCGACCTGCAGGACCCGCCCGAACTCATCGAAGCCTTCTACGCCGAGTGGGAAAAGGGTTTCGACGTTGTCTACGGCCGTCGCATCAAGCGCGAAATGCCCTGGCACTGGGGCCTCCTGTACAAGGCGTTCTATCGCGTCTTCGCCGCTTTCAGCTACGTCAAGATTCCGCTGGACGCCGGCGACTTCTCGCTGATGGACCGAAAGGTGGTCCAGTGGCTGCTCGCCTGCACGGAGCGCGACCTGTTCATGCGCGGCCTGCGCGCCTACGTCGGCTTCCGCCAGACGGGCGTGGACTACCTGCGCCCCGAGCGCATGTTCGGTCGCACGACCAACACGTTCGCCAAGAACATCGACTGGGCCAAGAAGGGCATCTTCTCCTTCAGCAACGTGCCGCTGACCATGCTCACCACGCTGGGCCTCAGCCTGCTGGTGCTTTCGCTGATCGCCGCCGTCGTGGTCGCCACGCTTCGCGTGATCTGGCCTGACATTGCGCCGCGCGGCATCACCACTTTGCTGATCGCCGTACTGGGCTTTGGCTCGCTCAACCTGTTTGGCATCGGACTGGTGGGCGAATACATCGGCAAGATCATGATCGAAGTGAAGGGGCGTCCGCGCCTCATTCGCGCCGCCCTCATCCGCCACGGTGTCATCACCGAGCAGACCGGCGGCGAAGCGCACCCGTAACTTCCGCCCCCATCCACGACAGACAGGACACCATGCAACCGGCTGACCGAAACCACAGGCCTTGCCCGATTTGCCGGCGCTTCCCGGACCACGCAGAGGTCTATCTGGAGGAGCGCATCGATACCTCGGCGCTGAACAGCTACAGCTTTGCCTCACGCAAGGAACCGGAGCGACTTTGCTTCCAGATGGTTCGTTGCCCCACCTGCGACCTGGTCTACGTCGACAGTCCGCCGTCCCAGGGTGAACTGGCCAAGGCCTATCACAGCGCGGACTACGACAGCAGCGAAGAAGCCAATGACGCGGCCTCGAGCTACGCAGACGCTTTCGCCAAGGTTCTCGGTCGCCTCGCCCACGACTCGGCGCTGGAGATCGGCACGGGCACGGGTGTGTTCCTGGAGAAATTGTCGGCGATCGGATTCCGCCATGTCGAAGGCATCGAGCCATCCACGGCGGCCATTGCTGCCGCGCCGGAGCATCGTCGCCCCTGGATTCGCGAAGGCATCTTCGTCGAAGGCGACTATGCGCCTGAATCGTTCGACATGATCTGCTGCTTCATGACGCTTGAGCACGTGCGCGATCCGCTGGAGGTTGTCGAATCGGCGATTCGCTTGCTGCGACCCGGCGGCGCCTTTCTCTCGGTTACGCACGATTATCGACACCCGGTCAATCGCATGCTGGGCAAGCGATCACCCATCGTCGACATCGAACACATGCAGCTGTTTTCCCGCGACAGCATTCGCGCCCTGTTCGCGCAAGCCGGTTACGTGGACATCGAAGCGAATGCGTTCACCAACACGTATGCCCTGTCGTATTGGCACCGCCTGATGCCGCTACCGGCAGGCCTCAAGCGGCCGATGGGCCGCGTGCTCGAAGGGCTGCGACTGAATGGCGTAAAGCTATCAATCAACGTGGGCAATACGGCCGCGGCCGGTTTCAAGCCGAAGGCCCATGCGTAAACTGCTCAAACTGCGCTTCATCCGGTTCGTGCTGGTGGGTGGCCTCAACACGCTGTTCGGTTTTACCGTGTATGCGTTGTTCGTGGTTGCCCACAGCCCGACCTGGGTGGCCCTGATCGGCGGCAACCTCGCGGGCATCGTGTTCAATTTCCTGACTACGGGCCACTTCGTGTTTCTCGATGTGTCCCGCCGGCGCCTGCCCCGCTTCGTCGCGGCGTATCTGCTGACGTACGCGATGAATCTTGTGCTCATTGCGTGGCTCAACAAGCTCACGTACAACGCCATCGTCAGCCAGGCCATCCTGACGCCGTTCATGGCGGTGGTTTCTTACGTGCTGCTATCGAAGCTTGTGTTTGCGCCCGCACATCCTCAGGCGCAGGTCGAGCACGCGGATTAGCCGCGGCTCGATGTGGCGCGCGTCGCCTTGACGAAGTAGCCCAGCGGATCTTCCTTCGCACCGGCGCCCAAGGCTTCGGATACATGCGATGCCGCTACGAAACCCAGCGCCACCGGCACGACGGGGACCAGCAGCGGGATGCGCCACAGTAGCGAGACGTCGACTTTCGGCTGCGCCAGCCGGGCTGTAAGCACCACCAGCTTGCTGGCGATGGCGCCAATATCGGTGCCGCGTTCGCGAATCTCGACGTTCTCGAAACCATGTTCGCCGAACATGATCTCGAGGCGCTCGCGCGTGAACCGATGGTAGTCGTGCGGAATATGGTGGCGACGCGCCGACCACGGCACGGTCAGGAGCAGCGACGCACCGGGCTTGAGCACGCGGGCGATCTCCGACAGGCATAGCGCCGGGTCTTCCGTGTGTTCCAACACCTCGATGCACAGGGCACTGTCGAAGCTTGCATCGGCGAAAGGCATGATGCGTCCGTCGTAGTACGTGACATCCGGATGGCCGGCACTCATGCCGAACTCCGTGGCGTTACCGACATCAATGCCCTGGTAAGTCACCGACGAGGGTAGCCAGTCGCGCCATGGCGATTCGCCCGCGCCAACGTCGATCACCCGGCCATGGAGTTTGGCGAGCTCCGGACGCAGGTACCTGACAATGGTGGCCAATTGCAGGTCGAGCAGGCAGCGCACGCGAAACAGCCACGGCTGCCGCGTCGGTGACTGGACGGCGATCGGTTTGAATTGCTCTACGGCCACGAATTGACGCTCCACTTTGTCGCAATGAGCCGACGGCAGTCACGCGTGCTGCCGCAGCGTCTCGTTATCCCTTCCGCAAGCCGGGCGGAGCCCGGGCGTGGTGGTTCTGGAGTGTACACTGCCCTTTGTACGGCCGACGTCCGGCCGATGTCGAAGCGCCACCGATCGCGTCACATCCATGACAAGGATTTGTTTGCATGACAGGACTCTCCGCACGTCGCCCGACCTTTGTCGCCCGGCCATGGCTGCAGCGCGCCGCGTGCGTGTTCATCATGTCGTGCTTCATGACGTGGCTGTGCCTGCTTGCGGGCACGGGCCACGGCGCACGAACGCTGCTTGCATCGCTTCTCATCATCGCGACGATGACGCTCTGCGGCGAATGGATCCTTGCCCGCGCCAGCCTGCGATTGACGTCACCTTTGCCAGCCGCCTGGGTCGTCGGTGCCGCAGTTACCATGCTGGCGACCTGGGCGCTGAGCTCGACGTTCGGCATGACGGCAGCCTGGGCGTTCGCCCCCCTGGCCGGCCTGACTCTGCTCGCCTGGCTATGGAAGCCGATACGATCGAACAGTGATTCGGAACAAGGTTCCTGGTTCGATGTCCTTGCGATCGCAGTGCTTTCCATCCTGATCGCTTGTTTCTGTCGTGACGTGGCGGCCTTTCAAACCACGGTGGCAAAGGGTGGCTCCCTGCCGGCATGGTCGGACTACTACGTTCATGGCACTGCCATCGCCTCGTTCGGTGATCCACTCGCCATCAGTCGCGGCAACATCCTGCTCGCCGATACACCGCGACCGCTCTACCACTATGGCACCTACGCTCTTGCGGCGGCATGGCTGTCACCGACCGACCTGCCCGGACTTGCACTCGCGCTATGCGCCCTGCTGCCACTGGGCTTGCTGATCGGTGCGCTCGGTCTGTATGCCTGGGTGGCGCAGCTGACGAACAAGGCGATTGCGCTGGCAACAGTGGTTATCGTCGCGTGCCTGCCGGATGCGGCGGCTTACGGCATGGAGAACGGTTTCTTCGGTGTGCGCTGGCTGCTCTACACCGCACCGGGTACCGGTTATGCACTCGGTGTCGCTGCGATGGCGGCAGCGTGCGTCACGCTGGGTTTGCGCAGCCAGCGACGCGCCGCCACGGCGCTTGGCTTTGCCCTGCTGGCATCCCTGGTCGCAATTCGCCTGCACTTCTTCGTGCTGCTTGCGCCAGCACTTGCCGGTACATGGTTGCTGGGCAAGTGGCGCACATCAGGGCGCACCCAGGCCCTGGCAGTCGGTGGTGCCTTCATCGTGGCGCTGTGCGCCGCGGCGGCCTTGCTCGCGTTGCAGCCTTCGCTAAAGAGCCTGTTCCTGCCGCTTCCTTATATGGAGTCAACGCTGGGATTTGGGATTCCCCATCTCGCGGCAACGTTCCATGCATGGGTGGCATCCGGCCACGAGTTCCTCGCCCTGCTTATCGGTCCGCTACTGATGTTGGTGGCGGCCCTCGGCATCTGGGTGCTCATCCTTCCGGTGATGACGATCATCCAGGTCCGCCGTCGCCGTTGGGAAACCGCTGACTGGCTGCCGTGGTTGCTCTGCGCAACGTACACAGGACTGATCCTGCTCGCTCCCACCTTGAACACGGACTCGTCCGAGCTCAGGCATCGCCACTTCGTCCTGATGTACGCCATCGTCGTAGCTTGGTGCTTTGCCCGTGCAGGCGAATGCCTGCCGACCTTTCGTGCGCCCAGCGCCGAACTCGCCAGCCTGGGCGTGTCCGTCCTCCTGGTTCTCGTCGTGATGGTGGTCGGGCGTGACGCTCGCCTTGGCCTGCCTTCGCTGAAGCACATGCCCTGGGCGACCGATTTCTACGGCCGTCCGATTGCGCCCGGCATTGCACAGGCCGGCACCTATTTGCGTGAGCATTCGCAGTCGGGCGACATCCTGGCCACCAGTGGTCAGGCCATGCGCGGATACATGCAGAGCCGCCAGACCGAACTGGTGAGCTTTGCCGACGTGCCCACCTATCTTGGCCGCGTAGAGTTGCTCGAAAAGCAGGATGCGGCCTCGGCTACGCTGGCACGCGAGCGAAGCGCCGTCATCGATGGCGTGGTCAATGCCGACGATTGGCCGGGTGCGTGCGCGCGCCTCGCGGGAGCCAGCATCCGATGGTTCGTTGTGGATCAGCCACACCAACCCACCTGGGACCCGGATCACCACTCCGCCGTCTTTCAATCCGGCACGTTCGCCATCTACGACGCGGGCCCTGCAGCAGCGCGCCGCTGTCCTCAAGAATAAACGGCGACGCGCCGCCCTCTGGCACCCTCAATCAATGAGCGTCATGCGCCGCCACCGCATCCATGACACGCGCGGAGTACACCATCGCCGCACCGGCATTCAGCGCGACTGCCACGCCCAACGCTTCGGCGATCTCTTCCTTGCTGGCCCCATGCCGCAACGCCTCCGCCACATGCACGGTGATGCAGCCATCGCAGCGCGTGGTGACGGCGACGGCGAGTGCGATCAGTTCGCGTGTCTTCGCGCCAAGCACATTGGCCTGCTGGCCGGCTTTTGAGAGGGTCTGGTAGCCCTTGAGTGTGTCGGGGCTGAGGGCGCCGATCTCGCCGATGCGGCCCATCAGTTCTTTGCGGTACTGCAGCCAATCCAACATGGTGTCTGTCCTCGATAAGCCGGGAGCCGGCGTGTCGGCTCCCCTGGCAGCAGCAGTGTTGTCCGAAGTCGTGAGCTGATGAATACTCGCCACACTCATTTTCTGGCGCATTCGTCTCATGGACGCCCTCAGCAGTGTCATCGACCTCGCCGCCGTCCAGGGTAGCCTTGACCTGCGCTGCCAGCTGGCCGGCCGGTTCGACATCCCCCATGACAGTGCCGGGCCGGGCGAAGCGCCCTTCCACCTGGTGCTGGCAGGCACCGCACGGTTGCAAGTCAGGGGCAAGCCCGACATGACGCTCAAGGCGGGTGACTTCGTGCTGCTGCCGCGTGGCGCGGCGCACACGCTTTATGGCCTCGGCGAGGCCGACGCCATGCCGATGATGCTGGATAGCCTCGGCGCGCTGCCCGAACGCCGCAATACCGACGGCGCCGTGGAACTGGACCTGCTCTGTGGCCGCTTCACTTACGCAAGCGGCACGACCGACTTGTTGATGCACGCCTTGCCGGACGTCCTGCACGTCAGCCTGACGAACGAGGGGGCCATCGACGCGCTCAACGGCATCGTCGCCATACTCCGGCATGAAGTGGCGCTCATGCGCCCAGGCGCACTGGCCGTCGTCACTGCGCTCAGCCAAGCGCTGTTCGTGATGGCATTACGCACTTACTCGCAGCACGAGGCGATTCCGTCATCGCTGCTGGGCCTGCTGAGCCACCCACGCCTTAGCGCCGCGATCCTCGCCATGATCAGGTCGCCGCATGAAAACTGGACCGTCGAAACACTCGCCGCCCGCGCGAACATGTCCAGGGCTACGTTCGCGCGTCAGTTCAGTGAGAAGGGCGGCATGTCACCCATCGACCTGCTCACCACCATGCGCATGCAGCTGGCCTGCAACCTGCTGTCGAGCACGGACCTGGCCCTGGCGACCGTGGCCGAGCGCATCGGTTACTTGTCCGAATCGGCCTTCACCAAGGCGTTTCGCAAGCGCGTCGGCGTGACGCCGTCGGCGTATCGCCGGTCGCGCCACTAAACGATCGGCACCTGATTCACATTGTTCTTCGGATCCGCCCAAAACGCCTCATTCGCAAAGCGGCCGAAAACATCACGCGGCAGGATCGGCTGCCTTTCAATCGACTCCACCTTCGGCCGCACCGAATGCAGCCCCGGCATGCCGACGCGCGCGTCGAACTCATTTGCGTTGTACTCGATGTGATCAAAGTCGTGATCGAACCACGGCTCTCCGAGGAAGCGATACACCGCGCGCACGGCGGCCTCGGGATTCGCCACCAGACTTTCGTAGGTGAGCATCAACAGATGATCCTGCGCGAAGCGTCCGTAGAACGCCTCCTTGGTCGCCTGATAGGCAAAGCCCACCATGCCGCGCGGATCCGTCAATGCTTCAACGCGCGAATACACCGTCGTATTGGTATCGAAGCGGAACACCTTGCTGACGCTGACCGGCTGCTTCTGCACCAGCCGCTCCATGCTGTCGAGCACCCAGGCCAGCTGCCGCACGCACGCGATCACCTTGACGCCCGGGAACAGCGTGTTGAGCAGCTGCATGCGGCTGCACCACAGGCGGCTGGTGTCGAAGATCACCTGCGCGTCGGAACCGACCGAATAGAAGTTCTCTACCAGACCCCGCAGCACCGCCACGCGCTGTTCGTCGGAGACATCGAAAGCGAAGTCATTCTTGCTGCTCGCCTCGGCCATCACCACACCCATGATGTCCGCGAGCGGGCTGGTCATGCCGGCGCGGAAGCGTGGGTTCTGGTTGAGGATGGCAGCGAGGAGCGTGGTGCCCGAACGCGGCAAGCCGGAGATGAAATGGAATGTCCGGGAGGGGTGGCTGGGGGCGGTCATGGAAGCATTCCTCACTCGGATGATGTGAATCAGGGGGCGGGTGCCGTCGATGCGCGCAGGCGCATTTCGTAATCGACTTCCACCATGCGCGGCTCGCCCTTGCCCTGCACGCGCAGCAACAATTCTTCGGTGGCGCGCTTGCCCATCTCGCGCACGGGTTGGTGCACCGTGGTGAGCAAGGGCCACACCTGGGTGGCGATGGTGGTGTCATCGAAGCCGCAGATGGAAACCTCGCCGGGCACCGACACGCCGGCTTCGGCGGCGGCCCAGATCGCGCCGACAGCCATGTCATCGTCGGCGGCGAAAATCGCCGTGGGACGATCTTTCATGGCCAGCAATCGTCGCGCCGCCGCCACGCCCGACTCGAAGGAAAACTGGCCCTGCACCATGTACGCGGGGTCTTCCTTGAGGCCGGCCTTCTTCAGTCCGTCGCGATAGCCGGCCAGGCGCCAGATGCCAGCGCCATGCTTCGGGTCGCCAATGATGTGCGCGATGCGCCGATGCCCCAGCGAAACCAGGTGCGCCACCATCTTCGCGGCCGCCTCGCGTTCGCGCAGGATGACGCCGATGCAGTCGTTGGACTGATGGGGCGCAATGGATGCAAAAGGAATATCCGCCTTGCGCAGGTAGCTTAGGAGCCTGGGGTGATCGGTGATCGGCGGCGTGAGGATCAGGCCGTCCGGCTGGTGGCGCGACACGATGCCTTCCACGCGCTCGACGAAATCCGGCGCGGTCGATACCAGCGGCTGCACCACCATGCCGTACTGCTGCGCTTCGCAGGCCTCCAGCACGCCGGCCTGCACTTCCATGATGTAGCTCGGCGAGAGGTTGTCGTAGAGCAGGCCGATCATGAAGGAGCGATTGGTCGCGAGGCTGCGCGCGGAGGTCAACGGGCGATAATTGAGTTCCGCCACGGCCGCGAGCACGCGCTCGCGTACCGAATCGCGCACGTTCGGCTCGTTGTTGAGCACGCGCGACACGGTTTTTTTCGAGGTGTCCGAGGCACGGGCGACATCGTTGATGGTCACGCGCGACATGGAAGCCCTTGCGTCGTCAATGATCGGATCCCTGCGAGACCAACGCCTGTTTGCCTGATGCCGGAACGCTTTGCGCCGGCACGTTCCACCCACTCACCTCGACCACCGCCGCTGCACCCTGCGACGCATAGCGCGCGGTCAGCTCCACGGACTGGCCGGGCCAGAGCGTCACCTCATTGTCTGTCCAGCGTATGGGCAGCGCAAGATCGCCCCTGGCCCCGCGACGGATCGCAACATGCTGCTGCACGGCCGGTGCTTTCGATGACTTCGGCACCGACAGCGTCACGGTCGTCACGTCATCGTTTCCTTCACGCCGCGTGGTCGCGTGAACTTCGATCGTTGCTGCCGGCAGGGTCTGCAGCGCGGTCAGGTCCGCGTACTGCGTCAGCGGCGTCAGGTACCAGTTCGACTTCGCCCAGTCCAGCGTGTCCTCGCGCGTGGAAAGCCAGTAGACATTGCGGCTGACCGCCTTGCCATCCGAGCCTGCAAGATCCAGCTCAACGAAGTAAGTCGTCGAAAGGCCACGGATCGCCGGCACGGTCATCACCGCTTGCGCATGATTTCCCTCGATGCCGATATCGGCCAGATCCTTCTCGAAGCGCACACTGCCGTCGAGGTTGCGCACGCGCACATGGGCGCGCAGTCCGCGCGCCGCCTCGCGCGTGTGATTGACCAGCACCACGTCCCGCGTGTCATACGCGTACTGGATATGAAGCGGCTCGTTGGCCTTCTTCGCACCGTAGTACGCGCCCGCTGGATTCATGTAGTAGTCGTACAAATGCCAGTGCAGCGACGGCCAGGCGTTGTTGAGCATCCAGTAGATCACGCCGGTCGAAGGCTTCTGCGCGCTCATGCGTGCGTTGAAGGCCTCGAATTGCGCGCGCACGTTGTCGTAGTTGTCGAGCTGAGCCTTTGCAACGTAGTCCGCGAGGTTCTTCGGCGCGCCGTAGCGATGCGCCAGCGCGTCATCGAACGGCGTCAGCACGGCGAACGTCGACCAGTCCGCCGAGGCGTGGTACTGGCGCGCCTGGGGATACTTCCACAGCGCCTCCTGCTCCTGCGGCGACAGCATGCGTGCCAGGTCTTCCATGCGCGGGATGGTGGCGCCGGCGCTGACTTCCGAGTCGAATCCGAAGGCGCCGCCAAGCTTGTCCGCATACCAGTACGAAGGTGGAATCCAGTCGTACGGCCCGGCCATCTTCATGCCCGAGGGCCCAGTCTCCGCCGTGCCCTGGTCCACCGCCGCGGAAATGATGGGCAGTGTCCAGTCAGCGGCCGCCAGCGTATCGGCGTACATCTTGGCGATGTGCGGCGGCGGCGCATTGTCACTGCCAATGAAGAATCCGATCACCGACGGGTGATTGCGCAACAGTCGCGCCTCGCTCGCCATCGACTCCTGCGCCACCGTCTCGTCCGCCGCGCTCCACGGCTCGCCGCCCGTCTTCGCCGCCGACTCCCACTTGTCGCAACACTCCCAGCCGGCAAGGATCATGATCCCGTGCTGGTCGGCCAGGTCGTAGAAGCGCTGGTTTTCCAGCTTGCCTTCGCTGCGAATGGTGTTGAGGCCGAGGTTGGCGACGTAACCAAACTCCGCTTCCATGCGCGCCGGATCGTCACGCAGGAACATGTCCGGCGCCCAGCCTGCACCACGAATCAGCAGGGGCAGTCCATTGATAACAAACTGACGGTAGCCGTCCTTCGTCAGATGGGACGTGACGCTGCGAATGCCGAAGTTCGTCGACGTGCGATCCGACGCGGCGCCATCCACAGTCGCCGTCAGCGCCATCGCATACAACGGATGCTCGCCCATGCCGATGGGCCACCAGATCCTCGGGCGATCCAGCGCCAGCCCCGGTGTGGTTTTGGGTGTGAACGTAATGACCTGGGTCTGCCCCGGCGCCAGGCGCACTTCCTGCTGCAGCGCCACGTCGGCCGCCGAGCCTTGGATCGTCACTTCATGCGCCACGGTATCAAGATTCTTCGCGGTCACCTTCACCGCCAGCGAGGCGTGCGCCAGATCGGGCAGCGACACGTCCGACGATACCAGCGGATCGCTAAGCACTACCGGCCCGCTCTGCACGATATCCACGCCGCGCCACGGCCCCATGTTGTTGTCCGGCGGCGTGGGGTTCCAGTCGACCCAGCCGATCGAAAGACTCATGCGCGGGTCGCCCGGCTGCACGCGCATCGCCAGCACGTTGGTGCCGGCGTGCACCCATTTCGTCACATCGAAGTCGCGCACGGGATACGCGCCAGCGACTTTCGAATGATCGGCGATGAGATGACCGTTCACCCACAGATCGGCGCTCGCAATCATGCCGTTGGTGCGCACGAAGGTGTGCCGTCCCGCCGGCGCTTTCGCCAGCGTGAATTCGGTGCGATACCACCACGGCACCACGAACAGGTTGCCGCTCGCCTCCGGTACCTGCACCGCGCGCAGATTGTCGCTGTAGAACACGTCGTTCTTGAAGACGCCATTTTCCAGCAAGCCCGCCATCACTGTGGCGCGCCCGGTCACCGGGTACCACTCCTTGGTGACATAGCCGGCCGCAGAAATCGCGGCGCCCGTTTCCTGCGCCTTCGCGCTGTCCTGAATCAGCCAGCGTCCGATCGGCGTGACCGTCCCGGCATCGGCCGGCACCTGTGTGGTCGAGTACGTCGTCTGGGCGCTCGCCGCCGACGTAAACCCAAGGGCCACCACCCACAGCACCTGCCTGATCGATCGCTTCATGACGTCACTGCTTCTCAAGATAGGTTTCACGAATCTCGACCGGCGCGAACGGCCACGATTGGTTAACTCGCGCCCACACCGCAAACACCACGAGCCCGGCAACGATCCACACGCCCGAAAGGATCAACGACAAGGTCGACGCCGAGAAATACACATAGACCCAGCCCACCACAGCCACCAGGCAAGGCACGGGATACAACCATTGCTTGTACGGCCGCGCCAGACCCGGCTGACGCTTGCGCAACACGACCAGCGCCGCGATCTGCGCCAGCGACTGCACGATGATGATCGCCGTCAGCAGCATGTTGATCACTTCGGTCAGATCGAAGAACGTACCGATCCCCGTCACCACGCCCATCGTGATCAGCGCAACGTGCGGGAAGCCATGCTTCTTGTGCAGGCGCCCGAACACCGACAGAAACACCTTGTCCCGCGCCGCTTCGAACGGCACGCGCGATCCACCCAGCAAGCCGGTGAACACGGACGCAAACGCCGTCACGATGATCAGCACTGTCATCACCGCCGCCGCGGCATGACCCCAGCTGCGCTCGACCACCAGCGATGCCACCGACTTGGACTGCGCGATCTCCTGCCACGGCGCCACGCCCAGCACGCTGATGTTCAGCAGCAAATACACGAACATCATCGCGATCACCGAGATGATGATCGAGCCCGGCATCGTCCGCCCCGGGTTGCGCAGCTCGTCGCCGATATAAGCGGTGGTGTTGTACCCGAGGTAGTCGTATATGCCGATGATCAGGCCCGCGCCCAGACCCACGAAGAAGCGACTGCCGAAGGCATCGGCGGGATAGGTAAATGCAAAGGCGGCGTTGAAGTTCGAGAATCCCGCTGCCGCCGTACCGATCACCGACACCAGCATGATTACCCACAGCGCCACGGTGATCGAACGAACCGATTCAATGCGCCGATACAGCAACCACGTCACCAGCGCCGTGGCCGCCAGGCTCACCAGATGCACCGGCCACCAGCCGAGGTTCGGGAAGAAGAAGCCCAGGTACTCCGCCATGCCGATGATGCCCGTGGACATCAGCAAGGGAATCGCCAGCAGCATCGTCCAGATGAAGAGGAACGGCATCAGCTTGCCCGTGCGGTACTGGAAGGCCTCGCGCAGGTAGACATACGTGCCACCCGAGCCCGGCATCGCCGCACCCAGCTCCGCCCAGACCAAACCGTCGGCCATCGCCAGGATCGCGCCGGCGATCCAGCCGATCACCGCCTGCGGCCCGCCCATCGCCGCGACCATGATGGGAATGGTGATGAACGGCCCGATGCCGCACATCTGCGTCATGTTGATCGCCGTGCCCGAGAACAGGCCGATGGAGCGATGGAAGGCGTTGTCGCGGGTGGGCTGGGAGTCCTGCATGCTTGCCTTGTCGTTGGTAGTTGCTGACAACGGGTCGGCCGCCCGCCTTGCGGCGGCCCCGTTTCCGTGAGGGGCGGAAACGGGACCTCCATCAAGCCCGGGCGACGCCCCGCTCACCACTGGCCTCGCACGCCGAGCATGACCATGCGCTCGGAGAACGTCGAGTGCCCGGGTTGATCCGACCACACCAGGTAGTAGCGCTGGTACTCGTTGGTCAGGTTGGTGCCGTTGAGGAACACCTCGGCGTACTTGTTGAACTTGTACGAGATCGACGCGTCGAGGTAATGCTGCGGCGCCTCATACATCTCCATGCCCGTGATGCCACCCACGCTGTCCATCACCGCGCGACGCGAGCGGTAGTTGTAGGCCACGCGCGCCTGGAAGTGATCGTCCTGGTACCAGAGGATGAAGTTGCCGGACTTGGTCGAGTTGTCCTGGAACGGAATCTCCTTGCCCGCCAGATCCTTCTCGCCGGAGTTGCTGGGCGCGTACGTGGCGTTGATTTCCATGCCCGTCTTCGACAGGAAGCCCGGCAGGAAGGTGAAGCCCTGGCGGTAGTCGAACTCCGCACCGTGAATGCTGTTGCCGGTGCCCTGCACCGGCTGGGTGATCACGATGCAGTGATTGCGCACGACACCGTCTTCGTCCGGCAGGTCGCAGTTGGTCACGCTGCCGTTCTTGATAAAGCTGTCCACGTTGATGCGGAACAGCGCCAGGCTCAGCATGCTGGTCGGGTTGATGTAGTACTCGAGCGAGGCGCCGTAGTTGGTCGAACGCCAGGGCTTGAGGTTGGGGTTACCCGACGACGTACCGTTGGCGACGCGGAAGATCGGGCCATCCGGCGTTTCGGCCAGCGAGTAGTTCAGCTGCAGGCCGCCGCCCCAGGTGCTCAGGTCCAGCGGCATCATGTTCTTCGAGTACGCCAGGCGGAACTTCAGGTCGTCGGTGAAATTGATGGAGAAGTTCAGCGACGGCAGGATGTCCTGATAGCTGCGCTTGGTCTGCTCGGTGCCCACGTCCGCCGGCTCGTCGCCGTACGCGCCCGGGTCCCCGGACAGGTGCTGGGTGACATCGAGGTTGGTGTGGATCATGCGCACGCCGACGTTGCCGCTATAGGGCATGTCGCCCCACATGCCGTTGAAGTCTGCCTGCACGTAACCGGAGAACTCCTTCAGCCGCACCGCCCAGGTCGTGCCCGGCTCGGCCACCTTCCAGGTGTTGGGATACAGCGACTTCCAGTACGCAATCGGGTCGATCATCGCCGACGGATCGATCGCCCAGAAGTTAATGCCCGAGCCCAGCAGGTTGTTGTAGTACTTGAAGTTATTCGCCAACGGCGCGGCGGTCTTCGGCATGGAGATGGCGGATAGCGGACCGGCGCGGAAATAACCCTGGTCATTGCCGGCCGTACACGAACCGCTGTCGAGCACCACGTCCGCGCCGACGTAGCGCACCAGGCATCCGTTCGGATCGCTCGCACCCATGCCCGCGTACACCGGCGTTTCCAGCGTCCAGCCTTCGTTATCAGCGCTGCGGATGCTGTTGCGCAGGCCGAAGTTGAGCTTGAAGCCGTCCTGGAAATCGTACTTGCCGTCGAAGCGCAGGGCGTTCATCGACACCTTGCGGTCGTAATCGCCGGAGGACTCCAGCGTCTTCATGGTCCAGCTGTTGGCATTGGCGAAGTCCGTGGCCATCGACTGCGGCACGGAGATCTTGAGGTAACGGCCGCCGAAGTTCGCGATGATCGGAACGGTGTTCTGCTCCAGGCCGTTGGCGTTGAACACGCGGTTGCCGCCCAGCTCTGCCGGATACACCATCGTGCCCGGCGGCACGGCGTCATCGGGCACGCCATCCATCAGCACGTTCGGCCACAGCGCGCCGTTGGAGTTGGAAATGTTGACGTCGGTTTCGGCAAACGACTGCTTCGCGGTGTCGTGGATGCCACGCACGCTCGCGGTGAAGGGGCCGCCGTCGTCGTAATCCAACTGCAGGTTGAAGTTCTTCGCCACCGAACTCTTCTGCATGATCGACGAGTACGACTCCACGTCGCCCGGCCACTTCTCGTACACCTGGGTGGTATAGATCTGCGAGCCTTCCCAACCCGGCTCCGGCGTGCCGTACGAACCGAGCGCCGGCGCACCGGTATTGCGCGACTGCAGCGGCACGTAGGTGGCGCCCTGCCAGTTGGTGGAGTTGAACTGGACGCCGACGTTGCGATCGTACTGGCGCTGCTGCGAGTAGAAGTAATCGCTGGTGAGGCTGAAGCCGCTGCCCAGGTCCATCTGGAACGCCATGTTGGCGGACTTGCGCTTGCGCTGCGTGGTGATGTCATTGAGGCCGAAGTTCTGGCTGCCCATGAACACACCGTTGGACTTGCCGTCGCCGTTGACGTCCACGCTGCCGTCGGCGTTCTGCACGATCTGCGGCGGAATGGGCGCGCCGTTCCAGGGCGTCAGGAAGCCGTTATAGCCACCCGCGCTGGCCGCGTTCTCGCCGTTGAACACGACGCCGTACTGGTCCAGACCCTCGGTCGAGTTCCTGCGCCGCGTGTCGGAGTAGTCAGCGGAGAACAGCAGGCCCCAGTGGCCTTCGTCGTTGTACGAAATCAGGCCGTTGGCTTCCGGGCCCCAATGGTTCGAGGTAGTGCCGCGCTCGCCATTGGCCGAATAGCTGTAGGTAAAGCCGCTGGGCAGGTCCCAGGGGCGGTACGTATGCAGGTCGATCGCGCCACTGATGCCGCTGTCGGTGGTGCTCGCCGTCGAGGACTTGAGCACATCCACGCCGTGGAACAGCGTGGACGGCAGCATGGTGAAGTCCGGCTGCTGCGAGTCGATCTGATCGGCGGTAATGAACACTTCACCGTTCAACATGGTGCCGACCTGCGGCAGGCCGCGGACGTCCACCGAGGTACCGACGCCGGCATCGCGATTGATCTGCACGCCGGTAACGCGCTGCAGCGAGTCGGTGATGGTGGTGTCGGGCAGCGCGCCGATGTTCTCGGCGGTGATGCTGTCCTGGATGTTCGGCGCTTCTTTCTTCAGGTCAATGGCGCGCATCTGCGAGGCGCGCACGCCCGACACCGCGACGGTCGCCAGCGTCACCGCGTTTTTCTCTTCCTCGGTTTTCTTGGCGTCCGGTTTTTTGGCGTCGGCCGGCGGCGCGGTCTGCGGCGTGCCCGACTGGGCCGCCTGACCGTCGGCTTCGCTGAAGACGAAGCTCGAGGCGGCGACCGGAGCCGACACGGCGGCGAACACCGCCAGCGTGATGGCGAATGACAGAGGATGCTTGCGAAGTACGGTGGACATGGGCTTTAACCTCGTTGGTGTTGCCTGTCTAACCTCAACGGCTCCGTGGAATGCTCGTACGCGTGTTGCACGGCGACGCCTTGCGGCGCGCGCGCTTCGTGATGCTGTCTCTCCTCCCACACCGATGTCGCAAGCCAGTCCCTCTTACCCGCGCCACCGTGCGGAGCCCCTGCTCCGCTTCCCGCTTATTGCGAAAACGTCATGCGCGCCAACGCCCACTGGCCATCGCGTGGATCGCCCGTGGCGAAAACGCACACGTCGCGCGCACCGGCCCCCGCCGGCATCGCCACGTCTGCCTTCAGATGCACTTGTCCCTGCACCGTGCTGTCGAGCGGCATGCGCGCCAGCAGCGGCCCCTTGCAGGTATCCGCATGAATCTCGAACTCGCCCGCCGCACCCGTCTTGCGATACACCGTGGCGTCTTTGGCTTCATCGCCGAAGCGCCAGGCAAGGCGTTCAGCGGTGATCGACACATGTTTGATGCCGTGGAGCGGCGCCTGCGGCCACAGCCAGCAGGCGTTGCCGATGTCCACCGCGTAGCGTGGCCTGTCACCACTCGCCGGACGCACGCCTTCCAGATGCGTCGGCGGCTGCTTTGAACACGTGGCCAGCGCGGTGCTGTCGCGCGTCGTCAGCGTCGATGCATCGAGCACCTGCGTGCGCGGCGCAGCCAGTTCGAAACCGTCAGCTGCGAACGTGGCGGCGCGCAGCGTCGTATGGTTCGCCAGCGTGAGCGGGCGGACGTATGCCGCGGACGTCGCCGTGGGCGCGGCGCCGTCGGTGGTGAAGCGCATCGTTCCCGACGCCACCTGGTTGGCGAGCGTCACCTTGAACGCGCCATCGGCCGCGCCCGTCACCTGGAACACCGGCGCATAGGCGGAGTCGGCATAACCGATGCCCAAGGCGCGGTAGCGCGCCAGCTCACCCGGCAGGCGTTGCAGGAAACTGCTCCAGTTTCGCGCGTTCTCAGGCGACCAACCCAGCTCCGCCAGCGCCGCCAGGCGTGGGTAAAGCGCGTGCTGCACATGCGCAAACGTAAGCATGTGTTCGGCCCACAGACCGGCCTGCACGCCCACCACGTGCTTCGCTTCGGCCGCTGTCGCGCCGGGCGGAATCACCGCCGTTCCGTACGCCATCTGCAAGGTCACCGCGAGCGGCGGCCCCGGCCATTCATCGGGAAGATCGGACTGCAGGTGATCGAAGTACAGCGTTTCCTGCGGCGTCATCACGACATCGTGGCCCTGGCGAATGGCGGTCAGCGCGATGCGCTCGTCGTCATTGCCATGCCAGGACATCACCCGTTCCGACGCGGGCAGCGCCACGCCCGCCTCGATCGAATCGTCCCAGCCCACCGGCGTGCGCCCGTGCTTCACCAGATGCGCGGCCACCTGCTGCGTGAACCAGCCCTGCAACTGCTCCATGTTGGCCAGGCCCAGCGTGTGCATCTGGGCGCGCACTTCCGGCGACGCATTCCACTGCTGCTTGTCCGCTTCATCGCCACCGATCGAGACATAGCGCGACGGGAAGATCCGCATCACTTCATCGAGCACGTCGTACACGAAGCCCAGCGTCTTCGCGTCCGGCTTGAGCAGCCACGGGCTGACGCCCCAGTCGGTCCACACGTCCGGACGCTTGCCGGTGACGCCCAGCCACGGATATGTCGCCACTGCCGCCTGCGAATGCCCCGGCAGGTCAATGTCCGGCACCACGTCGACGTAACGCTCGGCGGCATAGCGCACGATCTCGCGTGCGTCGTCCTCGGTGTAGAAACCGCAGTACGGCGTGCCGGGCGAACCGGTGAGCTCCGCGTCCAGGCCTGCCGCCCTGCGGCACGCGCCGATCTTCGTGAGCTCGGGATACTTCGGGATAGCGAGGCGCCAGCCCTGGTCCTCGGTGAGATGCCAGACCAGCACGTTCAACTTGCTGAGCGCCATCCCGTCGATCAGCTGCTTGATGTCGGCCACGCTCTGGACATGCCGCCCCGAGTCCAGCAACACGGCGCGCCAGGCGAAGCGCGGGTGATCATCGACGCTGCCGTACGACACCTGCGCCGGCGCGCCATGCACCCAACCCGGCTGCGTGAGCAACTGCCACAACGTGACGCTGCCGTAGAACGCGCCCCGTGCGCTGCGCGACGTCACGACGATGCCCTTGTCGTTCACCGTGATGCGATAGCCCGCGTCGTCGGCGATATCCGCCTTCGCATCAACGTCGAAGGTGATCGTACCGCTCTCGCCCAAATGCAGATGCAAGCCGCGCGTGCTGGCCACGCGTTGAACGAACTGTTCGGCGACGGCCTGCACTTCGTTGGTCTTGGTACCGCGAACCGTTACCACCGCGCCATCGGCGATCTGCACCGCTCCGGACGTCGCCTGCGTGACCTTCGCCGGCTGCGGCATCAGGGACCAGGGTGCATGGGCAGGCACCGCCACGGCCACGCCCGTCGTCACCAGCCACAGCAGGGCCAGTCGACAAAGGCTCGCGGCGGCGGTCAGGGGCTTCATGGCGTTGCCCCGGCCACGCGCGGCACCACGGTTTCCAGCGCGCCATGGCGCAGATACCACCGCGCGGCGCCTTGCACGCCATGCAAGCCGTGCTCGGTCACCCACACCGGCACCTGCGACAACAACGGCCGCGCACTGCGCCCGTGCAGGAACCGCTGCTCGAACGCGCTGCGCTCGAGCAACCCGAAAATCGACGACAGAAAGCCGCCGGCGAGATAGATGCCGCCGGTGGCCATGAACGCCATGGCGAGATTGCCGGTGAAGCTCCCCAGCGATGCGCAGAAAATCTCCACCGCTTCCACGGCGCGCGCATCGGCCAGCGCCATCGCCGCCGTGGTCACCGCTTCAGGCGTCGTCAGCTGCGGCGCTTCACCGCCGAGCGCGCACAACGCGGCGTAGATCGTCAGCAGCCCCGGGCCCGAGACGATGTGCTCGAAGGCCACGTAACCACCTTCCGGCGCGATGTGCGCCAGGATCTCGCGCTCGCGCAGCGAGTTCGGCGCGTAGTCCATCTGCCCCGCCTCGGTGGTCAGCACGAAGCCGCCATCGACGCCCGGCACATGCACCGAGGCACCCAGCCCCGTGCCCGGGCCGATCACCAGCGTCGGGCCGCCCGAGGGCGCCAGCGGCCCGCAAAGATGACGGCCGCCTTCGGCAAGCGGCCCATCCAGCGCATAACCCAGCGCCTCGAAATCGTTCAGCACCGCCACTTCGTCCAGCCCCAGCGCATCGCGCAGCGTGCTCAGGTGGATCGGCCACGGCAGGTTGTCGTTCAACACCTCGTCGCCCAGCACCTGCCCGGCGCAGGCCAGCACGCAGTGCTTCACCGGCACGCGTACCTCGGCATCGACAAAGGCCTCCAGCAATTTGGTGAGCGTCGGGAACGCTGCGCAGGCAAACACGCGATAAGCCAGCGTATCGACATGACCGGCGTCTTTCGCCGACGCGCACATCAGCGCCACGCGCCCATGCGTGCCGCCGATATCGGCCGCAAGAAACGGCGCCGTCGGTAAGCCCTTCAGTCGATCCGAATCGTCGATAGACACGTCCAGCGCGCTCCCCCGCATTGGATTCGCCATCAGCCTGAAACCGAATTGACACCGGTGTCAAGCGGTGGCGCAACACGGCCGGATGAAGGCACCGGCCCGGGCAGCGAGAGGCGAAGGATGGGGGTTTTGCGGCCAGATGCGTGCTGAAGCATCAGTCAAAACAATGCGTTGCACGTACGCAGCGCGCCGCCACTCGGGGGCCCAAACCACGTCGAATCCCCATCACCCATGACCGCTGGCCTATCGATACAGACCGTCGGGTACGGGCGCCGGAAAACGTCGTATGCTGCGCAGGATTTTGTGTCTCAATTCACAAATCCGCTCACCAGATTGGGGAATCCAGGGGCGCCACGAAACACCTCGATGGCCGGCCTCAGGGCGCGGTAACGGTGGCGTGTGCGCATGACGAAACCTTCGACGGCCGGGCGGAGAACCCCGCTACCCATCGAAGGGAATCTGTATGAATCGCATCTACCGCCTTGTCTGGAACCGCGCCTTCGGCGTGGTGCAGGTCGCCTCTGAATTTGCCCGCGGGGCACAAGGCGGCGCTGCCGCAGATACCGGCTCGGTAGCGCGCCCGCAACGCAAACGCCTCGCGATCGCCTGCCTGGCCTTGCTTGGCGTCGCCCTGATGCCGATGTCAGCGCAGGCCTATCCGAGATGGTCGCTCAACATCTTCGGCGGCAGTGGCGGCAGCACCGGGTCCGGCACTTACTACGGCGGCCGAGGCGGCGCAGGTGGCAATGTCAACGACGGTTTGCCCACAGATGGCGATGCCAGCCAGAGCGGCGCCTGGACGGATAGCGTCTCGGGCATCACCTACTACAGCACGGCCGCGATGGGCGGTGCGGCCGGCACGGAGCAGCATCCCGATGGCCTTACCGGTCAGAACGGTTATGTGAGCACCATGCCCGATGGTGCCGGCGTGGTTATTGGCAGCGGTGGCGGTGGCGGCGGCGGCGGTTATTTCGGCCAGTGGTGGCATGCAGCCGGCACGGTCGCCGCAGGCGTCACCATCAATGGCGGCAACGGTGGACACGGTGGCGCCGGTGGCGGCATATCCCTTCCCGATGCGCTTCCCATGGCTGCGGGCGGTGGCGGTGGCGGCGGTGCGGGCGGCATTGGCCTGGGCGTCGACGATCTCTCGCTTGTCACCATCGACGGCACGGTGAGCGCCGGTAACGGTGGCAACGGCGGCGACGCCGGCGCGTCCAACAAATCGCTGCCTGCCCAGGGTGGTGACGGCGGTGACGGCGGCATCGGCGTGGGTACGACGGCCAGCGTCATCGTGGGCGCGTCCGGCGTCATTCGTGGCGGCCACGGCGGCTTCGCCGGCCAGGGCGGCAACATGGCGTGGGTGGACTCGACCGACGCCGCAGGTGTGGGCGGCTACGGCGGCCGGGGTGGCATCGGCCTTGGCGTGGATGGTCAGCGCGACGCCGATGACAACATCCTGACGACGGTGACGAACCATGGCCTGGTCATGGGCGGCAATGGCGGTAATGGCGGCATCGGCGGCTGGAATGAGGGATACGGCCTGACCGCCGGCTCGGGCGGCCAGGCCTCCGAGGCGGGCAACGGCCTCATGGTGCGCAACGTCGCCGTGGACAACGACGGCTACATTTACGGCGGCCAGGGTGGCGCGGGCGGAAACGGTGGCGCGGGGTTGAACGACCTCACCACCGGCGGCTCGGGTGGCTCGGGCAACAGCGGCGGCGCGGGTGTCTCCGGCGACGCGTCGACCATCCACAACGCCGGCACCATCGCAGGCGGCGCGGCCAGCCAGGGCGGACGCGGCGGCAACGCCACGTTGACCGGTGGCAATGGTGGATACGGCGGACGCGGCGGCGCGGGCGTCGAGCTCCTCAACGGCTCCGGCCTGATCAACGACAGCAGCATCGTTGGCGGTGCCGGCGGCCTGGGCGGCACCGGCGGCGATGCGTCCAGCGGCCTTCCGAATGCACGGGCCGGGTACGGCGGCGGCGGCGGTTACGGTGGCTTCGGCGTTACGGCCGGCTACGACACGTCGCTCGTGAACCACGGCAACATCACCGGCGGCGCGGGCGGTGCGGGTGGTGCCGGAGGCGGGACACCGATGGGTGGCGCCAGCAACGGTGGCCACGGCGGCGGTGGCGGTTACGGCATGGGCACCTACGGAAACGTCACCAACACCGGCACCATCACCGGTGGCAACGGCGGCGCAGGCGGTGCGGCAGGGAGTGCTGCCATGGCCGGTTACGGCGGTCGCGGCGGCAACGGCGGCGCAGGCGCGTACGGTGCCGAGGGCATCCTGACCAACACCGGCACCATCCAGGGTGGTAACGGCGGCGTCGGCGGCGCGGGTTCTGGCAGCGGCACCGACGGCGCAGGCGGCTTCGGCGGCAATGGCATCAACGCCTACGGCCACCAGACCGTCATCAACGGCGGCACCATCAGCGGTGGCCTGGGTGCCGACGGCGTGCGCGCAGCGGCCATCGTGTTCTACAACGGCAACAATCGTCTGGAGCTGTGGAACGGCTACCACTTCGACGGCCAGGTCAGAGGCACTTCCGGCACCGACACACTCGCGCTCGGCGGCACGGAAGACGGCACGTTCGATCTCGCGCAGCTGGATAACGACATCGTCGGCTTTGGTCTGTACGAAAAGAGCGGCACCAGCACCTGGACGCTCACCGGCAACAGCACCAGCCGCACCGCGTGGACGGTGACCGAAGGCGGCCTCGCACTGCGCGGCGGCGCCATGCTCAGCGGCGTCGCGCTTGGCGATGGCTCGTCGCTCGACGTCGCCAGCGGCACCGGCGTCATCGGCAGCACCGGCACCGATGGCAACGACGTGATCAACCCGCTGCCGCTGCCCATCGCGATCGCCGGCGCAGGCGAAGCCGGTGCGCATGCCGTCGAGGCAGGCGCCGGCGCGGTCATCACCAACGACGGTGCACTCACCGGCGGCAACGGTGGCAACGGTGGTTCGAGCAACGGCATCACGGGCGTGGACGGCGGGAACGGTGCCAATGGCACGCCCGGTGACCATGGCAGCCCGGGTAGCTTCGGTGGCTCCGGCGGCATGGCCGGCGCGGGTGGCCAGGGCGGTGACGGCGTCCACGGCAGCACCGGATTCCTGCTCACCAACACCGGCACCATCACCGGCGGTAACGGCGGCTTCGGTGGCAACGCCAACGGCGGTAACGGCGGCAACGGCGGCAAGGGTGGCAACGGCAACAATACCGGCACCTACTCCGGCGGCGACGGCGGCAATGGCGGCGCGGGCGGCACCGGCGGCATGGGCGGCATGGCCGGCAGCGGCGGCGCCGGAGGCAACGGCGTATCCGGTGCGAACTTCGCCGTGATCAATCACGGCTCGATCTCCGGCGGCAACGGTGGCCTTGGCGGCGTCGCCACGGGCGGCCTCGCTGGCCTGGGTGGAGCGGGCGGCGAGCCCGGACAGGGTTACATGCCGGGCTATGCGGGTCTCCGCGGCACCGACGGCCCCAATGGTGGTAGCGGCATCAGTGGCGCCGTGGGCATCGGCGGTGCCGGTGGCGCAGGCATCCGCAGCATGGGCGGCAGCTCGGTATTCACCGACGGCATCATTGCTGGCGGCCTCGGTGGCAATGGCACGCGCGCCAACGCCATCGACTTCACGGGCGGCAACAACCTTCTGACCGTCGGGTCCGGCTATAGCTTCATCGGCAACGTGGTCAGCGCCGGCGGCGATACGTTCGCGCTGGGTGGCACGTTGAACGGCACGTTCAACCAGGATGCCCTCGGCGTCAGCATCCTCGGCTTCGACACCTTCGTGAAGTCGGGCAGCAGCAACTGGACGCTCACCCATGGTCAATCGGCGAACCAGCGCTGGACGCTGGCCGAAGGCACGCTGACGATCGATGCCACCGCGCAGGTATCGCGCATCACCATGGCGTCCGACACCACGCTCGACGTGGACTCCGGCGCCGGGATCCAGGGCGACGCAGGTACGAAAGGCACGTCGGCGATTACCGTCATCGTGGCGGGCGGTCACGGTGGACAGGGCATCGATGCGGTCACTGCGCTCACCGGCGGCGCCATCCACAACAGCGGCCTGCTGCTCGGCGGCACCGGCGGCGAGGGTGGTTCTGCCAATGGCGTGAACGGCGGCCTCGGCACGGGTCTCGTGGGCAGCCCCGGCGGCATCGGTGATAACGGCGGCACGGGTGGCGTGGGTGGAACGGGCGGACACGCCGTGGCGGGCACCGGCTTCACCCTCACCAACGATGGCCAGATCTGGGGCGGACATGGTGGCGACGGTGGCACCGCCCGGGGTGGCACCGGTGGCCGGGGCAACGCGGGCAGCATTGGCTCGCTGACCCCCCCCGGAGGGGGAGCGGGTGGCAAGGGTGGCACCGGTGGCGTAGGAGGCCAGGGCGGAAACGGCGGCACGGGCGGCGTGGGGGGCACCGGCGGCTCTGCGGTGCAAGGTTCGGATTTCACGCTCGTCAACACCGGGTCGATTCACGGCGGTACGGGGGGCATGGGCGGCCTCGCGCTGGCGGGCTTCGGCGGCGCCGGTGGCCAGGGTGGTCCGGGTGGCATGGGCACGCCAGCCGGGCCTGCCGGTGACACGGGCGCCGCCGGTGCCATGGGTTCCGACGGCGTGGCAGGTGCCGTCGGTGCCGGTGGCGCGGGCGTGGTGTCGACCGGCAACGCACACATCCTCAACCAGGGTTTGATCGCCGGCGGCATGTCGGGCGACGGCAACGTGCGCGCGGACGCCGTGCAGTTCTCGGGCGGCGGCAACGACCTCACGCTGGCCACCGGTTACAGCTTCGACGGCAACGTCGTCAGCACCAGTGGCAACACCCACGGCGGCGACACGCTGGCGCTCGGCGGCGACACCAGCGCGTCGTTCGATCTCTCGCAGATCGTCGACACCATCGGCACCAGCAGCTCGACGCAATACGCCGGCTTCGCGCATTTCATGAAGTCCGGCAACAGTACCTGGACGGTCACCGGTGCCGTCGGATCCACCGGCGTGTGGAACATCGCGCAGGGCACGCTTGCGCTGTCGGGCGACGGCAGTCTGGCCGCGTCCAGCGGCGTCATCGTTGACGGCACGCTCGATGTCTCCGGCATCAGCGGCGGCGCGACGCAGCTGGCCACGCTGGCCGGCGGCGGCAACGTCGTGCTCGGCACGAAGAACCTCGACATCACCCACGGCCAGGACACCTTCGCCGGCGTGATCTCCGGTGACGGCAGCCTGACCATCAGCGGCGGCGTGCAGACGCTCACCGGCGCCAACACGTACACCGGCAACACCATCATCAACGGTGGCACGCTGGTGCTCACCGCGGGCGGCAGCCTCGCCTCGCAGCACGTGCAGTCGACCGGCACGCTGGAGTTTGATCGCGACGACACGGTGATCTACACCGGCGTGCTCGCCGGCACCGGCGGCGTCGTGCAGAGCGGCGCGGGCATGACCATCCTCAACGGCGCCAGCAACAGCACCGGCGAAGCGCACGTCACCAACGGCACGCTGGAAATCGGCGATGCCGATCACGAAGGCGCAGCCTGGGGTGGCGATGCGTTGGTGGATGCGGGCGGCACGCTGCGCGGCCACGGCACCCTCTTCGGCAACCTGGTCAACAACGGCATCGTGCGTCCGGGCGGCTCGGTCGGCGTGCTGACCGTGAACGGCGACTACATCCAGTCGGCCAACGGCACGCTCGCCATCGACGTCACGCCGACGGCGGCCTCGCAGCTGCACGTGCTGGGCAACGCGAGCCTCGCCGGCACGCTGAACCTGATCTACGCACCGGGCACCTACACCGCCACGAACTACACCATCCTCACCGCCAACAAGGTCACCGGCACCTTCGGCAGCGTGACCTCCACCGGCGCACCGACGGGCATCAACTCGACCGTCAACTACACCGGCACCAACGTGACACTGGGCCTCACCGGCTCGGGTACGGGCACAGGCCCGACGGATCCGGGCACGCCCACCAACCCGACCAACCCGACCGGCCCGACGAACCCCACCGATCCAGTGGTGGTAGCACCGGCCGACGGCGCGCTGTTCGGCAACATGCAGCGTCTCGTTTCACTGCAGGGCCAGCGCAACCTGACCACCGTGCTCGATGCATCGCTGCTCGCCCCGACCGCCGACTGCGGCGCGTCGCCGACCACGACGCAGGGCGTGACGCGCGACGGCTGCAAGCCGGGCCTGTGGGTGCAGGCGAGCGGTTCGGCCTATCAGCTCGATGGCAGCAACCACCTCAACTCGAGTGGCTTCGGCATCAACGGTGGCTTCGATGCCGCCGTGGGTGACGCGGCGCACCTGGGCGTGGAAGCCGGCGTGTCGCGCATCAACGCCACCGACGCCGCACACGGCAAGGGTCGCGTCGATACCGCACACGTGGGCATGTACGGCTTCGCCAACGTCGGCGCCGTGGTGCTCTCGGGCGTGGTCGATGCCTCGTTCGGCGACTACCGCATCCAGCGCGCCACCGGCATCGGCTTCGCCGAATCCAAGCCCGGCGGCGATGCGTACTCCGCCGCACTGCAGGCCGCATGGCCGCTGCAGGCCGGTACGTGGGCAGTCACGCCGAAGCTCGGCGCGCTGTACCAGCACCAGTCGCTCGACAGCTTCCATGAGACGGTAAAGAGCGGCAGCGAACTGGCGTCGGCTTATGGCGTCAGCGGCAAGAGCAGCACGCTCAACACGCTGCAGCCCTACGCCTCCGTCGCCTTCGGACACGCCTTCACCTCCGGCAACGTCACCTACGTGCCGCAGTTCGAAGTCGGCTACCGCTACAACACGCGCAGCGGCACGCCGGCCGTCACCGTGGCCGCCGAAGACGGCACCGTGTTCACCCTGCCGGGCAATCGCCTCGGCAAGGGCACGGCCACGGTCGGCGCTCGCGTCACCGCCACCTCCGGCGCGTCATGGAACCTGTACCTGGATTACCAGGGCCAGTTCTCCGGCGACCTGAAGGACAACGCCTTGACGGTGGGCTTCACCAAGCACTTCTGAGTCATGTGATCGGCACCGGACCCTGCGAAAGCGGGGTCCGGTTTTTTTTGCCCGGGCGGCGGGGCATGGCCAAGCCAACGTGCCTATTTCGCCCGACTGGACAACCGGGCAGGATGGAAGCCTCAAAGGGGGCTCCATGGAAAAATGGATGGGCTCTGTCGCCACTACGCTGCTCGCGATGTCGCTCGGCGTCGCGGCAAGCGATGCGCCCGTTGCATGGAAGGACTACTCGCTTACGCCGGTAGAAACGCTGTCGGCACTACCTGCCACGGTTCGTCAAAGGCTTCGTGGCGACGCCTCGGGCGTAGGCGGCATCGCCGAACGCGGTGCGCCGTTCAATGCAACGGACATCATCATGAGCCGCGACCCCATGCGCCGCTTCATCGTGGCCGGACATGACGGCCATGTGTGGGTCGTCGCTCTGGAACACGGGGGCTTTGCGTACCGGAAGGTCGCGCACGTACTCAAACCGGACGGTACGCATCGTGAGTACCTACTGGCCGGCAAAATTGATTCGCTTAAAGACGTGGTCGACCAGATGAAGGGCGAAGGCGACGCGGCACCATTCGATACGCCTTATCGGTAGACATGGGGAGAGATCGCATGCGCGGATGGCAACTCTGGCTGGCGACCAGCTTGCTGGCAGCCTCCTTCGGACTCTCGGCAGCTGACCCTCAGGTGCCGTGGAGAGGTCTGCAGCTCACACCCGTGGCAACACTCGCCACACTGCCGATCGACATCCAGCACCGGCTTCGCGCCGATGCGCCGGGCACTGGTGGCATTGCGGAGCGCGGCGCAGAGTTCAACAGCACAGACGTCATCGACAAACCCTGGCCGATGCGCCGATTTGTCGTCGCCGGTCATGATGGCGACACCTGGGTGGTCGTGCTGGAACAGGGTGGGCGCGGTTATAACAGGTCGGCACATGTGCTCATGGCGGACGGCAGCCATCGCGAGTACGCCGTCACACGCGATACGCAGACACTCGCCGAGGCAACCGCACAGATGCAGGGCGACGGCAAGCCATCACGCGAGTGACGTTTCAATGGATCGTGTGCCGTGACGCGCGTTGCACTCATCACCACTTCGATCCCGCAACCCACCGAATCCGCATCGCCTGTCAGCCCAGCTCCTGCGCCAGCCCGATAAGAATCCCCTCCGGCCCACGGATGTAGCACAGCCGGTAGATGTCGCGGTAATTGACGATGTCCCCGACCACCTCCGCACCTTGCTTGCTCAACTTCTCAAGCGTCTCGTCGAGGTCATCCACCGCAAACATCACGCGCAGATACCCCAGCGCGTTCACCGGCGCGTTGCGGTGATCGGCGACAACGGCCGGCGAGATGAAACGCGAAATCTCGAGCCTGCTGTGACCATCCGGCGTGCGCATCATCGCGATCTCGACGCACTGATCGGTCAGCCCCGTCACGCGACCGGCCCACTCGCCTTCGATCGTGGCGCGCCCTTCCAGCTCAAGGCCGAGCTCGCTGAAGAAAGTGATCGCCGCCGTCAGGTCCTCGACGACGATACCTACGTTGTCCATGCGTTTGAGTGCCATGGCTGGGGAATCTAGGGGATGGCGACAGGGGGTGGCAAATGCCAAAGCATTGGCTGCCGACCTCAACAACGTCATCAGGCACCAGCAAACGCTCGCGCAGGGAAGAACGTCATGCTTGTGCAGGCAGGCACCCAGTGGCGACCACACCTGGCATCGCATCCCATCCCATGTCGTCATGCCCTCCATAGCGGGGATCCAGCCGCGACTACCTCCACCTATCGCACCACACCCCCACCGTCGTCATGCCTGCGCAGGCAGGCACCCAGTGGCGATCACGACCAGCAATCACATCACACCCCAAGGCGTCATGCCGGCGAACGCCGGCATCCATGCGCGACCACGCCGAGGTAATCGATAGCACCCAGGGACCATCTTGAACACTTCAAGAGCACGACTTGGCGCGGCCTTTGTCACCGCATCGCCAGTGGATGCCGGCGTTCGCCGGCATGACGACGTGGATAGAAAGGCGACAACCATGCGAGGTCGCTACGCGTAAGAGACCGCGATGCATGCGCGCCAAACCAAAATGTTGCCACGTTGCCGCCACCGACTACCACCACACCCTACACTCCCCTACCCCACAGTCAGCCCATCCCGATACCGCTACGCAGACACCTCCACGACGCTAGGCAGTTTTCACAGCGTCACCAAGGAGGAAGTCATGAAACGTTTTTTGGCCGAGAAGGGTTGGTTTGATTGGATTAGAAAGGGGAGGCCTTCGGCCGTCGTTGCGGCCTACGCCGTAGGTACGGCATCGGCTACAGGGACCGCACCTCCACAAAACGTTCCCGCAAATGTTCGCGCACTGATGGAGGAAAACGACACGATTCTTGCGTTCCGAGAACAATCGAACCTCTTCGGCGACGAAGCACTTGGTGCGATTGCAGCGATCCGGCACGGAACAGAACGCGGTCGCTCCTGGGAAGAGAATCCTTGTGACTTGGTAATCCTTCGCCGGCAAGGTGATCATTGGATCGAAACTGCGCGCAGCAACCGAATCGTTGACTGCGTTTACAACCATTACAGCTACCACGCCCCTGAAATGGCCCTCAATGCGCAGCTAACATCGGCGCCACTCACCGTTGAGTTCTATTCTCAGAAGGTTCGTGGTTACGACGCCTATTCGCTGACCTACTTGCCGGAGCGATCGAACTGGCGTCTGGGCTCCGCTACGTCGACGTATCGTGAGTTCGATCGGGATGGCCTACCTAATTTCGTGAAGGAACAAGTCTCCTTCCCTGAAACCCTGCCATTGACCCTGCTGAAAGATATTGACCAGGAGAGCATCTCCGATCTCCTGAGTGAGCACCGGGTCCCGCTCGGCAACGAGGAGACCTGATCGATGCTTAACATCAACGACTCGTCTATTCACCTTCTACGCTCCGCCATTGCATCAGGAATGACGTCACCGGATGAGCTTGCCGCGTTTATGGGAAATGCCTCCGTAGAGACCGGGAGTTTTACGGTTATGCGAGAGAAGCTCATCTACTCGTCCAAGGAGAGATTGCTCGCGTCGGTGAAAAGTATTCCCGATCGGTTTTCCGATAGCGAGATTGATGATGCGATCGCGACCAAGGACCCCGTCAAGATCGCAACCGTCATGTACGACGGTCACGCCGATCTGGGAAACACTGAACCGGGTGACGGCTATCGATATCACGGCCGCGGTTACATGCAACTCACGGGTAGGTACAACTACCAAACTTATGGCGATCGCATTGGCGTCGACCTGATCTCTAACCCCGAGCGCGCCGCGGATCCGGATACGGCCGCGAAACTCGCTTTGGCGTATTGGGAGCACGGCGTGCCAGCCTCGGCCAAATTGGACGCCAGAAAAGCAGGGCGTGCTATTAACGGCGGAGGTAATGGCAAGTCAGATCGGGCAATGGACGCCAGTGCATGGCGATCTGTACTTGATGATGAGTTGATAAAAGCCATTCAACAGGGAGATCCGGGAATTGACGAACTTCGACGGCGAGGAAATTTGGCGAAGCGACCAACCGAGATGGAGAGCTCCCCACTCCGCCTCCGCAGCCAAGGCGACCGCGTCGAACAACTCCAACGCGACCTCACCGAACTCGGTTACACCTCCCCCGAAGGTCACCCGCTAACACCTGACGGCCGCTTCGGCCCTGCTACTCGCCTCGCCGTCCTCCAGTTCCAATCCGACCACTCCCTCACCGCCGACGGCATCGCTGGGGCAGCCACCCAGCGCACACTCACCCAAAGCCTCACCGACTTGCGCGAACACAACCTCAGCCAAACCTGCGAAACCCAACTCGACCACCCCTCCCACCCCGCCTACACCATGTACCTCCAGGCTCGCGACCAGGTTTACCGACTCGACGCCAAGTTCGATCGCGAACCCGACCAGCGCAGCGACAACCTTGCCGCCGCGCTCACGGCCGCATCGATGGAGGCGGGCCTTGTCCGCATTGATCAGGTCATACCCAGCGACAACGCGGCGAAGATGTGGGCGACGCAGCGCAACACGCCGGGCAAGGATCATTTCTACGACCAGCACGCGTGCGTCAACACCGTGGAGGCACTCGATACGCCGATGGCCAGGAGCACCCAGGCGATTGACTGGCTGCAGACGCAGGCCCAATCCATGACCCCGTCACTTACAGAATCCCTCACCAAGGAAATCACTCCCGAGCAAACCCAGCGGCAACCCGCCATGCGCTTGTAGCGAAGCGCACTCCCCGCAGCTCCGTCTCCCTCACCGTCATGCCTGCGCAGGCAGGCACCCAGTGGCGACCACACCGATCAGCACCTCTCCCTCCATGTCGTCATGCCGGCGAAAGCCGGCATCCAGTGGCGACCACACCAATCAGCGCCTCTCCCTCCATGCCGTCATGCCGGCGAAAGCCGGCATCCAGCGGCGACCACACCGATCAGCACCTCTCCATCCATGTCGTCATGCCGGCGAAAGCCGGCATCCAGAGGCGACCACACCGATCAGCACCTCTCCATCCATGTCGTCATGCCGGCGAAAGCCGGCATCCAGGGGCGACCACACCGATCAGCACCTCTCCCTCCATGTCGTCATGGCGGCGAAAGCCGGCATCCAGAGGCGACCACACCGATCACCATCTCTCCCTCCATGTCGTCATGCCGGCGAATGCCGGCATCCAGCGGCGACCACACCGATCAGCACCTCTCCCTCCATGTCGTCATGCCGGCGAAAGCCGGCATCCAGCTGCGACAACATTCATTTCCACCTCACCATCAAACTCCGTCATGCCTGCGCAGGCAGGCACCCAGTGACGACGTGGCCGTATGTACCTCTGCCTGTCCGAACGCGTTCTTGTGTCCACGCATGGGCTCCAGTCGCTGCGCTCCGAATGCCCGTGGTCGCAACTAGATGCCGGCTTTCGCCGGCATGACGACGTGATGGGGTGAGGCGTTGGTGAATGTGGTCGCCACGGGGTGCCTGCCTGCGCAGGCATGACGGATTTTTCCGTTTGATGGGAGCGACAGGTCCGGCCAAAAAACAGGGCCGCCGTGATCACCCACAGCGGCCCTGCCCTTTGAAGCCCATCTACCCCGCAACGCCTTTTACGGCGTCACGATGTTGAACCAGAAGTCGAAGTTATCCGTGTACGACAGCAACTGGTTCAACTTATCCCCACTCCCGGTGACCTTTACCTTTCCGGCCTTCTCGGCGTCGGCGAGCGTCGTCTGCTTGAGAATGATGCTGTTGAGCGTGTCACGCGACAGCGCGATAGACGCATCGGCATGGGCCGACGTTGCGCCAGCCGTGTGATTGAGCACGCCGTTTTCCAGCTCCAGCAGATACTTCCCTTCCTTGCCGCCGAAATCGACATTCAGCGCCATCTTCGCGTCGCCCGCCTTCTGCGCGTTCAGACGCACGGCAAGGAAGTCGAAGAACATCTCCGGCGACATCGCGCGCACCGTGTCGGGACTGGCCGTGTTCGGCGTCGGGCCCTTGGTGACACCCTCGCGAAGTTCCTTGGCGCCGGTCAGGTAGAAGTTGCGCCATGGGCCCGACTCGGCCTGGTAACCCAGCTGCTCCAGTGCATCGGCTTCAAGATTCCGCGCGGCCTTGTTGTTCGGGTCGGCGAACACAACGTGCTTCACCACCTGCGCCACCCAGCGGTACTCGCCCTTGTCGTACGAGTCCTTGGCCTTCTTCAGCACCGCATCCGCGCCGCCCATGTACTCGACGTACTTCTTCGCCGCATCCACCGGCACCAGCTCGTTCAGGGTGGCCGGGTTGCCGTCGAACCAACCCAGGTACAGCACGTAAGTGGCCTTCACGTCATGGCTGATCGAGCCGTAATAGCCGCGGCTCGACCACAGATGCGCCAGGCTGTCCGGCAGCTTGAACTGCTCGGCGATCTCGTCGCGCGTGTAACCCTCGTTCGCCAGCCGCAGCGTTTCATCGTTGATGAAGCGATACAGATCGCGCTGGCTCTTGAGCAGCGCCGTGACGTTGTCATTGCCCCAGGTCGGCCAGTGATGCTGGGCGAAGATCACCTGCGCATCCTTGCCCCACATCTCGATCGCCTGGTTGAGGTACTTCGACCACGGCAGCGGTTCACGGATTTTCGCGCCGCGCAGCGAGTAAGTGTTGTGCAGCGTATGCGTGCAATCCTCCGCCGCCTCGATCGCCTTCTTCTCCTTGATGTACCAGAGCATCTCCGACGGCGCTTCCGAGCCCGGCGCCATCAGGAATTCATAGGTCAAGCCGTCGATGACATGCGTCTCGCCGGTCTTGTGAATGGTCATGGTCGGCGCGATCAGCGTTACCGTGCCGGCCGAGGTGGTGGTGCCCAGGCCCGCGCCCACCTGCCCCTTTGCATCGGGAGGCAACAGGTTGCCGTACATGTACGACGCGCGGCGGCTCATGGCATTGCCCGCCATCACGTTCTCGGCCACGGCCGCTTCCAGGAATCCATCCGGCGCGATGATCTGCACCTTCCCCGCCTTGACGTCCGCCTCGTTGGTGACGCCCTTGACGCCGCCGTAGTGGTCGACATGGCTATGCGTATAGATCACCGCCTTGACCGGCTTCTTGCCGCGATTGGAGTAGTACAGCGCCAGCGCGTTCTTTGCGGTTTCCTCGGAGATCAGCGGGTCGACGATGGTGATGCCGTCCTTGCCCTCGATGATCGTCATGTTCGACAGGTCGTAGTTGCGCACCTGATAAATGCCGTCCGTCACCTCGAACAGACCGCTGATGTTGATCAGCTGCGCATTGCGCCACAGGCTGGGATTAACGGTGTCCGGCGCAGAGTCACCTTCCTTGATGAAGCCGTACTTGTTCGGATCCCAGATCACGTTGCCGGCCTTGCCCTTCACCACCGCCTGCGGCAGCGGCGCGAGGAAGCCCTTGTGCGCGTTCTCGAAGTCCGTCTTGTCGGAGAACGGCAAGGTATTGAGCAGCTCCGCATTGGCGGCCTTGGTGGCTGCGGTTGCGTCATTGCGTTCGACAGGGCCCGCCATGGCCGGCGATGCGCCTGCCGCCAGCGCGATGCAGGTCGCGGTAATGGCGATGGTGAGGGCGCGATGAGTGATGCGATGCAGTGCCTGGACAGCCATGGACGTCTCCCGAATCGTTGCGAGTGCCTGGGGCCGGGCGCGCAAACGACAATCAGCAGCCAGCTGAGGGACGTTCATGGGGGCGGGCGGCCGTTCCCCGATCGGCGAATGGGCAGCCGCGATGCAGCCGCCTTCGTGAGAATTTACGGGGGCCGAGACTTGCGTGAATCCGTAGTTCTGGGCGGAAGTCCTAAGTACTTTTACGGGAAATCGCGTGCGTGAGAACGAAGTCGTGCACGCCATGTGAAACGAAACGTCGTGCGTAGCGATCACAACCGCAACGTCGTCGACACAATCACCACATCCCCATGAAAGTGATTCTTCGCATCAAACTCTTTGTAGTAACGCCCGCCGATCGCCAGCACATGCCCGCCGATCCGCGTCCCGAAATTCACCGCCGGCCCCGCGCCACTCACCCGCCCTTCCAGCCGCCCCAGCGTCGCGCCGCGCCCGGAATCCGACGTCACCTGCCGATACGTATACGCCGCCACGCCAATCACCCAATGCGGCGGCAGGCGCTTGCCCAACGCCAGCTCCAGATGTGCCTCATTGCCGCTCCGATAATGCGTGATCGGGTTGACGCCATTGATCCCGTAACCCACGGCCGCCGACCACTCCAGGCGCGACTTCGTCGCATACGTCATCGCCCACAAGAAGTCGCCCGCCCAGCGGTTATGTCCCAGTGATGCATTGAAGCCTTTGGCGTATTCACCGGTCGGCGCCCACGCGGTTACCGTCACGGCATGGGCGAAGTGATCGCCTACTTTCCACCCGAGCCGGCCAGTGATGGCCGTGTCGCCAAAGTCCTTGTTGCTCACCGTGCGGGAGAACGAACGCACGCCCGTCACCGCGCCACTCAGTTGCAGATAGGCGTATGGCACCGTTATCGCGATTGCAGCTTGCGCCCCGAAGATCTTTGTCTTCGGTGCATAGAGCAGATTAAGTCCGACGCTGTCGACGCGCTTCTTCATGTAAAGCAACGTCACGCCACCCACCGTCGCACTTCCCACCCGCCCGCTGTACTGCGCCACCGCTGCCGTCGCATACCACCCCGGCGCCGGTGAATTGCCCGCCCCCAGCGCCTGACTCCCCAGCAGGTAGAGCCCGCCAGCGCCTTCAGTAGCCTGCGCGGTCACCGCGACGCTGCCGCCAAGCATGGCCAGCACGATGGCGACGGTCCGAGCAGTACAACGCATGCCTGTCCCCCGTTCGTGGATACAGCGGGCATGCCGGGGCGATGAACGCGGTACGAAACACGCGCAGCAAACGACACTCCTGGCGCTTGAGAGGCTACACCGGGGTCGTGTGGCGCCGAATCGGTAGTTTTGGTTAGCGAGCTTAGGTAGTCCTACCTAAGACGAGCGCTGTCGTACGCGAAGGCGCGGGTATCTGGGGACTCCACGTGCTCCCTACAAGACCGCAGCGCGCACTACTGAAACTAATCGGCACCTCGGCGACGCCTCGCCTGGCCTCAAGAAGCCTCTGCCGGAAAATCCCAAACGAAGAGCCCGCTCGATTTCCAGCTGTAGACGCCCGCTTCGGTGCGCGACAGCGGCGCGGGATCATTGACGTCTATCAACTGGATACGGACCGGTTAGATGGGTGCGGCGCATCATCTCAAGCCCCCATCCTTTTAGGCTTACGCGCGGCTTCGCGGCGCCTGGTTTCGGGCTCAAAGAGCCTGGAGAAGAACCACCACATCAGCCCCGCCGCCAGCACCGCGGGCGCATGCTGGATCAACCACCATCCATGCGCTCGCATCAGCAGCGTCAGGCGATATTCCAGGTAGATCACCACCACGGCGACCGGCACAAAGACAAATAGCAACTTTCCGGCCGACCGCAGTCCCTGCCTGGTCTTCTCCTGCATACCGATGGCCCCTGGGTCGCAGCCCCCCGTGGCTGTGAGGCCGAGGATAGCAGTGAGGCTTGTAAGGACAATCCGCGCCGCTGTCGACCGTGTCTGTCCCGTGCAGTGGGCTGACGATGCGTCGCTCGGGAAACTTTGATTCTCAAGTCTAGTGGCTGAAGCCGACTTCCATGCATATTTTGAACGACCAAGCGTGTTTCACCGCCGATACATAGGAATTGTGGCTATTGGACTTTGAAAGTATCGGCCCTATAAGCGCGACAGAATATCGGCGCGAGGCGGCTAGCCATGCAAGCAGCGAATCGATTCAAGTTTCCGTCGATAGTGATCGCGGCTTGCCTGAGCGCGTCATGCAGCGGCATCTCGGTTACGAAATTGAACGACATGGATCCGAAGACCGCGATCGGCGTTCCATACAACCTGCCGAAGACCACCTTCTCCATCGCCGTCACTCGCAGAGTTATAAGTTGTAATGGTCCGTTGAAAGGCCAAGTTGTTGCCGTTGTGAAGGCTGGGACTTCGGTCGATGCAGACGCCAGATACACACTAAGGTCCAATGGCTGGCTAAACACCAGTAGCGTCAAGAGTACCTACGGCACTGATGGCCGCTCGCTCTCGTTATCAACAACTGTGACCAATCAAGCCGGGCCGATGATTGCCGACACTGTTAGCACGGTTGCCTCAATCGCTGCGCTTTTCGCAGCTGGCGCCGGATATTCACCGGCGTGCTCGGGAAAATCCGATAGCGATCCGGATGGAATTCCGTATGCGCTTAGCCAGATCAAGTTGCTGCAAGAGTCTTTGAAAAAGGAGAGCGACCAGCTTGTTGTCGCCACCAGAACGGTAACTTTAATGACCAGCCAACTTACGGTTTGGGGACGCGATGCCGACAAACAGTTCAAGTCGAGGCTAACCGAGGCGATCAAGCAGCAACAAGATATAGCCACCAAAATGTCAGCTGATGAGAAGTCACTTGCCGACTATCTGGAACGGACATCCGACACACAGACTTATGAGTTTCCTTTAGATAGACACATTGCAAGTGGCGCCAAAGAGATTCCCGCCGACTTGGTCTCCGCAACTGGAAGTCCAAAATGGGGTACGGTCAAGGCGGGCGATAAATCGGACCCTCGAGACCAGTTTCGAGTTTATTTTTTGATTGAGCCGTCGGACCTACATGGGATTGTCAGCGCCCCGCTGCCCGAAACGACCGCCTGCGGTACCAATGACTCGCTCGACCATGGTTGCGCACCATCTCTCGATATACAAAGCGGAGTTCCGGTGCGATTCCCACGACAGTCAAAGCTCCTCATGTGTATCGCCAAGCCGTGCGGCACAGGTTCAAATGAGGTCGTGATCTGGGAGGGCCCAGTTCTGCAAATTGGGCGGGTCTATCCAGTACCTGCGAAAGGCGGTCTGTTCAAGTCATCCACCATGGACATGACGGCGGACGGAAACGGCGTGCCCACGATGGTGGCACTCGCAGATACCTCGGCAGCCGCGGCGTCCGTTGCGAGCGGCGCGAAGCAAGTAGCCGCGTCATTGGCGGGTATCCCCGCCGCGATAGACAGCGCCAAATTGGCCGAAGTAACGGCCCAATCCAACCTACTTCAAGCAAAGAACACGCTTGCCACTGCGAAGGCGAATAACGCAAATCAGAATGAGCTTGCGCCGCTTCAGGCTGAAACCACCCTGGCGCAGGCCAAGCTCACAAATTTGCAAGCTGAAGAGGCGCTCCAGAAGGCGCTGTCCGTTCAGAACGGCGCGGGATTTTGAGGCTGGCCATGGAATCGAAAGCCGAGTTGACGGCAAGAATTTCTCGCACCCTGAGTGCACTGCCAAAAGCAACAAGACGAACTACTGATGCGCGGGTATTCGCGCTTCGACGGGACGCCCCTGCGCCACCCCGCGTATCGTCTTTCAGCTGGAGAGATCAACCTGGAGCACTAGGAATCTCAAAAGATCAAGGAAAGTGTGCTGCTTGCTCAGCATTTGCGTTTAGTGCAGCACTCGAAGCGAAACTGCGAATTTCCGGACAGGCAGCGTCAATGGTTGACGCAGGCTTTCTGCATACGTGCGTTGGACACAGAGGAGAATCCGACCCAGACGAAATATGCAGGCAGGGGGTAGACCTTCAAGATCTAATCGATGGCATTCGTTTGAGGGGATATCTCGAAGGAAACCCCGCGCCAATCTATCCTTTCCCCTCGACCTCATGCAGCCTGGGCGGTACGCGAGCGTATTCTGGAGGAGTTGATTTGCCTGGGCCCAACGTTGCCCGGGCTGCCATACTTGAGCACCCGATTGTCGCCGAGATGCTCATTTGGAAAGATTTTAGCGATGCGTCAGCGCAAGCCGTGTACGTACCCGACCCCCGCACCGACGGGCCTTGGGTTCACTCGGTCTGCCTCGTGGGATACACCGAGACGACTTGGATTGTCCAGAACAGCTTTGGGCCAAACTGGCGAGATGATCAAGGCTTCTTCCAAGTTGCCTTGGGATCTTGTGGCATTCTGTCCCGGTGTACCCTCTGTCCCGATTTCCAGGGACAGACGTTCTCCGTTTAGTTTGTACTCACGAGCGACGCCTCAATGGCCTTCACGCTTAGCCTCATTCGCGGACGCAATCGAAGGCGAGTTCTTCTGCAGCTCATCTGGCTCGCTTCGTTTGGTTCGCCTGCTCGACTAATCACCAATACCAAACCCACCACAAACATCGACAGGCGCCCCCACCGCAACTGTCAGGCCAGCACTTCTTTCAGCACCGCATGACACATAGCGCGCATCCGGCCTGGGTCAATCTCGCGGCCCTGGGGGATGGCTGCGGCATCACGAATCCGATCATTGGTCTGACCGAATACGTCGTCCATGGCACGCAACAGGTTCTGGACCCAATTGTCATGCATGGCAACACGCACTTCATCTCTCCAGATGGCGGAAAGGCGATCCATATCGGCGGCAAAGAGTTCCAGCGTGTCGTGGATGTACAGGATGTCCTGTGCTTTCTTGTCGCGAGCCCGATCGTCATGAATAAGCAGTTTCTGGACGATGAAACTGACGGGATTGGGAATGCTTAGTGTCAGCGGGGATGACGTTCCCCAGTCTTCTCCCATGGTGACCCTCCAGGGAGCATTGAGCAGCAGTTCCAGATACCTAAGGCGTTGTGCCGTGATACCAGCAAGACCGAGCGTGGCGATGGGCCTCCCCTCTCGGTCTGTGGCGCGGCCAATCAAGGGTGTGAGGAACTCCGCGTAGAAGCCGGTTGGCGCGTCTTCACCCAGCACGTACTGCGATACTGGAGGCCGATGATTGCCCGTGAGCTGCTCATGGAAACCCGCCTCCTGCAGGCGCGCCTTGATGTTGCCTTCCAGCTTCTCACGCTCGGCAAAGGCGACGTCGGCATCCAACGTTGCCAACGGCTGGTAAGCCGGTATATCCGCGCTGGGATGCAGTCGATACAAGCGGTGCGCCCAACCACCGACGAACACGAACTGGTGTATCCACGGAGACAGGGTGTCGACCAGCTTGGCAAAAGCGAAGCGATCGTTCACTCGCTTCCCTCCAGGACTTGCGATAGAACGCCGTGCTTCAAAAAGTCGGCCTGCTCCATGCCGCGAGCGGGATTAGCCGACGCGTCGAGCCAGATTTGAATCACGTCTGACACCATGACTTCGTCGATACGCACGGCCGCGCGAAACAGTGATTGAGGCGCCGGCGCCTGCTTGAGAATGAGCTGCGCTTCTTCGCCAGGCTTGCTTGGTACCAGGCCCGTCCAGTAACTGGGAGGCGCTTGAAGTCTTTGCATATAAAGCACCGGAGGCGCTCCACTTACGTGGCCGAGTTTCAGCATGTCAGCGGCCGCGAACACACCGACGCAGGCACCAAGACTCTCCGCCGCCTGGTGCAGTTTGCGGATTCCTGCTGGCACCAGAAAGGACATGCGCCACTCGGGCGATGACCGCATCGCCGCCGATTGCCAACGTCGAAAGAGTTCGCGTCGACGGACCAATCGAAAGAGGCCGCCGGATTCGTCGAGAAACCCCTCTTCCCGCAAACGCTGGATGAAGCGCGAAGCACTCATGGCAGACACATCGGCAGCGTCGGCCAGTTCTTTCACCGATCCATAGTCATTACGCGGCGCTCGCAGCAGATGCTCGGGCACTTCAGGGGCCAGCATGACTTTAAGCATCCACTGATTCAGATCCGAGAAGAGCTCGGATGCCCTGCGTGGCTTGATGCCCTTTTCCCTGATCTCGTTACGGGGTGGCTTGCTGTTGAACGCATCCAGGCCGGGCGCGATGAAGTAGCTTCCGTCCGTGTCGGATACCAAGGCGATGGCAGACTGCGATGCATAGTCCCGATGAAACTGTTCCACTTTCTGGCGGAGCAAGGGCGAAAGCTGCTTCACGTGGATAACTGCCAACGGATGTCCATTCCAGTCTTCGGCGTATCGCCTGGATTGAAGAATGGCCTGCGAAAGCAGGGCAATGACCCGATCTGATCGCGCTTCCGGAGCAGACTTGAGTTCCACGACGTAGCGCAGTGCCCCTTTGGCGGCAATGAGGTCCGGCCGAGGGTGTCCATCACCGGGTTCTTCATCAACGGACCAGCCAAACGCCCGGAATTGCTTCGCGAGGTTTTCAACGGCGACGGCACTTGGATGGGAAAGCGATGGGGGCATGGTGGCAATCTATCATGGCCAAGGTAGCTAACGTGGCCATGATAGCTAACATGGCCACGGTACGCCACTGGTCACCCGGTGCAGGACGAACCATCGTAAGCCGCTGATTATAGGTGTATATGGGGTTTCATCCGAAGGTTAGAGGAAACCCCAGCGAGCGATTACACGCCGCGAAAAGCTCAGCCATCGACCCCGATGCAGCCTTCTCGCCCTCCACCGAGGGCGTCAATCCCGGCAAGGCAGAGCAGTGAGCACTAGCTCGCGCTACGTCGCCATCCCTCACGTCTCGCGACCCAGGCGAGTTCACCGCTGGTCATCGGGCTCCCCTACGGGCTAAACACCAACACCAAAAACACCACAAACATCGACAGATGCACCGCCCCCTCCAGCATCGTCGTTCGCCATCCTGAAAACGTCAGCGTGCTCAGCATGAGCGTCGACGCCAGCAACACGATGCTCGCCGCCGGCAAGCCCAGCACCACCGGCTTGCCGGTGATCAAACCAATCAGCAATACCGCCGGCACCGTCAGCCCCACCGTCGACGCCGCCGCGCCCAGGCAGAGATTGATCGCGCGTGTGAGCTCATCGCGACGGATCGCGCTCACCGCAGCAATGCCCTCTGGCGTAAACACCAGCATCGCGATGATCACGCCACCCAGCGCCACCGGCGCACCCGTCGCGGCGATGCCGTAATCGAGCACCTTCGCCAGGCTCTTGGACAGAATCACGATGGGCAGGATGTTCACCAGCAGCAGCACCAGGTGCAGCGCGAACTCGCCCTTCTTTGGCGTGCGCGGGGGCGGCGGGGGTTCGGCGGGGATGTTCTCGTCGGTGTCCGAGCGCAGGGCCACGAAATAGCCCTTGTGGCGCCCCGTCTGCAGCCAGAGGAACAGGCCATACAGCGCTACGGTGAGAATGGAGAACGCCACCGCCTGCACCGCCGTCAGCGTACCGTCCGACGTCGACTCGACAAACTTGGGTAACACCAGCGCAATCGTCGCCAACGGAATGATCACCGCCAGGAAAGCCGATGCCCCGTGCAGATTGAACGCCTGCTCGTGATGGCGCATCCCCCCGATCAACAACCCCAACCCCACCACCCCGTTCAACACGATCATCAACACCGCATACATCGTGTCGCGCGCCAACGTCGCCGTATCCCCCGCCCCCAGCATCACCGCCGAGATCAGCACCACCTCGATGATCACGATGGAGAGCGTCAGCACCAGGGTGCCCAGGGGTTCACCGAGGAGGCTGGCCAGCTCCTCCGCCTCGTGGACAACGCCAAAGGCCACCCAGACGATGATGCAGAACAGCCAGGCGAACAGAGATAGGCCGATCTCGTGGCGGCTCAGCTGGGCCATCCAGTCGGAGCCGAAGATGAGGAAGAGGGTGACGGTCGCCCAGGCGATGGCGGGGCGGATGAGGAGTTTGGGGGTGAAGGTGGGTGGGGTGGGAGCGACGGCTTCGGGGGACATGAGGTTGGGCGTCCCGGGCTGAGGGTTGGAGCCAGTCTGTTGGCTGGCCTGTGGATGGGACGTCACGTGGGACCGGATCGGACGAGATGTGGTGACTCAGTTTTGAGCCAAGTGCCGCCGGGCGGCTGCGGTAGGCCGATGCTCGTTTTGACCGCTCATGGTGCATGGGCCATCCGCAGGGCTACGATGGCTGAAGTTACGCCAGCGGAAGTCGTACATGGGAAAGGACACCATGATCCAATCTCACGCGTTCAAGCCCGCGCTCGTCGCCGCGCTCTTTGCGGTAAGTAGCTCGGCGCTCGCCCAGCAGGCTCCATTGCATCCAAGCCAGATCAATGATCAGCCTTCGCTCTACGAAGGCCGGACCGTGACGGTCATCGGCTATGTCACGCTGGTTCCCGCGGGTCATAACCTCTACGAGTCCAAAGAGCTCAACGACCAGCTACGACGACGCATCAAAGAAAACGATCGCTCGCTGAACATCCGCGACTACTTGAAGTACTGCCTGACAATTGCGAATCCAGAGCTGCTGTATCGAAATCAGAAAGCGATTGCGGGGAAGACGTTGGTCGCCACGGGGAAACTTATTACCGATTGCCGAAAGCCTGGCTTCATCGATCTTGGAGCCTGTCCGTTGTCGACGGCTATTGATATGGGCGAGTTGAAAAGGCGGTATCCGGAGTTGCTGCGCAATAAGTAGTGGATACAAGATAAGCGCCCTTAGAGCGCTCGCACCGGGGCTGAGAGATAGCTGAGCTGGTCCAATCACGGCGGTACTCAGAGCATAGGGTACGCGTCTCGCGTGCGCGAAACTTTGCGTATGAGAAGTGAACCTGCCCCCGTTGTTTGAACCTGCCCCCGTTGTTTGTCCCCGTTGTTCGCGAATGGCATCGCTGAGTGGGTTTGGGTTGTCGATATCCGGGATTGCTGCGGTGGTTTCGATTGTGTCGCCGATTGTGCAGTCGTTTAGGCGGTGAGGTGGTATAGCGGCATGGCTCGCGGAGCCAATTCTCTCCTCGCTTTGGGCGGGGAGGTGTCAATCTCGCTCCCTTCTTGAGCTGGGGCCACGGCAAGTGGGCCTTGATTTGCTCGATCTGCTGAACTCAGGCAACCATGTTATAGGCCCTCTAGTGGCCCAGTTGGTAATATTGAGGAGACAGAACCGCGGTGGAGACACACCGAATCCAGCGGGCTTGAGCATTGCCGGTCCCGAGGAAACAACCTCAGTCCCGCTTCCAAACAGACTTGGCCCATACATACAACTGGCGTTCGCACTCGTCGCGCTGAGGGTCTTCCGATCCCACCGGGTGATACGAGCCGCATCTAATCTGGTAGATGGCTCGCCCTCAGCGCACCACCGCTTTGGCGAATTGCGTAATTATCGGTTTCACAACAATATTCTGTGTATCTCTGGACATTCGAAGCTACATCCCGAACTCCAGGCCAATTCGCATACACTGTGCCGCGCGGCACCAATACTGCGTGATTCTTTACCCCTTGCTGCTTCTACAGAAGTCGCGCACCGGACATTTCTGCATGACTCGACAAACAGCCAAAGTAGTTCCATTTAAGCGACCACTCGTAGCGTCGATTGAATGCCGCGACAACCTTGAATACATGCGCAGCCTTCCGAAGGAGAGCATGCACTTGGTAGTCACGTCGCCGCCATACAACATTGGCAAGAAATACGAAAAGCGCACGTCTCGCGAAACCTATATCGAGGAACAGGCAGCCACGATTGCTGAGGCGGTCCGGCTTTTGCACCCGAATGGATCCATTTGCTGGCAAGTAGGTAATCACGTTGACGATGGAGAGATATTTCCTCTCGACATCATACTTTACGGCATTTTTAAGAACCACGGCCTCAAACTACGGAATCGAATCGTCTGGACATTTGGACACGGACTCCACTGCCAGAAGAGATTTTCTGGTCGCCATGAGACGATTCTCTGGTTTACGAAGGAGGACGAATATACCTTCAACCTCGATCCGGTCAGGATCCCTTCCAAGTATCCCAACAAGAAGCACTTCAAGGGCCCCAATCGAGGCAAAATCTCGAGCAATCCACTAGGAAAGAATCCAACCGACATTTGGGACATACCAAACGTCAAAGCGAACCATGTAGAAAAAACTCTCCATCCGTGCCAGTTTCCCGTGGGCCTGATTGAGCGACTGATACTGGCGCTAACGAATCCTGGAGATTCTGTCCTTGACCCTTATCTCGGGGTTGGATCAAGCGCCATCGCCGCACTGAAAAATGGTCGCCATGCTTACGGGTGTGACGTCATGCGCGAATATGTTGATATTGCATTGGATCGAATTGAGCAGCTTCATGCAGGCTCGCTTCGCGTTCGCCCTATGAACCAGCCAGTTTACGACCCTCAAGGACCTTTCACGGATGAAACTTAACCATATATATTCACACAATAATGGGGACACGGAATGGCGTAAGCGCGGCTTGTATGACTGGGTAACGGGCCTCTTTGATCTACCCGCGATCAGGGTTGCCTCAAGGTGCACAAGCGACATAAGGCAACACGTCTCGAAGGAATTTCAAGCACAAACGTGGGCCATCGACGTCAAGATCGACCAGGAGCTTAACCTGACCACGTTTGCGATGAAGGACGACCTTGCGTTCCAATTGCAGACTGGGAACATCAGCCGTGCGCCGTACGATCTTCTTAAGCTTCAGTACTTGCATCAAAGCAAGAAGATTCGAGCTGCCGCACTTGCCGTCCCTACAAAAGCCGCTGCGGCAAAAATTGGCAGCAATATCGCTAACGCTGAGCGAATCTCAAAAGAGCTGGCGGTATTCGACAGGGTCATAACTGTGCCGATTCTATTGATCGCATTTGATTAGACTAGGAAACGGGGGAAAGTATGTCATACGCAGTTCGACTAACCTCACCGCTCGATCGACAGATTCAGATCGAGAACGCCGTCAAATGCGCTTCTCGCGCGGAGTCGTTCTATGACTTCAGAAATACAAAGATTGAACTTCCCGTAATACGGATACCAATCGACATCCCCGTCTACCGGATGGAGAATTTCCGGACATACACCGATCAGCACGAGTACCTTGCGAGGGAAAGCGTCTCGATGGATTTCTTTTCCTCGGGCCAAGAAGTTGAGAGCGTGCAGCAGATTCAGCATGGCCTGCTGGAGAGACTAGCAAAGAAGGCTGTTTCCGACTCAGTTGTACCCGTGATCAAAGTCCTAGAACGTGACGGCCAACGAGAACCGCTTCTTGTTACCTCCTCTGGCGTTGTTGTAAACGGCAATCGGCGGCTCGCAGCAATGCGGGAGCTGGGCATGCCGTACGTAGATGTAATGGTTCTTCCTGCCGACGCGACTACCGATGAAATCGTCGATATCGAGGCTAGCTTACAAGGCCGCCCTGAAACCAAACTCGATTACGACTGGATAGGTCAAGGCCAGCTCATCAACCGCCTTGTTCAAATGGGTCGCTCGACGAGGGAAGTTGCCATCCGGCTCCATCGATCCGAGAAGGAAATTAAGAATTCACTTCAGGCACTCATCGAGGTGGACCTATACCTGAAGGAATGGGCGAAAGCCGAGGGTCAGTACGGTCGCGTAGCTGATGATGCAGAACAGCTCTTCAAGGATTTGCCAAAGCTACTTGAGGGCAAAGACGCCCACTTAACTCAAGCGAGCCGAGTTATGGCCTGGTCGCTATTTGAGAATCGCGAGAAGCTGGGCGATCGCCTTTACAACATGAATCCGGCCATCGGCAAGTATGCAAGCGATGTCCTGGACAGAGTGGCCGTCGATCTTGGACTACCCACTGACTCCGAATCGAGAGATAACCATGATCAAAGCCAAGACTTTGAAATCGATGTCGAACTTGACGATGAGATTCCGTCTTACGAGTCAATCGTCGATGCACTCACGGACGGAGAAACTCGCGATGAGGCTGTCGAAGCGTTGATCGAGGCAGCTCGCAGCACCATTGAAATGCACAAAGGGCAGAAGTCTGGAGAGGCAGCACTTAAACTTCTGTCGCAAGCACACGGCAAATTGATCTCAGTGGACATGTCACGCGCAGCCCCGGACACATATCCAAAGATTGGGAAGCAGCTGGATGCCATTGAGAATCAATGCGCTAGTATCCGCTCGAAACTTTCAGCTCTCGATTAGTGGATAGCATGACTTCCATTCCCCAAGAGCTCGAAATTGAGTACGACGCAATCCGACTTGTTGGAAAGATCACTCGGCAAGAGGGAGACAACAACTCTCCAATTTGGGAGCGCTTGCACGCTCAGATTGTCGGACGGACTGACATTAGAGTCACTGCGACGACAATCGAGATGTCTTGGCCTGACGTCCTTGGAGTTGTTCGCGACTTTGGTAGCCGATCAATGCAACAGTCGCTTGGATTCAGATTTCGCCCCATGGGAGCTGCAGTGGGGAAGCTATCTGAGTTCGTTCGCGAACTGAAAGCTACTCGAGATTGCCGAAATAGGCTTCAGCTCGAGCTTAGCGAAGGAGAGGTCCAAGGCCGACTCGTAGAATTGGGCTTCGTAAAGAGATCGTTGAAGCCATTTCAGATTCGCGACATTACTCATTTGCTTTCCCTCCCACATGGCGCGAACTTCTCTGTGCCTGGAGCTGGAAAGACAACTGTTACCTTCGCACTTCACTTACTTGCAGCAAAAAGTGGCGAACATCTGATAGTGATCTGCCCGAAATCCGCGTTCTTGGCATGGATGTCTGTCGTAGATGAGTGCATGGCCTCGGACGCACCCGGACTGGGCGCGGAACCATTTGTCAAGCTCGATGGCAGCGAGAGTGATACCGACCGACTTCTGCGCAGTGGCGCAACACGCTTCCTTATGTCGTATGACTTGCTCATACGTCAGCAAGCAACTGTTGCGTCATATTTGTCGAGGCAACCCGTCCATATGGTCCTGGACGAGTCGCATCGCATGAAAGCAGGAACGGCATCTCAGAGGGGAGCGTTTCTGCTTAGCGCGTCCTCGCTTCCCGTGCGCCGCGACATTCTTTCTGGCACCCCAATGCCTCAAGGACCAAATGACATTGCCTCTCAACTTGCATTTCTATGGCCCGGCCAGGGCTTGGACCTTCGCCTAGAGAGAGGGGAGTCTCCTCGTGATGTACTTGGCCGACTCTATGTGAGGACGACCAAGCATGAGCTTGGACTGCCGCGCGCGACCCGACACTTCTACTCGGTGAAGATGAGCGAGGGACAACTTGCTCTCTACTCGATCGTCCGCAGCGAAGCCCTTCGCCAAATGACTAAGGCGGTACGCGAAAGAGGGGGTCCTGATTACGTCAAGGCACGCAAATCCATAATGCGTCTCCTCCAGCTTTCGTCCAATCCCACTCTAGCGCTTCAGTCAATGGTAGCTGATGACGCGAAGTTTGAATCTGGAATTGTTGACAAGGTTATCGAAGAAGGTGCATCCGCGAAGATGCGCGCAGTGGCAGACCACGCCCGAAATCTCGCACGGGACGGGCGAAAATCGGTCATCTGGACAATGTTCACGGGAAACATCCTTGATTTGGAAAGGTTGATTGCCGACCTCAACCCAGTATGCATTTATGGAAGTGTTCCCACAGGCGCCACAACGGATCCGGATTCTAGGGAAGGAAGGCTAACTCGCTTCCACGTGGACCCGGAGTGTAAGGTATTAATTGCTAATCCCGCTGCGGCGGGTGAGGGCATTAGCCTCCATACTGTGTGCCATGATGCGATTTACTTGGATCGCAGCTACGTTTCGACGCACTATTTGCAGTCTATCGATCGAATTCACAGATTGGGTCTCGCCCCGAACACTGAAACAAATATCCATATCTACCAATCAAAGGCGCCAAGGCTGTTGGGTAGCGTTGACCTATCGGTTTCTCGGCGTCTCGCGTCAAAGATTCGGAGCCTTCAGGAACTTCTGGACGATCCCGACCTTCACAGCCTCGCATTAGATGAGGAGACGGCTGACGATCCGATTGATCTGGACGTAGATCTGCAAGATTTGGTGGACTTGATTTCCGAGCTTGAAGGACACGGCGCCCCCGCCGATGCGGAGGACGAGTGACATCTATCCCGTTCTCGCGACGATGCTCAATGCCAGCGTTTGAAGGATTGCGCGTTCTACGCATCCATGTACAACGCTGGCCTGATTCCTCCATCCCTGAGATCGTGAATACGATATGCAGAACTAACCCGAGCGCGGCTAGCTATGACTTTGAGGCTGCGGTCGAGTTGCACGAATTCGTTCCAAGTGATGCACCATCAAGCGGCATGGATTTCTACCGAACGTGCCTTGCCGCGATCCTACTGAGAGAGCTGCCCGAGTGGGCAAAGCTGATCACACTCGGCCGCGGACGATTCATTAAGCGACTGAGCTCAGACGAGTATCGGGATATTAGAAGCATCTTTAGACAAGCACATCTTCTTGACGATCCACCCTCATCGAATGACGTCGATTGGTGGGACGGCGTTCAGACGCACGTGCGTCGAAAGGGAGATGATGAAAGGATGCGCAGGGCCCGCTTGGCAGAGCAGCTATCGATTGCTCACGAGGCCAGCCGTCTTTGCGGATTAGGTATCGACAAGGCACCTCAATGGATGGCCATTGAAGACAATACGGCCGGGTACGACGTTTTATCCTTTAATCCAGGCGAATTCGGTCCGCTGAACCGATTGATCGAGGTCAAGTCAACAGTTGCTTCACCCTTGCGGTTCTATCTCACCAGGAACGAATGGGACAACGCTGTGAAGTTCGGAGATGCGTACATCTTTCATGTTTGGGATCTGCAGCAGGATCCAGCGGTGCTCTACGAGATGAAGGTTGCGGAGGTTGCACCGCACGTACCTCAAGACAAGGAAAGGGGGCAGTGGAAAACCGCACAGATACCTGTGGGAAAGCCGTCAGCTGCAGCAAAAACGTTACCGGCGTTGACAGTCAATCCCTGATCTAACGGTCCGATCACCGCCCTTGTTTCCGACCTCTGTGGCATCCACCTCTTTCGCGCCGCATTTGCTCTCGTAAGGATGGAAAGCAGATGGGGACCCCGGCTATAGCCACTAGATTTGCTGGTCAGGTTCAGATCGAGGAAGCAGATTGAGATCGCCTCAATCGAGCAGACTGTTCAGTTGGCGCTATCGTAATCCTCGATCGAACTTGCTGAAATCTACTCGGATAATTTGGGTGATGGTCAGGCCAAAATCGTCTTGATGACAGGTTCTCAACCTTGGAGCACGGATGGATTGATCGAGGCTATTGGCTCGACCGCGACCTGACGATTGCGTCGAAAGGCAGCACCCTTGCGCGCCATAGGAATGCCCATCCTCGTCGCGCTATTAGTTTCCTGCGCTACAAGCACCATTCCGCCCGCCCCACCTCCATCAGGCGACGTAGCATGGGAGCTGGCGAACAGCGAGACGACAGAGCGATATCAAGCCAAGCCCGGCCAGACTTTTCGTGGGACGAAGAAGTTTTCCAAGGTTGCTCCGGCATATCCAGCCGACCGGCTCCTGGCTTGCGTTCCAACCATCGGCGTATCGGCCTCGCTCATCGTGAACACCAAAGGCGAAGTCACCGAACTTCGCGTCGACGGCGAAAATGCCGATACTGCACCCTTCAACGGTTCAGTCCGCCGAGCCGCCATGCAATGGAAGTTCTACCCACTCCGCTCCAAATCGACGCCTACGGGATCCACAAACGCAAAGACCGCCCCCTTTCAGCATGAAGTACAACTTCACCTTCCAATGCCATGGCGGGATCGGCGAAGCCGTCACGAAGTAGCTGAAATACAGGAAGGCAACTAAGCCATTTCCCAAGCGAACGTCCTAAAGACTTCGCCCTTCACATTTGCTACGTTTCCCCAGCTGCCGACGACTCATCAACACTCACGTCACACCGGCAGCACATTGCTCGTCCCACAAAGCAATGGAAGCGCGGATCTTGGGTGCGGCAAACACCACAAGACCCGCTAACCACCACAACTACACGAGAGTTGAAGATGGCTAAGCCGAATTCTACGGCATTCCCCTACGCGTCGCCCCCACCGAGCGACCACCTCACCGATCCCCGGAACGTCCGCACCCACCGCCGACGCGGTTGAAGACATGCGGCCGCTCGCCGCGCCCGGGTCGTTGAAGTGGCTTCGTGCACATCCGTCCTATTAGCGGAGGACGGGTGGCGGCTGGTCGCATCATCTCGACAACCAAACCTTCCGGTGCCTGGTCGCAGGCAGGCCGGTGAACCTTTGTGGTTCGAGTGATGTTTTTCGCTCATCGCGGTGTGTTTGTGCGCGCATGACGCATCGCGTCTTACAAGGAGTTTGACCCTATGGATAGCAAGAAGGCCCGGACCGGCCGCAAGAAGGTCGAAGCGCCCGTGACGGTGTTTACCGTCGACGAACTGCTGGACGACACGATGGGTTGGCTTTATCGCATCCGCATGTTGGTGACGGATATCAACGCGGGTGCGAAGGGTCGGCGCACGCTCAATGCCATCAACATGCGCGACAAGCTGGACACGTTGCGGATGTTTGCGGACATGGGTTTGGAGTGCGCGAAGACGGCGCGCCTGCAGTTGTCGTCGAAGCCGAAGGTTGCGCTTCGCGACTGAGGCAGGCGCTTCGAGGGAATGGACGTCACGCGCGGCATGTTCGCGCGTGGCGTGCCCGTACTGCACAGGGAGTGCATGGTGTTGTCACTGTTTTGGTTTTTTATGGATGGCGGCCGGATGCCTGGCCGCTCGCATGCACCGTGGCTGGCGGATGCGGTTGAGCTGGGTCTGATCGTGTTGATCTGCGCGCTGGTGCTGGCGATCGCTTACGTCCTGATCCAGCACTACTGGGATAAGCGGGCGTATTGGCCGGAGCATGCCGAGAAGAAAAGCTGGCTGTGGCGGTCGCGCCAGCCGACGGAGGTGATTCGATCGACTCGGGCGCTGTTGTTCCAGGACATGCGCAGGCATTGCCCGGTGTATCTGGTGGAGTGCGAGGACGGGCGGGTGTTGTGCCTGCGCGGCGAGTACCTGATCGACTTTGGTCTGGGCGGGGTGTTTCCCTCGACGGCGTTCAAGCTGGTGCGGTATGTGGGTTGCCAGTCGTGGTTTGTGATTCGGCCGATGGGAAAGGGTTACGAGGCGGAGGTGCTGGAGGTATCGGCGCGGCGGCTGAAGGGTTCGGGGTTGGTGTTGAAGGATGGGATGTTTGTGAAGGGATGGACGTTTGAGGCGGTGCGCCGGGCGTTGGTGGGCGGTGATTGAGCGCATACTCGGATGGGCGTGTGTCGATCCACCCTGCCCTCGTTCGTCGAACCATCAGAGGGCCACTCCTCTGCTCATCCACTGAGGTCACACCATGGGTACCGTCCGCCTGCACCGCGTCATCCGCACCACGCCCGCGAAGATCTACAAAGCCTTCACCGATCCCGACGCCCTGAGCAAATGGCTGCCGCCGCATGGTTTCGTGGGCAAGGTGCATCACATGAACGCGCGCGAGGGCGGGACGTTCAAGATGTCGTTCACCAACTTCTCGACCGGCAAGGTGGAGAGCTTTGGGGGTAAGTACCTGGAGCTGAAGCCGGGCGAGAAGCTGCGGTACACGGACGTGTTCGACGACCCGAATCTGCCCGGCGAGATGGTGACGACGGTGGCGTTGACGAAGGTGGCGTGCGGCACCGAAGTCAGCATCGTGCAGGAAGGCATTCCGGAGATGATCCCGGTGGAGTTTTGCTATCTGGGTTGGCAGGAATCGCTGTCGTTGCTGACGTTGTTGGTGGAACCGGAGATTCCGGATGGGGGTTGAGGGTGGGCCAAACGCGATGTCGTGAGCACCGCAGCAGGTCGGACGGCATCCGCCCCTGGCGCCCATTCAGCCATACGCCGCCGTGCCGGCGATGGCGGCACGCTGGGCGGGGTGCGTGGTGACAACCGAGTGTGCCCCCGGGTTGCCTGCCTGCATCTACGGCCCGGATGACGTCGACGGGAGAGCGTGCGAATCGAAAGAGCGGTGGGGCAGATAGCCAGCAGTCGGACGTTAGTTGGCCTCAGCGGTGATGACTTGAGCCTGCGCGTCCCGTGAGACACGTATCTAACGAAGCGCACCCCGGCTCTCAGGCCATTTTCTTTGGGTTACTTTTATTTTGGGCCAGCAAAAGAAAAGTGACTCGGCCGACGGCAGTCGGTCGAAACGCCCGCTGCGTAAGCGGCCCGGTCGCGGTATCGCACAGATGAGCCTGATCGCCCCTGGATGCCGGCTTTCGCCGGCATGACGACATGGGAGTGTGGGGTGGCAAGCGTGTGAGATCGCCACTGGGTGCCTGCCTGCGCAGGCATGACGGTGGTTTTTGATGTGCGGTGCAATCTGCGCGTGGTCGCCCGTGGATGCCGGCTTTCGCCGGCATGACGACGTGGGAGTGTGGGGCGACAACCGTGTATGGTCGCCCTTGGATTATTCGCTGCGCCCACTCCTTCCGGGCCGAGGTTGGGTCGTTCCCCACCCCGCTTTCGGCGGTGGGGCGGATAGCAAGCAGTCGGACGTTAGTTAGCCTCAGCGGTGATGACTTGAGCCTGCGTGTCCCGTGAGACACGTATCTAACGTGAGCGCGCACCCCGCTCTCAGGCCATTTTCTTTGGGTTACTTTTATTTTGGGCCAGCAAAAGAAAAGTGACTCGGCCGACGGCAGTCGGTCGAAACGCCCGCTGCGTAAGCGGCCCGGTCGCGGTATCGCACAGATGAGCGTGGCCGCCCGTGGATGCCGGCTTTCGCCGGCATGACGATGTGGGAGTGTGGGGCAATAACCATGTGCGGTCGCCACTGGGTGCCTGCCTGCGCAGGCATGACGGTGTTTTTTGATGTGCGGTGCAAACTGCGCGTGGTCGCCCGTGGATGCCGGCTTTCGCCGGCATGACGACGTGAGAGTGTGGGGCGACAACCGTGTGCGGTCGTCACTGGGTGCCTGCCTGCGCAGGCATGACGGTGTTTTTGGGGTGTGGTGTGCGAACCGCGCGTGGTCGCCCATGGATTATTCGCTGCGCTCACCCCTTCGAGGCCGACGTTCGGTCGTTCCCCACCCCGGCGGTGGGGCAGATAGCCAACAGTCGGACGCTAGTTAGCCTCACCCGCGATCACTTGAACCTGCGCGTCCCGTGAGACACGCATCTAACGTAAGCATGCACTCCGGCTCTCAGGCCATTTTCTTTGGGTTACTTTTATTTTGGGCCTCGGCCGGCGGCAGCCAGTTCGAAACGCCCGCTGCGCAAGCGGCCCGATTACAGCGGCGCCCAGACGAGCCTGCGCGCAAGCAACACCTCGTCCGCCACAGCAACACCATCCACCGTCAACGCGACATCGCAGCCCATTCCTAGAAGGCAGACTCCTCCCCCACCGCCTCATACGACACCACCAGCTCCAGCTCATTACTCTCCACCGCGTGCGGTATCCGCGGATCACCAGGCTGCAGGGTCGAGAGGTCCTCCGGATACGCCGCTCGTGGATAGTCACCGAGTCGCTGGATGTACTTCACCCGATACGTCTCGGGCCCGACGACGATGCCGTCGTAGTCGCGGCGCAGGTACACGGTGGCGGTCTGCGATTGGCCCGGCTTGAGGGTGAAAAACATGGTCGGCGTTTCGGGGCCGGGATGAGCCATGCCTCCCGTGAACCGGATCGGTCGGTTCCCGCTGTACACCTCGAAAAGCTTGTTCGCGGTGCGGCCGTTCGCCGGATTCGGCGTATGGAACTTGTGGAAAACAATGTCCGTGTCGCCATCGTTGAGCAAGGTGACCACGACATAGCCACGCATCGTTTTGGATGGCTCGGTGGGATGGGAGAGCGTTACCGTGAGGTGCTCGGTGGCCATGACCGGCGCCACCGACACTGTCAGCGCAGTGAAGCAAAGCAAGCGGGCAAGCGACGTCGACATGGACCACTCCCTGGCGGCACCCGACATGGGTCCCGGGTGTATCGCCGAACCCCCGTCGCCGCCGGGTGAACCCCCACCCGCCGGCCCTTGCGAAAACCCAAACCACGCCTCAAAGTCCCCCCAGCAACACAGGGGAAATCAGGGATGCTGAGTATCGTAATGGGACTGGCCCTCGCGGCCGGTGGCGAAAGCGCGCCTGTCGGCCTGGATGAGGCGTCGAAAGGCATATTGAAGCGGCCGGCGATCGAAGACGTGCGGATTTCGCCCAACGGCGATCTCGTGGCCCTCGCGCACCACTACGAGACCGGAACCATCGTGGAGATCGTGCGCCGCGACGACTGGTCGACGGTCGCCTCCATCGACCCGGGCAAGAACGGTGAAGTGGGCGCCTTGCGCTGGCTGGGCAACGACCGGGTGCTGGTGGCGGCGGCGCGCAGTATCGGGCCGTTCGCGGTGCCGGTGGTCACGCCCTGGCTTTACCTGCTGAAGGTCGGCGACAAACACGCCAAGAACATGCCGGGCAATTTCGTCGCGACCATCGATGGCGACGATACGCATTTCATGGTGCAGGACTCCGCGGACAAAGTGTCGGTGATTCGGAAGCTCGATATCGAGCGCGTCACCGCCACCGGCGAGCTCGTCGCCAAGGGGCCGGCCGACGGCGTGAGCTTTACGCTCGATCGCTTCGGCATGCCGCGGTTTGCCCAGAAGTTCGATGACGAGGCGAACCAGAAGCTCTGGGCACGCGATGCTGCCAATAACTGGAAGCTGATCAACGACAGCAAGGACAGCGGGATCTATATCTCGCCCGAAAGCATCGCGCGCGACGGCTTGTCGGCGATCGTTTCCACCGAGCAGAAGACCGGCCCGGATCTTCTGCAGCGCTACGACTTTGCCACCGGTGCGCGTACGACGCTGCTGGAGGATTCGGTGTCGGACCCGCTGAGCGGCGTCTATGCCCTCGACTCGAAGGAGCAGGTCGGTGCGTGGTTCGGCGCGGGCAAGCCGGAGGCGCGCTACTGGAACCCGGACGACGAGCAGAGCCGTTGGCGCCGCGCGATTGCGGCGAAGTTTCCGGACGCCGCCATCACGATGGTCAGCACCAGCAAGGACGGCCAGTACGTGGTGATGCTGGCGATCAGCGACCGGGACCCGGGCACGTATTACCTCTTCGACCGCCAGAAGCAGAGCCTGCAGAAGATGTTCCAGGCCAGCCCCTGGATCGACGTGTCGAAGCAATTGCCGACCGAGCCGCTGACGTTCAAGGCGCGGGACGGCCTCATCCTGACGGGCTTCATCACCCTGCCCGGCCACACCGATGCACCGCCGCCGATGGTGGTGATGGTGCATGGCGGGCCGTTCTACGTGCGCGACAACTGGCAGTACGACGAGGAGACGCAGTTGCTGGCGCAACGCGGCTATGCCGTGCTGCGCGTGAACTTTCGTGGCTCGACGGGCTTTGGCCGCAGCTTTGTCGAAGCGGGCGCCAGGCAGTGGGGCGCCGCGATGCAGGACGACGTCACCGACGCCACGCGCATGGCCATTGCCAACGGCCTGGCTGACCCCAGGCGCATCTGCATCTACGGCACCAGTTACGGCGGGTATGCGGCATTGATGGGCGCGGCGCGCGAGCCGGAGCTGTATCGCTGCGCGGCGGGCATGGCGGGCGTGTATGACCTCAACCGCATGTATCGCTGGGGTGACATTCGTCGCAGCGATTACGGCCTGAACTACCTGCATCGCATGCTGGGCACGGACAAGGCGACACTGGCCGCGCATTCGCCCAGCGAGCTGGCGGCGCAGATCACCATTCCGGTGCTGTTGGCGCATGGCACGCTGGATGGCCGCGTGCCGATCGAACACGCCAAGCTGATGCGCAGCTCGCTGAAGAAGGCGGGGCATCCGCCCGAGTACGTGGAGTATGACTACGAGGGGCATGGCCTCTCGGGCTACGAGCACCAGGTGGATTTCTATGGGCGCCTGTTGAAGTTCCTGGAGGCGAATATCGGGCCGGGAGCGAAGACGGTGGCGCCGCCGGTGGCGGCTTCGCCATGATGGCCAAGGTCGGCACGTCGGGATTTGCGGTCACGTATGTCAGTTATGTCGACTTTGATTTTCTGGCGGCGGAGATTTCGTTCGGGGAACACACGCTCTGTCTGATCAAGACCGAGCGTCCGGACCGCATGCTGGAGGTCGAATTCTTCTCCATCATGCAAGCGCCAGGGGCGACGGCAGCGGTGCCGCTTCAGGAGCTCCTGGAGTTGCTCGAGGAGCTTGGCGAGGAATTGCAGGAGGCGCGTTTGCGGCTGGAAGCCGATGACGCTGCCGCGGGCGTGCCTGGCGAAGATTGATGGTTCAGGCGTGGTCGTCGGTGGGTGGCGGCAAGTCCGCAGGGCCAAGAGCCCGCTTTACGCCCAACGCAGGAACCTGCCCCATTCCGGCTACACTCCTTCGGGAACGGATTCGATCCACTTATCCCAACCAGGGGGCTGGTACGTGAAGCATGTTACGAAGGTGGCGCTGGCCGCCGCGGTGTGTCTCGGCCTGACGGGCTGCCATTTCATTTCGGTCGATCCGGGCACGGAAACCGTGCTGGTCGATAAGCCTTTCATCTTCGGCCACGGCGGCGTGCAGCCCACGGCGGTGACGCCCGGGCGCGTGATGGCGTGGGCCAGCACCACGGGCATCAGCATCGTGATGACGCCGCAGACGGTGCATGTCGCCTTCGACGATTTCAGCTCGAAGGACAACATCCTGCTCGATTTCGACACGGCCATTCAGTACCGCGTGACCGATTCGGTGAAGCTGGTGCAGAACTACGGCGCGGAGAACTGGTTCAAGAACAACGTGCAGAGCCAGTACGCCAGCATCGTGCGCGAGGCGGTGAAGGGCCAGACGATGGGTGACATGATGTCGAACCCGGCGACGGCCACGACAGTGGACAAGGAAGTGAGCGATGCGATTCGCGCGCTGATCAAGGAGCGCGGCTTGCCGGTGGAGGTGCTGGACGTGACGCTCGGCCGCGCCCGCCCGAATCCCGACGTGCTCAAGCAGATGAACGAAACGGCAGCGCAGCAGCAGCGCCAGAAGACGCTGGCGGCGGCGACGATTGCCGAAGAGCAGCGCGCCAAGGAACAGGATGCGCGCGCGATTGCCGATAACGCTTATCGCAACAAGCTGGGGCTGTCGGTGGAGCAGTATTCGGCCATCACGATTGCCACGATCAATGCGGATGCGTGCAAGGCGGCGAAGGAATGCTATGTGACGCCCGTAGGTGCGAACGTACTCGTGGGTGGACGTTAACCGTCCACCTGGTACTGCTTCACTTCCTGGATGCTTGAGCCGGATCGCTGGTTGATCTGGTTCTTCACCTGCATGCGGTCGCCATTGTGGCGGCCGACGTCGCGGGCCAGCTGGATGAATTGGGCGTCGAAGGTCTGCGCCGACTCCTTGGCCCGCAAGGCGTCCTGCACGTCCCACATGCGCTCGTTGATCACCTTCAGCTCGACGCGAAGGGCATCGAGGTCGGCATGGGTCTTTAGCACGTCCAGCCACAGCGGCTCGAGGCTGGCGATTTCCGTGCGGATGTTGGCGAGCTTGGCCGGCTCGGCGATGCGCTCGGACTTGATCTGCAGGATGGTCAGCTTGTCGGCCAGTTCGCCCACGGAAACCGGGGTGAGGACGTAGGCGGCGTTCTGGGACATGATGGTGGCCGTGGGCGTGGGGGCAGAATTATACAAGGGGGCGCCGGCGTGGGATGGCCACCGCATGGCGCATGGGGGCACGCGATCGCCTGGCGCTCGCCCTGCCGCGATGAGGGAGTTCCATGCAAGGTCATCCCGATCAAGGGCTCCGCTGGACTGAACCGCGGGCGGTGACACGCCTCAAGGCCCGCGCCATGACCCTTAGGCAAAGACTGGGCCTGTTGGCCATCCTGACGGTGGTGTCCGCCGTGTGGCTGGTCTGCGAGATCCTGCCGTCGTCACTCTTCGGCTGGGAGGCTCTGGCGGCGATCGCCCTGGTGATTGGCTGGTTATGGGCTTATCCGGTCATGTGGCTCAATCGGAACATTCACAACATGGTGTCGCTTACACCCGACGCGATCCTTGGCCCACTGGGAAACCATAATTACCTGTTTATCGCCTGGGGCTATGTCGGCACGGTCGAGATTGACGGCAAGCCGTTCCAGGTCATGGTTTACAAGGTTCACCATCTGGATGAGGTGCTGTACGGCATTGGCGAAGAGGTCGACGCGAACGCGGTGGCTGCATTTCTGAAACGCAAGGGCGTGCGCGAGCCCGACGGTGGGACGGCGCCGCCACGGGTGTGATGCGCCGTCGCGTTCATGGATCCAATCACAGGGGGAAAGACCATGGAAGAGGAACAGCTTCAGGCGCGGCGCGAACGCGCTCAACTTCGCGCGACGCTTCACAGCATGCGCCGCAAGCGCGACCTGGCCGGCTTCGGGTTCATGATTGCACTCGCGCTGTTCTGGCTGCCGCTGTTGCTCCCCGAGCTCTCGGGGGTGCGCATGGCAATGAGCGTAATTGCGGCGGTGGTGTTGATCGGGACGGCGCTTCCGTCGCTGCTGGCGCGTTGCCCCAAATGCCTGGGGCGTTACCGCGATGTCAGTCGACTGGTGTCCGACCCGAAGCTGGAAACGCCGTGCAAGTCATGCGGTTTCGACATGGACAAGCACATCGCCATGTATTGACCGGGCGGCGTTCAACTCCGGAACGTGGATCAGTCGCCTTCGAGCATGGCCACGGGCGGCACGAAGAAAAGCGTGCCCGTCACGGCCGTGCTGAAATCCAGCAGTCGGTCATAGTTGCCCTCGGGCAGGCCGACGAACATGTTCGTGAGCATGCGCTCGATGCGCGCCGGTGAGCAGGCGTAGCCGATGAAGTACGTGCCGAACTCGCCCTTGCCGATGTCGCCGAAGGGCATGTTGTCGCGGACGATCTTGAGCTCTTCCCCGTTCTCTTCGATGTTGGTCAGCACGTTGTGCGCGTACGACGCTTTCGCATCGTCGGCGAACTCGACATCGGAGAGTTTCTTGCGCCCGATGATGCGCTCCTGCGTTTCGACCGGGATGGCGTTCCAGGCTTTGAGGTTGTGCAGGTACTTCTGCACGATCACGTAGCTGCCGCCGGTGAAGGCGGGATCTTCCGCGCCGACAATGGCAGCCTTGATGGCGTCGCTGTCGACGGGGTTTTCGGTACCGTCGACAAAGCCAAGCAGATCGCGTTCGTCGAAGTATTTGAAACCATGGACTTCGTCCTGCACCGTGGCGACGTCACCGATCCGTTCCATGACCTGTGCGGCCAGTTCGAAGCACAGGTCCATGTGCGTTGCGCGGATGTGGAACAGCAGGTCACCCGGCGTCGCGGGCGCATGATGCGCGCCCTTGATCTCCTTGAACGGATGCAGCTCCGCCGGACGCGGCGCGCCATAGAGGCGATCCCACGCGCCGGAGCCGAAACCCATCACGCAGGACAGGCGACGGTCCGGATGCCGGAAGCTGATGGCACGCACCAGACCTGCCAGATCGGCACCCAGGTCGCGCACGGCGCTGACATCGTCCACGCCGGGCTTGAGCACCACCACGAGGAAGATGGCCGAATGGGTGAGCTGGGCGGTGACGGGCTGTGCCTTGATGGGAGCGGACATGAATTTCCTGCGGGCGCGTGCGTGAAGTTGCGGCCATGAGGCACGCAAGCGACGCAACATGCAATCCCCATTAGGTGTGATGGCCACCCACCCGCCCTCGCCTCTTGCACCCGTCGGCGAACGGTCCACAATCGGAACGATGGCGGTCTCATGGAAGGTGACGCATGTTCGGTGGCGTACTGCTTGCGTGGTGGTTGGCCGGGAGCTCGACGGCACCCGCACCGGCGCCGGATGCCACGACGATGGCGCTGCTGCGCCCCGTCGAGTACGAGAACGTCACCATCTCGCCCGACGGCATGTACCTGGCCATCGCCCACCGGCAAGGTGAGGGCACGACGGTCGAGGTCATTCGTCGCAGCGACGGCCAGCTCGCCACCCGTTTTGTGCCGTCCTCGCGCGGCCTGATCGCCGGCATGTCGTGGCTGGGGCCCGATAAGCTCCTGGTGTCGGCATCGCGCACGGTCGGTCCTTACCCCATGCCGCTGGCCCAGCCGACGATGTACATCGTCACCATCGGCGACAAGCATTCCGTGGCACTCCCCCGGTACGTGGCGGGCACCATTGACGGCGACGACGAGCACCTGATCGTGCGCCGATGCAAGTCATGGAAGATGGATCCCTGCCGGCTGGATGTCCGCGTCGTGCCACTGGGCCACGTGTCGGGCAATGGCGAGTTCATTTCCGACGTGCCCGCCCGCAATGCCGACCTGACGTTCGATCACGCCGGGCAGCCCCGCTTCGCCCTTAGCGTGGCGGACGATGCCGCCCAGCAGTTCTATGTACGCCCCAAGGACACCTGGCTGCTGCTCAATGACAGCAACCAAAGCGGCGTGTTCGTCAATGCGATGGGCGTGTCCCGCGACAATCGCTTTGGCTACCTGATTCGCGAGAACCGCCAGGGCACGAACAGCATCGTGCGTTACGAGTTCGCCACGGGCATGCAGACCGAGTTGCTGCGCGACCCGGCCGGCGACCCGCTGACCGCCGTGTTCTCGCTCGATGGCAAGGAACCCGTTGGCGCGGTGTTTGGCCCGGGCCGGCCGGTCGAACGCTACTGGGATGAAAACAGCGACGAAGCGCGCTGGCGTCGCGCACTGTCGGCCGCTTTTCCCGACGACCTCACCACCGTGGTCAGCGCCACGAGTGATGGCGAGCTGGCGGTGGTCAAGGTGAGCAGCGACCGGGATCCGGGCAAGTTCTACCTGTTTGACCGAAGCCACGCCAAGGCGACGTTGCTCTACAACAGCGCATCGTGGATCGATCCGGACGCACAACGGGCGTCGCAAGCAATCACGCTGACGGCGCGTGACGGGCTGACACTGCACGGCTTCGTGACCTTGCCGCACACGGCCGAGGGCGTACTGCCGCCGATGGTGGTGGTGGTCCATGGTGGGCCCTTCTATGCGCGTGCGGACTGGTCGTTCGATCCGGTCGCCCAGTTGCTGGCACAACACGGCTATGCGGTGCTGCGCATCAATTTTCGCGGCTCGTCGGGATCGGGCCGCGCCTTCGTCGATGCGGGCATGCGCCAGTGGGGCGCCACCATGCAGGACGACGTGACGGATGCCACGCGCTGGGCCATCGCCCAGCACATGGCCGACCCGGGACGCATCTGCATTTTCGGCGCCAGCTACGGCGCGTATTCGGCGCTGATGGGTGTGGCGCGCGAGCCGTCGCTTTATCGCTGCGCCATCGGCCTGTCCGGCGTCTACGATCTCAATCGCCTTTATCGCTGGGGCGATACGCATCGCACCGACCTGGGCATCAACTATCTGCGCCTGATGGTGGGCAATGACCCCGCAGCACTCGCTCGCGTGTCGCCGCTGGCGCTGGCCAGCCAGATCACCGCGCCGGTGTTGTTGGGTCATGGAGCGGATGACGGGCGTGCACCGATTCTGCATGCGACGGCGATGCGCGATGCCCTGACCGCGGCGGGCCACCCCACCGAGCTGATCACGTATGACTACGAAGCCCATGGGCTGGCAAGCTATGGGGATAACCTGGATTTCTACACGCGCATGCTGCGTTTTCTGGACGCGCATACCGGCGTGAGTGGGTCGCCGCCTAAGTAAACGGGCCTACCGCTTTCGTAGGATGGTGCGCGCCTTCATCCGGCGTAGACTTCGGTGCGTTTTCTTTCGACGCATGGTGTGCGGGGGGCGCATGCGCATGCGGGTTGGGCGTCCTTGATGGGAGCAACGCGCATCGGCCGGCGCCGGTGAGCGCACGCCCGTGTGGATGATCGCGGATGACGTCGTGGGACGCGACGTTGGCGCGACTTTCTCGTCCACACTTCTCCGCCCGAGGCTCCTTAACCACGACGACGACTGACGGCACGCGCGTGGCGCGTGACGAACCGGCGCGGTGGAGGCATGCCATGACGTATGCAGTGCAAGCCCGTGTGCGACGCATGTTGATGGGCCTGGTGTTTGTTTTCGCCGCCCTGCTGGCGGGCGGCGCAGTGCACGGGCAAAGTGCACCCGCGAACGCTGCACCGCCGGACGCCACCGTGCCGGCCACGGCACCCGCTGCCACGCCCAACGCGCCACGTTCGCCGCAGGCCATGAGCGACCAGGCACGGCGCGAGCACTCGTTCACCACGGATCGCGAGCAGTTTCTGTCCATCGTGATCCTGTGCTTCGGGACGCTGGTGCTGATCGTGCAGTACCTGTTGCTGCGCACCCCGCGACGCAGCTCGTTCGAGATCCTGCAATTGCTCGGCATCAACCTGATCGTCACCGGCACGCTGTTCCTGATTTCCGCCGGATACGACGCGCAATCCATCGCACCGGGCCTGGGTTTGTTCGGCACGATCGCCGGTTACGTGCTGGGGCGCCGCTCCAGCCCCGAACCCGGGCCAGCGGCGAGTGGTACAGGAGAAGCCTCATGAAACACGCATGGCTGGTCGTCATGGCGGTTGGGATCGCGGCATGCTCGCACCAGGATGCGGGTGAGACCACGCAGGCGACGCCGGCGCCGGCAGAGCCGGTGGCAGCGGCCACGGCAGCGGCGCCGGATAAGGCGCCGCCGCCGGCACCCCTGCCCGTCGCCGTTGCCCCCGCGGCAACGGTGGCCCAGGCGGAACCGGCACCGACAGCGCCGCCCGCACCGCAACCACCACCACCCGACGAAGCGCCCGCACCACCGCCCGCACGGGACCAAAGCATGCCGTCGGACCAGGCGCAGCTGGCCGGCGCGGGCGAGGCCGCTTTGTTACCCGCGCAGGCGCCGCCAGGGACGCCATCGTCGGCAAAGAAGCCCAACAAGTTCGCCGCCATGCCGTACGTGGCCCATCCCACCGCCACTGCGGCGACACACCTCTCGGCGACCACTGCGATCCAGCACGCCGCCGCACAACCGACGCACTTCGCCCAGCTCGCCGCGAAGTTCAGGGAACCCGCCGCCATGTCACTGCCGCCCGGGACGCAGCACACCATGAGCCTGCGGATCGGTGACGTAGGCATTTCCAATCTCGATAGCGCGATGCGTGTCAGCTTCGCGATGAAGTCGCCCGACCAGGCGTGGACCAATCAGGCGCTCGACGCCAACGACACGCGCGAGTTCGGCTGCGGCGGACTTTCGGCGGATCAACTGGACATGGAGTGCCTGTTCTGGATGCAGACCGGCAACAAACCGGCGGTGTACTACCGCATCAAGAGCAATGCGCGTTACGCGATTTTCTGGGACGACTCGCAGGCGCTGTGGGACCTGCAAGCCGCACATTAGCCACGGTTTTGGGTGAGGAGGGAGCGTCATGGCTTTGACGATTCTGATGAAGGACATGCAACACGCGATGGTGCCGGCCTTGCGCCAGGCATTGGCAGGCAAGCTCGGTGCCGTCGCGGAAAGTTTTCCCGGCCTGGCCAAAGGCGGTGATCTGTTCGACGCCGACGTCGATGCCGCGGCGCGGCGCTGGCAGTCGGGTGTCGGCATCCAGGCCGACGGCGTGATCGGACCGTACTGCATGAGCCTGCTCGGCCTGGTGAGCCTGCCCGCGCCATCCGTGCCGCTCACGGTCGATGCCGTGCGCCAGCTGTTCCCGGAGACGAAGCCGTCCAACATCGCACGCTTCCTGCCCTATGTGGCGGCGGCGCTATGCGGCGCGAAGCTCACGGATCGCCCGATGATCGTCGCGGCCATGGGCACCATCCGCGCCGAGACCGAAGGCTTCGTGCCGATCCCGGAGTTTCCCTCGAAGTACAACACCAAGCCCGGCATGGCGCCGTTCAGCGCGTATGACGGGCGACTGGGCAACAAGGCGCTGGGCGAGGGGGCGCGTTACCGCGGTCGCGGTTTCGTGCAGCTCACGGGACGCGACAACTACCACACGTACAGCGCGACGATCGGCATCGATATCGAAGCAAACCCCGACCTGGCGCTGGGGGCCGAGGTGGCCGCCGTCCTGCTGGCGGTGTTCCTTGCCGATCACGCCGACGCGATGCGCAAGGCGCTCGCAGCCGGCAACTATGCGAAGGCGCGCAGCCTCGTCAACGGCGGCTCCTACGGCCTGGACAAGTTCCGCGATGTCTTCCGTCGCGCCGACACCGTATGGCCGCAGGCCAGCGTGGGCGCCGGCGGTACGCGCCGGCGTGGCGCGGCGGCCAAGGCGGCCTTTGCCACCGCAGGGGCCACCGCGGCGCGGCAGTTCACGGCGGGCAAGGATCCGGTGGACTTGCGCGACCGCGCTTACATGCCGCCTCCGGCCAGCCTCAACTTCGAGTGGCCGACAGATGAGAAAGTAAAGTTGCACCTTACCGGGTACTGCACGGCGGGCCTCGTACTCGACCAGGGGCAGGAAGGCGCGTGCACCGGTTTTGGCCTTGCCTGCGTCATCAACTTCCTGCGCTGGGTGCGCGGCGGCTGCCCCAAGAAGATGGCGTCGGTGAGCCCGCGCATGCTGTACAACTTCGCGCGGCGCTATGACGAGTACGCGGGCGAGAACTACGAAGGTTCCAGCTGTCGTGGCGCACTGAAAGGCTGGTACTACAACGGCGTCTGCATGGAAGACGACTGGCCGTACACCGCCAACGACAGCGAGCCGCCGAAATTCGGCTACATCCAGAACGCGACGCGTACGACGCTTGGCGTGTACTACCGCATCGACCTGCAAAGCATCACGGATATCCAGGCGGCGATCCAGGAAGTGGGCGCGGTCTATGTCTCGGCCAACACCCACGAGGGATGGCAGAACGTGGCGACGGTGCGCAGGGTCACGGGGCACGCGTCGGTACCGCAGATCGCTTTCGACGGCCGGGCGTCGCACACAGATGGCCATGCCTTTGCGCTGGTCGGCTTCAACGAGCATGGCTTCGTGGTGCAGAACTCCTGGGGCCAGGACTGGGGCGCGCGCGGCTTCGCGATCCTCACTTACGCCGACTGGCTCGCTAATGCGATGGATGCGTGGGTATTCGCCATGGGCGTGCCCGGCGTGTTGTTCGGCGCGCATGCGGCAGGACGCAAGGCCGTGGCGAGGGCCGGCATCGACAAGTCGCGCTGGTGGGATGTCACGGCGGCTTACGAGCATGGCGTAGTGCTGGGCAATGACGCGCGCGTCAATCGGTATTTGCCGCAGGACGCCCTGACGCGAAGCCTGCAGTACCAGGCGTGCACCTTGCCGGACGCCTGGTTCCGCGCACAACCGGGCGACAAGAAGCGACTGGTGATCTACGCGCACGGCGGACTCAACAGCGAAGACGATGCCATCACGCGCACGCGCGCCATGGGGCCGTATTTCCTGGGCAACGGGTGCTATCCGCTGTTCATGATCTGGAAAACCGGCATGCTCGAATCCATTGGCGACATCATCGTCGACAAGTTCCGGCGGGGTGGCCCGGCGTCGGGTATTCGCGAGGCCATTACCGATGCGACGGATGCCCTGATCGAATCCACGATCGGTCGCCCCTTCGCACGGCCGGTGTGGACCGAGATGAAGGAGAACGCGCAATGGGTGGGCCAGCCGACGCGTGGTGGCGATCTGCTGGTGACAGCGCTGCAGAACCTCTACAAGACCTGGGGCGACCAGCTCGAAGTGCATCTGGTCGGTCACTCGGCCGGCTCGATCTTCCTCGGCTGGCTGCTGGATCTGCTCGCCTTCCGTGGGCTGGAGAAACTGGCGACGTCGCTGCACCTTTACGCACCCGCGTGCACGGTGCAGTTCGCCAATCAGCACTTCGCACCGCATGACGCGTTGCTGGAGAACACCTACATGGACATCCTGTCGGACAAGAACGAGCGCGATGACCAGGTGGCGGAGATCTATCGCAAATCGCTGCTGTACATGGTGTCCGACGCACTGGAGATGGACGTGCGCACGCCCATCCTTGGCATGGACAACACCACCAAGCCGGCCTTCACTAACTGGGATGGTTCGGCGAGCACCGGCGAAGCGCTGGCGAACTGGCGCCAGACCGTGAAGGAAGCAGGCCTTGGCAAGCGCACGCTGGTCGTCGACACCGACAAGGTGCCCATGACCAGCGACGGCAAGAACCCCATCAACGCCAGCCACGGCAGTTTCGACAACAACGTCGAGGTGGTGTCGCGGACGCTGCAACGGATCACGGGAAAGAGCCGACTCGCGATGCCCGTGGATGACTTGCGCGGATTCTAGGGTGCATCAGGGCGCGGGAGCACAACGCTCCCGCGTCAGCCCGCGGCGCCTTCAGGCCACCAGCACGCCATCACCCTGCACGGTCTGTCGACCCGCCGCGGTGAGTTCCCAATGCTGATTGGCCCCCGGCCGCACCAGACCATGCGCTTGCAGGTCGTGGCACAGCGCCTGATCCGATGTCTCCACGGCGATACCCGGCAGCCAGTAGAGCTGATCAAGCAGGAAGTAGTGGCCCGGCGTCAAAGTTGGCGCGCTCATAGTGACCCCCTTGCGTTCGGTTGGGATCATTTCAGGGGGGTGTTGATGGGTGCGTGAAGGCGGGGCGGAAGGTTGGCGTATGCTGGCGCCGGGACTTCAGGGGGAACGGCTATGGACGGACGGGAGCTTACGTTTGCGTTGTTGAATGAGCGGATTGAGGGGTTGCCGGAACATCCGAGCGTCAGCACAAAGACTTCCAGACGCGAAATACTCGCTTATGTCATTGGCGGCGTCAGTGCCGTACTGGCTATTGGTCTGCTGAACTGGCCAATCTTTGGTAAGCGATGGAGTATCGGAATAAGCGCCGTGTTGGTGGTTATCGAAATCGTTTCGCTTGGTATCGCCTTGTTTCCCATCGTCAGGCGACCGCGTTTGCCCAGCTTTTCTGCCGAACGCCGCGATCTGGCCGATCAAATGGATTTTGATCGCATTCACCACGAAGCGTTGATTTCGTGGCTATGCAGTTACCCATCTGAAACGCTCTCTACATTAGCCAGCTATGCGCGCGGACGGCATGAGCGAATGAAAGATCGCATGCCAATCATGCTGGGTGCCATCGAGAAGCTGGGCGTACTTCCGCTGGTTGGTGCACTTCTGATCCAGGTGAAGAGCTACGTGCATGAAGCTAAGTACGGCTGGCTTGATCTCCTCGTCGTCGCTGCTTTGTTTATTGGCTACTGGATGGCGCTGGCGCTGGTGTTCCAGCGAATTCGACTCGAACAGATGGCCATCTACCTCGCAGACGCTGCGAATCGCTCGGCGGTGATCGAGGGCGCATCCAGGCCCGGCACAGCGGCCCACGACACCCTGGTTCATCCAGCCACTGCACATTGACCATCCCACCCAACCCACCGACAATGCGCCCACTTTCCGCACCCCCGAGCCACCGCATGGACGACGACCCTAGCCCGAGCCTTTTCCGCCGCTAGCAGGTTGTCGTGCCGTCATGGTGCATCGATAGCCTTGCTGGCTATCGGCATTTCACATTCGTGAGTTGCCTTCCTTGTTTTCCTCGCGCTTGCGCGTTGGGAGGAAGCATGACGCTGAAGTTTTTTCCTATTGCCGTTTGTCTTGCGGCAAGCTTGCTGATGGCATTCGATGCGCAGGCATCGGGTGGTAGTTATGTCGTGGACGACGCCACGATCACGCCCGCCGGGCGTTGCCAGCTCGAGAGCTGGTTGCAGTCGTTCAAGGGTGGGGCGCTGGCGGGCTGGACGGTGCCGGCGTGCAGCATCGGTACGGTCGAGTTTTCGCTGGGCCTGGGTCGGCAGGTTCGCCCCAACCGGAATGGACTGAGCCCGGGCGTGAAGTGGCTCATCCACGATGGCGGCGATACCGGCATCAGTGCGGCCTGGGCAACCACGGCGACGCTCGACGACGGCAGGCGCAAGCTCGCTGATTCGTACGTCGCTTTCAGTGGCCCGCTGGACCGCGCGCAGCGTTGGCAGGCCAACGTGAACGTGGGCCTGGCCTGGACGCGGTCCGATCACGTGCGTCCGTTGATCGGCGCGGGTGTCGAGTACATCGCCAGTTCGCAGGTGGGCCTGCTCGCCGAATACCTGCGCCCGGTCGGACATGGGTACGTCGCGCAGACCGGCGTGCGCATCTATTTCAAGGACAACAGCGTCGATGTCCTGGTGGGGCAGAGTCGCGATGGCGAGCTTTCGCGCTGGATCAACGTGGGCCTCAACCTGGCGTTCTGAGCGGACCCATGCGTCTCCGCCGGGTTGCGACAGCCGCTGCCTGAACGGGCGCGAGCCTGAACCCACCTCGAAACGTTCGAGGTCTGGCCCGCCAGCCCGCATGGCTGGCGGGCACGGGACGCAAATCACTGAATATCCGGGTATTTCACCGTCACCTGTCCGACTTGCGAAGCCTGCATGATCCCCCCACATTGGGCAGCGGAGAATGGCGACGTACGGACGTCGCACCGATCAGGGCAAGAGCATGGCGCAGCACCTCGAAGGCGATTGGCTGGAATTGGCGACAGCAAGCGGCAACACGATCCGCGTGCTGAAGTCAGCGCACCCGCGTGCGCGTCGCCTGCGTTTGACCGTGACGCCCAAGGGCGCGCGCGTGACGTATCCGCATGGCACGCATCCGGCGCAGGTCAGTGCGTTCCTGCGCAGCCATGCCGACTGGCTGGAAAAGAAACTCGACGAACTGAACCTGGTGTCGCAACCCTTGCCGCCGTTGCGGCTGGGCATTGACACTGAGTTTCCGTTGCGCGGCGAACCGACGACGCTCACCTGGGCCGAAGGCGCGTATCCGAAAGTCGAACCATTCGAAGGCGGCCTCACGCTGGTGATCCCGCGTCCGCATACGCGTGCCTTGCCGGTGGCGCGTGGCTTGCTCGCCTCGTATTTCGAAAACCTGATGCGTCGCGACGTGGCGCGCTGGATGGCGACGTTCGTGCCGCAACTCGGGCTCGCACCTACCGCGCTCAAGATCCGCTCCATGAAAAGCCTGTGGGGCAGCCTGGACACGCGCGATCGCATCAACCTCGATCTCGCCCTGGCGCTCGCCCCGCCGGCAGCACTGCGTTACGTGCTGGCGCACGAGTTGTGCCATCTGCGCGTACGCAGCCATGCGCCGCGTTTCTGGGCGCAGGTGGCATCGATTTATCCGGACTGGAAAGAACAGCGCGACTGGCTGCGGCAGAACGGTTCGATGCTTAAAGCCGAACTCGATCGCCTGGTCGCCGACGTCGCCGACTGACGCGGCTTACTCGCGCCCGGCCGCGTCGACCAGCCCTCGGACGTACTTCGCCAGCGACGGCAGATGCGCCGCATAGGCGTGCAGGCTGTTGAACATGGACTGGCGCACGCGATCACGGCCGCCCATGCGCTCGTAGATGATCATCATGTCTTCGGCTTCGCCGCCCCACACGGTCACTTCATTCGTGCTCCAGCAGGCCCAGCGCCCCAGCGGATCGAGCATGCGGAATTCGGCCGTGCTGTTCTCGCCTGTCACCACCGATTCGTACGCCGACCATTCCAGCGGAACGTCGTGGCGCCACCAGGCGGGCTCGGTGCCGTCGGGGTTGCGCGCGTAGATGCTGATGGGTGCGCGCGTGGGCGTATAGGTCTGCACCAGCAGGTCGAAGAACCAGCGCGGCATGCGCGAGGGAAACGCCTGGCGATCGAACGCCACCGCCAGCCAGTGGCGATTGCGGAAGGGGAAGTTTGGAAAGATGTCGCGCGCGAAATAACGATCCAGCTGCGTTGCGCCGATGGATGCCGATTGCGCCACCATGTCCTTATGCCGCCACATCAGCGCTTGGGACGCGGGGCACGCGCGATGGCGATGTCACGCATCGCATCAGGCGTGCGCGGCATCGTTGGCCTCGATCGCGGCTTCCAGCGTGTCATGCCAACTGCAGTGTTCACTGGCCGAGGTATGTCCGGCGAGCGTGACGAAGTGATGCGCCAGGTGCGCGACACGGCCACCGCCTTCCGGCGTGTACACACGCTCCCGGCCCTGCACGGCGTAATGGCCGCTCTGACGGTTTTTCAGGCACCGGTAAAGCCACATGCGATGTGCATCGAGTTTTCGCCATACGCGAATCTCCTCGAACAACTCATGGCTGCCATCCGCGTCTTGCACGCGTTCGGCCATGGTTGCCCATGGCTGCCGCGACGACCCAGCCAGCGGCGTCGCATTGGACTCCGATTCAACCCACGACATGTTGTCCCCTGTTGCCTCCCCTGTTGAGGCAAGCACGTAGGGAAGCAGAAAGTGTCGTGGCATGCAATGGGGCATTGGGGCCAATACGCGGCGGCCCTGGCGCGAGGCGGTTTAGACGTCCAGGCGGATGCGCCAACCGATAACCGTTCTCAGGAACGGCGCCAGCCGTAACGTTTCGCCCGGGCCTCATGCACCGGCCGGTCGTCGCGCGTGTCGTAGCGACGCACGCCCATGCCGTAGACGCCCCAGTGCGTGAAGAGCGCGGCCAGCGCCAGCAAAAGAACGGTTCCGATGATGAGCATCATGTCGACATCCGTCAGGATGCCGTGCGCGATCAGCGACAACGCGCCGAGCAAGGCCACCGCGGCGGCGAAGAAGCACGTGATGCGGCGCACCCACAGCCATCCGGTAGCGAGTCCGCGCTCGACGGCGCTGACCGGTTTATCGGCGCGCGTACGGAAATACCAGTGCACGCCCACCAACAGGGCAACAAAGGCGATCACCACCAGCTGTTTCATAGCCTCGCATTCCTTAGGTGGTAAGGCCGGGCGCTACGCGCCCTGTGAAGCCGCTCGCTGCGCTTCGCTGTAAACGGTGAACAGGTAAGAGCGTGCCGGAGCGAACTTGCACTCTGCTTTTCCCGTTCACTGTTCACAGGCGGCGTCAGCCGCCGGATTCACAGCGAGCAACGCGAGCGGTCCCACCAAGCGCAACACTCAGTGCGACAAAGCGAACTGCGTGAGGATGCGCGCCGTTTCTTCGGGCTTTTCCAGGATGGGCATGTGGTTGCAGCCGCTCAGCGTGGTGCTGGCGATGGCGGCGGAATGGGTGAGCCCGTTGCGCAGGTTATCCATCGCCGACACGTCGATGATCTTGTCATCGCGGCACCACAGGCCCATCACCGGCATCTCCAGTTGATCCAGGCGATGCTGCAGCGAGAGGTACTGCGAGGGATCGCGCAGTTCGTTGAAGGTGCGGTTGAGGAACTCACGATCACGCTGGTTGCGCTCGATCAGCACGTCGATGAAGCGACCGGGAATCTTCGGCACATGCGTGAAGGCCAGCGCGGTGGCGCGGGCGAATTCCTCGCGGTTGTCGAAGATGAAAGGGTTCTTGCCGGACAGGGCTTCGCGCGAGAAGTCGTTCTCATTGGCCTTGAGGCCGAAGGAATCGATCAGCGCCAGCTCGGCGACGTGTTCGGGATGATCGGCGGCATACACGCCGGCGATCGCACCGCCCATCGAATGACCGATCAGCACGAACTTCTGCAGGCGCAGCGCGTTGACGAATTCGCCGAAGCGCACGGCCTGCATGTCGATGTTGTAGCTCGCGCCGTCGATGCGGGTGGATTCACCCCAGCCCGGGAGATCCGGCGCGATCACGTGAAAATGCTGGCTGAGGATGCGCAGCTGTTCCAGCCAGACGGACTTGTCCGCGGCGAAACCGTGCAGCATCACCAGCGTCGGGCCTTGACCGCCTTCGTAGTACGACCACTTGGTATCGCCCACCTGCACCGAGTGCTTTTCCACGTGGGCGGCCATCGCCTTGCGCGCGACGTCGGCCTGGATCAGCCATTGCGGCGCCAGCAGGTAACTGCCGCCGAGCAGCAGGCCGATGATCACCACCACCACGGCAAGGAACTTGAGGCGGCGGAACAGCAGGCGTTGCCAGAGCGGGCGCGTGGAAGGCGTGGTCGGTGTCGGCATGGGCACGATTCGTCAGATGGGTCAGAGCATGTCGGGTCGATGGGCGCGGCGATCAAGGTCGCCGCGCCATCTGACAGGCATATTACTTCGCCGGCTTGTCGCCCTTGGCGGCCTTGGCGAACGTGCGCTCAACCGCTTCCTGGGTCATCGGGTGGTAGCCCGACTTGGCCTTCTCATACACCTGTTTGGCGAAAGCCAGGCCGTCCGGCGTGCGGGCGAAGGCCTTATACAGGGGCATGGTCAGGTACAGGCGACCGATGCGGGTCATGTGCTCGGCGGCGGCATTCCACACGTCCTTGTCACCGGCGGCGATGGCGTGGCTGTACCAGCGCATGCCGATCTCGGCGTTCGGGGTGCCGGTGAGGTGCCAGGCGGCATCGAGTGCCTTGAGCTTGTCCAGCGGGGCCACGTCGGGCATGCCGTCGAGGAAGTACATCCACTCCTGCGTGTTCCAGCCCTTGGCGTCGAGCTTGGTGGCGTCCAGCGAACCGGCAAGGAACGACTTGCGCGCGGCGTCGATGGCATCGAAGCGCGGCGAGGCCGGCAGCGGCGCGTTCTTGGGCACGCCCGGCTGGTACACCCAGGCCTTCACTTCGTCCCAGCTCATCTTGCCCGGGTTCTTGTCGAAGAGATTGGCCTTCAGGTAATCGAGCATCTGCTCGGTGGTGATGCTCTGGAAGGCGAAGTGCGCGAAATAGCCCTTCAGGTAGTTGTCGAAGGTTTCGCGACCGAAGCGCGTTTCCAGCGTGCGCAGGAACCACGAGCCCTTGTCGTAGGCGACGCTGGACAGCGCGTCGTCGGCGTCGATGCCGCGCGGCTCCGGCGCCAGGCGCTGGGCGTTCGGCGCCATGGTGGGCAGCTCCTTCAGCAGCGCGCGCGCCGACAGCAGGGCTTCTTCGTCAGCCAGCGCCTTGCCGTAGACGGCCTCGGTGATGCGGCCCTGCACGTAGGTGGTGAAACCTTCGTTGAGCCAGATGTCGCGCCACGCGGCGGACGTCACCAGGTTGCCCGACCACGAATGCGCCAGCTCATGCGACACCAGCGAGACCAGGCTCTTGTCGCCCACCAGCACGGTCGGCGTGGCGAAGGTCATGTTCGGGTTTTCCATGCCGCCGAACGGGAACGAGGGCGGCAGCACCAGGATGTCGTAGCGACCCCAGGCGTACGGGCCGTAGAGCTTTTCGGTGGCGGCGATCAGCTTTTCGGTGTCTTCGAACTCGTGCGCGGCCTTGCCGACCACGCTGGGCTCGGCATACACGGCCGAACGCGGGCCGGTTTCCTTCACCGCGATGTCGCCAGCGGCGATGGCCAGCAGGTACGACGGGATCGGATGCGGCTGCTCGAAGCTGAAATCGCCGTCGAGCGGATGCTTGGCATCATTGATCGCACTCATCGTCACGCGCACATCCTTCGGCGCGGTGACGTGGGCCTTGTAGGTGAAGCGAATGGCCGGCGAATCCTGCAGCGGCACCCAGGAGCGCGCGTGGATGGATTCGGACTGCGAGAACATGAAGGGCAGCTTCTTGTCCGCCGTCTGCTCCGGCGTGAGCCACTGCAAGCCCGACGCGGTGGGCGCGGTGGTGTAGGTGATGCGCACCTGCACCGGCTGTTTGGGCGTATCGATGGTGAGCTTGCTGCCCAGCTGCTTGTCGCGCTCGGCGAGCGTGAACTTCAGCGGCGAAGCCTTGCCGCTGGCGTCGAGGCCCTCGACCTTGCTGATGGTGAGATCACGCGTATCGAGCACCAGCGCCTGCGCCTTGGCGTTCTTCCAGTCCAGCTTCAGCGTGGCCAGGCCATCGAGCTGCTTGTGCGGGAAATCCACCTTCAGATCGAGATCGAGGTGGGTGACGCGCACCTGGTCAGGCTGGGCGTAGGAATGCGGATCGGCGGCAAAAGCGGCCAGCGGCAGCGCGAACGCACCGACGGCAAGGACAGAAAGCAGACGCATGGGGCGACTCCGGTTACACAGAAACCCGAGTATGCCATCGGGTCGAGGCGCCGACGCCTGACGATGGTCACTGCGACCCGGGTGGAATGTCTTGCGGGCAGGGTGTCAACCGCAGCGTCGCCGGCGCGTCATGAGATGGCATTCCCCTTCGTTTTTACGCGGGCCCGCGCCCGCCCAGGTCGATTTCCCATGAACAAGCTTCCCGTCCTCCTGCTCGCCCTTGCCCTGCCCTTCGCGCTCCACGCCCAGGACGCCAAACCCCTCAACATTGCCGGCGCCTGGCGTCTGGATGACCGCAACAGCGATAGCGCGGACGTGGTGCGCGCGAAGTTGCAGGCGGTGGCGCGTGGTGAAGAGGCCGCGCCGGCGCCAGCCTCCACGGCAGGCGGACCCGGCGATCATGGCCCGGGTGGGCATCACGGCGGCGGTCGCGGCATGGGTGGTGGTGGTGGCGGCATGGGCGGCCATGGCGGCGGTCATGGCGGCAAGGGCGGTGACCACGGCAGCGGCGACAAGGACAAAGACAAGGATGAGGCCAAGGACTTCCGCGGCAGCGCCCCGCTCCCTCCGACGCTCGCCAGCGATTCGGTGCTGCTGGTGACGCAGGACGACAAAAGCGTGCAGGTGCGCCTCAACAACGGTCAGCAGCTGGAAGTGAAGCTGGATGGGGTGAAGCGCCAGACGTTGAGCGGGAACGCGATGGCCAGTGCGCGGCGGGAAGGTGGGAGCGTGGTGGTGAGTATTCAGTACGCGGACGGGTCGCAGTTGAATGAGCGGTGGACGCCGTCCGCGGATGGGAAGCAGCTGGTGGTGGATGGGGAGTGGAAGCCGCAGGGGATGGCGGATGCGGTGGGGTTCAAGAGGACGTACGTGGGGTTGCAGTGAGGGATTAGTTGACCGCACCCCTCACATGTCGTCATTCCGGCGAAAGCCGGAATCCACGGCGACGACCCATTTGTCGCCGCATCGCCGCAGCCCTGAAACGTGGTCGCAGTGGATTCCGGCTTTCGCCGGAATGACGGCCCTTTGGAGGCTCAGTACGCCGATGGGTCGCAATTGAACGAGCGGCGGACACCGTCGGCGGATGGGAAGCAGCTCGTGGTGGATGGGGAGTGGAAGCCGCAGGGGATGGCGGATGCGGTGGGGTTCAAGAGGACGTA